>NZ_VSTH01000189.1 GCF_008123965.1 Bradyrhizobium hipponense | reverse complement strand
ATCCTGATTGCCGCGCCGCAAACAAAGTCCTGCTTGCCGAAGCGGCCATCTGACTTGGCACCCGACGTCTGCGGCTTGGGCAGAGTTACCGTGATGCCGGCCTCGTGGCAGGCGAGGATCTCCAGGCTGCTGAAGTAGCCGCGATCGGCAACGGCCTCGAGCGTCTCGGTCTTGAGAACAGCCTTGGCCTGCTTGGCCACATCGGCCAGTTGGGCCCGATCCGAGCCGCTTGCATCAAGTGGGCACCTCGGCCGCGTCCGCCGCGAATGATCAATTCCGACTCTTCGAGACCGGGCGTCACACGTCACTGCGTCTTCCAGATCGAGTGGGCATGTTACTCGATCAGCAACATGCCACGCTTCTTGTCCCCATCCCACGTATTCATTGCATCGAACAAGCGCGTGCGCTCAATAAGCCAGGGACGGTAATCGCGATTGACGTCCAGCACAAAAACCAGATCCTCGTTTTCGAGATATCCGCCTATCGGAGAGTGATGGCCACCGCCCGCTCCAAAGATCATCTTGCGATCGAAATTAATGGTGTAACGGTGGGCTGGATCATTGGAGCGCTTCAGATGTTCTCGGAATTCTTCTGCACTCATGTCCCGAAGTACGGTCACGCTGTGACGTGTCTTAGCGCGCGCGAGACCAGCAAGCTCATCTAACGTCAGGCCCATTATGCAGAAGCCAGTCCAGCAAAGGCCCGTTCCGGCCAAAACGGACCTTTCGCTTGTGGCATCCTCGCCGAACGAACGAAATACGTTGGCTAGACTGGACGGGCCGCAAAGAGATGCGTTGGACTGCCAAGAAACCTCATGCCTAAATGATGCGGCAGCCGGCAACTTCCACGCGCGTTCGACAGCATCATCTGCGTGGATCACCGATAACTCAATTGCCTCGGGGCTAACCTTTGTCCGGCTTACGACAACTCCCACACCGCCCAGGGCGAGGACGATCGAGACCATTGCGGCGGCGAGGGCGGCCGTCCAAACCTTGGTTCTCAACTTCATTGCGGCGCGAGCTCCTGATACCGGATAAGCAGCTCAACCCTAGGACACATCAGCGGACTCGATATGCTCAATCTGAGTTCTTCCGGCTCTGACCCTGAGCGGACATTCGCCAGAAAACGAAACTCTCGTTACCTTTCTTGACCGTCTTACAGGCAGGGGCGTAGCGTCGAAACGTCGGCCTCGGACACATCAGTTCATGTTGGCCTTTGGCCGAGCCATTTTTACATCTCTTATCCAAGACGGCGTGGAGGGTACGATGAAAACCCTTTTCCTCTCAGCAACGTTGATAATACTGGCTGGTTCGGTGTTCGCACAGCACGCGACGAGGTCGAACATCATCGAGCCTGATGCGATGCCATGGACGGACTCGCCATCCCAGCCGAAAGGTGCAAAATTTTCGGTTCTGCTGGGCGACCCGCGAAAAGCGGGCGAGATCTTCGTGTTACGCGTCGAGTTTCCGCCGAACTACCGACTTCCAGCGCATACCCATCCCTATACCGGATACAGCACCGTTATAAGTGGCAGTTACTACTACGGCGAGGGCGACAAGCTGGATATGCAGCAGGGTAGATTGCTGAAGGCCGGAACATTCTACGTCGAGCCAGCCAATCACGCACATTACGCCTGGACGACAAGTGAAGGGGCGATCGTTCAGACCCAGGGGATCGGACCCGCCGGTACCGACTACATCAACCCAGAGGACGACCCGCGCAAGTCCGTTGGCTCGACTTCGCAGCCGCCAAAGTGATGCCAGCGCCTTGAGTGCGCCGCTGTGCAAGCGGGCGCTCATCGTCGGCAGTCTGTAGCTCGTCTGAAGCCGGAGACAGCGCGTGAGCGCGGCGGTCGCGTTGAAGCGAATGACTCCTTTGCGCTCGATTCGCCACGCTCTGCCTCATATTCCTTACCAGATCGATCTTGCCAAGGTGCGTCCGCCTTTGGCCCATACGCGACGAACTTGATCGCTGACCCAGCTTCGGCCCTTGACCCATCTCAGACCTCGGCGAGTTTGGGGCTGCGACTCACCTCAGGGCTTAATGATCATTGTTCCGGCAGTCCTACCGGTCGGAGAATGTCGCAGTAGCGGGCTCGGTCGGCGGCGTGAACTAACGGGGACGCGCGCTCCACCCAGGCGACTGAGTAGTCGGGGTTGAGCTCCCGCGCCTTCGCCACGGCCTCTTGGGCCTCCTCCAGATAGCCCAGCATCGCGGCCGAGAGTGCGAGCGCGCGCCAGTGGCCTGAGATGTCAGGGCTCTGGCGTACCGCCCGGCGTCCCCAATCGAGGCCTGCCGAGTAGTCCCCCGCCACAAAATGCGCGAATGCACGGTGGCCGGCGAAGAATGAGAAGAACGGATCACGCGGGCTGAGACGCATCGCTGTTTCGAGGTAGCCGACAGCCTGAGCGCCCTCGCCGCCGTAAGCCAGGGCTAACCCGAGAAAAGCGTGGCCCAGCGCGAAGTTCGGATTCAAGTCGAGCGCCGCGCGCAACTCCTCGACGGCGTCCTCGTGCTCGCGCCGGAGCATGTGAGATAGCCCAAGCGCGAGCCGCGCCCACGGGTCGTCGCGGTCGATCGCCACCGCAGCGCGCGCCCGTTCGGTGGCCGATGCCAGTACGGCAGCGAGCCCGCCCGCGCTCCCGAAAGCGTGCGCGTTCCAGAGGCTGAGCCAGGCGTGGAGCCCGAGCGCGCGGGCATAGGATGGGTCGAGCCGCAGTGCGGCCCACAAGAGGTCGAGCGCCGCCGCATTGTCGCTCCGAGTCCGTCGCCACATGAACGGGAGAGCGCGGATGACGTGGTCCCACGCATCGAGCTGACCTGGCGGCGTCTGTTGTACGCGCGCGCCCTCGGCGGCGTAGAGCTGCGGCTCGACCGCGGTGACGATACTTGCCGTGACCTCATCCTGGAGAGCAAAGAGGTCGGCCAGTGCTCGCTCGTAGCGCTCCACCCAGATTTCGCGTCCGGTTCCGGCGTCGGCCAGCTGGACACCGATCCGCACGCGCTCGCCGGCCTTTCGGACGCTGCCTTCAAGGACGTAGCGCACGCCAAGCTCGCGACCGATCTGCTTCAGGCCGACCGCCTTGCCCTTGTACGTGAAGGCCGAACCCCGAGCGATGACGAAGAAGCCGCGCAGGCGAGCCAGGGCGGTTGTGATCTCCTCGGCAATTCCGTCTGCGAAGTACTCCTGGCTCGGATCCCCGCTCAGGTTCTGGAATGGCAGAACGGCAATTGATGGCTTGTCGGGGAGCGCCAGTGCAGGCGGTGGCCTGGCTTCCACGCCTTCCAACCGAACGCGGTACACACGCACTGGCCAAGCGATATTCTTCAGTTGATGCTCGCCTGTATCCTCGAATGCCAGGTCCAATTTGCTCCGCGCATCCTCCTGCACTCGAGCCGACACACAGATCCCACCCGGGAGCGCGAGCGTCTCCAGCCGTGCCGCGATGTTTACGCCATCGCCATAGATGTCATTTTCTTCAATAATAATGTCGCCCACATTGATGCCCACGCGAAGCTCAATTCGTTTATCCTGAGGCACGCCGGCATTGCGCGCAGCCATGCCTCGTTGAACTTCGAGAGCGCAACGCAACGCATCCACGACACTGCTGAACTCCACCAGCATGCCGTCGCCAGTGTTCTTAACAACCCGCCCGCGGTGTTCGGCGATTTTGGGTTCGACGAGCGTGCGAAGATGGTCCTTGAGCTGGACGTGTGTGGCCTCCTCGTCGACGCCCATGAGCCGGCTGTAGCCGGCGACATCAGCCGCTAGAATGGCGGAAAGCCGTCGTTCCAAGCGCTCGCGACCCAAAGCACACCTCCGGGGTACGGGCGGGGCAGTTTACGCCTCGGATTGCGGTCGCCAAGGGGGATCGACAGATTTGGACGCCCACCGGACGCCAATACCGGGTCGGCCCCGTCCGCGGCCGATTAGTGATATCTGCGGCAATCCTTCTGCCCGCATGTCCGCGTCTGGGTCCAGAATCTGACCTCAGCGAGAAAGCGCCGTCGGGTCGGCTATGGGCCCACCTTCGGACGCGGCGCGGCGGAGGCAAGTCACGACAAGCGTAATTATCGCTGACATACGTTGGAGTCCAAGCAGACCTGGAGAGTGCGAAGCAAAAATCGTGGCTGGCCTCATGAAATCGGCATAATCTCTCAGCTCGCTCTGTTGGAGTTCGAATGTCGCCATGGAGCTGGTCATGAAAAACAGATCATTCGTCGTAGTCGCTTTAGCGACAGCAGGCCTTTCGCTCGCGCAACCCGCATTGGGACAATCGGACGAGAAACTTGGTACCGTAAATTTCGAAACGTCGTGCAAACCGGAAGCGCAGAAACTTTTCGACCGCGGGATGCTGTACCAGCACTCGTTCTGGTACCGCGCGTCGCAAAAGGTTTTCGAAGATGCACTGAAGGTCGACCCCGAATGCGGCATCGCCTATTGGGGCATCGGGCTCAGCCTTTTGTTGAATCCTCATGTGCCGACGCCTGCGAAGAACCTCGCCGAGGGCGCGGCCATAATCGCCAAGGGAAAGAGTGTTGGTGCCAAGACCCAGCGCGAACGCGACTACCTCGATGCGCTGGACGTTATGTACGCCGACTACGACAAGGTCGATCACCGTACGCGCATGCAAGCTTACGCCAAGGCCATGGAGCAACTAGCACAGCGCTACCCCAATGATGACGAAGCGCAGATCTACTATGCGCTCGCCCTAAACACCTCGGCTTCACCGGCCGACAAAACCTACGCCAACCAGCTCAAGGGCGCGGCAATCCTGGAGCCGATCGCAATACGCCTGCCACAACATCCTGGTGTGGCGCACTACTTGATTCACCTTTACGACTATCCGCCGATCGCCGAGAGAGGCCTTGATGCCGCCCGACGCTACGCCAAGGTCGCGCCAGCGTCGGCACATGCCCAGCACATGCCATCACACATCTTTACGCGCGTCGGCCAGTGGAAAGAGTCGATTGCTTCCAACGTTGAATCATCGCGTGTCGCGAAAGCGGACAAAGAGGGCCACGATCAACTGCACGCCATGGATTACCTGGTCTACGCCTATCTACAACTCGGACAGGATGAGAAAGCCGCAGCCATTGTCGACCAGATGAACGCGGTCACCGACTTCACTGAGACTTTCATCGCCGGGCCATACGCGCTGGCCGCTTCCCCGGCGCGCTACGCAGTTGAGCGCGGCGATTGGAAGGCTGCGGCGACGCTTCAAGTCCGCCCCAGTCCGCTGGCTCACGTGCAGGCGATTACTCATTTCGCGCGGGCGCTAGGCGCAGCCCGCTTGGGTAATCCTGAATCCGCCAAAACTGACATCGCAAGACTCACCGAGCTGCGCGACAAGTTGCGAGATGCCAAGGACGCATATTGGTCGCAACAAGTCGATATTCAGCGGCAGGTCGCCGCCGCCTGGCTGCTCTACGCCGAAGGCAACCGCGACGATGCGCTGAAGGCGATGAGTGCCGCTGCCGATGCCGAGGACAAGACCGAGAAGCATCCGGTGACGCCGGGCGTGCTCAGGCCGGCGCGTGAACTCTATGGAGTTATGCTGCTCGAGAGCGGCAATGCTAATGAAGCACTTGCCGCCTTTGAGGCAACGCTGCGGAAGGAGCCAAGCCGGCTGGGTGCCTTTATGGGTGCGGCCAAGGCCGCGGAAAACTCCGGTGAGTCCGCCAAGGCTCGGGAATACTACGGTCAGGTTGTCGCGATCGCCGATGCCGCCGATAACACTCGCACCGAGTTTGCAGAGGCGCGTGCGTTCTTGACGAAGCGCTAAAAAGCCGACGAGAGGCGTGGGAGCACACCGTGAGAGCAGTTTTTCTGCCGATCGTTCTGGGCAGCTTTGCGAGCCCGGCCAGCGCTGAATCGCTTGAGGTCGTCGGATATTCTGGCTATCTGGGCGAGTGGGAGTTGACCGCCACCGTGACGGAAACGGGTTCCGGCCATATGAAGGAATACTCTGGGCCATTAACGATGAAGCACATCGGAGTGTGCACTCAGGATGGTCCGGAGGAGAAGACCGGTGAAATGCGTTTTCAGGTATCGGCCTCATCATCCCAGTTGAACGCGACAGTCTCAGTTGCCGGCGTCGAATGCATCTACAGTGGACGGCTGTCAGACTCCTATACAGGCACCATGAAATGTCCTGATCGTCAGGCGGTTCCCCTGAAGCTGTGGCTGAGATAATGGCCCTGCCGAGAGACATTCCCCTGAATAACATGCATACCGAGAGCTGCGGATCATAAGCGAGCCGAACGAGATCGTGTGGGCGCCGGATCCTTTTTGTCTGCCATCAGCGGGCACGCACTGACGTTGGCACGTCAGTTTGCCGCCTGTCGCAAGCAATTGCAGCGCGGCTCCGGCGGAGCGGATAAGGACCGGTCCGGTCTTAACGTCGCTCTCGCGTAGTTTTCGTCCACATGGCGAATGGCAGCGTCGCATTGAGGCGCTGCGACTCCCGCTTCCGGCAAAATGCGAAAAACTCCGCGTGAGCAAATCCGGCCGAACGAGCAGTCCGTCGCCAAACTCCTCCCTGGGGGTAATCGCGACGAGCGCAAGCGCTCGCGCGGAGGTGTCCCGGCCTTCGCCGGGACGACATTGAGGAATCAGGTTCGCGCCGTCTCCGGCCCACCACGACGTGGTGCCTCTGTCCAAACGCACAGAGCCACATTCGGATTTGGGAAGTGCCCCAGTCTGACGAAAGTTCGTACTATTCAGCCGCATCGAGGATCGGCGCAACGGTTGCCTTGAAATCCTGTACCGGCGCGACGTTCCGGGAGCGATAGATCAGGCAGGAGCAGCGCAGCAGCGAGGCGAAGTTATTGACCTCGCCGTGATGGTTCAACACCTCGTTGTAGAGCGTCGTCAGAAATTTTCCGACGCTCATGTTCTCCTTTGCGGCGATCTCGTCCAGCGTGTCCCAGAACGCCATTTCCAGCCGAATCGAGGTGCAATGCCCATCGATCCGCAGCGAGCGGGTCTGGGATTCGTAGTCGCGTTGGGGCTGGTGCGCGAACAAATGGCACATGGCGTCCTCCCGTCCTGTTGCCGTTTTTTCACGATGCTACACCGCTGCCGGATGCCTCACAATCCGGCCGAAGCGCGGCGGGGCGGACTATTGCCGCACCCGCGGCTTGCGCGATCGTCCAATGTCTTCAAGGTGATAGTCACCCCTTTTCCCCAGCGCGCCACGCGCCTGTTGCTCAACCCATGCTTTTGACGCAACACGGCATAGAATAGCGTCCCGAATCTGAATCGAAGCCATGCCCGTCCGCCAACTGCCAGAGCAGGTCGTCAACCGCATCGCCGCCGGCGAGGTGGTCGAACGTCCCGCGAGCGTGGTCAAGGAACTGGTCGAGAACGCCATCGATGCCGGCGCGAGCCGGATCGACGTCTTCACCGACGGCGGCGGCCGGCGCCGGATCAGCATCACCGACGACGGCGGCGGCATGACCGCCAGCGACCTGGCGCTGGCGGTGGAGCGCCACGCCACCTCCAAGCTCGACGACGAAGACCTGCTCCAGATCCGCACGCTCGGGTTCCGCGGCGAGGCGCTGCCCTCGATCGGGTCCGTCGCGCGTCTGTCGATCACGACGCGGCACGCAAGCGAGCCGCATGCCTGGGCGCTGACCGTCGAGGGCGGCGAGAAGTCCGAGATCATGCCGGCGGCGCTGGCGCATGGCACGCGCGTCGAGGTCAACGACCTCTTCTACGCGACGCCGGCGCGGCTGAAATTTCTCAAGACCGACCGCACCGAGGCCGAGGCCATCCGCGAAGTGGTGCGGCGGCTGGCGATGGCGCGGCCCGACGTCGCCTTCACGCTGGCAGGCGAGGAGCGCGCGCCGGTGACCTGGGCCGCAGCGCTGCCCGGCACCGCCGGACGCCTGACGCGGCTCGGCGATATCTTGGGGACGGAGTTTCGCAGCCACGCCATCGAAGTGCATGCGGAGCGCGAGGGCGTCGCGGTCGCCGGCTATGCCGCGGCACCCGCGCTGACCAAGGCCAATGCGCTCGGGCAATATCTCTTCGTCAACGGCCGGCCGGTGCGCGACAAGCTGATCTTAGGGGCGGTGCGCGCGGCCTATTCCGACTATTTGCCGCGCGACCGCCATCCCGTGGTGGCGCTGTTCGTCACGCTCGACCCGCGTGAGGTCGATGCCAACGTCCATCCCGCCAAGACCGAGGTGCGCTTCCGCAATGCGGGTCTGGTGCGCGCGCTGATCGTGCACGGATTGAAGGAAGGGCTCGCGCGCGAGGGCCGGCGCACGGCGGCCAACAGCGGCGACAGCGCGCTGTCCTCGTTCCGGCCTGCTTTCGCGCCGCGCCCCGCGAGCTGGGACTGGCGGGCATCGCCGTCCGCGCCGAGCGGGCCGTTGCCGTCGTTCGGCGGTGCCGCGGCGCCCGCGTTCGCGGAACGCAGCCAGGCCGCGTTCGACGTCGGTGCGCCCAGTGCCGACGTGCGGATCGACGCGCAGCCCGTCAGCGATCTCGTCGACCGGCCGCTCGGTGCGGCGCGCACCCAGCTCCACGAGACCTACATCGTCTCGCAGACCCGCGACGGGTTGATCATCGTCGACCAGCATGCCGCCCATGAGCGCATCGTCTATGAGCGCCTGAAAGCCTCGCTCGCCGCAAACGGCGTGCAGCGGCAGATCCTGCTGATCCCGGAGATCGTCGAGATGGACGAGGCCATTGTGGAGCGCCTGCTCACGCGCAGCGACGAGCTGGCATCGTTCGGCCTCGCGATCGAATCCTTCGGCCCCGGCGCGGTCGCAGTGCGCGAGACGCCGTCGCTGCTCGGCAAGACCAATGCCGGCGGGCTGTTGCGCGATCTCGCCGAGCACATGGCCGAATGGGACGAGGCGCTTCCTCTTGAACGTCGCCTGATGCACGTCGCCGCCACCATGGCTTGCCACGGCTCGGTACGCGCCGGCCGCAGGCTCCGGCCCGAGGAAATGAATGCACTGCTGCGCGAGATGGAGGAAACGCCGAACTCCGGCCAATGCAATCACGGCCGGCCGACCTATGTCGAGCTAAAGCTCGCGGACGTCGAGAAGCTGTTCGGGCGCAGGTGAATCCGGCGACTGATGAGCCACTGGACAGTCTTACACCTTGGAATTGACCGCGAAGCGGTGCTCCGGAAGACCCTGCGCAATACCGTCAATGGCAAACAGATGTCCCGCGTGGGGCTCGAGGCTCAGTTGCTCGGGGCTCAGAAACTTTCTCGCGCTGGTGATGAACATGGTCTTCAGGTCTGTTCCACCGAAGCATAGGCATGTCGGATTAGTCACCGGCATGGCAATGACCGTATCGATCCGGCCGTCCGGCCGATAGCGCACCACACGGCTACCCGAGAAGAATGCGGTCCAAAGTCCGCCGTCCGCGTCGACGCAGGCGCCGTCCGGGCGCTCTTTCGTGGCGCTGTAATCGGCGAACAGCCTTCTGTTGCCGATCACGCCCTCATCAAGGTCGAAGTCGAAACACCAGGTGCAGTATCGCCGGGTGTCGGTGAAATACAGGGTGCGATTGTCCGGCGAAAACGCGATTCCGTTGGTCACGATGACGTCCCCGAACAGGCGCGTGACCGTGCGGTCGCCACCGACCCGATACAGTGCGCCGTTTGGTCGATGAAGCTCATTGTCCATGGTCCCGATCCAGAGACGCCCGCGCGCGTCGACACGGCCGTCATTGAGCCGGTTGTCCAGATCGTGTTCGACCTCGCAAAAGTCGTTCAACAGACCGCTTGCGGGATCCCGCTGCCGCAGGCTCAGACCCTGCGCGAGGAAATGTGAGCCGTCAGATGCCAATGCCTGGCTGCCGAGAAAGCGGCAGTCGTGGCGGGACCAGCGGTGGGCGCCCGTGGACGGATCGAACGATTGGTGCAGCTGCCGCTCGATGTCGATCCACCACAGCCTGCTCGAGCGGTCGCACCACAGCGGCGTCTCACCCAGCACGTCCGCGGCAAGAACGGCCATTTCCACGCGATGGGCCGGGACAATGCGTGCCGTCACCGCGCCCCCTTTCAGCGCAGCGAGCCGTTCGCATGCGCGACGCAATTGTTGACGTGCGCGGACAGCACCTTCTGCGCCGTCTCGGCATCGCGCTTCAATGCGCACGCGAGCAACGTTCGGTGCTGCTCGGCCGGCTCGGCGCCGCGATAGTGGAATGCCACCATCTGGTAGCGGAAGTATTTGTCGAAGACGAGGCTATGCGTTTCCATCAGCACGCGCGATCCGCAGTTCGAGATCAGCGCCTGATGGAATTCGCCGTCATAGCGCTTCCACTGTTCCGGCTCGCCGATGCCGGTGTCCATGAGCCGCTCCGTCGAGGCGAGCTTGTGATGGGCGGAGACGATGCGGCCCTCCCATTCGACGTCGGCGTTGGCAAACGAGATCGCCATCGCGTGGGACTCAAGCAGCAGCCGCAGGCCGGCAAGCTCGCGCAAATTATCGGCGGAGACCGCGGCCACTTCGAAGCCGCGCCTGCCCTCCGCTGTCACGAAACCCTCGGCGGCCAGCCGGGTCAGGATCTCGCGCAGCGTGCTGACGCTCGCGCCATAGCTCTCGCGCAACGCCTCGAGCTTGAGCCTTTGGCCGGGCCCAAGCCGGCCGAATATGACGTCAGTCCGGATCCTGCGGTAGCAGTCCTCGCTGACTGCAGTTTCTTCCTTGTCGATCAAAGACATTGCGTTGGCCTTGGTTGGCGGCGGGGAGCCCGGCGGCTCTCATTGCTATCCTATGACGATACAGAAATCGTATGATAAATTCTATTTCCTATTTTGACTATCCAAGTCTCATATGCTTCTCTGCGTCAAAGCCGCGGCGCCAGATCGCGGACGTGATCACAGGGAGGTCGACATGCGGTGGAAGATGCTGGGTTTGGCGGTCGCGGCGAGTTTTGTTCTCGCAGCATTGCCGGCAACGGCGCAGGTGCAGGAGCGGACAATCCGCTGGGGGCACCTCAACAATACGGATCACCCGGTCAGCCTCGGCGTGCAAAAGTTCGCCGAGGTCCTCGCCGCCAAGAGCGGCAGCAAGCTCAAGATCCGCGAATTTCCCGCCTCCCAACTCGGCAACGAGTTGCAACAGCAATCGGCCGTGCGCGGCGGCACCCAGGAAATCTTCTCGGCTTCGACCACGTCGCTCGCCGGCGTCGTCAAGGACCTCGGCTTGTTCGACTTCCCCTTCACCGTCGCCACCTTCGACCAGGCGACGGCGCTCGCCGAGGACGCGTTCGGCAAGGCGATGATGGATCTGCTGCCCGAAAAGGACCTCATCCCGCTCGGCTATTGGGGGCTGGGCTTCCGCAATGTCACCAACAGCAGGGGACCGGTGGCGAAGCTCGAGGATCTTGCCGGCCTGAAGCTGCGCGTGATTCCCAATCCGGTCTATCTGGAGACCTTCAAGGCGTTCAAGGCCAACCCGGTTCCGATGGCCTTCGGCGAACTCTATACGGCGCTCGAGAACAAGACGGTGGACGGCCAGGAGAATCCCTACAGCGTCATCCTGTCGAACAAGTTCTATGAGGTGCAGAAATACGTCTCTGCGACCAATCACACCTTCACCCAGAACATCATCATCGTCAGCAAGAAGTTCTGGGACAAGCTCTCGGCCGAGGAGCAGAAGATGCTGCGCGATACCTACGCGGAGACGGTTCAGTATCAGCGCGAGCAGACCAAGCGCGCCGCCGACCAGGCGCTCGGCGAGCTCAAGGCCAAGGGCATGCAATTCAACGAAATTGCGCCGGCGGAATACGCGCGGATGCAGGATGCGGTCAAGCCGGTCATCGATAAATTCTCCGCGGAATACGATCCCGAGAAGGTCAAGCTCTTCAACACCGAGCTCGTGCGCATTCGCAGCACGGTCAAGTGACCAGGACAGATCCTTGATGGCAAAGATCCTCGATCTTTACTGCGAGGTCTTGAAGGCGGCGGTCGCCCTTTGCCTCGCGGCGATGGTGGTCCTGGTGTTCAGCAACGTCGTGCTCCGCTACGCCTTCAACTCCGGCATCGCCATCTCGGAAGAGCTGTCGCGCTGGCTGCTGGTCTGGCTGACCTTTCTCGGAGCCATCGTTGCTTTGCGTCAGCACGCCCATCTCGGCGTCGATACGCTGGTGCGTGCGCTGTCGCCCCGGGGCAGGCGCGTCTGCTTCGTCACCAGCTACGTTCTAATGCTGTATGCCGATTGGCTGCTCACGCTCGGGAGCGCGAAGCAGGCTATCCTGACATTTGGCGATGCGGCGCCGGCGTCGGGGATTTCGGTCGGCCTGTTCTTCTATTCGTCCGGGCTGGTTTTCGGCATCTCGGCAGCAATCATCCTTGCCTACGACCTGTTCCGCGTCGTGACCGGCGCGGCTAGCGAAGAAGACCTCATTGCAGTGAAGGAAAGCGACGAGCACACCTGAGCGCCACGGCTCTGGTTCTCCGTCCGGCAGCAGCATGACGATCGCGGTTTTCACATTCTCGCTGCTCGGGGCCATGGCGCTCGGCATGCCGATTGCGTTCGCGCTGATCGTGTGCGGCGTCGCCCTGATGCACTTCCTCGACATCTTCGATTCTCAGATCGTCGCACAGAACATCATCAACGGAGCCGACAGCTTTCCGCTGATGGCCGTGCCGTTCTTCATGCTGGCCGGCGAGGTCATGAACAAAGGCGGGCTGGCGAAGCGGATCGTGAACATCGCGCTGGCGCTGGTCGGTCACGTGCGCGGCGGATTGGGCTACGTTGCCATCCTGGCGTCTTGCGCACTGGCCTCGCTGTCCGGATCGGCCGCGGCGGACGCGGCTGCACTGGCGGCCCTGCTGGTTCCGATGATGGTCGCGGCGGGCCACAAGAGGATGTACGCGGCGGGCCTGGTTGCGGCGGGAGGGATCATCGCGCCGATCATTCCGCCGAGCATCGGTTTCGTGCTGTTCGGGGTCGCCGGCGGGGTCTCGATCTCCAAGCTGTTTCTGGCTGGGATCGTCCCTGGACTGCTTCTGGGGGTGGGACTCTGCTTTGCCTGGTGGTGGGTCGCCCGCGGCGAGAACATCGAAAGTCCGCCACGGAAGTCGCTAAGGGAAATCGGCCGGGAGGTGGCCGACGGCTTCTGGGCGCTGATGCTCCCGGTGATCATCGTCGTCGGCCTGCGCTTCGGAATCTTTACGCCGACGGAGGCTGCGGTCGTCGTTGCGGTCTACGCGCTGTTCGTCGCGACCTGCATCTATCGCGAGCTGAAGCCGTCGCAACTTTACGAGGTCATGGTCTCGGCGGCACTCAGCACCAGCATTGTGATGTTCCTGGTCGCCGCAGCCCTGGTCTCCTCATGGCTCATCACCGTCGCCGAGATCGCCACCCAGGTGGTGGATCTGGTGCGCCCGTTCATGGGCAACCAGACGCTGCTGATGCTTGCGATCATGGTGCTGGTGGTCGTCGTCGGGACCGCGCTCGACATGGCGCCGACGATCCTGATCCTGACGCCGATCCTGATGCCCATCGTCAAACAGGCCGGCATCGATCCGGTCTATTTCGGCGTCCTGTTCATCATCAACAATGCGATCGGATTGATCACGCCGCCGGTAGGCGTCGTCTTGAACGTCGTGTGCGGCGTTTCCCGGATCAGCATGGAAGAGATCATCAAAGGCGTGTGGCCGTTCATGATCGCGCAACTGGTCGTGCTGTTTCTGATGGTGCTCTTCCCGCAATTGGTCACCGGACCCGCCAAATGGTTCGGTGGCTAATCAATTCAAAGAAGGAGCGGTCCGATGGTGGCGAGGATCATGGTCCTGAACGGGCCCAATCTCAATTTCCTGGGCATCAGGGAGCCGCACATCTACGGCGCGACGACACTCGGCGAGATCGAGGCAAGCTGCGCGGAGGCCGCCAAGCTGCTGGGCGTCTCGCTCTCCTTCCATCAATCCAATATCGAGGGTGAACTCGTCAGCTTGATCCAATCGGCCCATGGCAGCGCGGATGCGATCATCATCAATCCGGCGGCGTTCTCGTTCACGTCGATTGCCCTGATCGATGCCCTGAAGATCTTCGGCGGCCCGAAGATCGAGGTCCACATCTCGAATATCCACGCCAGGGACGAGCTCCACCGGCACTCCATCACGTCCAGCGCGTCGACCGCAGTAATTTGCGGGCTTGGACCGTACGGCTATGTCGCCGCCATCATCGCTGCCGTTCAGAGGCTGGGACGCCTACCCGAGGCCGTTCCGGCGGCCTTGCACGGCTTGCGTCCGAGCAGCCAAGCGTAAATAGCCCGGGCCGGCCGTGGCGACGGCGCCGCCGCCCTGGGCCCTGCAGTATATTCGGATGGTGGGCGCGATGGATGCCGCATGGGCTTTGGATCCCTGTCTCAAGCAGGCTTAGCTAACCCGCCTCATGCAGACGAGCTCTTCAAGAACACGAACTCCGTGTCGTCATAAGCGCGCCGCTCCAACTCCTCGAAGCCTTCGGGAGCTGCGAATTGCGCGGCTTTGGCCTCTTCCACCACCAGCAGCGCACCCGGCACGAGCCAGCCGCCGTCGCGCAAGCTCGCGAGCGCCTTCTCCGCAAAACCCCTGCCATAGGGCGGATCGAGGAAGGCCAGCGAGAACGGTTCGACCGGATGTGCAGGTCCGAGATCGGTCGCGTCGCGGCGATAGACCTTGGTGACGCCGCCCAGGCCGAGCGCCTCGACATTGTTGCGGAGCAGCGCCCGCGCCTCGGCGCCATTGTCGACGAACAGCGTGAATTTCGCGCCGCGCGACGCCGCTTCAATTCCGAGCGCGCCGGTGCCGGCGAAGAGGTCGAGCACGCGCGCATCCTGAATCGGATTGTCGTAGGCGTGGATGAGGATGTTGAACACGGACTCGCGCAGGCGGTCCGCCGTGGGGCGGATGTCGCGCGAGGACGGCGAGGCGAGATTGCGCCCCTTCAATCGGCCGCCGACGACGCGCATTATTGGACGGGCCCCGTCGCCACGCAGGCGGCGAGCTCCCCTCCCCCTTGCGGGGAGGGTAGTCGCGTATGGCGTGCACGATGCGGCGACATC
>NZ_VSTH01000188.1 GCF_008123965.1 Bradyrhizobium hipponense | reverse complement strand
GCACGATGCGGCGACATCGGTAGTGGGCTCCCTCCCCCGCACGCGGGAGAGGGAGCCCACTACCGATGTCGCCGCATCGTGCAGTTCGAGTTTAAGCGGCGCGGATTGCGTCGAGGATTCCGACCTCGAGCTTGAGACGGCTGCTCTCTCCGGACAGCGATTTCACGGACGCGAGCACGTTGAAGGACGCCGATCCGGTCTGGCTCGCGCCGCGGCAACACCGTAGTTCCGCGGGGTGTTGCCAGGCTCCCGAGCCGGTGGAGGTTCCTTTGCGATGGCGGGTGCGACAGAATTCGCCGGCAATTGCCGGCAAAATGCCTATATCAACGCTTGGTCGGGCCATCAGGCCACACTCACTTACCTCGGAACGTCAATGCTCTCCGTCGAACTCGTCATCGTCGTCGTCCTGATCGTCATCAATGGCCTGCTGTCCATGTCCGAGCTGGCCGTGGTGTCGTCGCGCCCGGCCCGGCTCTCGATGCTCGCCGCCAAGGGCGTGCGGGGCGCCGAGCGGGCTCTGACGCTGGCCTCGGACCCCGGCAAGTTCCTTTCGACGGTGCAGATCGGGATCACGCTGGTCGGCGTGCTGTCGGGCGCGTTCTCGGGCGCGACGCTCGGGCAGCGGCTGACCCAATGGCTGGTCGAGCTCGGGCTGTCGGCGGGCATCGCCGACATCGTCGGCGTCGGCCTCGTGGTCACGCTCATCACCTACGCCACCCTGATCGTCGGCGAGCTCGTGCCGAAACAGGTGGCGCTGCGCGATCCCGAGAGCATTGCGGTCAAGGTCGCGCCCGCGCTGCACTGGCTGGCAAGGATATCGCTGCCGCTCGTCTTTCTGCTCGACATCTCGGGCAAGCTGATCCTCACGCTGCTCGGCCGCGGCGGCAAGGCCGAGGAGAAGGTGTCGGAGGACGAAATCCACCACCTCGTCCACGAAGCCGAGAGCGCCGGCGTGCTGGAGCCCGGCGAGAAGGAGATGATCGCCGGCGTGATGCGGCTCGGCGACCGGCCGGTCGGCGCGGTGATGACGCCGCGCACTGAGGTCGACGAGATCGACCTGAACGATCCGCCCGAGACGATCCGAGAGATTATCGCAAGGAGTCCGCACTCGCGCTTTCCCGCTTCGGATGGCGATCGCGACACGCCGATCGGCGTGCTCCAGGCCAAGGACCTGCTGGTCGCCTTCATGAGCGAACGCACGCCGGATCTGCGAGCACTGGTCCGCGAGGCGCCGGGCATTCCCGCGTCAGCGGATGCCCGCGACGTGCTGGCGATCCTGAGATCTGCACCGGTTCACGTCGGTCTTGTCTATGACGAGTATGGCGCGTTCGAAGGCGTGGTCACCGCGGCCGATATCCTGGAGTCGATCGTCGGCGCGTTCCATTCCGAAGAGGGGCCGCCGGAGCCGGCTTACGTCAAGCGTGCGGATGACTCGCTGCTGGTCGCCGGCTGGATGCCGGTCGACGAGTTCGGCGACCTGCTCGGCATCGAGCTGCCGCCGCACCGCTACAACACGGTGGCGGGCCTCGTGCTGCAACAGTTCAATGTGCTGCCCAATGTCGGCGATGCCTTCGACTTCGGCGGATGGCATATCGAGGTGGTCGATCTCGATGGCCGGAGGATCGACAAGATCCTGGCGACAAGGAGCGGAGAGCAAGCAGCGGCGTGAGCCACAATCTCAGCTGTCGTCCCGGACAAGCGCGCCCAAAGCGCGCGCCGATCCGGGACCCATACTCGTAGCGAACGGTTTGGCGAAGGCTCGCCGTTCGGTACTGCTGTCAACCGCGAAGGATAGATCACGCGGTATGGATCCCGGATCTGCGCTGACGCTTGTCCGGGACGACAGCGGCGATTGGTTGCGCGCGCTCAGGCTAACTCGACACTCACCCAAACCGCACCCCAATCCGCTTTTCCTTGCGCCAGACCACGGTGCAAGCCAAATGCGTTCCGTCGGCCTGCATGACCAGGGTGAAGTGCTCGGGGATGCCGACCGGGCTCGTGACGTCGAGCGCCGCGCCGGTGTCCGAAAAATTGCGCACCGTGCAGTCGATCGCGCCCCCGCCGAACTCGATCGTTCCGGCCTTCAGCACGCGATACCTGGATTTGTTGCGTCGTTCGTCCATGGGGGCAAACCTACACCCAAAGTTGAATCAAACGTTTAGCACCAACCTTGTTCGCGATCAATTTACGAGGCAGGACGGCGCACTCCCAACGCATAGCCACACTCACGGCGCCGGCTGGAACGTCTCCGCCCGCGCCATCCGCCAGGCGTCGCGGAAGCGCGGGTCTTCGGTGCCTTCGAGCAGCTCGCCCGGGCGCAGCGACGGATAGAGCTGTGCGAAGGATTTCACCTCGGTCGTCGAGTTGCGCTGGCTGAAGTGGATCGGGCGCAGCTGCTGCGGATGTTCGAGACCGGCCGCGGCGATCAGCTCGGCCAGCGAGTGCAGCGTGGCATGGTGGTAGTTGTGCACGCGGTCGATCTTGAGCGGCACGTAGAGCGCACGGGCCCGCGTGGGATCCTGCGTTGCGACCCCGGTCGGGCAGCGGTCGGTGTGGCAGCTCAGCGACTGGATGCAGCCCAGCGAGAACATGAAGCCGCGCGCCGAATTGCACCAGTCGGCGCCGATCGCCATCGCGCGCGCCATGTCGAAGGCGGTCGCGATCTTGCCGGACGCGCCGAGCTTGATGCGGTCGCGCGCATTGATACCGATCAGCGCATTGTGGACGAAATTGACGCCCTCGCGCATCGGCATGCCCAGATGGTCCATGAACTCCAGCGGCGCGGCGCCGGTGCCGCCCTCATTGCCGTCCACGACGATGAAGTCCGGATAGATGCCGGTCTCGATCATCGCCTTGCAGATTGCCAGGAATTCCCAGGGGTGGCCGATGCAGAGCTTGAAGCCGGCGGGCTTGCCGCCGGAAAGCCTGCGCATTTCGGCGACGAACTGCATCATGCCGATCGGGGTGGAGAAGGCGCGATGCGAGGCCGGCGAGATGCAGTCCTCGCCCATCGCAACGCCGCGGATCTTGGAAATCTCTTCCGAGACCTTCGCCGCCGGCAGCACGCCGCCGTGGCCAGGCTTGGCGCCCTGGCTGATCTTGAGCTCGACCATCTTGATCTGGTCTGCGCTGGCGACCCGCGCGAACGCCTCCGGATCGAACGTGCCGTCGTGATGACGGCAGCCGAAATAGCCGGAGCCGATCTCCCAGATAATGTCGCCGCCCATCTCTGCGTGATAGGGGCTGAAGCCGCCCTCGCCGGTATCGTGCGCAAATCCGCCCATCTTCGCGCCGGCATTCAGCGCGCGCACCGCGTTCGGGCTGAGCGCGCCAAAGCTCATTGCGGAGATGTTGAACACCGAAGCCGAATATGGCTTCTTGCAGTCGGGGCCGCCGACGACGACGCGGAATTTCTCCTCGGCACGCGTCTTCGGCGAGACCGAGTGATGCATCCACTCATAGCCCTCGCGATAGACGTCCTCCTGGGTACCGAACGGACGCTTGTCCAGCTGCATCTTGGCGCGCTGATAGACCACAGCGCGGATGTCGCGCGAGAACGGCATGCCGTCCTTCTCGCTCTCGAAGAAGTACTGCCGCATCTCGGGGCGAATTTCTTCGAGCAGGAAGCGAATGTGCGCCGAGATCGGGTAGTTGCGCAGGACCGCGTGGCCCTTCTGCATGAGATCGCGGATGCCGAGCAGCGTCAGCGCACCGAAGATCACGATCGGTATCAGCAGGATGTCGAAGATCTTGCGATCGGCGAGGCCGATGCCGATCAGTAACGCGGTTAACACCGCGCAGATCGTCAGAACGATGAAGCGCGGCGAGAATGGAAGCAGCAAGGTTTCCATGACCCCCTCTTCGAGGGGCCCACGGCTCGATTTTGGCGCTTTGCTATTTTCGTCGGCCACGATCACATCCTCTCATCGGAATGACGGGGTATGATACGCCCGCGTCCGTCTTACGGATATGACGGGGCTTGCGTTACAGGCTAGCGAATTCGGCCGAAGCAAATCAATCAGCCCGCTGGGTAGTTTTTGCAGTGCAGCAGAGCGGGTGGGATGGGGGATACCGAAGGGGCTGCAAGCTCAGCCGTCGTCCCGGGCAAGCGTAAGCGCAGACCCGGGACTCGTAACCACAGGAAGAAGTTGCAGCACGAAGTTGGTGGCTACCAATCTTCGCCGAACCACGTCCTGTGAGTATGGGTCCCGGATCGGCGCGCGCTTTGGGCGCGCTTGTCCGGGACGACGGCTGAGTTGATGGCTACAGCCCTGGACGACAGGTGATTTAGTGACTGCGAGCGGCGATCACCGCTCGACGAACGCCTTCTCGATCACGAAATGGCCGGGGGTATTGCCCGAGCCTTCGGCAAAGCCGCGGCCCTCGAACATGACGCGCAGCTCTTCCAGCATCGCCGGGCTGCCGCACATCATGATGCGATCGGTTTCGATATCGAGTGGAGACTGGCCGATGTCGTTGAAGATCTGCTCGGAGCTGATCAGGTCGGTAATGCGGCCGCGGTTCTTGAACGGCTCGCGGGTTACGGTCGGGTAATAGACCAGCTTCTCCGACAGCAGCGGCCCGAACAGCTCGTCCTCGCGCAAATTCGCGACGAGCTGCTCGCCATAGGCGAGCTCGGAGACCTGGCGACAGCCATGGACCAGCACGATGCTCTCGAACTGGTCGTAGACTTCCGGGTCCTTGATCAGGCTGGCGAACGGCGCGAGCCCTGTGCCGGTCGAAAGCAGCATGAGCCGCTTGCCGGGAATGAGATTGTCGGCGATGAGCGTGCCGGTCGCCTTGCGGCCGACCAGGATGGTGTCGCCTTGCTTGATCTTCTGCAGGCGCGAGGTGAGCGGGCCGTCCTGGACCTTGATCGAGAAGAACTCGAGCTCTTCCTCGTGATTGGCGCTCGCCATGCTGTAGGCGCGCAGCAGCGGACGGCCCTCGACCTCGAGGCCGATCATCGCGAACTGCCCGTTCTGGAAACGGAAGCCGGAATCGCGGGTGGCACGGAAGCTGAATAGCGTGTCGGTCCAGTGCTGGACGGAAAGAACCTTCTCTCGGTAAAACGCGCTCATGATTTTCGATATTCCGAATATTTGCGGTTTTGAACAAAAGCGTTGCACGGCCCCTGAAGCGAGGCGAACACCACTTGCCATGGCGGAGGATTTCTCGGGTGTGATCTACGCCATTGAGGCCAATAATCAACCTCGTTTCGGATGCAATTGACGCCGATCAGACCGGCTTTTGCGCGGAATTGGTCGCGCCGTTAACGAATTTGCTGCGCATCGGCCGCGAGGGGCAATTTCTTTTCCCTGTGAGGCCCGTTTCCAGCACTTAATTTCCGGCGCGCTCGCGAGAATTTCATTAAGAATAGCTCTGATTTTCGGCCGAGCTTCGTGCTCTTTCCGTATTTTTGCTGCCTTCGACAGGTGGAACGGTCCAAGACATGGTCCAGCACATGGCAAGCGGCGAACGCACCTTCGTCCAGGCGATCCGACACTATTGTGCACGTCATGGCATCGCGGTGGACCTCCGCTCCGGCGGCTGGCTGATTGCGATGCGCCGGGGCGAGACACGCCAGTTCGCGTTCGGCTACGACATCGGCCTCAACAGCGCGATCGCGCACCGCCTCGCCAACGACAAATCGGCGACGGCCGAGGTGCTGGCGCTGGAGAATGTGCCCTGCATTCCCCATCATCTCTTCCTCAACCCGAGCCTGGGCGCGCACGTTGCCGGCTCGACCTGGCATGAGGCGATGCTGGATCTGCTCGCGCAGAATCCGCAAGGCGTCGTGGTCAAGCCCAATGAGGGAACGTCAGGACGCGCGGTGTTCAAGGCGACGACCCGCGATGAGCTCGACCGCGCCGTGAGCGAGGTGTTTTCATCGAGCCTCGGTCTCGTGATCGCACCCTATGTCGAGATCGAGCAGGAGGTCCGCGTGATCCTGCTCGATGGCAAGCCGATGGTCGTCTACCGCAAGCAGCGCTCCTCGGTGGTCGGCGACGGCGTACGCAAATTGGCCGAATTGGCGGCTGCGGCGGGACAGGACAGGCAGCTCCGCGAGCTCGACGCGCGCGAGGTGAACGCCATTGTGCCCAAGGGTGAGCGCCGTATCCTGAACTGGCGACACAATCTCGATGCCGGCGCGCAGCCGGTGCACATAGAGGGCGGTGAAGCCTACGTTGCTTGCGCAAACCTCGCGATCGACGCCGCCAATGCCATCGGCATCGTCTTCGCATCGATCGATGTGATCCGTGTCGACGGCGCTTGGAAGGTGCTCGAGATCAATTCGGGCGTGATGATGGAAGCGCTGGGGAAGCTGCATCCGGAGCTGGTGCAAGCGACGTACGATGCCGCACTGGATCGGCTGTTTGGCGAAGAGCGCTGAACGCTGCGATCCCTTCTCCCCTTGTGGGAGAAGGTGGCTTCGCGGAACGCGAAGCCGGATGAGGGGTCTCTCTCCGCGCACGAGACTCTCGCAGCGAGACTCGCCGACGCAACCCCTCATCCGGCGCCGTAGCCGACGCTACGCGTCGGCGTTCTTAAGAACGGCGGCCGCAGGCCGCCTATGCCACCTTCTCCCACAAGGGGAGAAGGAAGTAAGCCCTAATTATTCGCGCTGGCTGAATCGTCCATTGCCTTGAAGGCTTCCTCGAGTTGCAGCGAGATCGGCACGTTCAGCCGCTCGCCTGTGGGGAGCCTTGCGGTGAACCATTTGTTGTAGAGCGGGACGAGGTCGTGGTTGGAGCCGAGCTTGCGGAAGGTGCGTTCGACCACGGCCGTCAGTTGCGGCTCGCCCTTGCGAAACATGATGCCGTAGGGGTCGTAGGACAGGAGATCGCCGGTGACGCGGAACTTGTCCTGGGCCTTATGCCGCACGATCAGGCTCGACAGCAGGATGTCGTCGGTCGCGAACGCATCGGCCTTGCCGTCCACGACCATTTGGAACGACTGCTCATGATCGGCGCCGACGACGATGTTCAGCCCCAGCGAGGACTTCCTGTCGGCCGCCCGTATCGCCTGCTCGTTGGTGGTGCCCTTCGTCACCACGATGGTCTTGCCCTTCAGATCGGCGAGCGACTGAACGCTCGACGTCTTCGGCACCATCAGCTTGGTGCCGGCGACAAACATCAGGGGTGAGAAGGCGACGCGCTTGGCACGCTCGGCATTGGCGGTTGTCGAGCCGCATTCCAGATCGATCTTGTTCTGGAGCACGGCGTCGATGCGGTCGTCAGAGGTGACCTTGACGTAGGCGATCTTCAGATTGGGATCGTCGACCTCGACGCCGATCTCCTCGACGATGGCCTCGCAGAGCTCGAGGCTATAGCCGATCGGGCGACCCGCCTGATCGAGGAAGGAGAACGGCGGAGAGCTCTCGCGATAGCCGAGCCGCACCGTATGCGCATTCTTGATGGCAGATAGCGTCGGGCTAAGCCCTTCGCTGCCGCCGGTCTGGGCCGAGGCGCCGGTTGCCAGCATGCATGCTGCGAGCAACAGACCGCCCGAAATCGTCGCGAAAGGGCGCATCTCGCACTCCCTTCAATGGCCAGCCATCGCAGGTACTTCGCCGGGCACCATGTCGTCGGGCACGGCGTCGCTCGGTCCCATTGCGTGCTCGGGTCCGAGCTCGCCTTCCCACTTCGCCACGACCGAGGTCGCCAGCGTGTTGCCGATCACGTTGGTGGCGCTGCGGCCCATGTCGAGGAAGGTATCGATGCCCATGATCATCAGCAGCCCCGCCTCGGGGATGCCGAACTGAGACAGTGTCGAGGCGATCACGACGAGGGAGGCGCGCGGCACGCCCGCGACGCCCTTCGAGGTGATCATCAGCGTAGCGAGCATCGCAAGCTGGGTGCCGAGCGGCATGTCGATGTGGTAGCTCTGCGCGATGAAGATACTGGCGAAGGTGCAGTACATCATCGTGCCGTCGAGATTGAAGGAATAGCCGAGCGGCAGCACGAAGCTCGAGATCCGCGACGAGGCGCCGAAGCGGTTAAGCCCCTCCAGCGTCTTCGGATAGGCTGCTTCCGAGCTCGCAGTGGAGAACGCGATCATCAGCGGCTCGCGAATCAGCTTCAGCAGATGGGCGTAGCGCGGCCCGATCACGATGAAGCCGACGACCACCAGGATGGCCCACAGGATCGCCAGCGAGAGATAGAAGCCGCCCATGAAGACGATGAGCTTCCAGAGCACCAACAGGCCGTTCTTGGCCACCGTCGCCGTGATGGCGGCCCAGACCGCGAACGGCGCGAACAGCATCACATAGCCCGTGACCTTGAGCATGATGTGGCCGATATCGTCGATCAGCGCCAGGATCGGCTTGGAGCGCTCGGGCATCGAACCCATCGCCACCGAGAAGAACACGGCAAAGATCACGATCTGCAAGATCTCGTTCTGCGCCATCGCGTCCGCGATCGAGGTCGGGATCAGATGGGTGAGGAATTTCTCGATCGAGAAGGCGGAGACCGGCAGGCCGGTCGACTGCGCCTTGTCCGGCAGCGTGCCGGGGAAGTTGGCGCCGGGCTGAAGCAGGTTGACCATCACGAGGCCGAGCATCAGCGAGACAAAGGAGGCGCTGACGAACCAGCCCATGGTCTTGGCGAAGATGCGGCCGAGCTTGGAGCCCGAGCCCATATGGGCAATGCCGCCGACGAGCGTAGCGAACACCAGTGGCGCGATGATCATCTTGATCAGGCGCAGGAAGATCACGGCGATCAGGTTGATGGAGGAGGCCCAGTCGGCGCGCGTGTCGGGCAGGAAGTTATAGATCGCCGCGCCCATGATGATGCCCAGCACCATCGCCGCCAAGATGTATTGCGTAAACCTGTTCGACATTTGAGGACCCCACGACACCGGCGCTTCATGATGTCGCAGATACGAAAGTGACGCAACACGCTTTGCGTGTGGTCGCGTTGGCCGGATGTTCCCGTTGTGAAACAGACGCCAGCGATCTAGCCTTCATGCAGCGCACAACGAATGCGGCCTGCACGTTTTCTTTGCGGCGGCTGCATCAATAATCGTCAAAACCAATCAAAGGGGAAATGTCATGAGCGGCAGCACCAATCGCCAGATCCTTCTGGTGGAAAAGCCCAGCGGCAAGCTCGGTCCTGAGCATTTCAAGATGATCGATGGCGCGATGCCGGAGCCGAAGGACGGTGAGGCCTTGCTGCGCGTGCGTTACATTTCGCTCGACGCCGCCAACCGCGCCTGGATGCACGGCGCGACCTATCGTTCGGCCGTCGAAGCCAACAGCGTGATGGCCGGCGGCGCTATCGCTGAAGTCGTCAGCTCGAAAGCACCGGGGCTGGCAGCAGGTGACATCGTGTTCGGCGACACTGGCTGGCAGGACTATGCCGCGGTGCCTGCAAAGCATTTGAACAAGATGCCGAGGCTTGAGCCGATGACGCACCTGCTCAGCGTGTTCGGCATCGCCGGTCTCACCGCCTATTTCGGCCTGCTGGAGATCGGCAAGCCCAAAGAGGGCGAGACGGTCGTGGTCTCCGCCGCCGCAGGCTCGGTCGGCTCGATCGTCGGACAGATCGCCAGGATCAAGGGATGTCGCGTGATCGGCATTGCCGGCGGCGCCGACAAATGCAACTGGCTGACCTCCGAGCTCGGCTTCGATGCCGCCGTCGACTACAAGGACGGCGCGGTGTTCAAGGCGTTGCGTGCCGCCGCGCCAAAAGGCATCGACGTCTATTTCGATAATGTCGGCGGCGACATTCTCGAAGCCTGCCTGCCGCAGATGAACAATTACGGCCGTATCGCCTGTTGCGGCGCGATCTCGCAATATGACGGCGCGCCCGCCGCGCACGGCCCGCGCGGCGTGCCCGGGCTGATCGTGGTGAAGCGGCTGGTGATGCAAGGCTTCATCGTGATGGACTACATGAAGGAGAGCCAGCGCGCGCTCGCCGAGCTCCAGGCCTGGGTCAAGTCCGGCAAGCTGAAGGTGCAGGAGGACATCATCGATGGGCTCGAGAACACGCCGAAGGCGCTGATCGGATTGCTCGCGGGCGAGAACCGCGGCAAGCGCATGGTCAAGCTGTAACGACGCACGTCGCATTTGCGTCGGCATAATTGACTTGCGGTAGAGGCCAAAGCGGCCAAAGATACCGCGCGCGAGGCATCACTCGCGACGATTGCCCTTGCATCACATTTCATAATCGTCAGGGTTACCGACAGGGCGGGAATACAGTCAGATGTTCAACACGTTGAAGCATGCCTCAACGCGCAAGGCGTTGCTGGCGGCAATGATCTTCGCAAGTGCAGCACCGGCCCTCGCACAAGCCCCGACCGATGCGCAGAAAAGCGCGATCCGTTCGGCATGCCGCTCGGACTTCATGGCGCACTGCTCAAGCGTAACCCCCGGCGGGGTGGAAGCGTACCAATGCCTGCAGAAGAACATGTCCAGCCTCGCGCCAGGATGCCAAGCCGCGGTCCGCGCGGTTGAGCCCGCAGCGGCTCCGAAGACCGAAGCCGCTCCCGCCGTGTCCAAGCCCGAGGCACAAAAAACCGAAGCACCCAAGACCGAAGCTGCCCCCAAGGCGGAGTCGGCGCCTGCAGTGCCGAAGGCTGACTCTGCCCCCGCGGCGAAGCCGGCCGCCGCACCGGCGCCGAAGGCTGCTGCCGCCAAGCAGCCGAGCAGCGCACAGGTTGCAGCGGTCAAGAGCGCGTGCCGCGCCGATTATCCCAAGGTGTGCGCCAGCGTGCCGCCGGGCGGCGCCCCCGCGCTCGAATGCCTGGAGAAGAACAAGGCCAAGGTGTCGCCCGCCTGCGAGAAGGCCATAAGCGCCGCGGCGGGTAGCGGTGGCGCAACGACAGCGCCTGCGGGCGCGGCTCCTGCGGCGGCAGCTCCGGCGGCCGCGCCGGCCGCGATCGTTCTGCGCCCGCTGCGGCCCCGCGAAGAACTGTTCATCGTCCGATCGGCCTGCGGCGCCGATATCCGTAACCTGTGCGCCGGCGTGGCGCCTGGCGGCGGCCGTATCGTGCAGTGCATTGCGAGCAATGCAGGCTCGCTGTCGCCCGCCTGCAAGGACGTGCTCGCACCGTTCGCGGCGCGATAGTATCGCTGTGCAAGCCCGCGCATGAACAAACTGGTGGCGCGCGACACAACATCGTGCGCCGGCAACGACGCTACAAGATTTGCCGATATCCGATTTCGATCACGAAAGACCGGGAGGAAGACATGCGTGCATTCCTACTCACTGCCTCTGCGCTCTTGCCTTCGCGGCAACCATGACCTTCGCAGCCTCCGATGCCAACGCGGTGGTCTGCGCCCGCGGCGTCTATCGCGCCGGCTGCGCCGGGCCGAATGCCGCCGTCGTGGTTCGCAAGCCAGTTCCGGTCGTCCGCTGCACCAGGGTGCTGGTGAACGGGGTCTATGTGAAGCGCTGCGTCTGACAGGCCGGATGGCCAAGCCAGCGCGGTTTGGCTATGGTTCGCACCTGATGGTTTCGGACACGCGCAAAACGCGTGTTCCGGAGCGAGCTTCAGCGTGCCACGCGCTGGCGATAATTCCGCTGGCGCCGGACGTCGGAGCACATTAGTCTACCCTTAGATAGTAAGTATACTGTCAATCAGGGAGGCAGACGTTGCGGATCGCCGTGATCGGCGGGGGGCCCGGTGGGCTCTACTTCGCCTATCTCTGGAAGAAGCGTCACCCCGAGGATCAAGTCGACCTGTTCGAACAGAACCCGGCCGACGCGACCTGGGGCTTTGGCGTCGTGTTCTCCGACCAGGCGCTGGAATTCCTGCGCGCCGACGACCCCGAGACGGTCGATGCGATCGCGCCGCATATGGAGAGCTGGCAGAACATCACGCTGAACCTGCACGGCGACAGCGTCGCCATCGACGGCGTAGGCTTCTCCTCGATCGGCCGGCTCGAGCTGTTGAAGTTCCTGCAGCAGCGCGCGATCGATGCCGGCGTCACGCCGCGCTTCGACACGCAGATCGATGCCATCGACCAGCTCAACGGCCATGATCTGGTCGTCGCCGCCGACGGCCTGAACTCGCTGGTGCGCCGCGCCTATGAGGGCGATTTCGGCACCTCGCTGTCCTACTCCTCCAACAAGTTCGTCTGGTACGGCACCTCGAAGCGCTTCGACACGCTGTCGCAGACCTTCGTGAAGACCGATCGCGGCGCCTTCAACGCCCATCACTACCGCTACTCGCCGACCATGAGCACGTTCCTGGTCGAGTGCGACCACGCGACCTGGCAAGCCTATGGCTTCGCCTACAAGGACGTCGAGCAGTCCAAGGGCGTCTGCGAGGAGGTGTTCGCCGACACGCTCGGCGGCCACTGCCTGGTCTCCAACAAATCGGTCTGGCGCAATTTTCCCTGGGTCTGGAACGAGCACTGGTCGTTCAAGAACATCGTGCTGATCGGCGACGCCCTGCACTCGGCGCATTTTTCGATCGGCTCGGGAACCCGGCTCGCGATCGAGGACGCCATCGCGCTGGTCAAGGCGCTGGAATCGGATGCACATCTGGCGACCGCGTTGCATCGCTACCAGGCCGCACGCAAGCCCGTGCTGCAGAAGCTCGTCAACGCCGCGCGCACCTCGGCCTTCTGGTACGAGCATTTTCCCGAACATATGAAGCTCGACCTGATGGACTTTGCCTACAGCTACATCACCCGCTCCGGGCGCATCGACGATGCCCGGCTGCGGGCGATGTCGCCGGCCTTCATGGCGCGCTACGAGGCCGCGAAGAACGGCGGAGGCGCGGCATGAGCAACGAAATTCGCGACCAGGTGCCGGCCGACAGCCCGGGCGGGCGCGAGATCGGCTTTGCCGTTCCGCAAACCTACAATGCCAGCCGCGTGCTGTTCGACAATCTCGCAAGAGGACACGGCGACAAGCTCGCGCTGATCGGGCCCGCGGGCACACGCAGCTATGCCGAGCTCTGCGCGGAAGCCGGGCGATGGGGCAACGGCTTCGCCTCGCTCGGACTCGAGCGCGGCGATCGCGTGCTGCTGTTCCTCGACGACACGCCGGCCTATCCGGCCGCGTTCTTCGGCGCGGTCCGTGCCGGCTTCGTGCCGCTGCTGATCAATACGCTGACGCCGCCGGACCTGTTGCAATTCTATCTTGCCGATTCCGGCGCGAGTGTCGCAGTCGCCGAGTCCGAGTTCTGCGCGCGCTTCAACGCGGAGGCCTGCAAGGACACTGGCCTGCGCACGCTGATCGTCGTCAACGGCGAGGTACGCGATCACGCGGCATCCGAGGCGATCCCGGCGGCCGGCTGGCTCGCACGGTTTCCGGCCGCGCTGGCGGAAGCCGACACCGACCGCAACGAGATGGCGTTCTGGATGTATTCGTCGGGCTCGACCGGCCGGCCCAAGGGCATCGTGCATCTCCAGCACGACATGGCCTATAGCGAGGCGGCCTTCGCGCAGAATGTGTTGAAGCTGACGCCGGACGATATCTGCTTCTCAGTACCGAAAATCTTCTTCGCCTATGGTTTTGGCAACTCCGTCACGTTCCCGTTCTCGGCCGGTGCCGCGACGCTGCTGCTGCCGGGCCAGCCCAAGCCCGCAGCGATCTTTGCTGCGATCGAACAGTACAAGCCGACGGTCTTCTTCGGGCTGCCGACGCTCTATACCTCGCTGACCAAGGCCGAAGGCGCGGACAAGACCGACTTCTCGTCGCTACGCATGGCGCTTTCCGCGGCCGAGGTGCTCTCGGCCGACGTCTTCAATGGCTGGAAGCAGCTCACCGGCCTCGAGATCGTCGAGGGGCTCGGCTCGACCGAGGTGCTGCACATCTATCTCTCCAACCGCCCCGATCAGAAGAAGCTCGGCGCTGCCGGCCTGCGCGTGCCCGGCTACGAGGTCGCGCTTCGCGACAAGGACGGGCGCGAGGTCGGCGACGACGAGGAAGGCATCTTGTGGGTGCGCGGCGATTCCAACACGCCGCTGTACTGGAACCGGCCAGACAAATCCGCCGAGACCATCCGCGAGGAGGGCTGGATCTACACCGGCGACCGCTTCGTGCGCGATGCCGACGGCTTCCACTTCTTCCGCGGTCGCGCCGATGATCTCATCAAGATCTCCGGCCAATGGGTCTATCCGCTCGAGGTCGAGCTGTGTCTCGCCGACCATCCCGACATCCGCGAATGCGCGGTCTTCGCCGCCGAGCTGCCGGACCGCCGCATGACGCTGAAGGCGGTGGTGGTGATGAACAACCGGACTGTCGATCAGAGCGAAGCGACGCGCCGGCTCCAGGACTACGTGAAGGGCAAGCTCTTGCCCTACAAATATCCGCGCGAGGTGATCTTCATCGAGGAGCTGCCGAAGACCGGCACGGGGAAGATCGATCGGCAGGCGCTGTTGCGGATGTGAGGCAAGGACGTGGCTCTATATTCGATGTCGTCCCGGACAAGCGCGCCTCAAGCGCGCACCGATCCGGGACCCATAGCCACAGGGCCAGGTTAGGCGCGAAGGTGCAACTCCGAATTCCCGTAACCACGGCTTCCTGTGGTTATGGGTCCCGGATCTGCGCTTCGCTTGTCCGGGACGACAGCGGAGAATGAGGTGCCAGCGCAAACCTCACTCATCTCTCACCCCGCCTTGCCCAGATGCTCCAGCACATCCTCCGCTCGCAGCGGCACGCGTGAGGCTTCGTTGTTGAGATC
Source organism: Bradyrhizobium hipponense (assembly GCF_008123965.1). Taxonomy (GTDB): domain Bacteria; phylum Pseudomonadota; class Alphaproteobacteria; order Rhizobiales; family Xanthobacteraceae; genus Bradyrhizobium; species Bradyrhizobium hipponense. The sequence continues at coordinate 2,336 of NZ_VSTH01000188.1, read as the reverse complement.
GACAAGTTGCGCCAGCAGCGTCATCAGCGTCTTGCGGTCGGCCGGCTTGAGCGGCTCCATCATGCGTGCCTGGGCGCGCTCGACGGCCGGGACGATCTCGCGCAGGATCGCGGCACCGGGTTTCGTCAGATAGAGCAGCTTGATCCGCTTGTCCTCGGGCGCAGGCTTGCGTTCGATGTAGTCCTTGGCCTGAAGCCGCTCGATCACGCTGCCGAGCGTGGAGCGGTCGAAGGCGATCACTGCCGACAGCCGCGTCGCGTCGATGCCGGGATGGGTGTGGATCGCGATCAGCGCGGCATATTGCACCGGGGTCAGGTCGAACGCCTTGCACTCCTCCATGAAGATCGAGACCGCGATCTGCTGCATGCGCCGGAACAGATAGCCCGGCGCGGCGTAGACCGCGTCCATGGTGATGGCAGGCTTACTCGGCATCGGGCTGGTTCTCCGGCGCGGCGTTCGCGAACGCCGGCAGCGCCTTCGCCGCGGCTTCCGCCTTGAGCAGGCGCGGATAGGCGGCGACGTCGACGCCGAAGCGACGGGCATTGGCGAGCTGCGGCACCAGGCAGAGATCGGCGAGCGTCGGCGCATCGCCGAAGCAGAACGGACCCGGCTCGTCCTTGATCAGCGTCTCGCAGGCCGACAGCCCCTCGCGATTGACCCACGCCGCCCATTCCTGAACCTTTTCCTCGGCAAGACCGAGCTCGCGCAGGCGCGCCAGCACTTTCAGGTTCTGCACGGGGTGGGTGTCGCAGGCGATCGCCAGCGCAAACGCTCTCACCTTGGCGCGGCGCAGCGGATCCTTCGGCAGCAGCGGCGGGTTGGGGTGGATTTCATCGAGCCATTCGATGATGGCGACAGACTGGGTCAGCACCGCTCCCGCATCGTCCTCCAAAGCCGGCACCAGACCCTGCGGATTGATCGCGAGATAGGCCGGCGCGCATTGCTCGCCCTTGCGCAGATGATGCGGCAAATGCTCCGCGCCGAGGCCCTTCACATTCAGCGCAATCCGCACCCGGTAGGCGGCGCTGGAGCGGAAATAGCCGTGCAGCTTCATCGGAACCCTCCTCTCATTCTTGTTCGCCACGTTGACGCTACCTAGATCATCAGTATACTGTCAATCAACAAAACGAGCGGGAGCCGCACCATGGAAGCCGTGACCAAGACGCCGGAACGCGAGGCGTTTTACCAGAAGATCGACGGCGAAAATCTCACCGCGCTGTGGACGGTCATGAGCGACCTGATCACGCCGGAGCCGAAGAGCGCCTGCCGGCCTCACTTATGGAAATTCGACGTCATCCGCAACTACATGACCGAAGCCGGCAAGCTGATCACGGCCAAGGAAGCCGAGCGGCGCGTGCTGGTGCTGGAAAATCCCGGCCTACGCGGCCAGTCCAAGATCACGACCTCGCTCTATGCCGGCGTGCAGATGGTGGTGCCGGGCGACGTCGCGCCGGCCCATCGCCACAGCCAGTCGGCGCTGCGCTTCGTGCTCGAGGGCAAGGGCGCCCACACCGCGGTCGACGGCGAGCGCACCGCGATGGAACAAGGTGACTTCATCATCACACCGTCGATGACCTGGCACGATCACTCCAACGAGACCGACCAGCCGATGTTCTGGCTCGACGGGCTCGACATTCCGCTGGTGCAGTTCTTCGACTGCTCGTTTGCCGAAGGCGCGAAGGAAGACCAGCAGGCAATTACCAAGCCGGCCGGCGACAGCTTTGCGCGCTATGGCCACAACCTGCTACCGGTCGACGTGAAGCGAAGCTCGAAGACATCGCCGATCTTCAGCTATCCCTATGCCTACACCCGGGAAGCGCTGGAGAAAGCCAAGACGCGCGAGGAGTGGGATGCCTGCCATGGCTTGAAGCTGAAATTCAGCAACCCCGAGACCGGCGACTTCGCGATGCCGACCATCGGCACTTTTATCCAATTGCTGCCCAAGGGCTTCAAGACCGCGCGTTATCGCGCGACCGACGCGACGGTGTTCTGTCCGATCGAAGGTCATGGCCGCACGCGAATCGGCGAGGCGACCTTCGAATGGGGCCCGCGCGATCTGTTCGTGGTGCCGAGCTGGCAGTGGGTCACGCACGAAGCCGATTCCGACGCCGTGCTGTTCAGCTTCTCGGATCGCCCGGTGCAGCAAAAGCTCGACCTGTTCCGCGAAGATCGCGGGAATGCGTGAGGCTGGCCAATAGCCAAGCATTCAGTGTCGTCCCGGCGAAGGCCGGGACCCATACCGCGTGATCTATCAAGGAAGGGCGGTGTTCGTACCGACGAACGAGCAAACTAAGAGCCTTCGCCAAACTTCTCCCTGGGGTTATGGGTCCCGGCCT
>NZ_VSTH01000187.1 GCF_008123965.1 Bradyrhizobium hipponense | reverse complement strand
TGAAAGGAGAGGCCCCCACAGTAGCAATCCACAGTGCCTCGAACAGCGCCGAATGACCTTTGTACGTCGCGGCGACAATTATGATGGCTCGGACTGCGCCTTCGCCGTCAAGCCCCGCGCCTTCGGCGCGCCGCAAGCGGCTTTGGGGCTTGACCGCTCAGCGCAGCCGAGCAAGGGGCTGTCCATGCCGCAAATGCAATCTGGTGACGTGACAAAATGACTCAACAGCACCGACACTCTCTACTTGACACCAATAGGCCCCATACAAGGGTTTCGGATGCCGGCCCAATGGTTGGCGGTGCCGCAAGCCGTGAGGGCCGGCGTCCGAAAGCCTCCAAGGGAGGAAACCGCGCACGTAGGTGGGGCGGCGTGGGGCTAAGGGGATTTCAGCGCCGCGGATACGGTGTGTGATCGGAGTCGAGGCGATCCAGCAATCTGGCCGACGGTGAAGCGGCTCATGCATGAGCGCTGGATCGGGTCGAACGCGGTGAATTCCCGGACGATTTGAGACGACGGCTGGATGTCCGAGCGAGCTCTGCTGTGGCCGGTCGAGAGGCAGCGCGCGCGATGAGCTGTTTTGCGGGATTGTGACGCGGTCATGAGGTGTCGATCCTGATGACGATTGGTGGAGCTGTTGGCCGATGCTGTGGCGTGGCACCGCGCTCGAACACCTCGATAACGATCATGCGACCGCCGCAGCATGGGCAGCTCGGCTTGGTTTGATCGGCGGCGGCACCGGTGGGCTGGCCTTCAGATTTTGCAGCGGCGAGCAGCTCACGCGCGCGGGCGATGTTGTCGGCGCGCGTGCCGCTGGCCAACAGGCCGTAGTGGCGGATGCGGTGGAAGCCTTGCGGTAGGACGTGGATGAGGAAGCGGCGGATGAACTCGCCGCTTGAGAGTGTCATGAGCTTCTGGCGGTCGCGACCCTCGGCGCGATAGTCCTTCCACCTGAAAGTGACGCCTTGCTCATCAAAGGCGATCAGGCGGCTGTTGGCGATGGCGACGCGGTGGGTATAGCGCGACAGATAGGCCAGCACGGCCTGTGGTCCGCCGAACGGCCGCTTTGCGTAGACGACCCACTCGGCCGTGCGCAGCGGCGCGAGATAGGCTGCAAAGGACTGCGTGTCGGCGAGAGCGGCATGATCGCCGAAGAAGCTCAGGCGCCCGGCTTGGTGGGCAGCGACGAGCTTCTCCGGGAATAGCCGCCGGAACAGGCGCGAGAGCACGCGCACGGGGAGGAAGAATCCGGGCCGGCAGGATACCCAGCGCTGGCCGTCGGGCGAGAAGCCGCCGCCGGGCACGATCATGTGGACGTGCGGGTGATGGGTCATGGCCGAGCCCCAGGTGTGGAGAACCGAGGTGATGTCGACGCGGGCGCCGAGGTGCTTCGGATCGGCGGCGATCGTCAGCATGGTCTCGGCCGAGGCCTTGAACAAGAGATCGTAGACGACGGCCTTGTTCTGGCAGGCGATGGCGGCGATGGCCGCGGGCAGCGTGAACACGATGTGATAGTACGGCACCGGCAACAACTCGGATTCCCGATCGGCGAGCCATTCCTTCGCTGCGGCACCTTGGCACTTCGGGCAGTGCCGGTTGCGGCAGGAGTTGTAGGCGATGCTCGTATAAGCGCAGTCCGTGCAGCGCGCGACATGGCCGCCAAGGGCTGCCGTGCGGCAACGCTCGATCGCCGACATCACCTTCAACTGGTCGAGGCTGACATGGCCGGCATGGGCTTGACGCCAGGCCGGGCCATGGCTGCGGAAGATATCCGCAACCTCCAGCGCCGGGCGCGACACGCGAGCCGCGCGTCAGGCAGGCGGCTCGGCCTTGGGCTCGTTCGTCTTGGGAAGCAGCGGCGTGAGACGGTCCAAGGGGCTCATGACGTCGCGGATCGTCTTGGTCGCAACCCGGGTGTAGAGCGCCGTGGTCTCGAGCTTGGCGTGGCCGAGCAGGACCTGGATCACCCGAATGTCGATGTTCTGTTCGAGCAGGTGGCGTTGATCTTCGGCGTGCCCGCGCCACACGATGCCAGATGCAGCCGGAAGCCGCGCACATCCTCTGCTTTGGCCGCGTCGGGAGAGCGGCCGAGAAACGCGGCGAACTCCTTGACCCCTTGCACGTAGTCATGTTGGGTCTTCGGCGCGAACTTGCGGATCGACATGTCTTCGATCATGCGCCGGCGTAACGGGCTCACGGCCTGGTCGGTCATGGAGGTGCTCCTGTCTTGAGTGAGGTTTGCAGTTCCTCGATCGCACGCATACGACGAAGACCGCCTGATTGACGCATGCGCGCGGGCACGGCGAGCTCTATGATGGCTTGCGTGAAGGTCAGGCGGCCTGCTGACCGGCGGGCTTGTCGGCTTGGCGCAGGAGCTTCCATTCCCAGGGCAGCAGTTCGTGCAGACGCGACGCGGGAAGATCGGCGATACGGGCGAGGACGTCGGCGAGCCAGGCCTTGGGATCGACGTCGTTGAGGCGACAAGTCGTGATCATCGTCAGCATGATGGCGGCACGGTCGGCACCGCGCTGGCTGCCGGCGAAGGTCCAGTTGCGCCTTCCCAATGCGATGCCCCTCAATGCGCGCTCAGCGCAATTGTTGGTCAAGCAGATCCTGCCATCGTCGAGGAAGCGGGCGAAGTCATCCCAGCGCCTGCGCATGTAATTCATAGGCTTCAGGACCTCGGAGGAGCGCGAGAGGGTTTCGCGCTCACGCAGCAA
>NZ_VSTH01000186.1 GCF_008123965.1 Bradyrhizobium hipponense | reverse complement strand
TGTGGGGGCCTCTCCTTTCACCAACATGAGTAGACTTGCAGCCTGAAGAGCGGCACGACTGATCCGAGGGGAGCTCGCCATCGGGCGCAGAAGTCGCGCCACAACCTTGTATTCGGTCGATCCATTTGCGGATCGCACCATGATGCAGTTATGCGCATCGTCGGCGAAGCTCCGGGGCGGCGGGCCCAATCTTCACAGCGGCATTTGAAGCCATGGGTTTTACGTCGGGACACCGCCACCTCGGATTTGTCGGCAGCCTCTGGCAAGGGCTGCCAAACCGTTTGTCCTATCGTTGCTCTCTTTCCATGCTGTCGTTCATGACGCTGGACGTAACACGACGCCCTGCGGAACCTCGCCCCTCGTAACGAGACGCCAGAGGGCGATGAGCAGCTTACGCGCCAGTGCCACAATCATCGTCTTGCGTGTGCCGGCGCGTCCGTCGGCGGTTCGCGCCGCGAACCATTGGGCCAGGGCGCTGGTCTTTTGGAATCTGACAAAGCGCCAAGCCAGCTGGATCATGCCGCTGCGGACGCGGACATTGCCAGCACGCGCAAGACCTCGTTCGCGTCGACGGCTGCCGCTCTCGTCGGGCGAGCCAGTCAGGCCGGCGTAACGGGCGACGGCTTTGCGATCGCGCCAGTGGCGCAAAAAGATCTCGTTGACCAGCATGTCCGCCGTTTCGACACCAACGCCGAGGACACGGGCAATCAGGTGGACCATCGCGTGTGGGCTTTTCTTCTCCGCAGCAGGCGCCACCGCGAGCTTGCGCAGGCGTTCCTGTTCGACCGCGCGGATCTGGTCGCGCACGACGCGTAGCCGCGCGAGATGGCGGCGCAGTTCCGCAAGCGTGTTCTGTGGCAATGGCGTGCCTTCCGCCGTGCGTAGATCTTCGAGCTTTTCTGCAACCTTGCGCATGGTCGGCCGCAAAGAGCGAATGCCGAAGCGGATAAATATCGCCTTCATCTGGTTGATAATCCGCGTTTGCTCAGTAACCAGATTCTGGCGCTCGCGGTTCGGTCGCCTCGCGTCCTCCTCCTCGATCGTCGGGATCGCC
>NZ_VSTH01000185.1 GCF_008123965.1 Bradyrhizobium hipponense | reverse complement strand
AAATCGAAGATCTCCTTACGAAAGATAAAGTAGCCTCCGTTGATCCAAATATCGGATTCCTGGCTGGCGCGTAGCCGCCGCACGGCACCTTGCTCGTCAAATTCGGCAAGGTGAAAACTGACCGGCGGATGGATGGCGATGAAGGAAGCAATCTTGCCGCTCTTCCTGAAGCGGTCGATCATGTCCGGCAGGTATGCGTCCGTCAGACCGTCACTGTAGTTGGCCAGGAATATCTCCTCGCTCTCGACGAGGTGACGGACCGCCATCAAACGCTGTCCGATATTGCGCCAGATACCGGTATCCATCAGGGAGACACGCCAATCCGGCGGTCTCTCGCCCAGTATCTCGACCTTCTTGCCGAAGTTTGACACCGTACAGTCGCTGTTTGCGGTCTGCCTGTAGTTCAGGAAGTAGTCTTTGACCACATTTGCCTTGTGTCCAAGGCAGAGGATGAAATCCTGATGCCCGTACTGGCTATAGTACTGCATGACGTGCCACAGGATCGGCTGGGGGCCGATCGGCACCATCGGCTTCGGAATGCTGTCCGAGTACTCGCGAATGCGGGTGCCGAGCCCGCCGCAGAACAGAACTACTTTCATGGTGCGAAGTCCCGGGGATCGATTACCTCCACGTCGGGTATGGGTGCAACCATCTTGCATCCCCACGAGCCCACGTGCCGCATTTGCTCGACGATCTCACGCTTCAGATTCCACGGCAAAATCAGCAGAAAATCCGGCCGCACCTCTTCGATCGCAGATACCGGATGAATCGGGATGTGCATCCCGGGGGTATACCGCCCGTGCTTGTACGGATTGCGATCAACGGTGAACTCGAGAAAATCCGTGCCGATGCCGCAGTAATTCAGCAACGTATTGCCTTTGCCCGGCGCGCCATACCCGCATAGCTTTGCGCCCTTCTCTTTGCATTCAATCAAGAATGACAAGAGCCGGCGCTTTGTGCGGTGAACCTTCGCAGCGAATCGCGTGTAGCTTTCGATATCCTCAAACCCGATTTCCCGTTCATGGGTCAGAAGCGCATTTACACGCGCGGACGGCTTATGTTCTGCATCAGCGTGGCACAGATACACCCGCAGCGATCCGCCATGCGTGATGAGCTGCTCAACGTCGAATATTCTGAGATGGTGCCGTCGCGCGAGTCGATCAATCGTGAGGAGAGAGAAATACGAGAAGTGCTCATGGTAGATGGTGTCGAACTGGTTCTCGACTATGAGCCGCTCAAGGTGCGGGAATTCCAGCGTAATGACTCCCTCGGGGGCTAAGAGATGGGCCATTCCAGCCGTAAAGTCGTTGAGATTGGGAACCTGTGCCAAGACGTTATTTCCGATGATGAGGTCAGCGCGCTGGCCTTGGGATACGAGTCGACGAGCCAACACCGATCCGAAAAACTCGACCAAGGTTGGAATGTCCTTGCGACGGGCTGCTTCGGCGACATTGGCCGCCGGCTCGATGCCAACGACGGGCACACCGAGTGGCAGGAAGTGCTGAAGAAGGTATCCGTCGTTGCTCGCGATCTCGAACACCTGGCTGGTCGGGCCGAGCCCGAACCGCGCTACGGCCATCTCGCAATAGCGGCGCGCATGCTCGACCCATGACGTCGAGTATGAAGAGAAATATGCATACTCGCTGAAGATGTGAACTGGTTGGACGTATTCGCGAAGCTGAACCAGGAAACACTCGCCGCAGACCAGCGCGTGGAGAGGGAAGTAAGCCTCCATTTTGTCGATTTCGCCAGCGGCCAAAAAGCTTTCGCACAGCGGCGACATCCCGAGGTTTACGAAGGTTGACGTCAGCGGCGCGCCACACAACCGGCAGCAACCATATTGCGCTGCGCCAAATTGTGCGGTTGCGCCTTCCTTAAAGATGGCGTGCATAGGCTAAGTCCGGGCTCCTGGTGAAAATTGCATGCGTCCGGCCGGCCTTCTGTCAAAGGCTGTGGTGGCACTCTCAGGCCGTGAACGATTTAATAATATAAATCTAACTTTAAATCAAATAAATAATCGACTAATATAACAGAATTCAAATTACCTCCTTTAATATGCGAGCGGAGCCAGGCATTAACTACAAGTTGTCTCATTCTACGTGCTGCCTGGATTGAACGATATGGGACTGCAAAAGCGCAATCTAGAGGACCGGATAGCGGTCATAACCGGGGGCGGATCCGGAATCGGCGCCGCCGTCGCCCTCGCGCTCGCTCAAGAGGGAGCTGGCCTTTATCTGATCGGTCGCAGGCTGCAACCGCTGGAGTCGGTCGCCTCAAAGGCACGCGACATCGGAGTGCCGGCCGTCTGCTATCGTGTCGATCTCTCCCTCTCGAGCGGCCAGCTCGAGTTAACGCGGTCCCTCGGGCAGAACCTGCAACGACTTGATATTCTGATCCACAGTGCCGCGCTGCACAACGTTGGACCAGTCGAAGACGGTAATCTCTCGGAGCTTGATCAGCTCTACCATACCAATGTTCGCGCGCCCCTTGCCCTTACGCAGGCGTTCTTGCCCATGTTGAAGGCGCAAGAAGGACAGATCGTATTCATCAATTCGAGTAGCGGCGTTGTGGCCAAACCGATGTCTGCTCAATATGACGCAACCAAGCACGCACTCAAGGCGATCGCCGACAGCTTGCGCGGTGAAGTCAATTCGTATGGTGTACGGGTACTGAGCGTATACCCGGGACGGACCGCAACCGACATGCAGGAGCGGCTCCATCGAACTGAGGACAAGACCTATCGACCCGAGCTTCTGATGCAGCCGGCCGACGTCGCGTCGGTGATCATCAACGCGCTGCTCCTGCCGCGCACGGCTGAGGTCACCGACATTCATATCCGCCCGATGATCAAGACCTGAGTGACGCGCTATGCGGTTCGCGCCCTATCAGTGCGCAGCCAATCAGACTGTATGAAAGCAGAGAGAGCCCGTGCAATTCATTCCAACGACGCTTCGCGGCTCCTACATTGTTCAGCTCGAACCCGCGCGTGACAATCGTGGATTCTTTGCGCGCACCTTTTGCATGGACGCGTTCGCCGAACGTGGACTTGAACTTCAGTATCCGCAGCACAGCATCTCGTTTTCGGCCCGGAGGGGCACCCTGCGTGGACTTCATTTTCAGCGCGAGCCATACTCTGAAGCGAAGCTGATACGATGCGCGAGGGGCGCAATTCTCGACGTCATAGTCGACATCAGGCGGGATTCACCAACCTTTCGCCGCTGGCAGAAATTTGAGCTTTCCTCTGCAAACGGCTGTCAGCTCTACGTCCCGAAAGGGTTCGCCCACGGGTTCCAAACCCTCTGCGATGATGTCGAGGTGAGCTACCTGATCTCCACGCGCAACGAACCAGAATTTGCCGCCGGCATCCGCTACGACGATCCGGCATTTGAAATTGATTGGCCATTACCGCTCACTGAAATTTCTGAAAGGGACTTGCGTTGGCCCCGCTTTTCCGAATAGCCCCTGCGCGTTCATAGACCGTTGACGACGTGCTGAAGTGGATTCTTCGAGGAATCATGGACCTAACGGAGCATGACTGAGCCAACCACATTCGTACCGCTAGCAAGGGCACGCGCACGGCGCCTCCCGTCCTGTATGGAGATGCGCACGGCAGTTAGGCCTCTTCTCGTCGTTTGGACACTACTGGCGTTTCGCGCCGACGTCTTTGCGCTAGAACTCTCGGCGGGACAGGATGCGCGCCCAACCGCTGGCGCTCTGATGACCAAGCCAGCCTACCCGCTTAAGGTCGGCGCAAGCAATCGCTACTTGGTCGATCGAGACGATACACCGTTCCTCATAGTTGGAGATTCCCCCCAGGATCTCATCGGAAAATTGTCTGAAGATGAAGCCGCGGCTTACATGGCCAATCGAGCAACGTATGGAATCAACGCACTGTGGATAAATCTGCTATGCAACGACGCCATCGGATGCAGGTCAGATGGCGGCACCCCGGATGGGATTGTCCCGTTCGCCGTGCCAAACGACCTCTCGACACCGAACTCCGCCTACTTTCAACGCGCGGATGACATGATCCGTCTTGCCGAAGAGCACGGGATGGTCGTGATCCTCGATCCGATCGAAACGATTGGGTGGCTAAGTATTCTGAGAACCAACGGCGTTTCGAACGCCTACAGCTACGGCCAATACCTAGGCAACCGTTATCGAGATAATCCGAATATTATTTGGATGCATGGCAACGACTTCCAATCCTGGCAGAGTAGCGATGACGATGCACTGGTACAGGCGGTCGCGCGGGGAATCCGGCATGCAGATCCGAACCATCTTCACACGGTGGAACTGAACTACTTCACAAGCGGCTCGCTCGATGATTTGAGTTGGCAACCTTTGATTGATATTAGTGCCGTATACACTTACTTTCCCACGTATATCCAAATACTGAACGAGTACGATCGTGCCAACCACAAGCCGGTATTCCTAGCAGAAGCCAATTACGAGTTTGAACACCTCCCCAACACGGATGGAGGTACGCCGCTGAATCTGCGGCGGCAGGAATATTGGACCATGTTGAGCGGCGCGGCCGGGCAGTTTTACGGCTCGCGGAACTGGAGCTTCGAGAACGGCTGGAAGACCACTCTAAATACTCGAGGCGCTATCGAGCTTCGTTATATGAAGCATCTGTTTGCTCGCCTAAGGTGGTATGATCTCATTCCTGACCAAACGCATAGCGTCACAAAGATCGGCTACCACTGGCTGGCCGAATGTGTCGCAAAACTTACGACGTATCTCGGCAGCTATCGGGTTTCCAGCTCGGTTCGAGAACTCTTTCTCTCCTTCAAAGCATCCACGCGGTTCGGATCGATCGCAACCAACACCTATGCCGCCACGGCCCGGACGAGCGACGGCACGCTCGTCATGACTTATCTACCTACCGCTCGAGCAGCTACCATCGACATGTCGACACTGGCCGGGACCGCGATCGCCCATTGGTTTGATCCGACCAACGGTAGCTACACATCTGTCGAAGGCTCGCCATTTGCGAACAAGGGTGTTCGCCAATTTTCTTCGCCAGGTGCCAATAGCGCGGGAGAGAGCGATTGGGTCCTGTTGCTTGAAACGCCGCCGGCCGATTATCTCGCTCCCTCGGCCCCAATGTCGCAGACCGATAACAGGCCATGATCCCGTAGGATTTGCGCAGTGCGTCGGACCAGCGAGAAGGGCAAGTCCGCCCGCTCCGCAATATCCAACAGCGAATGTCGCCCGTCAGAAAGGTTCAGGACCCACAGCATGGCCATGTTGGCGTCCGCAGTCCCTTTGTCCCCCCCGATGGCTCCATATAGCCCCCGCCGGCCCAGTTGTGGTTCACACCGAGCCACTACATTGCGATAGATTCCGTCATTCTCCACGACATCGATAGCCTCGGCGATGAGCCGATAAGAAAGTGCGAGATGATCTGGGGCGATAAACTCGAGATTGTCAGCCGAGGTGTGATATTCCGGGATCTGGCCGAACTGGCTGCGCTGGAAGAGGCCGACCGGCAAATTGAAGCCTGGCGAGCAATATTGACGCTCGTCATAGCCATAGGGTGAGAAATCGAGGATCGTCGGTTTCAGCCCGCAATGCCGAAGACCGTGAGCAAGGATCCTGTCGATCTTGGCGTCGCCCCGCCTGCTCTTCTTGTATGTCGGTCCGCCACCGTCACCGACCATGGAGACCACCAGCCCATGCTTGATGCGCTTCACGCTCTCTTCATTGCGTGCCAGCCATGTGATCGCACCGATTGTCCCCGGCGCAAACAGAAATCGGTAGCTGTATCGGGTTTTTACCTCCGCCATCCGTTTTGCAAGATGCGTCAGTAGCGCCACTCCTGAGCAGTTGTCGTTGGCAAGTGAAGGGTGGCAGATGTGGGCAGAAAGCAGAAACTCGTCTTCGCTTTCGCCCTTGTGCAAATATTCGCCATAGCTCAAAGAGCCGTCGGACAAGTCAGCATCGATGAGCACCTCGTACCGCTCGTCCGCCAGGCTCTCAAGCAGTCGATGGGGCATGCAGAACGCCCAATTCTCGGCATAGTAGGACGTTCGATAGGGAATCAGGTCCGGCTGGTCCGGCAGCGTGTAGACATGCTGCTTGAGCTCTGCCAACGAGATCCACCGATGGACCGGGACGCTATAGCTCATCACGTGAAGGTTCGACCCGGCAAGATTCACGATCTCTCGGCCACGCTGGTCGCGGATATACGCGTCACGGACGTTCCATTCCCGCGGGACAACCCAGTCAAACACCTCCGTTCCGGTCGGGACCTCGTGAACCTCAAGATCGACATGCGAACGGATCGCCCGCAGCGTTTTTCGCACCCCATGACCAGTGATGCTGCGGCAGATCGGGTATAGCTCGGCCGCAAAGGCAAATATGTCCTCGCCTGGATTCCCGATGACCAGCCTTTCGCCGACCGTCGGCTGACCATTCATGATGCCGCTTGAAGCTGCAGTTTCGTTTGGCGCAGGTCGACATTAAGGATTCCCTCCGCCAGCAACTTCCGAATATGGCCGATGCGCTGATATCGCGGCCCTTCGAACTCCTCCAAAGTCAACATCGACGAACGATAGACCCTGTAAAGCTGCTCGGCACCCATGCGGGCGTCCCAGCGCGGCTCGAATCCCGGCAGCTTACTACGGATTTTTTCGAAGCTCACTCGGTAGGAGCGCGCATCTGGACCGGCATCGTCGGCAAACTCGATCCTGCAATTCGGTACGACACTCGCGACGATTTCGGCCAGATCTCGAATTCGATAGTTGTGGGCGGTCTGGCCCACATTGAATGCCTCGTTGAAAACGGATTCGGCAGGCGCCTCCAAAGCGGCTATGAACGCTCGTGAAATATCCTCGATGTGGACGATCGGGCGCCAGGGCGTGCCGTCCGATTTAAGATGGATTCTTCCCGTCGTAAACGCCCATGCAACCAGGTTGTTCAAGACAATATCGAAGCGTAGTCGGGGAGAGACGCCGTAAGCCGTCGCCGGCCTGAGATACACCGGGCAGAACTCGTTGTCGGCCAATGCCGAGATATCACGTTCGGACGCAACCTTGGATTCCCCGTAGGCCGTCACGGGATTGAGAGCGGCGGTCTCATCGATCATTTCCTCGCCGGCTTTTCCATAATTGCTGCATGATGAGGCAAACACGAAACGTTGCACGCCGGCGTATTTCGCTATTTCGGCTATCCGAACGCTTGCGCGATGGTTGATCTCATCCGTCAGTTCAGGTCTCAAATTGCCGAGCGGATCGTTGGAGAGCGCGGCAAGATGCAGCACGGCATCAAAGCCAACGAGGTCAGCCACCTCTACGTCCCTGACGTCCTTCCAGATCGTCGGGACTTCGAGAATGGTACCGCCCGCCGAGAAAGTGCACCGAGAATAGATATCGCTGTCCAATCCAGTCACATCATGACCGGCGTAGACCAGCATTGGTGTCAAGACAGTACCGATGTATCCAAGATGACCCGTCACGAGAACTCGCATTGCTCTTCTCCACGTCACTCTACTCATTCACGAAGTGCCGCCCTACCCCGCGCAAGGCGTTCCAGGACGGGCACGCAGATGGCATCGGCTTCTTCATGTGCCGTCAGGCGCCGCTATCGGCCTCACGAAGCCACCGCTTGTCGTTCCCGCGCGGCCGAAAGGCCCCGTTCTGAGCGCCACCACTTCACAAACTCCGCGAGACCCTGCTCGAGCGACACTGTGGTGCCGAAGCCCAGCAGACGTTCCGCTTTTCCCGTCGAAGCCACCCGGCGCGGTACCGGATTGATCGACTGCTCGGGCGCGAATTGCGGGAGCACGCCGCTATGGCCCATGGCAGCAGCCAAGGCTGAAGCAAGCTGCACGAGAGTCGTTTCTATGCCGCTCCCTACGTTGAACACCTCGTCGCTGACCTTTGCTCTCGCCGCAAGGATGTTCGCACGTGCAACGTCACGCACATGCACCAGGTCCAGGGTGTGCTGGCCGGGCCCAACTATGACAGGAGGCATTCCAACTTCGAGCCGCTCCATCCAGCTGATCAACATCTCGGTGTATCGAGCGTGCACGTCCATGCGGCTGCCATACACGTTGAAATATCTGAACGCGACGTAGTCGAGGCCATACATATCATTATAAGCACGTAGCAGCCCCTCATTGCACGCCTTCGCGGCACCATATACCGTGCGATTGCCATATGGGTTCTGACGTTCTGTCGTCGGAAACTCCTCCGCCATGCCGTACACCGAAGCCGATGACGCCGCGATGATCTTCTCAATGTCGTGCTTCACGCAAAGTTCGAGCAGATCGAAGGTCCCATTTACCATGACGTCCATGGCGAGACGCGGTTCGGTTGCGCAATACGTGTTGCGGAGTGCGGCGTGATGAAAGACGATGTCGGCCGCTTTGACCAGCGCTTCCATCAATTTTGTGTCACGTATGTCGCCATGGACCAGCCGCACCGGTCCTCGTGTAAGCGCCTTCCGAAGGTTCTCCGGTCGACCGGTCACCATATTGTCGAGCGCGACTATTTCGATGCAGCCTTCGTCGCATAGCAGGTCGATGATGTGCGAGCCGATAAAGCCGGCGCCTCCGGTAACGAGGATACGTTTGCCCTTGAGATCGATCAAGACCGCTCTCCTGATTCTAGGCTACCAGGCCATGTCGAAGCGTTTTGTTCTGAAATGCCGCGTCACCGCGGAATACCTGGGTCTCGGATGCCGCGATTTTCTTCAATTCGGAGGCAACGACGCTGCACTGATCCGGCAGCAGATCGGGATAAACCGGAAGCGACAGGAACTCACGCGCAAGCCTTTCACTTACGGGGAGATCGCCGACGCGATATCCAAGTTCGACGTAGCTCTTTTGTAAATGGACCGGAACGGCATAATGAATGCCGACGCCGATGCCCGCGCCACGTAGCATTTCAAACGTCTGATCGCGGTGCGGTAGCTTGACGGCGTAGATATGGTAGACATGCCGGTCGTGGCTGGGCGGCCGCGGACACGCGAGCGCCCGACCGGACAATGCCTGATCATACTGCGCGGCAATGGACCGACGCGCTTCGGTCCAGGACTCAATGTAGTCCATCTTTACATTCAGAACAGCCGCCTGAACTTCGTCCATCCGGTCGTCGCATCTAGCGAGAACATCGCTCTGCGCCCGGTCGAGAAGCCGCGACACCCGTCGCGCAAGTTCGGGGTGATCCGTAACAACCGCTCCGGCCTCGCCACAAGCCCCGATGTTCTTGTCGGGATAGAAGCTGAAGCAGCCGAGGTCTCCGATCGATCCTGCCCGCCTGCCCTTGTACTCGGCACCATGCGCCTGCGCGGCGTCTTCAACCACCAGGAGACCGTGACGGCGGGCAATCGACATGATTGAATCCATGTCCGCCATGAGCCCATGCAGATGGGTCGGCACTATTGCCTTCGTTTTGCTTGTAATCGCCGCTTCGACCAAAGCAGGATTCATCGTCCATGTGACTGGATAGACGTCCACAAAGACAGGTGTTGCACCGCACCTGATAATGGCATTTGTCGTCGCGACGAAATTCATCGAGACGGTGATGACCTCGTCACCCGGCTCCACTCCTGCCGCCAACAATGCGAGATGGAGTGCCGATGCGCCGCTGTTGACGGCTCGGCAGCAACTGACGTTGCAGTAATCCGCAAAACGTTCCTCGAACGCGCCAGCTTCATGCCCCTGCGCAGATCGCTCGTTCCGGAGCGCGCGCATGATCGCAGCATCAATTTGCGGGCCGATTGTCCGGGCTTGTGCCTTGAGGTCCAAGAAGGGTATCAAATCGCTCACCTCATTGCTGGACGGTTTGGACATTCACGTCCGCACAGGCATGTCTTGCCATATGCCCCGCGTGTCGATCACGTCGAGATGACGGCGTTCGGCCAGCGGAACCATCTTGAACTCATCGTGGTCGACCAGGAGAAGCGCGATCTCGCACGTGCGCAGCGCTTCATCGATGTTCAACAAACCGACGTGGTAGTCGGCAAGTTCCGGTGGTAGCCGCCGCAGGTTCGGCTCGACAACCTTGATCCGTTGCCCGTACTTCTTCGCCAGATGTATGGCGATTTCCATGGCCGGGCTTTCGCGCAAATCGTCGACATTTGCCTTGAAGGTTAGCCCGCAGCAGGCCACGTTTGCGTAGGGATGATCGTCGATCAGCGCCTCTGCCCGCTCGATGATTTTCTGCGTCTTGGCGTTGTTGACCTCACGACTTGTTCGCATTACGCGCGCAAGGTCAGGGGCTGAGTCGATAATGAACCACGGGTCGACGGCAATGCAGTGCCCACCCACGCCTGGGCCCGGCCGCAAAACGTTCACCCGCGGATGACGGTTGGCGATATCGATCACCTCCCACACATTGATGTCGAACCTGTCGCAAATCATCGAGAGTTCATTGGCAAATGCGATATTCGTGTCCCGGAACGCGTTCTCCGTCAGCTTGACCAACTCGGCAGCGCGCGCGGTGGTGGCAACACAAGCGCCGCGCACGAATGACTTGTAGAAGCGTTGAGCGCGCCGAGCGCAGGCAGGCGTGATCCCACCAATGCAACGGTCATTATTGATGAGCTCGCTCAAGATCCGCCCAGGCAATACGCGTTCAGGACAATAAGCGACGTAGACTGCACCGTCCTCGCTGCCGTTGACGCCGATTTTCAGGTCCGGCCGGCGCTCGCCAATCCGCTTTGCAATGCCTTCAGTGGTTCCGATTGGCGAGGTCGATTCGAGAATGACGAGATTGCCGGGAACAAGCAGATCCAGAATGCTCTCCACGGCAGCATTCACGTTCGACAAATCCGGCCGATTGTCGCCGTCAATGGGTGTGGGCACCGCGATGATGAAG
>NZ_VSTH01000184.1 GCF_008123965.1 Bradyrhizobium hipponense | reverse complement strand
AGCGCGTAGGACTGGAACACCATGGCGACATCACGAAGCTTCGGCCGCACGCCATCGACCATGCGCCCGCCGATTTTCACCGAGCCGCTATCCTGCACTTCCAACCCTGCCAGAATTCTGAGAAGCGTCGACTTACCGCATCCCGACGGGCCCAGCAGCGCCACAAACTCCCCATCTTCGATCGCGAGCGAAACGCCGCGAAGCACGGGCGTCGGACCGAAGGATTTGGTGATGTGATGGAGGTGGATGTCACTCATCTGCCAAAGTCTTTCCAGCGAGGTTTGGCCCTCCTCTCGCCGAGGCGCCTCTAGGGATCTCTACCGGGCGAGGATGAAGCCGCGCTGACAGAACCGGGACCATTGCGCCAATCATACCCATTTCGACGGACCTAGAGCGGCCCGATCTAGAGCGAGCTAGAGTGCGTTCAGAAGCCGGATGCGGGCCGGATGACGGGCAAAGATATAACCTTTACCACCGTATCGGCCAGGATGGTACGGTGCGTACCATGTCGGCACCGCCCGGGGAGAGAGCGCGGCGCGTCACAACTCTGCCCTGATAGAAGGACGAGACGGACGAGACGAGCTAGTCGAAGTTGAAGACCAAATCCATGTGCTGGGGGGCGACGCGCACCCTCGACAGCACAATGGGAACGCCAGCGGCGTCGACATTGACGTTGGTCACCAGGATCATTGGCTGGCGCTGTGGCAGCCCGAGCGACGCCGAATCGGCCTTGGAGAGTGCGATTGCCGAAATCCTGGTTTCGTGGCGCTTGTAGGTTGTCACGCCGAATCTGCGCCAGGCCTGCGTGAAACTGCCGGTTTCAACGATGATTTGCTCAATGCGTTCGAAGCGCGGCAACGGAAAATAGCTGGATGCGACGGCGATGGCGAGGCCGTCCACCATCGTGATCGTGTCCACCTTGCGGGCGAAATGGTTGCGGTCGAGCCTGAGGTCGCGACCGAGGTCCCTTTCAACCCGAACCCGGCTGAAACCGAGAACGCGCCTTTCGCCGATCCGATGGATGTCGCGCAAAGCCGTACTGAGGCGCGACGTCGGATCGATGTGATGCCGCACCAGCCGTTCCTTGACGAAGGCCCCGCGCCCCTGCTCGATTCTCAAGAGATTGCGCTCTCTCAGAGAGGAGAGCGCGTGACGAATCGTCTTGCGGTGGACCTCGAAACGGGCGGCGAGTTCGAGTTCCGCTGGCAACCGGGCGCCAGGCCTCCATGTCCCTGCGCGAATCTCTTGTTCGATTACCCGCTCGATCAGGCGCCAGCGTGAGGTTACGCCACGCCGCTGTTGCAGCGTCTCGTCATTCGCAGATGGCATCGGATCTCGCACGTTCAGCCCTCGCAGCCCGCTTCGTGGCCAGGCAAGATTATCACGGGCATAGCCGCTCTATTTGAAGACAAGGGTACAAGTCCGTCAAAGTGACATGATTTGTCATTGAGCTGTCTCTCGTCGCCTCTTTGATAGCTGATAGAACCCAAGCAGTTCAAAGACAGGAAAGAGGCGCCCTCCGATGGGTCAATCGGCAAATTCTCCAATTCGAAGGCGGCAAAACGCCACTCGATTTTGCGAAGTTGTTTTGACGAATGCGAAGATCGTGACCCGATCGGAGTGTTTCAACGGAACGGTTCAGATTGTCGATGGAATGATTGCCGACATTTCTACCGGCCTGACGACCGCCTCGGGCGCGCTCGATGTTGACGGCGACCACCTGTTGCCTGGCTTGATCGACGTTCACACCGACCACCTCGAAAAGCAGATTCTGCCCCGCGCCGGCGTGACGTGGGATCCCCTCGCCGCTGCGGTCGCCCACGACATCCAGCTCTGCGCCGCCGGCACCACGACCGTGTTCGATTCGCTCATCGTCGGGGCGATGGGTAATCCAGAGCGGCGGCGGCTGTTGCCGATAATGCTGGAGGGCCTCGGCGAGGCACGCCGGCACGGGCTGCTTAGGGCCGACCACCTGCTCCATCTTCGCTGCGATGCCCGCGAGCCCAAACTTGTAGACCTCTTCCTCGCCCATGCCGATCATCCCGAACTTCGATTCGTGACAATCATGGATGATAGCCCACGCCGGGACCCAAACCGCTTCCGCTATCTTGAACGGCGGAAGAATACGCCTGAGGTAGAAATCGAGGCGGCGATCACCGCCGTGGCCAGCACAGCGGACTGTACCGAAGACAATCGACGTCGCTTGGTGGCGCACTGTCGTGCACGGGGGCTGCCCTTCGCAAGCCATGACGACACCACGGCCGCTCAGATCGCGGAAGCGGTGACCTACGGCCTCGCGATCTCTGAATTCCCAATCACGTTGGCGGCGGCAAAGGCGGCCCGCGCCGCCGGCATGACGATTATCGTCGGCGGTCCCAACCTCGTCGCAGGACGCTCCCACATCGGCAATGTATCGGTGAGGGAGTTGGCGCAGAACGGGCTCATCGACATCATCAGCTCGGATTATATTCCCGCGAGCATCTTACGCGCGATCTGGTACCTGGCAGGTCAGTCCGACGGGCCGACTCTTGCGGAGGCGGTGGCGCTTGGAAGCTTGCGCCCGGCAGAGGCCTTCGGGCTCGCCGATCGTGGCGAGATCGCGACGGGCAAGCGTGCCGATCTCGTCCGCGTCGCTGACCGGGCCGGTCCGATTGTCCGCGCGGTTTGGACGGCCGGCCGGCAGGTGCTCTGACGCGGGGTGAGAGAGAAGTGGATATATCCCCGACGCACATCGCTCCAGGCGATCAATGCAACCGTCAAGATTGGATAACCTTGCTCGCGAAGGCGCCGCTCTCCGAACTGGAGCGACACTGGGCGACGATCGTACGTCCTAAGTTTCAATGGATTCGTCGGCCGGAATATGGCGCCGTCATGCTCCAGGGAGCGGTTGGGCGCACTGGCGCGGTCTTCAATGTTGGGGAGGCAACGGTAACGCGTTGCACAGTTCAGATCGAGACGGGCGAGATCGGCATCGCCTATGTGCTCGGTCGCAACAAGCGCCACGCCGCACTTGCTGCGCTATTCGACGGGCTGATTCAACGCGACCAAGTCAAAGCGACTGGCACGATCACCGCGATCATCGCCGCGCTCAGGCGTTGCGTGCACGTAGAGGAGGAAGCGGTCCGGCGCGAGGCTCAACAGAGCAAGGTCGATTTCTTCATGCTGGGGCGGGAGGCCAGCGGCGAATGACGGCTGATCTGATACCGCCCGCCTTCCGCGATCCCGTTCACGACTCGCAGTCGGCCTTCCGCCGGCTCCTGAAGGCACTCTCACGACCCGGCACCCCCGTTTCGCTTACCGGCCCTGCGCAGCCGCCGGCGCCGATGGGCGGGCCGCTCGCCGCGATCGCTCTTACGCTCGCCGACGCCGATTGCCCGATCTGGCTTGACCCGGCGCTGTCGACTGAGCCGGTCCGGCGCTACCTTCATTTTCATACAAACGCGCCGCAGATTGCCGATCCGAAGGCCGCAGCCATCGCCCTGATCGGTGATGCCGGCCGGCTGCCGGGGCTCAACGAATTCCATCCGGGCGAGGCCGCCTACCCCGACCGGTCCACAACGCTGATCCTCCAGTTGCCCGCACTCACTGGCGGGCCCTCCGTCCGCCTCTCTGGGCCTGGGATCGAGACCACCGCAAGCCTCGCACCCCGCGGCCTGCCGGGCTGGTTCTGGCAGGCCTGGCATGAGAACGCCGCGCGCTATCCGCTCGGCGTCGACATCTTCCTCACCGATGACCGCATCGTCATCGGCCTCCCGCGTTCCACCAAGGTTGAGGCACCATGATCACCTCGATCAAGGGCGGTGAAGCCGCCATTGCCGCCTCGCACCGTCTGCTTGCCAAGCGCCGGCGCGGCAACCCGGCGATTGTCGATCTAAGCGTCGACCAAATCCGCGAGCAATTGTCGCTCGCTGTTGACCGCGTGATGAGCGAGGGCTCGCTCTATGACCCGGGATTGGCGGCGCTGGCGATCAAGCAGGCCGAAGGCGACCTCACTGAGGCGATCTACCTATTGCGCGCCTTCCGGACAACGCTCACCCGTTTCGGGCATGCCAAACCGGTTGACACGTCGGCAATGGTGGTGCGCCGGCGGATCGCGACGACCCACAAGGACGTGCCGGGCGGCCAGCTCCTCGGGCCGACCTACGACTATACCCACCGCATCCTCGATGTCGCCCTGATGGGAGAAGCGGGAAGTGACGATCTCTCCGATCTCGACGGCGAGGGAGCGGAGAAAAACGAGGGGCGCAACCGAGATTGTATGCTTGACGCGGCGGCCTGTGCCTTGACGAGAGACTGCGGTGTGCTTGCGCGGGCCGAGATCGTGGAGAACGCCCGGCCGGATGAAGAAGGAAAGGTCGCTGACATCACTCGCGACCCCGTGGTGTTTCCGTCCAGACGGGACCAGCGGCTGCAGAGTCTTGCCCGGGGTGACGAGGGATTCCTGATGGGGCTTTGCTATTCGACTATGCGGGGCTATGGGCGCAGCCATCCCTTCATCGCCGAACTGCGCTACGGTGACGTGACGGTAGTCCTAAGCATCCCCGAACTCGACATATCGGTCGGCATCGGCGCCATCCGTCTGACCGAATGCCAGACAGTACATCTGACCACCCGCGACGGCTCGCTGCCCCCCCGTTATACGCGGGGCTATGGCCTCGTGTTCGGTCATGGCGAACGCAAGGCGATCTCGATGGCGATGCTCGACCGGGCGCTGCGATCAGCCGAACTGGGCGAAACGGTCGCCTATCCAGCACAGGATGACGAATTCGTCCTCTCCCATTCAGACAGCGTTGCGGCCTCTGGCCTGGTGCAGCACCTGAAGCTGCCCCACTACGTCGATTTTCAGGCCGAGCTGCAGTTGCTCGGCCAGATGCGGGCGGACTACGCGGAACGGCATGCAGACCCCGGCCTCAAACCCGTCGCCGGGTTGGCCCCGATCATGGAGGCGCAGGGTGGAGACTGACCTCGCATTTGACGACGACGACGTCTACAGCTTCGCCTATCTCGATGAGATGACGAAACGGATGATCCGGCGGGCAATCCTGAAGGCGGTGGCCGTGCCCGGCTACCAGGTGCCGTTCGGCAGCCGCGAGATGCCGCTTCCCCCCGGCTGGGGCACTGGCGGCCTCCAAGTGACGGCGAGCCTTCTCGGCCGGGACGACCGGCTGAAGGTGATTGACCAGGGCGCCGATGACACTACCAATGCCGTCTCCATAAGGCGATTCTTCGCCGAGGTCTCCGGTGTCGCCACGACTGAGCGCACTGGCGAGGCGACGATCATCCAGACGCGCCACCGGATTCCCGAGCGAGCACTCACCGAAGATCAGATCATCGTCTTCCAGCAACCGCAGCCAGAGCCTTTGCGCCGCTTTATTACGGAGGAAGCGGTCGCCCGGAAGATCCATGCCTTTGCGCGCTACGGCGTAATGTACGTGCGTCTCTACGAGGATATTTCTCGGCTTGGCCACATCGCCATGTCGAGCGACTATCCGGTCGTGGTCAACGGGCGCTATCTTGCCTCGCCATCGCCGATCCCGAAATTCGATAATCCAAAACTTCATCGCAGCCGCGCGCTTGCGCTTTTCGGTGCGGGGCGAGAGCGACGAATTCACGCCATCCCACCTTTCACAGAGGTCAAAAGCCTCGATTTCGCCGACTACCCCTTCACGGTGCAGCGCTTCGAGGCGTGTTGTTCGGCTTGCGGCGCGCAGGACAGCTATCTCGACGAAATCCTGCTCGACGATGGCGGTAGGCGGGCCTTTGTATGTTCGGATACCGCCTATTGCGCCGAGCGGCGCGGCGAAAGGACTGAGTCATGAAACCGAGAGCGAGGGAAATTCTCCGGGTGGAGCGTCTTTCCAAGACTTTCGGGCGTGTTCCGGCTTGCAGTACGGTATCGTTCTCGCTCCGTCAGGGTGAGGTTCTCGGCATTGTTGGAGAGAGCGGCTCGGGTAAATCGACGCTGCTCCGCTGCCTTGCGGGCCGCATCCAGCCGGATGAGGGCAAAGTGCTGGTTGCCTCCGATGATCATGTCGTCGATATCTGGGCAATGGACGAAGCCTCGCGCGAGCAATTCCTGCCGACGACGGCCTCACTTATCCACCAAAATCCGCGTGATGGATTGCGCCTCGATATCAGCGCCGGAGGCAATATTGCCGAGCCTCTGATGGCCGCCGGCGGCCGCCACTACGGCTCCTTACGTGCGACGGCGCTGGAATGGCTTGAGAAGGTCGATATCGAGGGGTGGCGCATCGACGACCTGCCCGAGATCTTCTCCGGCGGCATGCAACAACGGCTTCAGATCGCCCGGGGCCTCGCTACCCACCCACGCCTCGTGCTGATGGACGAGCCGACCGGCGGCCTCGATGTCTCCGTCCAGGCAAAGCTGCTTGACCTGCTGCGTGGCCTCGTTCGCGAACTTGGCATTGCCGTTGTTGTCGTCACCCACGATATCGGCGTGGCGCGTCTGCTCGCCGACCGGTTGATGGTGATGCAGCGCGGGCGCGTCATCGAGGAGGGACTCACCGACCAAGTGCTGGATGATCCTCACCACCCCTATACGCAACTGCTCGTCTCATCCGTGCTGCAGGTCTAAGGAAAGGCACCGGTCATGATCATCCTCATCAGCGTTGGCGGCCTTTCCAAGACCTTCACGCTTCATACCCAGGGCGGCGCAGAGATCGGCGTCTTTGACGACATCTCACTTGAGGTCCGCGCGGGAGAGTGCATCTGCCTGCATGGCCCCTCCGGGGCCGGCAAGTCGACGTTGCTGCGATCGCTGTATGCCAACTATAAGCCGGACGCTGGGCACATCATCGTGCAACATGGCGACGAATCGATCGACCTCGTCAACGCCGAGCCTTGGGAAGTGGTCGAGGTGCGGCGCCGCACGATCGGCTATGTCAGCCAATTTCTCCGGGTCATCCCTCGCGTCGCCACCATCGACATCGTCACCGAACCGGCGACCACCATTGGTATTCCGGCGGACGAAGCGCATGCGAAGGCGAAGGCGCTGCTTGCCCGCCTCAACATCCCCAAGCGGCTCTGGTCGCTGGCGCCCGCCACATTCTCGGGGGGCGAGCAGCAGCGCGTCAACATCGCTCGCGGCTTCATGGTCGACTACCCGGTCCTGCTACTCGATGAACCGACAGCCTCGCTCGACGCCGCCAACCGCCAGAGCGTGGTCGAACTGATCAAAGAGGCCAAGGCGCGTGGGGCTGCCATCGTCGGCATTTTCCATGATGAGGAGGTGCGTGAGGCTGTGGCCGACCGCCTGTTCAAAGTGGCCCAGTCGTCCGTTCGCAAGTCTCGGCGCAATATTACAGCGGTAGAACCTGTCGCATAATGCCCGAAGCGTCCTCGCCCCGCTATGCGATCTACTACACTCCGGCGCCGGAACACCCGCTGACGGTGGCGGCGAGAGCCTGGCTCGGACGCGATGCGTTTGCTGGGAGCTCGTCCACTGCGTCCGCTGGACTCGCTGACACTGGTACGAACTCGGCTCGCCGCGCACGGACCACCGCGGCGAGCCGCTATGGCTTCCACGCGACGCTCAAAGCGCCCTTCCGGCTGAAAGAGGGGTGTTCGGTTGAGGAGCTGGAGCGGGCGCTTCGCACGTTCGTAACAGCTTGGCCTTCATGCCCAATCGGTCCTCTGAAAGTCGATCTGCTGGGTGGTTTTTTTGCGCTGGTTCCTGTGAGTCCGATTCCCACTTTGCACGGCTTTGCCTCGTGCATCGTAGAAGAGTTCGACCGCTTTCGAGCGCCGCTGAGTCCGGGCGAGTTTCAACGACGTTTATGCAGTCCGCTTGACGACATCGAGACCACTCATCTTGCGCGATGGGGCTACCCGTACGTTTTCGATCGCTTCCGCTTCCACATGACCCTAACCGATCGTATTCCTGCTGATAGTCAGGCCGAAGTACGGCAGGAGTTGGATGCGGTCTTCGTACCTTTGCTCCTCGAAGATTACAGCATCGACGCCCTTTCCCTCTTTGCTCAGGAACATTCCGACGCTGATTTTGTCGTGCGATCCCAGTTTGCCTTGAGGAGCCGTAGCCTCCTCAAGGAGGCGGTATGAGCCCATGTCCTCTGCGCGTGGCCCACCTGATTCTCGTCGTTGGCCCCAGCGGTGCGGGCAAGGATACCCTGATCGATTATGCGCGCGCGCAGTTGCGGTCCGATCCAAGCTTTCATTTCGCCCGTCGGGTTATCACCAGGCCTCCATCCGTCGGCGAGGATCACGAATCTGTCGATATCGAAGAATTCCAACGCCGCGCCGGCGCGTTCGCCCTGCACTGGCAGGCGCATGGGCTTTTCTACGGGATTCCTGCGACAGTCGAGGACCAGCTTGATTGCGGCGCCGTCGTGATCGCGAATGGCTCCCGGGCCATTGGCCCGTCAGCGCTATGCGCAACTACGTGTCGTCAATGTCACTGCACCCGTTGCGGTCTTGTCCAAGCGCTTGGAGGGGACGCGGACGGGAAAGTGAACCTTTGTTGAAGCGACGCCTTGAGCGAAGCGTAATGGGGCCGATCGGAGGAAATGACGTGCTGCACATAGAGAACGCCGGTTCCGTGAACGTCGCCGGTGATCGGTTCATCGATGCGCTGCGCACCTACGAAGTCAGGCGCGATCACGAAAAGTGTCCTGACTGGAATCATGCGGACAACGCCGTGCAGGGATCAGGAGGAAGTAAGTAGAACTTTAAGAGTGCTCGCCATCACGAAGCTTCATCGGATTCGTCAAGGATATGGAGACCAGTCAGCCGGTGTTTTGGGCCTATATTCGTAGGTGCGCGGCCGGTTTCGCTTCCGCTTGAGGGACACCAATAGGATTCCGACTGTGGCGTCAGCCGTCGGTCCGTCTTAGTCGTCAGACCGAGCAGCCGGCCAGGAGAGTTGACGGACTGTGGCCAGCATGAGCAGCGATCGGGGTGTTTTCTCCTGATTTCGCCGTGAGCGGCACGCAATCGTCCGGGCGTGCAGCCAAACCAGCATGGATCATTTAAGACACAGACATCACGAGCAAGAGATGGCGCGCGCTGCAAAACGCAACCTCAACACACCAAGGAAGAACAGTACAATCCACCTTCAGCAACTGCGTTACGCCGTTGCGGCCGCGGATCACGGCAGTTTTCGAGGTGTGGCGGAGACGATGAAGGTTCAACAAGTGACGGTGAGCCGCTGCGTTCGTCAGCTTGAACAGACGATTGGCACTCGCGTGTTCGACCGATACAGCGGGGGTGTTCGGGCGACTCAGTTCGGACAGACATTCCTGCGCGTCGCAAGAGGCATCCTGGAGCAGGCCGACAGTTTGGTAAACTCGGGGCGGATGACCGGACGTGGTGAATCTGGCCGACTTTCTATCGGCTTCTACACGTCCATTGGCGCTGGCAATCTTCGCGCGACGCTTGTCGAGTACACGCAGCAATTTCCGCAGGTCGACATCGAAATGATTGAGCGTTCGAGGGACCGTCTCACGACGGCCTTGCGCAACAGGGCCGTCGACGCCGCAATTGTGACCGGCGAACGAGCTCTGCCTGGAGCGAAGTCGATGCCGCTCTGGAGCGAACGCATTGTGGCTGTCTTACCCGAGAACCACAGATTGGTCGAAAGCCAAACCGTTACGTGGACAGATCTCAGCGGCGAGACTCTCTTGCTGGGTCGCAGAGATCCCGGACCTGCAATTCACGAGTGTCTCATCGCAAAGCTCATTTCGCCAGAAGATCGACCTAAAATCGCATGGCACGATGCAACCCGAGAAAGTATCAAAAGCCTGGTTGGCGCGCGTCCAGGTATTGGGCTCACACTCGAATCCTCCCTTGGCACGAGCTGCGACGGCGTCGTTTACAGAGAAATTCAGGATAGCGCTGGTTTGACACGAATCGGGCTCTCTGTGAACTGGCGAGCAGACAATGAAAGTCCAGCGCTGGCAAATTTCTTGAAGTTACTGAAACAACGCTATCCATCACCGTCCTGATCCGTCTGGGGCCGCAACACCGACGCTCCGCATGGATTGATGAGTAGTGACGGCGACA
Source organism: Bradyrhizobium hipponense (assembly GCF_008123965.1). Lineage (GTDB taxonomy): Bacteria > Pseudomonadota > Alphaproteobacteria > Rhizobiales > Xanthobacteraceae > Bradyrhizobium > Bradyrhizobium hipponense. Next base: position 42,055 of record NZ_VSTH01000184.1, on the reverse strand, counting down.
GAAAGGCAGCAGCGCAACGATATCAAGCGACAGGAGACGGCGCTCGAGTTCTGGCGTAGGAAAAGAAAGGATGGTCGGTCGATCAATGAGAGCCGGGATCGCCTGTGACTGGCGTAGTACTCCCAGGATCGCTTGATTCCATGCTCACTTCCTTAAGTACCGTCGATCCACTAGAAAGTCGTCGCCCCAGAGCTTCGACAAAGCGGTCGTAGCGCTCACCGCCCTTGGCACGCGCGGCTGGGCTCGACTGCTCGGGCAAGGCGGGGGTAGACGTCAGCCAGAAGCGGACGAACAATGCGATCGTCTCCAGCGTGACGCTGTCATTCCGTTCGAGTCGTTCCAGCATGCGTACGATGCGGTCGAGCCGCTTGGCTATGGCCGCCTCCCGCCGGTCGGAGTCGTCCGGCGAGAGGAATGAAGAGATCGCGGCCTCGGCGACCAGAGACTTGGGCTTGCTGTGACGTTTTGCCAGAGCCTCGAGGCTGCCGAAGATACCTCGATCGAGGTAGATGCTCAGCTGGACCTTTTTCATGGCGACGCTCAAAGCCCCATTTTGTCGTCAGGGTCGAGGCTGACAGAACGTGCAAGACCCCGCATCGAGCGCCTCATGGCCTGCGCCTGGACGACGTCGGCGTCGCCATCGTCGGGGGCGGTGTCGAACTCGTTTTCGGCAAGCGGGGCGCTGATCACCACTTCCTCATGTTGCGGCAGTTCGGGTTCGCGGCGAATACCGCCATTCGTATCCCGGGCTCTGTGCTTTAAGGTCGCGAGAAGCTCGACGGAGGGCGGAATCGGCGTTTGGCCCGACCACTCATCCGGCAGAGCGATCGGTACGGCTGGACCTGCGCCCGACGGTTTCAATATCCGGCTTTGGAATTGCGGATCCTCGTAGTACCGAACCTTGCGGGCGCGCACTGGGTGCACGCCCGAGACCATCACGACCGCCTCATCGGGCGAGAGCTGCATGACTTCCCCGGGCGTAAGCAGCGGCCGGGAGGTCTCCTGGCGGCTTACCATCAGGTGGCCGAGCCAGGGCGAGAGGCGATGCCCGGCGTAGTTCTTCATCGCCCGCATCTCGGTCGCGGTTCCGAGCGCGTCCGACACCCGCTTGGCGGTGCGCTCATCGTTGGTCGAGAACGCGATCCGGATATGGCAATTGTCGAGGATCGCGTGGTTCGGCCCATAGGCGCGTTCGAGCTGGTTCAGGCTCTGGGTGATCAGGAAGCTGCGGATGCCGTAACCTGCCATAAAGGCGAGCTGGCTCTCAAAGAAGTCGAGCCGGCCAAGTGCTGCGAACTCATCGAGCATGAGGAGCAGCTGCTGCCGCCGGCGGTTGGTGTCGAGGCTTTCGGTCAAGCGTCGGCCGACCTGGTTGAGCACAAGCCGCATCAAGGGCTTGGTGCGGGCGATATCGGAGGGCGGCACCACCAAATAGAGCGAGATGGGTCGGGGTCCGTCCACGAGATCTCGGATGCGCCAATCACATCGGCCGGTGACCCTAGCGACCACCGGATCGCGATAGAGCCCCAGGAAGCTCATCGTCGTCGATAGCACGCCGGAACGTTCGTTTTCGCTTTTGTTCAGGAGTTCTCGCGCCGCCGAAGCGACCACGGGATGAACCCTCTTTCCCAGATGCGGCGTTGCCAGCATCGCATTCAGCGTCGCTTCGATTGGCCGCAACGGGTCGGACAGGAAGTTGGCAACGCCGGCGAGCGTCTTATCGGCTTCCGCGTAGAGGACATGCAGGATCGCGCCGACGAGCAGGGAGTGGCTGGTCTTCTCCCAATGATTGCGGCGCTCGAGCGCTCCTTCCGGGTCCACGAGGATGTCGGCGATGTTCTGTGCGTCCCGCACCTCGCAGTCGCCCTTGCGGATCTCGAGCAGCGGATTGTACGCGGCACTTGCCGGATTGGTCGGATCGAACAGGAGCACCGGGCCAAAGCGGGCGCGCCAGCCCGATGTCAGCTGGAAGTTCTCGCCCTTGATGTCGTGGACGATGGTGGAACTCGGCCAGGTCAGAAGTGTCGGAATGACAAGGCCGACGCCCTTGCCCGAGCGCGTCGGAGCAAAGCACAGCACATGTTCCGGACCGTTGTGCCGCAAATAGTTGCGGCCAAAGCGGCCGAGCACGGCGCCGTCGGGACCAAGAAGCCCAGCACGCCGAATCTCCCGCGCATCCGCCCATTGCGCCGAGCCATAGGTCGTGACGTGCTGCGCTTCCTTGGCCCGCCAGACCGAGAGGAAGATGGCAACGCCAACGGCTGCTATTCCGCCTCCAGCCGCGATGCATGCGCCCTGCATGAAGATGACGGGCGCGTAGGCATCGAACTTGAACCACCAGATGAAAAACGCGGCCGGCTGATAGATTGGCCAGTGCCCGATCATGAACCAGGCGGGCCCGAGCTGCGGCTGGAAGGCCAGACGCCAGGCCGTCCATTCGGTCGCTGCCCAGAGGAAGGCGAGCACGACCAGCGAGACGACGATCAGTTGGCTCCAGACAATCTTTGTCGCGGACATGGACCAAGGCAATGCGGCAACGCCAGCTGCTGGCGCAACGGCGATCCGCTCGGCATCGTAGTCGCGCGCAGGTTGGCGCGGAGATCGGCGGGTCAGAGCGAGAGGTCGCGCTTGCGGCCGAAACTCCAATCCACCCCGCCGGGACCGGCAATGCCGCTCACCTGCCTGCCCAGTTCACGCTCCAGCGATGGTAACCAGGGCACGAGCTGGAAACCGAGGCCGTTGTCGATCATGGCGAAGCGGCCGGAGGCGAGCGATAGCCTCCGGCTGTAAACCCCCGAAACGGACTCTCCTGCCTCCGCGGGCAAATGCGCCAGCCCGGTTTCGGAGGCCAAGCGCCGCCCCACGGTCTCGAGCTCGCGGTTGCGCAGGGTGCCAATCAGGTTGCGACCGAGTGTGACCTTGTCGCCATCCCGGCTGGCGAGGCCCTTCTCTACGAGGGCGTCGATCCTGTGGTCGAGCGCGGCGCGGACTTCGGCGCCGAAACCGGCACGAGAGAAATCGGCGCCTTCACGAGCGACTAGGCGCCGGTCGAGCCAGGTCGCCCCATCCGCCGTCACCTGCTGGTCAAGATTGAGGTCTGAGCGGACAGCCAGCGCGATCCGCTGCCGGCCCCTCGTATCCTCGAACCGCCGCAGCTCCATGATGCCACCGATAGGCCCGTCGCCAGCCGCTTCGACGTCCGGCAGCTTCAGGTGATGAACGCGCCCATCGATCCCATCGACCACCGCGAAGGCCGTGCCCCTGAGCTCATCGTCAAGCCCACGTGCGATAAGGCGGCCGATCACGGGTTCGCCATGGCGTTCGCCTTCGAGTGCCCAGGATGACGGTGCGCGTGCGGCGCCATCCTTCGTGAGGCTCTTGTGCAGCCGCTTGATGATATCGCCGCGCTCCCCGAGCTCTCGCAGGCGCTGCTCCGCGTCAGCCGCCAGCACCCAGCGCGCCGGCCCGGCCGGCTCGGCCAGGCCCAGCCGCTCGAGGTTGCGCATCCTTCCGATCCGGATCTCACGTAACGGGTCGCGCGCGAATTCCCGGTCCGGCCGGAGATCAATGACCCCGTCCGCCGCCCCTGCTTCCCGGGCCAGCACCCGATCGAGCCTGGTCCAACGTTCAGCCGTCACTTCCCTGTCCAGGTTTTGGCGGATCTCCAGCTCTGATCGCGGGCCGAGTTCACGCGTGACGAGATCCCCAGCACGGGCGCGCAAGCCCCTCGAGATATAGTCCCGGCTGATGACAAGGTCCTTGCCGTCATCGCCACGGCCCCTCACGAGGACGTGGATATGCGGGTGCTCCGTGTTCCAATGATCAACCGCCACCCACTCGAGTTTGGTGCCAAGGTCGCGCGAAGCCTGATCCATCAGTTCGCGGGTGAAGGTTCGTAAGCTTTCCAGCTCAGTGGCATCATCGGGCGAGACGATGAATCGGAAATGATGCCGATCGTCCTCGCAGCGCTCGGCGAAGGCGCGGCCGTCGGCCTCATCGCCTGCGGCGTCAAAGAGCTTGCCGGGCGCTCCGTCGCGGGTGACGCCGTCGCGCTGGAGATAGCCGATATGGGCACGCAGCGCGCCTGGCGAACGCATCCGGCGCACAACACGCGCCTTGACGATGGCGCTGCGGGCACGGTTGTTGAGGAGCCGGGTCGCGGCAAGGCTCGCCGCGCGGCCACGCCCAAACGTGCTGCCATAGCTGCGGCCACCACGTGAGAGGCCGCCGGCCTTCTGCGCAGCTTTGAGAGCCTGCGCCAGGAACGGTTTTGTCCGAGCCGGGCGCGACGAGCGGATGCGGCCGGGACGGATGCGGAAATCATCGTTACCGGCCATCGTCCGCTCCGCAGGGTGTCGAAAGCTGAACGAAAATAGCGCGTTGCCGAAAGTCGCAAAGTTTGCTGGACATTGGCAATGTTTGCAGCGTGATTTGAATTTTCTGCTGATTCCTGCCCCGACCGACCGGCCGCACCTTGCGGCTTTTACCCTGCCATCGTCGGCTGGCTTCACTGTCGCACCATCTCACCCATCGTCTAACGTCTCTTGTGCTGCGACAAGGCGCTCTGATGTGCGCCACGGCTTCCGGCTCTTCGACACCAGCCATTCCCGACGGGCCATGCAGTGTTTCGCAGTCATCGACGGGATGATGTCGCTGCAGCAAAGCAGCACGGAGGCCGCCGCGGCGCATCTTTCGACCGGATCGACCAGGTCGCATCACGGGCGGTCCGGCGTCGTCGAGCTTGCAATCGAGCTGCATGGCAATAGGCAGGTCCGCGTGTATCCGGTCCTGATTCATCTGACCAACTCTATTCCGCTGTGGCGGAGCTCGATATTCAATGTCTTGCACTCGATGTGTCATTGATCTGCGAGTATCCGGGCTCAACTAAGCAGCGCTGCTAATTGGGCGCAGGCACCGCAAGCGGAGGACAGAGGTCAACCAGGCACCGGTTCGACGACGAATAAAACGGAAGATTCCGCAAGGGGCAGCGTCAGGGTGGCGCGGGTTTGCCGCCGGCACCAAGTCAGCACCAGAATGGTGGACTCCACGTTCAGGTGTTGCGCTGATCTCGCCATTGATTTGCAAATCCGCTGTTCTGTTCATGCGTTTGCCCCGAGCAGCTTGCGCTTCACGTCCGCGCGAAATGCGCTCAAGCGCGCCGGGGATGATGCTCAGTTGCTGCAGCAAATGGCGCCGTGGCCCGCACCGTATGTGTGATCACGGCTAGCCTGGGCGCGACCACCACGCTGGCTTGGCGTTGCAAGGAGCGCATGGTATCGCCAGCCATCCCACATGGAGGGTCCTTCTCCGCGCGCTTGAAACGCGAACGGCTTCGGCGAATGCAAGATCGTGTTCTCGACAAGGGAACTTGCGCTTCAAATTCCGGCGTGGGTTCAACAACGATCGCAGTCGGTAGCAGGCTGCTCCACCTAGCAGGCGTCTTGCCAAACAGCCGGTGCGAGTGAGCTATGCTATGCAATGCCGAGCACATCGATCTTGCCATTCTTGTTGCACTGTGCGCTCGTCGCCGAACACACATGCAGCGTCCCAAGGGAGATCGCCGACAAGCCGAATTTGGGCAAGTTGGGATGCACGCAAGTTGACGAGAGGCCGGAGTCGCGCTCGATCCGGCGTAGCCGTCCGAGATACGGCTTCAGGGCCAGTTTGATCACATCCGGATGTGTGATCAACATCTGCATGACCACCCTGCCCGTGTCGTTCACCAGGTAAAGGCCGGCGCGTTCATGCCGACATCCAGTCACGAGAAGAATTCCATGCGCTGGCTCGCGTTGCTCAACGTGAGACGTTTGCACCATAGGCAACTTGCCGGTCGCTTGATCGTGGGACGTCAATCCGGAGGCCGTCATCGGGATTGTGCTTCGTTTAATCGCTGCACAAACACGCCGGTCGGGTGAGGTGCGAGTGCAGATTGAGCCGCTGTAGGTGTGTCGTTTGGCGCCTCCATTGAGTGCACATCGGATGCCGATTTGCGGCCAGCCGATGAACTGCCGGGCCGCTGTACAAATATGGGCGCCTGCTGCCACGCGACGATATGTCTGGCGACTGCAGTAACGCGCACGCGCTGCTCAAGGCCAATGAGTGATGCGACTTGAGCGACGTATGCTTGCGTTTCTTCCGGAAGCGGGCGACCGGCAGCCAAATGCTCTTCGTATCGCTTCGGCCCGGCGTTGTAGGCCGCGAGGAACCCTTCAGTTCCGAAGCGGTCAAGCATCTGGCGAAGGTATGCCGTACCGGCCGTGATGTTGTCGCGCACGTCAAACGGATCGACGCCGAGGTCGTAACGAGCACTTAAGTCGACCCAGGTCTGCGGCATGATTTGCATCAACCCCAGCGCTCCCTTGGGCGACGTCGCACGTGCGTTCCAGTCGCTCTCGACCTGTATTACTGCGTGGACCCAACGCTCCGGGATCGCAAAGCGATGGGAAGCTTCGGTTATAAACGCTGCGTACGCGTCAACCGAGTTACTGCTCGACGAGAGCGGTGTTTGCACGCGGCGTGCAATTTCAGCTCCGCCGGTCGGTGGCGTTCCGAGCGTCAGCAGAACTGCGAGACCGCAAGCAACGGTCCCGCGCAGCATCGTGCGCGCTGCCGGGAACGACGGAGTGCTGCTGCGCCCGGCTCGCAACCGCCCTGGCCCGCCGGGAGGTGCGCTGAGTGTCGAGAATCTGGCCGGGACGGAGGAATGGTGGAGCAACTCGCCGGCTAGAGAAATGGCGGGCCATTGGAGCAAAGCAGGCATTGTCACTCCTCCCTGGTCCACACCGGGATCGCCTGCCCGATGACCGCCGATTTCAGCATCGGTCCGAAATAGCGGCCATCGAACGAGTCGCCCGACTGCCAGTTCATGAGAAAGACTTCGTCGTCGGCGATGACCCGGCAGCCCTGCCAAACTGGCAGCGGCCGGCCGCGGCCATCGCGCTCGCGTGCCTCGCCGATCTCGATGCTGTCGACGACGATGGTGAGCCCGGTTCTGCAGACGGTTTGTCCCGGCAGCGCCAGGAGGCGTTTGAGCATCGGTAGACCGCTCGGCAGATAACCGTTGAAGTCGAGGAAGCTCGCGAGCGGCTCGGGCGGCAGAACGGCCACGAGCTCAGTGACCTCCAACGGTCCGGGCTCTTGCAAGCGATAGAGGCCGATCGGCACGCTTGCTGAAGCGTTCCAGATGTACAATGGCGTTCCACCTTTGAGCGACGACAGAGTGAGAAGAGTGGCGCCACACGCCGCTAGAATGATCGAAATCCGTCCCATCAGAGTGTCACCCTTCGCCGCTGCAGCCACGCCTGGTGGCGGGCACGAGTGTAGGTTCGCGGGGTTTCGTTGACGGAGAGACGGTTGTGAACGTGATGCCAATACTCAGGCGCAGCCTCGGCGGGATTGATGCCAAGTGCCTCCACCGCATCGATCAACTGGAGAGCGCGCTCGACCTTCGGCCAGCCAGATAACCGCAGCAGGCTTTCGCCGCCGGGGCTGACCCAAGGCACGGTGGAATAGCGCTGCCCCGGCGCGACCGCGCGCAAAATGTCGAGGCGAGACAGGACGGTTCCGAAGTCGTTGGACGTCCAGCGCACGAACGCGAAGATGTTGCCGGGTGCGAATGAGAGGACGCGGCGCTGACGGTCGATGATCTTTTCGGCTGCGGGCTTGCCGAACCGAATTCGGTTCTCGATCCGCTTGGCGAGCCACAAGAGCTCGACGGTTGTGAGTTCGCTCACCTGGCCGCTCCGTATGGTTGAGAGAGATTTGTGGGCTGTAACGACAGGCAAGCCGCCGCTGGCAAATGAACACCAGAGCCATGGCTGTGCCGAACCGCGGTGGTGAAGCAGCGCCGCATCGGCGTTGCTGAAGCCCTGCGGGCATGCTGCCGACATCGCAGCCGAAAGGCTACGATCTCGGCGAGGTCTGCCGCATCTGGAAGGCCCGCGCCACAGATCGTCGGCACGCCGTGCTCGGTCGCGTCTGCGATGTTGATCGCGATTGCTTCCCCGCGAAGGGCGATCGGTACAATTCGCTTGGAATTCGCGAGCGAACGGAACGGATATGTCGTTAGGTCGTGTCGTCCACGGGGCACCAGATCGCCGGGAATCGCGCGAGCCAGATCAAGCTGGTCGCGTTCTGAGTGACGCCACCCGCGTGGAGAGGAGCTGCGGTTCGACATGGATCAGCGTCGCTCTTTGCCGGCATAGGGAATGGGTGTCTGCCGTTTGGCGGGCAGCACGGTGCCTTTGCCGGGATCGCTGGTCGACGTCTTGGCTCCGCGATCCACCCAGGCCTTCAGGTCTTCGATCGCGTAGACGACGCGGCCACCCAGCTTCCGGTAGATCGGACCGGTGCCGTAGGTACGGTGCTTCTCAAGCGTGCGGCTGGACAGGCCGAGAAAGCGCGCAGCTTCGGGCGTACGCAGGTATCGCGGTGGCAAGCCGGCGGTGGGATCGGGCATCTGCGAGGCTCCGTGATCGTCTGGAGCGCGACCGGGTTTGGTCGCGCATCGGCGGTCATGATGGCGGAGTAGAAGCCCTTAGGGGGATGACGAAGTTGAGGGGGTGTAAATTCGGCACCCCCTGAACGGCGCCTATTTCTTTTTCTTTCGGGAAGCTGGACGGAGTAACTTGCGATAGCCGCCGCGAATTAAGCTGCGGCCGTACTGGACCAGGCGACGCATCTGGCCGCGCAACTCGTGGGTGCTCCACTCACGTTCGGAGATGCGATTCAGCCCAAACAGGACTTCGGCGATTTCTCGATAGGTAGCTCCCTTGATCCGCGCATCCTGCGCGCGCAGAGCGAGGACCACGCGGCGACGGCGCAGCCGCGAAAGGGCGCGCAGGGGATCCCCAGGAGGCCTGCCATTTGCAGCGCGCCACAAGCGCGTGCATGCATGCGCCCGGAAATCAACGTCGCGGTCGAACAGAAATTCAATCGTATACGCGGGGGAATCGAGCGCTGGCTCCTTCAGCCAGACACGGTGCTCCACTCCCTGCAGTTGAAAAATGGCGTGCCAACCGTCTGGGCCTTGTCGGACCTGGCCTTGGCTCAAGTCCCTGAAGTTCAGGGGAACGACGTCCGCGTCCGGACCTGCGAACAGCGCGGGCCGTACAGGAACGACCGTCGGCAGCACCTCCGGCGCCCAGAAGACAGTCTGTTCGAGGTGGGACTGATCGGGATCAGCTGCGAAAAACTAACCCCCAACGCTGTCGAAAGTCAGGAGTCACGCTGGGAGCGGCGGGCGAAGAATTCTGGTGATCGTGTTGGAAATCGGCATTGCGGCGCAGACATTCCCAGGCAAGCGCGGGCATCTCCGCGTCATAAGCTCGATCATACGCATCCGACGACCTCCAATCGAAGTTAGGCATCTCGCTCCTCACCATATTGCAGATTGCATTACGTAAATTTGCGGCGCGCAAGTTGCAGGAAACGTCGGAGAGTCGTGAAGTACGAAATCATGCATCGCGTTGTGCATGCGATCGCAGTCCGAGAAGTTTCTTCTACAGATTATCGAAACGGGAGCTTAAAGATTTGGGTTTGCAGTGCCGCCTCGCAACAACTGACGATATCCTTGCTCGGACATCCATTTTGCGCGGGCCAGATGCGTGTCGAACGCGCGTCTCGCGCGATCGTGCTCTCGTTCGGGATCAATATGTAGCACGAGTTGCGCCACTTCCCGCCAATCCGCTCCTTCTTTATCGGCGTCGAGCATGCGCCAATAGGTTACGAGGTGCTGCTCGTCGTACTCCGTTAGCTTGGAATCCGTCGGGGCGACGTCAGCAACCGCGGTATCGGGAGGTGGTTTTTTCATGTGTGTAACAAATAGCCAATGACTGCAACGTTCCGACAACAACGCAAGGTCCCGACGGGCTTACTTTAGCCCCATTTTGATCGGTGCCGCCAGTGCGACTTAGTCGCAGCAGCCGGTAGGTGCTCCTCAAATCGCATCGCTGATCGCTCATAGAACGTCCCGCTGTCGGTGCGCGAAGTTTCGCGACGTTCTCCCGGCGAGTCGTGCTTTACAGTACGAGTTCATAGAGCCTCAGTTCGCGCATTACGGAACATCGACAGTGGCTTTTACAAATAGCACATCCTCGGTCGAATAGGAACTATCGTTCCTGTAACGATCGTTCGTGTTCGAGTTCCCATACTGCCATGGATCTCAAGGAGATCATGGCGGTGAACCTGCGTCGGAAACGCCACGATCTGCAAATGACGCAAGAGGAGCTAGCCGATCGCGCTGGCTTAAGTACTCGCTACGTCGGCAAAATTGAGCGCGCCGATGTTTCGGCGAGCGTCAGCGTGCTTGGAAAAATTGCTAAAGCACTGGGGGCCGAACCGGGAGACTTGCTCAAGAGAGCTGGGCACGGAAGGAAATCGTAGCCGCGAGACAGGGTTGACGGACGTTGCGCTATCGCGACGGACTGACGGCCGCCCAAATGTAGCCGTTTGCCATCCGGACTCACCTGCATACCCGGGGCGCGGTAGCTCTTTCTCTTCAAAAGCTGCCGGCGCCGTGAGCGCGATTGCGCAATTCACCATGGCAGACGTTGATCTGGCGGTTCGCACGGCAACAGCTGCAGGCGCCGTGATTCGTAACCGATCCAACCGGATCAAGCCGGGCGGCGCGCCGCGTCCGTGTTCGACCCGTTCGGCCACATCTGGGGACTCGTCGATGACAAGATGACCACACAACCCGCGGCGGTGTAAGAAGCCGTTAGCGAGCCGGCGATCTTCAAATTGATGCTTAATGCGATGCCAGCCTTACAGGAAGAAAGCCCCGCCCGTGGGCGGGGCTTGGGGAGCCGAGCTCTACTCCCCGTTCTTCCGCGGCCGCGACCAGAGCAGGGTGTAACCTTCGCCGCCCTCGTCGTCGAACAGGTTTGCGTAGATCGGCGCGTTGAAGGAAGGATCATCCAGCTTGAGCGATAGGTAATCGCGGCCTTCGTCGGAGCGCTTCGACCATGCTGCGCCGATCTCAACTCGTCCCAAGTAGACGCGGTGGCTCGGAGCGTTCTCGCTTGCGCGGTTAGCTTCTGCGACGATGCGGACGCCCTTGGCCTGCAAGCTCAGGGTGATGATTTCGCCCTGGAATTCGGAATCGCCGACTTTCTTGAAAGAACCGATTGTAGCCATTTCTCTTCTCCTGTTTTGTTTCGAGCCCGCGACCACCGCGGCCTCGATGGCGATCTAAAGGCCGAGGACGATCGGCGACGCACCCGCTTGCGGGCCGGAGCGCAGCGGAGGACGCTGTCGTGAGACTTTCTTGTCTTCCGCGAGGAATGGGCGTTAGCCCAGGGGAAGAAAGTCTTGAGCGACGGCGTTGCGGCTCAGACGATCGAGGCGCAGCCGGTCTTCGGCCAGATCAAGCCATCACAGAGGCCAGGTGGGTCCGCATGCTGAACAAAACTCTCGGGAGAAGATCTGGCGGGTCTCGGTTAGGCTATACAAGAGGTCGGAACGTTCCGGCGTAGAGAAAGAAGAAATTTGCAGGCAAACGGCGGTGTCATAGCCCAAGAAACGGGCGAGAGCGAATGTCCTTCCCAGCGTGTCTCGCGGCGGGGCGGCATCGGCACGGCATGGTCAAAGCGCTCGGAAAACGATCGTGACCACTCTTCCCTTGAGCTCGCTGGCTCCTTTCAACGCCGATCTGCGCTGATCTGCTCGACGACCGAAATGACGAAGACCATCTCTCGCGCGCGGCTGCTTGAGAACTGGCTGAGATGCAGTCTGCCGACAGCATTGAGGGCGAGCATGGTGGTGGTCCGGCTGCATGGATGTAGGGTCGTGCCTTCCACCACCACCGCGGCGCAAATTCGGACATAGAATCGAAAGCAGGCGCAGTTGCGGCATGCTCCTACTGCATCTCGGTGTGAGACGGAGCAAGATGGCGCTTACGCACCACCGAACTTCCAGACGATGATGCCCAGTCGCTTCGCCTTGTCGGCAAGATTGTCCTGGATTCCCGTGCCGGGGAAATGCATGACGCCGATCGGCAGGAGTTCGAGCATGGCGTCGTTGCGCTTGAAGGGCGCCGCCTTGGCGTGTTTTGTCCAGTCGGGCTTGAAAGCGATCTGTGGGACCTTTCGGGTCGTCGCCCATTTGGAGGCAATCAGTTCAGCACCCTTTGGCGAGCCGCCGTGGATCAGGACCATATCGGGATGCTTGGTGTAAACTTTGTCGAGACGATCCCAGATCAGACGGTGGTCGTTGAAGTCGAGACCGCCGGTGAGTGCAATCTTCGGCCCGGGCGGCAACATGACCTCGGTCTCAGTTCGACGCTTGGCGGCGATGAAGTCGCGGGAGTCGATCATCGCCGCGGTCAGCGTGCGGTGGTTGACGAGTGATCCCGATCGAGGATGCCAAATCGAGCCAGCGTGGATTTCAAAGCGCTCCGAGGCATGGTCGCGGAAGAGCTCCAGGCAATTGCGGCGCTCGACCAATGTGATGCCTTCGGCCGTCAAGCGCTCGAGTTCGACCGATCTCACTTCCGAGCCATCCTGCTCGCGCTGGCTCTTGCGTTGCGCCTGTTCGTTGTCGTCGAGCTGGCGGCGGACTCGGTCTGTGGCACGATGGAACAGATTGACTGTCGACCAGAGCAGATCGTTGAGGTCCGGTTCGAGCCGGGTGTCGCTTAGGGTCCCAACCAGGGCGTCGAAGATGTCGGCGACGGCATCAGCGATCATCCGGTCTTCCGGGAGTGGTCGCGGATCAGGCTGGTCGTCGAGTGGACGGTAGCCGAAGAGCTGCAGTTCGCTAAGGACGTGCTGGGTCGGAGATGCGGCATGCGGCGGTTCGATTTCGTCACGGTCGGTCATGAGAGGAGGTCCTTTGTCGGATCGGCCGCGCCCATCGCGGCCTTCGTGGCGATCACTCAGGCGGCGGGCGGATCGGGCCAGAACCCGAATGGCCGAAGCGGCAGTGGAGGATGGCGGAGGCCGGCTATTTTGCTTCGCGATGCAAAGGCGGTGATCTAGCCGATAACTCTTCGTGGCCTTATGAGCACCGCCGGCGGAAAATAGCCGGACGCAGCCATTGCCGGCCCGAGCCGCCTGCCGTCCGATCGCCCTCTAGAAGGCCGTGGGCGCGGCCAAGTCCGGCAAGTTAGTTGGCCTTCCGTCAGCCGTTGATCGACATCGATCGAGAGCAGTGAGCGCTCTATGCGACGGACGTCGACGAGAGCAGGAAGCGGACCACGTCCTCCGGTGCGAGCTGAATCCGCAACGCTGCTCGCAGCGCCTCGAGGCCGAAGATGTGGAGATCTTCGTTGAAGTCGCCGAGCCGTGGCGACAACGTGATCGCTTCAATGCCGGCGTCTTCTGCACGCTCGGTCAAAACTGTCTGCACGATGTCTCCGGCAGCATCGTCATCGCGGGCGATATAGAGCCGACGCAAGCCCTCAGGCAAGGAGATGGCCGAGAGGTGATTGGCCGAAAGCGCAGCAAGCATCGGCAAGGCCGGCAACACATAGCGCAGCGACAGCATGGTCTCGATGCCCTCGCCGGCAGCGAGCACATCATCAGCCACACCGAAGCGCACCGCGTTGCCGAGCAGGTCACCCATGGCTCGTCGTGGCGTGTCAATCGGAGCCTTGCCGAGCCGAACGCGGTCAAAGCCGTCCGGGTCAAGCCAGGTGCGGTGCACGCCGGTGATCTGGCCATCGAGGTCGGTGACGGCAGCGATCATCGCCGGCCAGGTCTCGGTCGGCAGATGTTCTTCGGGCCGGTAATAGCAGCGCGGGTGGAAGCGCAGGCTACCACCATGGTGGACTTGAACAATTCCACGACGCTGCAAATAAGTCTCGACCATGGTCCCTCGAGTGGGAACTGAGCTCGAAAACAGCCGTCTGGCAGCCTCCTGTGATCCTGCAGGTACTGCCGGGCGAACTGGTTTCGCGTCAGGTTCGAGTTCAGGACGCGGCAACTTGAGAAAGCGTCTCGCCTCTTCGGCGACCTCACGGAAGTCGCGCAAGCCGCAAGTTTCTCGAATAATGTCGAGGAGATCGCCGTGTTGTCCGGTCGCGCTGTCGGTAAACTTGCCGGCAGGCCCCTTTGGTGATTCCTGAAGCCGCACGAACAGCGAGCGGCCCGGGGTGTTGTGGACATCACCAACCACCCAGTATCGCCCGACCCGTCGGCCGTTGGAGAGATAGTGGCGGCACACCGCCTCGGCCTCGCGTGCGAGGCGGCGTGCCAATTCGTGGGCGTCGCGGGCCATCACGCAGCCTCCCGCTCGCCGATGCGCTCAACCGGATAGCGGTCGAGCACCTTGGCCAGGACTTCGACGCCACTCGCATCCGTCGGCACGAACATGCGCAGCTTCCAGGAGATGATCTCCCCAAAAAGCCCATAAGCGCGCAGGCGATCGCGCATTGTGTCATTGAAGCCGGACAACTCGATGCGGTATGCCGCCATAACCGGGACGCTCCGCAGTTGCAGACGCTCGGCCAGGACGAAGGCAGCCTCCATGGCGCCGCGCAGGACAGCAGCATCGATGCGACGGCCGCGTTCGAGATCGATCAAAAGCTGTCGCGCAGCTTTGAGGAGAGCGGATGTGGTAGTTGCAGAGGTCCGCATCGGGAGCGACTCGGCGGCGGTGCCGCTAGCAAGAGATTCGGTCATGGGCAGGATTTCTCGGGAGAGCGGGAAGGGATCGAACCGCCCGGCGCTCTCCTTTAGACCGGGACGGCTCAAACCCTTCCCGGCGGCCTCTGCCTCTAAAGTCGCCGCCAAGAAAATGGGGACCTGTGCTGCACACCGGTCCCCAACACGGCGAGACGGACGGAGCCGTCCCTCCATCAAACGTCATTCAGCCGCGTCAAGCTGTTGCCAATCGTCATCATCCGCGACATCTGCCTCTTCCTCATCGCTGAGGAATTCGGGCAGCGGTCCGGCTTCACCATCGTGCTCCGCCGGTGCCGGCGCGATGTCGACGAGACGGAGCTGCTCCGGCAGCCAACCGGAACCATCGAGAAGGCGCTCGGCCTCCTTGGCCATATCCGACTTTTTTAGATGGTCGAGCAGGTGCGCCGACGACTCGCCCTTCGCTTCGCGAACGGCCTCCAGAATTCGAGGTTTTGTCACCCGGCCGAGATAATTGTCGACAGTTGGTTTCCAACCGGCCTGGACCATATCGAGACCGACGGCGCGGGCCAGGATATCGGCCTGATCAAGACGAGCGCGAACGCCGTGGGCCGAGACACGGCCCTGATTGTAGCGGTTCGCCGGCTCGTACAGCGCGTTGACGGCAAATGACGCACAGTGGGCAAACAGGGAAGCCTGAGCGTTACCGTCCAACGCGGTGAGTGCCTCCCAGAGCTCCGCCTCGTTCTTCGGAAGCCGAGCCTTCCAACCCTCGTGCCGCGCCTCGATGGCCTTGGCCGACACGCTCTCCTTCAGACCGGTGGGCTGGGCTGCAAAGGTCGGCGTATGAAGTCCGATCTCCAGGCAACTTTTCGATGATGCAAACCGGTAAAAGGTCGTCAGCACGAAGTTGTGCAGCACCCCCTGGAACGTGATCGCCGGATTGTCTGCCAGCGCATCACGCAATGCCAGCGTCCGGTGGGCCGTCAAGTCGATGATGAGCCGATCCGGCAAGGGTTTTGCCGCGTCCTCCTCATCCTCCTCGACTTCAGGGGGCTGACCGGCGACCGAGATCACCGCGCGCGGCACGGAAGCTCCGACCTCCTGCCCTTCGGTCGACGATGTCTCGACGTCCTGCCCGATGTCCGAATCTGTCGCTGGCGCCTCGTCCTCGGGGCGGACATAGCCCCGGTCGACCGAGAGCCGCCCCTCCGAATCGATGCTGACGAAAACGCCGGCTCGGGCGATCTCCGCTGGATCATAGGTGACAGGCCGCTCTTCGAATGCCAACAGTGCCGCCTCGATCTCGCTCAGACGCTGATCGACCTCGTCAGGCAGTTCGTCGGCCTGCTGATAGTCGAATTCGAGCTTGGCTTGCTCGGCGTTCAGCGCGTCGATCGTCGCCTGCTCGTCGGCGGTGAGATCGACGGGCTTCCCTTCAAGTTCACGCAGGCCGTTCGCATGGCCATAGGGGAAGTCGACGGCCACCGAGAGCCACTTCCACCCCTCTGCGGCAATCGTCTCGGCTTCGGTTTTGAGTTTTTCCGTGACGATACGGTCGAGCAAAGCGACGTCCTGAAGCCAACCACCGTCGTCGTGCTCGAACAGGTCACGCAAGATGCTACCGCCGGCCTGCTCGTAGGCATTGAGCCCAACAAATTGCGCGCGGCGATCGGATGCACGAACGGTGTTTTCGGTCAGCATGCGCCGGATCTGATAGGGTTCATCGTAGCCGGAGCGACTGACGCTGGCCCAGATTTGCTCCTGTCTCGCCTGATCTCCTGTGACGGAGAATGCCATCAGCTGCTCGAGGCTCATGGAGTCATCGGCATAGACCTCGTGCAGTTTCGGCGACACTGATGCCAGGCGCAATCGTTGCTTCACGACCGCCGCAGTGACAAAATGCCGAGCGGCGATTTCCTCCTCGCTCATGCCGCGTTCGCGGAGCGTTTGGAAGGCGCGGAACTGATCGAGGGGCGAAAGCCCCACGCGCTCGTCGTTTTCAGCAAGCGAGTCATCCTCGGCAATGCCACCTTCGCGCACGACGCAAGGAACAGGCTGCGTCTTCGCCATGCGCTTTTGCTTCACGAGGAGCTCAAGGGCGCGATAGCGCCTGCCACCCGCCGGCACCTCGAACATGCCGGTCTCATTCCCTTCCGCATCCACGACAGCCCGAACGCTCAGACTCTGCAGCAGAGTCCGGTGCGCGATGCTCTCGGCCAGTTGGTCGATGGAGACGCCCGCCTTCACACGGCCGACGTTCGATTGGCTGAGCACGAGCTTGTTGAAGGGAATGTCGCGCGAAGGGGACAGCGAGATCTTTTGAACGGCTTTCGTCATTTTTGCTTCTCCACGACGGGCGGCCAAGAGACTCTCTCTCGCCTTCCAACCCATCGACCGAAAAGCACCCCTCCTCTCGCTCTCGCTTTTCGGCAGGGAATGGAGATGCCTGCGGTCTGCCGCGCTATCGGCTAGGGCCGTCGCGGGATTGTCGGCCCGCGACGGCGTCGCATTACGTCCTTCCGAGAGCGCAGCGCCACCGAGCCCGCGAATCGGAAAGGGCAGACGCACCAGGACGGAGACTGAAAATCCCCGGCATGGCGCAAATCACGCCACCCGGTCGAGCAACTTCTTGGCCCTGGCCTCCATGTCCAGGCGGGCATCCTGATGCGCCTTGTCGCGCGCGACGGCGGTGATGCCTTGGACGAAATCGAAGATGCTTTCAGGCGGGCGGCCTTCCTCCGCCAATACTGCGTCGATCACTTTTCCTGTCTCGGCCTTGGAGAAGCCGCGGCGGCGCAGAAACTCGGTGCGATCCTCGTCGCTGCGTGCCACGATTCGCTCGCCGGCGGCCTTGATGCCATTGACGAAGGGCATGGGTGAGGAGTTGGCGAAGTTCAGCAGCGCCGGGGCCGCCTCGTGAGCGAAGCGGGAGGCCGCGTATTTGGAATGGCGGATGGTGATCTCCCCGAAATCTTCAACGCCCCACAGATTCCGGTTTTGGCAGACCGCGCGGAGATAGAAGCTCGCCATGCCGAGGGTCTTCGCGCCAACTTCCGAGTTCCAACAATAGAAGCCGCGGAAATAGAGGTCGGGCGAGCCATCCTGGAGACGACCAGCTTCGATCGGATTCAGGTCATCGACCAGGAAGAGGAAAACGTCTCTGTCTGATGCATAGAGGGTCGTGGTGTCCTTGGAAATGTCAACACGGGGATTATAGATCCCGGTTGACCAATCGAGCACACCCGGGACCTTCCATCGCGTATCGCCTGTGCCATTGCCGGCGATGCGCTGCACGGCCTCTACCAAATCCTGGTCGTAAATCCTCCCATAGTCAGGGCTGGTGACGGCGCGCAGCTGAACGCGCCTATCCTCGGTCTCCAGCGTTTTGATCTGTTCGACGCGACTAGCGGTCAGGCCATATTGCAGGTTGATGCCTGCAAGTGCCGCAGGGAGCTGCCGCAGGTAAGCGGCGGGAGCGCCAACCTGGCTTGCAAGCTGGCCGAAGCTCCAGTGGGTCGGCGCGACTGGCGTGTTCGAGCCGGGCAGCATCAGGGCCAAGCGCTCTGGGTCGGCACGGTTTGCTTCGACCTGGATGAGCGCGCTTTCGACCACGCGCGTCCGGCTGCGGTCCGTGCGATCGCGCACCGTGCGGGCGAGTTCGTTGAGCGACAGATAACGCTCATCTGCGGGGCGGGAAAACCACTCCGAGGAGACCCGACCGACGCGCTCGCCGCGGTTCACATCCACTCTGTAACCGCCACTGGCGTCGCGGCGGGCATCAAGAAGCTGCGTATTCATGGGAGCAATCTCCATGACGGGCGCCGGAAGACTCTCCTCCGACCCTCAACCCGTCACGGCCAACGCCGCTCCACTCTGCCTCTCCTGCCTCCTCAATCGCCGACGCCCACGACATTTCGCTGCCGCCGCAGCTTCCGTCAGGGATGGAAGCCCGAAGGGTGAAAACCCGGCAGACCGCCGGGGTTTCAGCGAAGCCGACAGCCCGGTCCCGACAGGGAGACGCCCCTACAGGAGATGTCAGGTCCTGCTCCGCCTATGCCAAGCTCTCCTCATCAACGCGACGAGCAGCATTACGATCATCAGTACTGATTCCGTTCGCCGATTGGATGAGGGACCCTATTCGCGATCACGACTGCTCGCGCGAGCGCATCGAAACCCGAGCAAAAGCCGATACCTACTTTGACCTGAGAACGAAAGCGACGCTGTTCAAGGTCGCCGAATATGATCGGGTAGCCGAACGAGCCAAGCATTGGCAAACGACGGACGAGTTGAAAGACCGGGGCCGGAAATGACGGCAAAGAAATGAATGACTATGAGACGAACCGCAGCGATTTACCGGTCGATGATGACGTCTAGTGATCGGACTATTCGTCCCCGACCGATTCTGAGGTCTGGATGTCGCTGCCGAATTCCCATCACGGCGCTCAGCAACTTGGCTACCTCATCGGAATGTGCTTCCGCCAAGTTCGTGGCGGACGCGGTCACATCGCTCGTCCGCTGCAGGACCGGCCCCGTGGCACGCCAGTGACAACATCATACTCGGCTAGCCTGTTGCCAGATTGTCGGGCTTTGGAAAGAGCATCGCGACCAATCTGTTTGAGGCGGTCAGATCTTATCTCGCCTGTGGCCGCGGCTTCCAGAATTTTCGAGGCGACATGGGTGCGAGCACCGGTATCGTACCGGGAAAGATCCTTGCACACCTCGTCGAGGACCACCCGTAGGAGGGCAGTGGTAGGGGCATCCAACATTTGGAGATCTCCCTCATTCTCTAGCAGGTAACGCAGCGTAGATTTCGCGTTAAGAGCGGCACGTGAAAAACTACCCCAAGCCGTATTGTTATGAGGTGACTATGGAAGAAGAAGCTGACAAGGACGCAACAAGCAGATGTCTTTTTGTTGCTTTCTCGTCGTTTTTCCTTGAATTGAATTAAAGGCCGAACGAGCGACTGCGCGTGACGCCGGTGAGCTACAGCGTACAATCGTTGCTGCTTCGCGTCCCGATGCACCTTGAGGACTTCGTTGCGAGCGCTCTCGAACGGGGGACGTTCGGTCGAGCGGAGGTCCAAGGTCCCTCAACCTTGCACGGCAGGTCCATTTGTATGAGCAATACTCAGACTTATGTCCCGCTCACGCTTGACGATCACACATCAGTGCGATTGTCCTGCCTGTCGCTGGAACGCGTAGATCGGATTCATACCGCAATAAGCGTAGGTGCCGGATGCAGTGGCCATGCACTGATCATAGGTCGAGAACTGGCAATTGCCCGGATATCCCCAGGTACGTCCCTGTAGGCAATAAACGTCCTGCCGAACCGGAAGAATGTATGAACGACCCCGCGGAGCGGCGGTCGAAGACGATTCAAAGCCGGCGAGGATGGGAAATGCAAGCAGACCGATAAACAGAAGATTGCGCATGACACCTCTAGCCTCCGTTAAGTCTTGCTGAAGGATAGCTGATCCGGACTTGATGTTTTGATCTTAGTCAATGGCAAATAGCCGGTCGCCGATGCACCTTTCGAAAGAAACCCGAACGCGACGGCTCCCCGAGTCCGAGCGGAATTCCTGCCGTTTAAAGATAGGAACGCATCTTTCCCGCGTGACATTTGCTTGCGCTGCGGAAAAACGCCTAGACCAAACAATGTACCGCGCTTGAGAACTCGCGCTCCGGAATGAGCCGGTTCTGGTCGGCCGTAAGTCTGTGCCGACTTATCAATGGCTGAACCGGCCGAAAATGAACGTCCCTCAGGTTTGCGGTCGAGCGCAGTTGCTTGAGCTGCACAAGGGAACTAGCAGAACTCGTGAAGGGTACAACGAGCAGCTCTAAGATTTCGTGATCGGCCTGATCCGGCGCAGCAGTGAATCGGCGTATTGCTCGCGCTCGCGCATGAAGCGCTCTTGATGCGCTTTGAAGCTCTCGACGCGCTTCCTGATCTCATCGCGTTCGCTGGTGCCATAATCCAGCACACTGAGGCCACCCCGCTCGTCGATTTCTATCGGCTGAGACGGGGGCCGCTCGATCTCCACCTTGACCGATTTGGCGAACGCCATCGTTTCAGCGACGAGCGCATCGAGTTCGCTCTTCCAATCATGCACTGACGCACCCCCCGCGCAATAACCCCGCCACGCTAGACAGGCCAGTGCATCACAAGCCAGGCTGCGACAATAGCGCAGAGGCCGATTGCCAAATAGGGCAGCCCAACCCTCATCCGCTTATCCTCGAAAAAGGCCGCCGACAATTTAGCCGGCGGCCCTCCGGGTTCAAAATTGTTAATCGTGAATAAATGCAGTCCAGCCCCGGTGGTAGCCATCCTAGACTCAAAACGCGCCGTTTTCTAGTTTTGCCGTTCAGGAAGCTTAACGAGGTTGATTGCGGTTTCCGCTCGGAACAGGGTGCGGCGTTCGGAATCCCCGCCGCCCTCTTCCAAATCACGTGCAATCAGCCCGGACCTGGTTTCGGGTGGCTCGCCCGCTTAGCTGAGCCGCCAGATCGAGCCCGATACTGGGCTACTGCTTCGTCCGGAAACCTTAGCAGCATGCACGATTTTCGACTTCAAGGTCGTCACCTCCGCGGACAACCATCCCCGGCGTTCGCGCTCCTCGTCGAGGCTCGCCGCACATAATTCCTTCTTCTATCCGGTAGCAACCGTTTTCTCGACGAGGGCAATTTCCGCTTTTACACGGACGGCCGTTCCATCAGACAGTGCATGAGCATGATTGGGCGCTCTGTAGCTTCCTAAATGTGATCGACGTGTGGGCCCACCTGGGGGAAGTTGATGTCCGACAGAAGATTTCTAACGGCCGAAGAGGTCTCTGAACGATATCGTGGCAGCGTTTCAGTTGGCACTCTTCGAAATTGGCGAGCGATGAAGATCGGTCCGACGTTCGTGAAGATCGGCAAGGCTGTTTTGTATCCAGCGCATGAACTTGATGCCTGGGATCAAAAGAATACGGTGACATGCCGAGCGTCAAAGGGACTGGACGTGGATACAGGGAGCGTTCGTGTCGACTCCTGCCTACCTAACGATTGACGAAACTATAGTGCGATACGGCGATCAAATTTGCGAAGGCGCATGACATAACTGGCAATCAATGCAAATCGGACCACGTTCGCGTAAGCATCCTGATGACGATCCTTCAAGACTCCAAGGATATCCTTGGGACCATTCGACATGCGCGACGCGCGGGTTTGAACTTGCCGTGCGCCTAATTCGTTTGCCCGCGCTGGAGTTCCTCAACGACACGCGTTAGGACGTTGATGTTTTCCTGGTTGCAAAGTTCGGCATCCAAGACGCGTTGCGCGAGAGGAGAAAGCCACCAACTCATCACCGGCTGAGGGAGTGTGATGCTAGTAGCCTTCTTTCGGTCGGGCACATCGATGCACCAATTCGCCTCGTTAGGCCAACGGGTAACAAACGAGCTACGGGTTACCCGAACCGGGAACAAGTTATCTCCAAGATCAAGCATTCTTTCGAGCGCCGCGCCCTTGTGACCGGCCCTCAGTCGGAGCAGCGTATCCAAGGGCTCCTCAAACCAAGGCAAGAGGCGCTGCCACGTTCCTTGCTTCGGTTCCTCAAGCTCGGCTGGAAGAACGTATTGCTGCAACGGATCGTGACGCAGGCGCCCGGCGCGAACACTGGCTTTAAAAAACCAAGGTTCATTGGTCAGATAAAGCACCAGAGGGTTCAAACCGCGCTTCTGCAGGAACGGCACCAACCTGGTCAGCGTGTCAAGGCCGCTGTTATCGTAGTAGCCACCGTCGACAATGTGATCTGTTTCGAGATCGCGAAACTCATTCCTGAAACGCAAAACACCAGCCGGAGAAATAACCGGGAAACGCGCGCTCAGCACCGCGGCGGTTGACAGCCGAACGTCGTGAGCTTTCTCAAGGCCTTCGTTCTTGCACGCCGCGACCGCATCCGCGGCCGGCTCCTCCTTCGCGAATGGGTTGGTGGCGTACATCTCGAAGAGATTCTGGACGGAAATGAACAAGCGGTTGCAATTGGCTGAAGAGATTCCGGTTTGAATATCGGAAATCAGCGTGGGCCGCCCCGTGTCCATCGATGTTGCATTCAGCAGAAGCAAAGGCAGCCAATGCCCGGGCCCCTGCGACAGGTAGCCGAAGGGATGGCAGAGTCCCCGTTCATCTTCCCTACCTTGGCAGGGTGAACGCGTCCCGTGAACGACATAGTTGTAATGTCGCTCGATTGATTGTTCGAGCAAAACGGCACGATCATGGGGCGCAACCAAGCCGAACGGGTCGCGCCAGACCAGACCCACAACAGCCGGGATCAGGTAATCACCTGATGTTAGCAATTGGAGGCAGGCCCGCCAGCTTTCCGCTGGATTGCGCGCGGGATTTTTGTGGCCTTCATTGGCTCCGAACCACAATGGGTCGATGTGGCGACAAGGTGGATGGCGATCCGAAGACTCGGCAAGCGCGGTCCGCACGGTTGCCAAGCCGACCGCCCCTCCCGAGACACCCGATAGCGCAAACAGCGACCGGCGCATATCGACTGCGCTGTTGTTAAGATCGGTTGCGTCGATCAACGCTCCAAGGACCGTCGCCGTAAAGAATGCAGCACGGCTTGCCCCACCTTCTGCCGCAACCAGTAAGGGCCGAGGCGTGCATTTCGCCAATGGGTCGATGCAACCGTTGACAACCTTCCATCGGTCGATCGCGTCTTCGAGCAGTCCCTGGCGATCAACGCCGGGCCCGTGACTCTTGGCTTCTGTAAGTTGCGCGTTATCCCAATGCCGCGTCTGATACAGCCGCACATCATGAAATGTTGGAAGAAACGCTGATATCGTCCCGACTACGACCACTACCAGGCCGATGGCCCATTTCATTTTCGCTTGAAGCATCATGACGAATTCGAACAGCAGAACCCAGCTTCCTGCCAGTATTGGAATAAGCGATGCTCGCCCCAAGTACATGGGCAGAGAATGTGGCCAACAGACTGTCGCTACAAGCAACGTCGTTGAGACCGCGCACGTGATCAGGAAGCCACGTTCGGAAATACGGTAGGCAAGTCTTAAAGGCAAAAGCCAAGCGACCCGAGTTCCATCCGGATTCCATCTCGCAGTCATGGCTTTCGAAATGCGACGGGCGTTCACGAGAAGGACGAAAAATACCGCGCTCAGGCCGACAAGAACGGCGAGCGCGGTGAGTTGGCCGAGCGCGTCGCCGATCTCCGGTATAGCATATCCGGAGAAGGGCTCATCCTGATTTGACTCGAACTCCAGTTGCGCGTTTGTGGGCGCGTACCCAAAACAGCGATGTAACTGGTTGACGTCCGAAATACGGGAGCAGGAAAGAATGTCGCGCCTCAAGAGACTGATGCTAAGAAGTACGGCGATAAAGGGCAGCAGCCCCGCGATAAGCGGAGTAGCGAAACTAAGTGACCATTTCTCATTATGTTCAAGGTTATTGACGCGCCGAATCGAAGAATAGAGTGGAAGCGACCATGCGGTCAGCAGAACAGCGCAAAATTCTAGATGCCCAAGGACTCCCGACCGCTCAAGAAACAGTTCCCGGGCTTCTCCAGGCAGGAGAAGTAGTGAAACGCCGACGATAATACTCAGGAAAGGAAGTTTAACTTTCCATAGCCGTCCAACCAGCCAGTAAACCATTGAGGTCAACACGTCGCCAGACGCATAGCGAAGATTCGATGGCGGCCATCCGCGCATAAAAGGGCCCATCCGAACTTAGCTAACATTGGTGTTCACACGCGATACCGCTACCTGTTGAAGAGCGTCCGCACCGCCTCGCCCGTCAGCGCAGCGGCGCCGGTTGATTCCAGAAAAGCGGTTGCCTGACTGTTTCCAAATTTTGAATAGCGGATGCGGAGAGGCTTCTCGTTGCGCAAGATATTCAACAGCGTGTCGAGCAAGCTGATCGGCGCATCCATAACCACATAAGTCTTGTCGCTGTTCAGGTGTGGCTCACGCGGTGCGGTTTCTGTGACGTAGATGTATCCGACAATCTGGCTGCCGTTAAGCAGTTCAATCCACCCCCACAGTTTGTTGTCGCTTCCGTTCGATAACGTCAGCTTGTGAGCATTGAAATCGAAGCTCTTGTTGTCGTCGGCGCGAGCGACCGACCAGAGACCTATCCACAAGCAAATCAACACAAGCAATCGCTTCGACATGTCTCCTCCAATCATTACGAGACCAGGTTAGGGCAGAATCAAGCCGATCAAGACTACGAAGCCAGACGGCGCAGGCCATCCGGCTTAACGCAGCCAGAATGCCAAGTCGCGCTCCCGCGATCCTCCAGCCTTCCATTCCTTCAGCGACTGAAACAGAATGTCTGGATTGCCGCCTTCGCCAAGAAATGCTCGCCACGAGTAGTGATCGTAAACACCCTGGATGTGCACGGCGTAAGCTTGTGCCAGAAGCCGATTACCGCGGACGATAACTATATTCTCGTCGTTACTCTTTGAAGCTGAATCGGAAAAGTTGTGCGAGCCCGTGACAACCGCACAGTTGGCCGAGAATGGATCAACAACAATCACCTTTGAATGCACGATGGCATTCAGCCCCGCCGGAAAGAACATGCGGCGGTTAAACTCTTCCTTTGCCCAGGACGGCAGGTTGTCCTGCGGCAATCCGTCGGGAAGCAGCGTTGAATCGCGAAATTGCTTTTCCTCGCCGCGCCGAATGACACGCGCGCCGTGCGCAATAATGGTGCCGTTCGCGGTCTCACGTACATCCGAAACAACACCTCGGACATAGGGCCCAACAGAACCCTGGCTGCGGATCAGAAGGGCGTCCAGCAACGGCGATTGGCCCGGCGTAAACATCAGGAAAAATAAACCGTCTTCGGCCTCATCAATGAGCTTTTTCACAGGCTTGAATTCGGCTTCACCGGATGTGGCCGCGAACGCAACCGAGACCGGACCATCTGTTGTCCAACGGGCGTTTTCCCGCTTAAGTTCATCAGGCATATCATCGCCTGCGCCGACGAGATCATGCCATTGCTTGACAAAGCGCTCGGCAATCTTCGGACGTTCAGTCACGAAGACGTTGTTGAGCTGAGTGCAAAGCCCCGTAGTCGTCCAGTTTGTGCTTCCGGTCAGGACGCGCACCGCCTTTCCCGTGCGCGGATTCCCTTCGACGACAAATTTGTTGTGCACGCTCGGCGAAGATCGACCGGCCCGGGACAAATCGCGCTCGTGAACGGTTAGCTCCGCACCGGCGAGTTCGTCAACTACGCCCGCTTTCGTGGAGCTTCCATTGCCCACGATAACATTGCCGCGGCTTCCAAAAGCCTTTAGAGCATCGATCAATTCCTGATCGTTCAATTCGTACAGAGCGGCATAAATCTCGTTCCCGCGCCGATCAGCGTCAGCGAGGTACGAGAGGATCTCGTGTCGGGCATGCCCGGATAGATATCGACGTGCTGGAAATCCGGGAGTGCTGAGGCGGGCCTTGAACCGCTTTAGTGTCGCGACACTGATGTCGTCACCCACAAAGCGGCTGACGATTTGCGACATAATGGTGCCGCGATTGAAGTACGCCGAAACCCCGTCGCCGGCGTCCGCGGTCGGGCTGACGGGTGGCGTCCAGTCGCTCGCAGCTTCGGAGACAACCGCGAATTCTGACCCGCTCTTGCGCATGGGCGTGACCCGGTATTCCACCTGGTCCGCGTTATCGACGCGATGGTCGGTCCAAATGCAGCGAAGCAACGGCGATCGGTCCGATGAAATACCTTCGGGCGGGACTGCTCCTTCGCCCACTTTCGCGGGAATTCGGTTGTTGATGACCCTGGTCTCCCCCGTCATAGTATCTTGTATTTCGAGCATGAAGCCGACCCAATCGTCGGCCCACGCGTCGGGTCGCCACGCGATTAACGCGTCGTCTTGGTTCGCATGAACCGTAATGGTAATCCCCATAATACGCTCCTGCTGTTGACTTGATTGAAAAAGCTCGTTCCGAGTGACCGGTTAACGGCCTATGCAATGTCTTGCCGCGATGGGCGATTAAGTAAGGTTGAGGTGATCTTCAAAGCGTCGCCCGCCAGCGAAAACGCGAGATTCTGCTGTGCGACGGGCGCATGCGTTCGCAATATCTGATTGATTACGGAAAAATCCGTTGTGAACCGCACCTTCTTAAGTACGGTTGCGCTGTCCTTCCGACCGTAACGGAACATACGCGTTAGTAGCTCATCGACCTTGACGCCCCGCAGGGTGATCCCGCCCGCGTCAAACTCGGCATCATGCTCCCAGAAACCGTCTGGATCGAAGAAGATCATCGGGGTAAAATCAGCGGTGGTCGGCGCATAAAAGTTCTGTTCTGCGTCTTCAAAAATTTCCCGTATCGTTCCGCCACCGCCCTGCGCATAGACAATGCCCGCGCGAGATTGAGTAATCAGCGCCTCCTCGCGAATACTGTTCTGGAAAAATTTCGCATAGTGAGTGGCAAACGGTATGGTCGGCTCATTACCATAGAGCCAGGTCGGAATGGCAAGGCTCGGGCCTCGTTGCTGTGGGGCCATGTCTTTGACGTCCAAGGCGGCATTCAGCCACTTCCTGGCGTCGTCCAACGCGGCTTCTTTTCCGGGCGCAATGTCGCCCGAGTTGCTGACGACGTCGTTCAGTGGCGGCAGTCTCGGGACTTTGGTTATCGCTGTCAGCGCCTGGTCCATCGCTCCATCGGTTGCTTCGGAAAAAGTAGCTCCAAGGTGGGCAGCTTCCATTGCTCCAGGGCCGCCGCCTGTCACAACGAGATAACCTTGCTGCGTCAGGTAGCGTCCTAACCGCGCTACGGCGATGTAAGCGGCATCCGTGCGGCTAAGCCCGTGACCACCCATGATGCCGACCAGCTTCGGCTTCGGCTCGCTATCAAGTAGGTTCTTGAGCGCCTCAGCGATATGGGCGTCATGGTCGGCCTGCGCCCGACGTACCTCAAGGGATCTAGGCGTTGCTGCGCCATCTGCGATGTACGTCCTAAACATACGAAAGTCCCAAGACGCCGCAAACGCCATGGGATCGTCGCGTCTATATCCTTCCAGAAGATCTGAAATTGAATATAACCTGTCGGGATTACCATAGGGCACTGCGAATTCTCCCTCGCTACTAGCTACTGTCCCGAGCAATCGGTGTTCGCGTAGGCCTCGTTCAAGAATCTTGCGAGACGCAGTCCGCCACGGCCAAGCTGGCGATCAAGAATGGGCACCATCGCAGAAAGGTAATCATCCGTAAGCTTCGTGTCGGCGGGGACCGCATCCCACGCGATGCGCGCCTCCTTGTGCGATTGCTCTACCCAGTCCTGAATGCTCCCTTGCTCAGCGTTGGCGGCTTCAGGTGACTTCAACCATCCTTCCTCAAGTCGATCGACATACGAGCCCCAGTTCCAGACGAATCGGGTAATAAGCACGCCGTCCCACATCTGATGAAGATTGCTGGCTGTTACGCACTTGTTGGGATCATTCGCGGTCGGCCGACATGTGTTACCCTTGATCATCGAGGTCACATCGACACCGTTGCCTCCTCGCTTTTCAAGGACGGTGTGCAAGGGCTGATGCACATCACCGACAAAATGCACCGTGAATTTGAGCGCTTCCGCTTTGGCTTCATTCGTTGGTGCGCAGCTAAGCTCTTTTTTCAACCGTCCCAGTTCCGCAATGATACAATCGCCCTTGGCGGGAACGAGCTTGCAGTCGCGGTTCGCGTCGTATGCGTCTGCGGCGAGCGGAAGGTCGACGAAGTGCCAGTTGTATGTGGTCGGACGGGCGTCTCGCACGTCATCCGCCCAGCTTCCCACGGCAGCAAGCGAATGACCCCTGCCGAGTGCGTTTTCGACCGCCGTCAGCGCCTGCGCGGTTAGGCGTCGATTGGCGATTTCGCCGATGATGGAATGTCCTTCTTGGCCAAAAGCCAACGCTGCGGAGGTTGGCAGCCACACCATGGCTATCGCCAATGCTGCTTTCGCAATCATCTTCGCTCCCAACTCGGCAATGGAATTTTCAAAGCTCCAACGAGCGATTGAGCCTTTTGAAATATCGTTGGTAGTTTTGCCTGAAAGACAAGTTGCGCTGAATGTATATTCGGCGTATTGCGCAAAAATTACAACTACAGATTTGTGACAGCACGGGAGGCCGAAATGCCCGGGACTTTAAGAGCGACGGCACGCTCTGTTCGGGATATTCTGCTGGCGTGCGCCGCCATCCTCGCGTTCGCGGCCGGGAGCGCCGCGAGCGCCGGCGACGACACCGCTTGGCCGGTCCACGGCAATCTCCTGGGCAAGAAGGGCAAGAACTCGAAGGATGTGAGCGGTATCGCCTGTGCCAGGCCGCAGGGCTTTCCGCGCTCGTGTGTTGTCATCGACGACAATGTGCAGCAGGCGCAGTTCGTCACCGTGAAAGACGGTAAGATCATCACGGGCGACGTTATTCCTCTCATCTACAATAAGTTCAAACGCAAAGCGCTCGAACTCGACGGGGAAGGCATCGCCTATGCCGATGAGTTCTACTATGTGATCGGCTCTCACGGCCATCCGCGCGACAGCCACCATAAGCTCGATCCGAAGGAAGACGAGGAGGAGATCGCGGCGAGGATCGCAGCCAGCAGCCAGATTGTCCGATTCCGCGTGACCAACGGTCACGCCGCCCTCCCGGCCGAGCGGACAGGAAAGCTTAAGGAGGTCATTGCGCGAGAGCCTGCGCTCGCTCCCTTTCTCGACCGCAGGCTTGAAAACAACGGCCTGACAATCGAAGGCATCGCCATCAGGCGGGGGAGTATATTGGTGGGATTCCGCGGTCCATCGCTCAGCGACGGCCGCGCTGCCGTACTGTCCGTCCCCGTTGACAGTGTCTTCGGCGGAGCGTCACTCGACGCCCGGCTCCGTCGGCTGCCGCTGGGCGAAGGCAGGGGCGTTCGCGATCTTGCGACATACGGCGACGGCGTACTGGTCCTCGCCGGACCTACCGCGAACGGCCCAGGCCCCTACGCTATCTATTGGTGGGATGGAGAGACGGAGGATGTCCGGCTTCTCAAGGAGCTCGCGGATATCGTCGGGAAGAAAGGAAAACGCAAGGCGGAGGCGCTGCTTCCGCTTGACGAGGGCGCGTCAGGCCTGCGCGTTTTGATACTATTCGATGGTGAGAAGAAGGGCGCGCCCGTTCCCGTCACGATTCCGCAGCCGTAAGACAGTGGGCGAGAGCATGCGACAGAAGCGCCGTACTTTTGCTGCGAGTGAAGCAAAACGATGCCTGCAGGAGATTTTATCTTTGTTCGTATCTAAGGTTGGACGCGTCGCACTTGTGACTTGTGAAAAGGCGCGTGCATCGGTTTCTGAGGCTCAATGCTTGATGCACCTGATGCGAGGAGAGAGGGAGAGGCAATATGAGCGCGAAACTTCGCTGACCCGGTTTTGACGGGCTTGGATCGAGCGCGGAGAAACCGCAAAATCAGTATGATCAACTCGATAGCATTAGTATTCCCGTCCGGCCGACGCGTGGCCCGACAGGAAGCAGTCCTAGCTGACCGTCGGAAAGGAGCCTTAGGATGGGACGCTCCACAGCAGCGATGAAAGGCACTGGGGTTAGAGACTACGAAGAGAAGACCTATGATTGATAGTGTGTGGTGGTAATCACTGATAGATTCATTGGAGGGATCGATGACGATAGAACTTCAAGAATGCAAGAGTATTGTTGAGCAATTCAAGTCCCAGCACCGCTTGCTTATGATGCGGCACGACATCCATGGAATCCAGATCAATGTGGAAGGTGATCCCGTCCTTGAAATCGTTGTAGACGGATCAGCAGAAGAAAGCCTTGTCGCGTCCGCCCAACGTGTTCCAGACACGTTCGAATATGCTCACGAGGGCCAAACAAAATCGATTCCCACCGTCATCTCGCGAAAGGCAGTTCCTCGTGCCCACTCGTCGTCACCTGCACGCAAGGTTGTGCCAGAAACCGGGATAGGAGTGAGAGGTGGTGATGAGGCTTGGGGTAGTGGCCTGAATGGCCACGGAACTGTGGGATGGAGTTTTTACTTAGACGGTGTGCCAGTTTGTCTGAGCAATTGGCACGTCTTTTGTGCAAACGGAAACCAAACTCCGCTTGGAACTCCCATCTTCCTGAAAGGCGTTTCCAAGGCAACATTGTACATGTTTCAATCGCTTGAAGCTTCGGGAAATAGCTTTGATCTTGCTCTCGGCCGCTACAACGATCCGGCAGATGCTCTCGCCGAGATGCGGGCATGCGAGGATGGCTCAACCCGACCTTATCCAATGGCTCTCACGCCTTACCTAAAGGGTGGAGATGGAGCTACTTACTTCAAGGTTGGCGCGCGGCCGCCCACGTGTCGTAGTGGCACGTTGCGCGCCGCAGGAACCAGAAAGATAAAGTATGACGACGGCGAGAGATGGTTCGATTGGCAATTGATATTCTCGAAAATGTCAGACGCGATTCCGGTGCGGTGATCGTGCGCGGTAGCGATAACACTATCACCGGCCTGAACTTCGCCGGGAACGATGATGAAACGATTGCTAATCCTATCTTTTGAAGTGGCGCACCGTAGGTGCCATACGGCTATCGAATGGCGTTGAGGTTCCTATGCTCACGGGTGCACTCGCGCACAACAGCATGCTTAGACCCGCCGATATGCTTCATCGCTCTTCGGGCGTTCCCTTCGATCTCCCCGGTGTGGGCACTCAAGGACTCTATTTTATCACCACGGCCGCAAGTCTAAACGGCCGCTGGCTCCCCGATTCACATCCGCCTGCACCTATTCGACCTAATGTTCCCATAAGGAACGTGATGTATAGATCCCAGCCGACCGATTCGGGACTCTATGAATACTATCTTTGCTTTGGCTGAGAAGCGTATTCCTGACTGAGGTACATTCACCCTCGAACACCTTACTGAAGTCATGGCGGCTCAGATCGCGGCGGAATTTTAAACCTCTCTCATTGGTCATGTTGGACAACTGCAGCAGAAGCATGCGAGTCCATGATGTCCAATCACGTACCGTCATTCCTAGAGCATTTTCCGACCATGCGGAATCGGAAGGGATTCCCTTGCGAGGCAAATCTTGATTCACCCGGAGGGCTGGTGATGGAGGCCAGCCCCCATGGCTAAACCGCTCTCGCCGGACCTTCGCCTTCGCATTATGTAGGACTCATCGAATGGAACCCGGCGAAAAGAAGACCGGCATGTCGCGTTGGAGTTTCGCGGCGAGCTCGTGATCCGGGAAGCGGCCGATGGCCGCCTTCCAAATCCCAAAAGCCTCGATCTTTTCCCCGCTGTTCCAGTAAACGCCGCCGAGATTGAACATCGCTAGGTCGTAGTCGGGATCCAACGCGAGGGCCTTCTCATAGGCCTTGATGGCCAGCGCCGACTGGCCAAGATCACCGTAGGCTGCGCCGAGCTGAAACCAGCTCATGGCGTCAGGCTGGATGCTCTCGGCCTGTTCGCGTAGGAACGGTAGGCTCTCTTCGAACCGACCGAGGAAGTTGAGGGCCGTCCCGAGACAGTAGCCGTAGTGACCGCCCGCCAGGTCGTAGGCCTTACGAAAACAGCGCTCCGCCTCGGCCCAATCCGCTTCATCCTGCGCCCAGTGCCCAAGGCGATCCCATAGAAAGGCGGCTTCATCAATGTCCTCGACGTGCTCGATTTGCCGGTCGAACTCGTCTCGGAATCCCGCGTAGGTCCGGCCAACATCCTGCCCCTCCGTTCGCAGATACAAGGTCGCCAACAGCAGCTCGCGACGGCCGCCGGAGCTCTCGGGGTGGGCACCAACATAGCGGTGCCAGAAGCCCAGCGCTTGGCGCGCATTCTCCGTCGTTGTCCGACCGAAGCTCGCCACCAGCCGTGCGAAAAACGGCCAGATCCATGGCTCGCAATCAGCTTGGACGAGGAGGCCGTTGATCTCGCGGAACGCCGCGCTCCCCTCTCCCATGTTGAAGAGCACGTTGGCCCTCCAACCCGCAACGCCGGCCGCCTTGGCGCGTGTAGTGTCGGTGAAGACGGCCTGATCCAGATGCGCGAGGGCGTCCTTCCACTCGCCCTGGCGCAAGTAGAATTGGGCCAAGGCATTGTGGGCTTCAGGAAGGTGCGGGCTCAGCCGCGAGGCTTCGCCATAGTGCTCGACTGCTCGCTTCTCATCTCCGAGCCGCTCAAAGCTCGTCCCGAGGTTCTTACGGCCTTGGGATGCTAGGTCCGGCGCATTGGCGAACGCGGGATCGGCGAGAGCCGCCTCATAGGCGGCCTTGGCGTCCTCCTCCCGGCCGAGCGCCGAGAGGGCGTTGCCGATCGTGTAGTGAACGCTGCCCCGCTCGTAGCGGCCCAGGTCAAGCTGATCCCTAAAGTGCGCCACGGCGTCTTCGATCCGGGCGGGCGACCGACTCAACCCCGCCATGCCCAGATTGACCTCGGCCATATAGGCCAGTCCCATGGCCTCGTTATCTGCGCTGAACACCGCCGCGAACCGATCAAAGGCCACGCTGATCACGTCGTCGGCGTTCTGGTTGTAGAGGTGCTTTAGGAGCTCGCGGGCCATGGCCGGATCATCCGGAACATGGACGTCCGGCACAGCTCGGCGAAGTAGGCCAGCGAGGTCGCCAGGGGCCGCCCGGGTCTGCTCGACCCAACGATCGCGCGCCGCCCGCGCGGCGGATCTGGCCAACTCAGCCAGCCGATCCAGCCGCTCGACCGTCAGATCTTCGGTGAAATTGACGGTAAGCGATTGCTGCTGGGTCCAGTTCTTTCCCGCGTGCTCGTACTGGTGGAGAACGGTCTCCGCGAGGCAGATGCGCAGCGACGCCGTCGGGATGTGATAGGCGGCGTAGAAGCTGTGCGGGTGCATTAGCAGGTAATTCAGGTTCGCGCGGCTGACCTCGATGCTAAGAGAACCATCCGCGTTCAAGGGGCGTACGGTCCCTTTGAGCTGCACATGGACCCTCACGTTCGTCGCCTGCTCCTGCTCGACGACTTCGATCTCGCAGTCTGTGCCATAATCCTTGCGGTCGGCGCGCTGGAGGATGAAACGACCGCTCTCCGTTAGGCGCCCCTGAAAGGCCGTCTCCGCCTTCTCCTCCGTGACATGATTGGGGTCACGCTTTGGCAGGTCGTCGAGGGGGTCCGGGTTCTCGGTCATCGCCTAGCCCTTGCGCGTAATGAAGGCGAAGTCTGTGAGGCCTGCTTTCGCGGACAACTCCAGCCAATCCTCGTTGAAGTCAGGCAGGTTGGCATGCTCGAGCGCGGCCGCAGCTACCGCCGCACAGTAGGCGATGCCGACATGCACGGTCGACCCCAGGAAGTTGAGGAATCGGATCAGGTCCGGCGGGTAAGCCAGGTCGGTGTCGCTATCGAAGATCCGGTGCCGTTCGCCATCGACGAAGGTGTTGATCGCAGTCTCCAAGACCGCGTAGCCCAGAAACGCTTCGGCCGGCGCGTCAAGTTTCGTCAGAACGAGGTTGAGCTCGGGTCGCCATTCGAGGGCTTTTTGGCTGAGCGCCGGGTTGACGTGACCGACCGCGATGTTCCGGATGTACTTGGCGAATTCGAAGTTTC
This sequence comes from Bradyrhizobium hipponense, assembly GCF_008123965.1. Taxonomy (GTDB): domain Bacteria; phylum Pseudomonadota; class Alphaproteobacteria; order Rhizobiales; family Xanthobacteraceae; genus Bradyrhizobium; species Bradyrhizobium hipponense. The sequence goes on along the minus strand of NZ_VSTH01000184.1, from coordinate 7,938 downwards.
GCCGGTGCGGCGTGATAATCTCCGAAATGGCCGGATGGTCCTTGTAAAGCGACCGACAGATCAGCTCAAGATCGGTCACGTTGGCGCATGACACCAAAAGCTGCTTCACCAAAATGAGCCTGACGCCGTGATCGCTCGGGTCGGCCTCAAGGGCACCGTCGGCGGCGACGAGATCGCCGTGAGCAAGGCGAGCTGAAATGGCGACGTGAATGAAATCCGTGGAGGTAATGTAGACCGATCCTCTTCACATATCAGCGACCCGCCAAGGGCCTCAGAGAAGCAAAAGCCATAGGCGCCGTACTGCGGCGTCTCGGTGATCTGCGCCAGGTTCTCCGTCCTCCGCTGGGGTCAACAACACGTGCACGCCCAGCAAGCTCGTTATGATGCGGTCGCGTCAGAAAGGGCAATGGGCAAAACCAGATTCTTTATGTAGAGTCGATCACTCTCGGGGGGAGTGCAAGATTCGTGATGACAATGATAGAAATAGTAGATGATGGAATTATCAAGACATCAACGTTGAGTACGAGCAAAATCTGTATTTCTGAACCGCACAGCGGTCGCCCGTTTTATTTGTGCTAGTGCACTAACGTGGCTAGCCTCGCTGTTCGTCTAATGGAGATCGACGACACGCAGCTCGAAGAATTTGTCGAGCTGTGGGTGGATCGTCGTGCCCAGCAATACGATCGAGTCGAACGAATTGGCGCGGCGAACGACAAGGGCCGCGACGTGATCGGCTTCCTGACCCGCGCCCGGCACGAAGGGCCCTGGCATCTCTTCCAGTGCAAACGCAAGACGCGAGGCGGCAAGCTTGGAAAGCCCGAGGGGCTCGCCGAACTCGGTAAGGTGTTTTTCCATCATTGCCAGGGTGCATACAAAACCCTGCCCGAAAAATATGTGTTCGTCGCACCACGCGGCATCGTCGGCTCGTTGATGGATCTCATCAACAACCCCTCGACTCTGGGACCCACGTTGATCGATGGCTGGGACGAATACTGCTCCAAGAGCATAACACGGCGAGAGACGGTGGCGCTGACGCCGGAAATCAGAGCGGCGATCGCGGGATTCGATTTTTCGCGCGTAGAGCACCTGACTGCCCCGATGCTCGTTAAGGACCAGGCAGCGGGACCAGCCTTGTCCAAGGTGCTTGGTTTGATGCCGGACGAGGCGCCCGTTGGCGAAGCGCCGCAGGCCATTCAGCCGGAGGAGGCGCAGTACGTAGACCAGCTCCGTCACGTCTATGGGGAAGCCGGCGGCGGCACCTTCATGTCGGCCGACGATATCCTGGCCCATGCCGATCACGGCGAGCATTTTCGCAATCAACGCACACGCTTTTTTGAAGCTGCCTCGTTCAAGCGTTTTCACCGGGACAATACTGCTCCAGGCGCGATCGGGACGTTTGAGGACGACGTCTACCACGGTGTCATCGATGTGCACCGAGATCGACACGAGACTCTTCTTAGGCGTGTCGACGCGGTCATGAAGCACGCGTCGATCCTGCCAGTGAGTTTGATCGGCCGCACGGTGCGCGTCCCAGTAAAACAGGGAATTTGCCATCACCTCGCGAATGACGGGCGGCTGAAATGGGCGCCGTGAGTGAGAGCGATTTCGGAGGATTGTTCAACTCTTCACTCGAGGCCGGAATCAGGGCCGTCGTGGTGCTGGAGCATTTGCGGCCAGAAGCGCTGGATCTCGCCGAGATGGTCCTGTTCGACCATGTCGTGGTACACACCGCTGATCTTGGCGGCCCCTCTAGCCTGCATCCCGAGGTCCCCGGGCGGAAAGGAGAGCTTCTCGTCCGGCGGAGATTGATCGAGACGAGCTTGCAGCTCATGCAGCGATGCCATCTCGTTGACCAGGAGAGCGCCGAGGAAGGTATCGTTTATCGCGCCTCCGAAGAGGCCGCAGCCTATGTCGAGTTGCTTGAAACGGCCTACTCGGTGCAGATGAAGGCCTGTGCTCGTTGGCTCGCCGATCAGGTGAAGACCCACAGCAAGGTGCAGTTCAAGCAGCTGGTGCGGGAGCGGATCGGTGATTGGACCGAAGCGTTCCAGACAGGCCGGACATGAGCATTTCCGATCCAGCGCGATTCCTGCTTCGCCGTCTTGCGATTACCGGGCCCGGAAAGAAGCTCGTCACCCTCATGTTCGGAGAGCGCATCAACGTTATTTGGGGCGCCTCCAACAGCGGAAAATCCTATATCGTCAAGGCGCTCGACTTCATGTCTGGTGCCAAGACGCCACTGCCGCCTATTACCGAGGCCCAGGGCTACGACAAATGCTGGCTCGAGCTTGAACTTCCTGTAACCGGCACGGTGACGCTGGAGCGGGCGATGAAGGGCGGAGATTTCGGTCTGCACATCGGTTCCGTGGATCCAGAGTCAGTTGGTCGACCCGATCGGACACTATCCTGGGATCATCGCGGCAAGGGCGAGAGCCTGTCGGGTTTCCTGCTCGGCGAACTCGGGGTCGGCGCGAAGGAGATTGCTCGAACGCTGACGGGCGACAAGAACGCTTTCACGTTCCGGCACTATGCCGCCTTCGTTTACACCGAAGAAACGAACATGATGGGGGAGTGGAGCCCCATCCGAATTTCGGACCGTAGCGGCGAGACATTCGACAAGAACGTCCTAAAATTCATCCTGACTGGCGTCGACGATTCTGCGATTGTCACCACGCAAAATCCCGATTCCCAGAGAACCGCGAACTTGGGCAAGGTCGAGATCGTCGACGAAATGATTGCCGCCGCGCAACTGGAATGGGAGCGAGATTATCCCGGCGACCCGGACCTGAACGATCAGGCCGAAAAGCAAACCGCAACGATCCGCGACCTTCAGCAGACGATGTCGGATCGCCAATCGCTGTTGGACGATCTTCGACTGGATCGCCGGGCGAAAATGGAGTCTCTCAGGGACGCCCAGGAGCGTCGCACCGAGATATCGCTCTCGCTGCAGCGGTTTGCCTTGCTCAAGAGCGTTTACGAAAGCGACCTGCAGCGACTGGCATCGCTCGAGGAAGGGGGCGCGGCTCTCCTGGCGGGCGTACGCAGGCCCTGCCCGCTCTGCGGCGCGAATCCATCGCATCAGCTTCACGCGCACGGCATCGACGAGGTCGAGATAACTCAGAGGGCGGTTCGGGCCGAGATGGTTAAGATCGCGTCGGAGCGGGCCGACCTTGCGAAGGCAACCCGTTCTCTGGAGGCCGAACAGGAAGGATTGCTGAAACGCGCCGAGCGGCTTTCAGGCGAGATCGAGGACGTCGACCAACAGCTCGATGAGGTGAAGCCGCAGGAAGTCGCCACGCGCCGAACTTACGAGGAACTAGACGCGGCCCGCTTCGTGACCAGGCAGGGCCTTGCCCTGAGACAGCGGATTGACGAGCTTCATCGCCGAAAGGCGCAGCTTGAGGCGTTCAAAGCGAAGTCCCTGCCGCGCGGCAGCGTGACCTCCGGCATAGATGGAGTGACGGGACACGAGTTTGCGACCACCGTGCAGACGGTGCTTCATGCTTGGCAGTTTCCAGGCCTGCCGACCGTCTCCTTCGACGACAAGACGCACGATATCCTCATTGACGGGAAAAGCCGTCGCGCAAACGGCAAGGGAGTACGGGCGCTGATGAACGCCGCGTTCAAGATCGGCGTCTTGCTGTACTGCCGGCAGAAGGAGCTTCCGCATCCAGGGATCGTGGTTCTCGACAGCCCTCTGCTGAGCTACCGCGATCCCCTCACCTCCAGGCATGGCGAACTGGGTGCTGACGAAAAGCAGGTGAAGGATAGCGGGCTCAAGGAACACTTCTATCGGTTCCTGGTGGCGCAGAAGGATCAGGCTCAGTTCGTGATCATAGAGAACGACCCGCCTCCGATCGCGCTTGGCGAAGGGTCGATCGTGACGTCCTTGGCCGGATCGCAAGGAACCGGTGAGCGGCGAGGCTTGTATTGAAGCGGCGATCCGGCAAGGCGTACCGCCGGTAGAATTCTGGAGGTTGCTTGGTCTCGATCAACCGCGCCTGGTGGGAGCATCTCGCTCCGAAACCAATGCATCGCCGGTTTCGCGAGATCGAGACATTGCTGCGCCAATGGTGCCGGTCCGAATACGGCGCACTCTGGCTCAGGATCGCGAGGCAGAAACACGGGGTGATCCGGGTGAAACCGGGCCAGTTCATTCCGGTTGTCCACTTCGTCGCCCTCGGCGACAAGCCGGTATTCATCGCGCCCCAGTTCAAAGTCAGGCCAGGCCACCGTATGGTGGGCTCCGATCAGTTTCGATCGGGCCATACACTTGAAGAAGGGGAACTCGCGCTTGGACCGGCAATACGCCTTGATGTTGTTGAGGATCAGGCACTGCTGGCCGCCGCATTACGCGGAGACATTTCCACCCACATCGCTGGCGTGAAGATTCCAAGCCAAGTATTTTCGGCGCCAGCGCCTCTTCTTCTGGCTCCGGATTCATTTCCGAAAAGGAGCTTTGTTCTGTATCAGCACATTTTCGGTGCGGGACCGTCATATCCTGATGATGGTTTTTTCTATGTCGGTGTTACCACCCGAAGCTGGCAAAAGCGATGGGCAGAACACCAACGGGCGATCGAGACCGGAAGCCCCTTGTTGTTTCACCGAAAGCTGCGTGAAGAGATGAACGCCGGCCGTGTGACCTACATCCACCATAAGGTCATGGCGATCACCGACGATATCGAGCGACTCTATGCGACAGAGGAATGGCTGGTCGAAGGGCATTGGCACGATGAGCGGCGCCTCAACATGATCCCAGGCGGGAAATCTGGGCTCCGATATCTTCGCGAGAACGGCATGTTGACTGCGCGGGTGGTGCCAATGCCTGACGAGCGCGATCGTCTTGTTGAAGCATGGTTGCGCGAGCATCCGCGCAAGGGCCTGCCCGCCCCCTGGGTCTCGGAGAAATGGAAGGACGACGCCTGGGCGGTTGCCCAGATCTGCGGCCGCGATGACCGCTTGTCGGTTGAGCAGGTCCGGGCTATTCGGGAACTTGCGAGGACCCATCCGGCAGAGACCATCACCGAACGGATCGGTGCGCGGAATAAAGACCAGGTCCAGCGGGTGATTGATGGAGAGACTTATGCGCGGGTGACCTAAATGACGAGTGTCGTTCCAGCAATTCTCCGAGCACATACTCGTGTTGATGCTCAAGCAAGGTTAGAGCTGCGTCGCCCTGATTGGAGTGGTCGATACCAATCGGCGCAGCCCGCCAGCCGCATGAATTCCGGCGAGGGATGAACATGCACTTGGCGAATGAATGCCCCCGGAAGGTGCTGCTTGATATTATCTTCGACATGGCTCGAATTTCGACTCGGCGTCCCTTGGGCCACCACGAACCTCTGACCAATGTTCATCGCCAGACGCAATCCACGATCTCCCCCGCACCATGCGATCGGGATCTCTGCTTCGACGATTGCCGGCCTCCCGATCGCGGCGATTATCGGCCCCATTTCCGGATCGCGGTCATGAGAGTTATAGACGGCCTCGCCGCCCCAAAATCGGAGAAGATCGCCGATTCCGCCTTCACCAGCGATCGCTGGCCTGAAAAAGCAGAACCACAGCATGCCGGCGCGATATCTTTCCGCGGCCTGATTGGTGCGCGCAAGACGGTTACCGTGGTCGGAAGAGCAATCGCGCCCGGACTGCAGCACCGATCCGGCGCGACACGAGATCGATGTCGAGAAGCGTCATGCCGTTGGCCTTGATGTCCTCGACCTCGTGATCGGCTAGGCGAGTACAATGCCAGCCGACGACCACTGTAGGGCTGCAAAGCCTCAACGACGCTGTCGAGCGCCGCATCGAAAACAATTGCTCAGTGGACCGACCTCATGCGAACGCAATGCGTCGTGATGCTCGGTAAGAACGCTCAAAAGATCGGATGGCCATGTATCAGGCTGATCGAGATCAATGATTTCGCGTGTGAGGCTGATCATTCGCCGCCATCCGCGCGTGCTGCAGCCGCCGCTATGACCCGGTCGCGCTGATGTCTCATCATCAGCATGGCGAGAATGGTTGTAGAGGTCAGCTGGGAGACCCGGAAGAAGGCGTCGCACACCTCATAGTAGACCGTTTCATCCTGCTTCGGGTCGGTGCCGCTGATCGCAAGCGTCGCCATGCGCGTTTCCGAGTTCGTGTCAACGATCGCGGTGAAGAGGTGCCGAAAGCTAAGATGTACGAAGTCGGAGGTCTGCGCATATAATGGTTCGATCCAGGGGTGGTCTTCGGCAAGTTTTCTTTTAAGGAAGGCATCTGTGAGGCGTTCCGGCTTTCCACCGCCAACCGGTGTGCCGGACATCAGGCGATCGAAGGTGCGCTCTCCCTTGAAAAGCCTCTGAACGTCAGCCTCAATGTCGCCCATCATCGTCAGCCCGTTGATGCGCATCGCCGTGTCGATCTGGGTGCGCAACAGGATCGTCGCCGAAGGAAAGTTCTTCGTTTCAATCAGTGTGCGGAAGCCACGGGATTGCGAAAGCGTCCGCTGGGTGGCGCCGAGGATGAAGAAGTCAACGATATTGACGGCACCGTTGGGCAGCATCTCGTGGGCCTTGGCGACGAGCTCCTGTTCCAGCTCCTCGATGCTTTCGAGCCGGTGCTTCAACGTTGGTCGCAGCGGCGGGCTGTTCTCCTCCGTCATTTGCTTGTCCTTTAAAATGCAGGGAACATCCCTCGACGACGTGGGTCAGAACTCGCTGAAATCGAGATTTAACCGAGCGGGCTCGAACACTGCTTCCGGCGAGGCTCCTTTCGTGATCTGAGTTCTTTCATAAGCACACCTACCACGGAGAACTCGTGATCCCGCATGTGTTTCCGGGAGTAGTGAGGATCAGGCGGAATGCGGCGGGATGATCACAGAACATCATTTTTTACAGACACCAGACCCATACCCCTGTTTATACGCAGAAACTCATAAGATATTGAAAAAACAAAGAAGTATTCCTTTGGCTATGTTGATGCACAACCATCCGAGCGGCGATCCCTCGCCCTCGCAGGCCGACATCCAGATGACCAAGGCTATCATCGACATCGCAAAACCGCTGGGGATTGCCGTGCACGACCACATCATCGTCGGCAAGGGCGGCCATGCGAGCTTGCGGGGAATGCGGCTGATCTAGGATCTCAAATCAGATGACAAGGACACGATGAGCAACTGGCTGCACAATTTGCCGGTGCCGTGGATGGATGGCGCTGGTCATCTTTGGATTCACCTATCTTCTGGCCGCGGCCATATTCGCGGCGGTCGCGATGGCCGCGACGGAGGAGCGCGCGAAATCGCTGAAGGCGATCTCGCCGGGCATGCTGCCGGTGCTCGGCATCATCTTCGGCCTGTTCGTCGCCTTCACCGCGTCACAGGTCTGGGGCGACAGCGACCGCGCCAGCGCCGCAGTGAGCCGCGAGGCAAGCTCGCTGAGAAGCGCCGTGCTGCTGGCCGCCGGCTTGCCTGCGGAGCAGGAGACCCGGCTGCGCGCCTTGGTGCGCGACTATGTCGGGCAGGCCGTCACGGTGGAATGGCCGATGATGGCGCATCAGGAGGCGTCGCTGAAGGTCACACCGCCCGCGCTCGCCGAAGCCCTGCAACTCGTCGTCGCGATGACGGGTCAGGCGACCGTGCAGCGCGAGCTCATCGACGCGCTCGAGCAGGCCCTGGATGCGCGGCGACAGCGGATCATCGTCAGCCTCGCCGCGGTGAATCCGGTCAAGTGGTGGTGCCTGTACCTTCAGGCGGCCTGCGCGCTATTGGTGATCGGCCTCGTTCATTGCGACAACCGCCTGGGATCGGCGATCGCGATGGGCCTGTTCGCGACCGGCGTCGCCACCTCGGTCCTGCTCATCGCCGCGCACGACCGGCCATTCGCCGGCCAGATCTCGATCCAGCCGGAGCCGCTGCTCCAGATCATGCCGGAGGCACCGGCGAAGACCTAGCATTACAGTTGTTTT
>NZ_VSTH01000183.1 GCF_008123965.1 Bradyrhizobium hipponense | reverse complement strand
GAATTCTTCACGGAGGACCAATGCGCGCCCGCTTGGTCCGGGCGCTTATCAAAACCATGATGCGATGTCCTTGCTGCGGCGCCATTGCCTCGCCACCCACGCGAACGAAACCCATGACGCAGTAAGACTAACCCACCCTACCGTTCTGATCTTGTCGCGCCCAGCGTCCGGATCGCGATCGCCACGCATACCACCATCAGCACCCCCGCAAGCAAGAACGGCGCGCCGGGCAGATGTAGCGGCGCGCCATTGCCGATGAAATACGCGAACGTGAGCGTGAACAGGAACGGGCCGACGAGCTGCGACACGCTCTGCACGCTCGCGGTCGCGCCCTGCAACTGACCCTGCTGGTCGGGCGCAACCAGCCGCGTCATCAGCGATTGCATGGCGGCACCGGAGATGCCCCACAGCGACATCACGGGAATGCCGAGCCAGAACAGCGGTCCGGTCGGCGCGCTGCCGAAGATCATGAAACCGGTCGCACCACAGCACAGGCCGAGCAGCAGCGCATTCCGCTCACCAAGCACGCGCACGATCGGACCGATCGCAAGCCCCTGCACCACCATGGCGCAGATGCCGACCATCGCCAGCGTCAGTCCCACCGTCTTGGAATCCCAGCCATAGCGGTAGGTCGCGTAGAGCACGAAGGTCGACGGCAGCACGACATGCGCGACCTGGGCGATGAAATTGACGACCGACAACGCGGCTAGCACCGTGTTGGAGCGCAGCAGGTTCAACGCCCCGATCGGATTGGCGCTCCTCCAGCGAAACGCCGCGCGCTTCTCCGGCGCCAGCGATTCCGGCAGGATCAACAGCCCGTAGAGCGCATTGGCGAAGCTTAAGGCCGCAGATGCCCAGAACGGCAGCCGCGGATCGATATCGCCGAGCAGGCCGCCCAGCGCCGGGCCGAGAATAAAACCGGCACCGAAGGCAGCCCCAATCCGGCCGAACACCGCCGCGCGCCGCTCCGGCGGCGTGATGTCGGCGATATAGGCAAAGGCGGTCGAGATGCTGGCCGAGGTGATGCCGGAGATGACACGGCCGACGAACAGCCAGACCAGCGACGGCGCGAGCGCCATCAGCACGTAATCGGCGGCGAGCCCGAAGTTCGACAGCAACACCACCGGACGCCGTCCGAAGCGATCCGACAGCGCACCCAAGAGCGGCGAGAACACGAACTGCATCAGCGCCCAGGCGGTGCCGAACAGGCCGAAAATGCGGGCCGCATGCGCGGTGTCGTTGTCGACGAAGCTCTCGATCAGCTTTGGCAGGATCGGCATGATCACGCCGAGCGCGAGCATGTCGAGCAGGATGGTGACGAAGATGAAGGCGACCGCTCCGCGCCGGATCGGCGCAGCGCCTCGCGCTATCGCCTCGCCAGCCTGTTCGCTCACGACGGCCGCTTGCGCTTGTGCGCAAAGGGATTGGCCTTCTCGCGCAAGGTGATGCGCACCGGCGTGCCCGGCAGATCGAAGGCTTCACGCAGCGAATTGGTGAGATAGCGCAGATACGACTGCGGTACGGCATCTGCGCGGGAGCAGAACAGCACGAAGCTCGGCGGGCGCGCCTTGGTCTGCGTGATGTAGTTCAGCTTCAGCCGTCGGCCGGATACGGCGGGCGGCGGATTGGCCTGGACCGCCTCCTCGAACCAGCGGTTCAAGGCCGCGGTCGAGATGCGCCTGTTCCAGAGCGCGTAGGCGTCCTGGATCGCCTGCATCAGGCGATCAATGCCCTCGCCCATCAGGCCCGAGACGGCGACGATCGGCACGCCCTTGACCTGCGGCAGCAAATGGTCGGCATCCCGGCGCAAGCCGGAGATGGCGCCGCCACCCTTGCTTTCCATCAGGTCCCATTTGTTGGCGGCGAGCACGATCGCGCGGCCCTCGCGCTCGATCAGGTCGGCGATGCGCAAATCCTGCTCCTCGAAGCGGTTTTGCGCATCCATCGTCATCACGACGACTTCGGCAAAGCGCACCGCACGCAATGCGTCGGCCACCGAGAGCTTTTCCAGCTTCTCCTCGATGCGCGAGCGCCGGCGCAGACCTGCGGTATCGAACACGCGAAATTCACGGCCCTTCCAGGTGATCTCGACCGCGATGGAATCGCGCGTGGTGCCGGCTTCCGGGCTCGTCAGCAGGCGCTCCTCGCCGAGCAGATGATTGATCAGCGTCGACTTGCCGGCATTGGGCCGGCCGACGATGGCAACCCGGATCGGGCGCGTCGCGGCCTCTTCCTCCGTCAGCGGCTCGTCGTCCTCGGCCTCATCCTCGTCGACGGGCTCCGGCATCAGCCGGGCCAGGGCGTCGTAGAGCTCGCCCATACCCTCGCCGTGCTCGGCCGAGATCTGGATGGGATCGCCGAGGCCGAGCGCAAAGGCCTCCATCGCGCCGGCATCGCCATGCTTGCCCTCGCTCTTGTTGGCGACCAGCAGCACCGGCTTGTTGGCGCGGCGGGCGAAATCGGCAAAGGCGCGATCGTTCGGCGTCAGGCCGGCGCGCGCGTCGACCACGAAGAACAGGGCGTCGGCCTGCGCGATCGCGGTCTCGGTCTGCTCCTGCATGCGCGCAGTCAGCGAACCCTTGGCCCCCTCGTCGAGGCCTGCGGTGTCGATGATGGTGAATTCGAGGTCGCCGAGCCTGGCCCCGCCTTCGCGGCGATCGCGGGTGACGCCCGGCAAATCATCGACGAGCGCGAGCTTCTGTCCGACCAGGCGGTTGAACAGCGTCGACTTGCCGACATTGGGCCGGCCGATGATGGCAATTGTGAAGGGCATCGGTCATTCGTGCGCTGCCGGAGCCGCGTCTGTCAATGCAGTGAAAAATATCAGCGCGAGAAACTGCCGCTCGGCAGCGGTGCCGGGAAGCCGCCTTGCGATTGCTGCTGTGTGGTTTGGGTCGGTTGCGCCTGCTGCGTCGGCTGATCCGGCGGCGGCGCGGTGGTGCGCTTGCGGACGATCTTCTGCCTGGGCTGGGGAGCGGCCGTGGGCGGCGCTGCCTCGGGCTGGGCCTCGCCGTCGACTTCGCCGGCCGGCGCCTCAGCGGGCGCGGCGGTGGCCGACTGCTTCGACTTCTTCCCCTTGGTGGCTTTGGACGATGGGGCCGGCTCGGGCGGCGCCACGGGCGCAGCCGCAACGGCGGCGGAGTTCGGATCCGGCTGTTGCTGCGCTCCCTTGTACATCTCTCGCGGCACGCCCTGCTCGAGGCCCGGCACACCCTCGGGGAACACCGGCTTGCGATCGCCCGGAAGCTTCTTCTTGGTGTCGAGGAAGTCGAGCATGTCGCTTGGATCGAAGCTGGAGCAGCCGCCTAGGACGCCCGTGAAGGCGATCAGGACGGCGGCTGCGATCAAGCGTGGTGTGCGGCGCATATCGGTGTCTCGTCTCGGCTCTCGGGGCCGTCAGCTTTTGGCGACGGGCGGCAGCAGGGCCTGGAGCGCCTCGGCGCGCGAGCGCAGGCCCGGCGGCGTTTCGCCATCCTCCGCGATCGCATCGAGCCATTTGCGGGCCGCGGTCATGTCGTTGTTGCGCCAAGCCGACAGCGCCAGCATCTCGCGGGCGCTGTGGCGGAATGTCGACTTGGGCGCGGCGGAGGCCTCCAGCCGCTGCTGCATGTCGGCATAGCTCGCGCTGTCGAGCAGCAAGCCCGCCGCGCGGACCTTGGCCAGATCCTGCCACTCGGCGCCGACACCGCGGTCAGCGGCAACATCGTCGTACAGTTTCGCGGCCGCCTTGGGATCGCGGGCTGACGCCTCGGCCGCAGCGCGCAGCCGCGCCAGCGTGCGGTAGCCCCACGGGGCCTTGGCGGCGAGATCGGTGAAAGCCGCCTCGGCCTCGGCGTGCTTGTCCTGTTCGGACAGCTCGACAGCCTTCTCGAAGGCGGCGCCGGCCTCGGCAGCCTTCTTGGTCTCCAGGTACTGGTAACCGCGCCAGCCACCTACGGCGGCGACGATCAGCACCATCAGGGCGATGAAGTAGATCGAATACTTGTCCCACAGCTTCTTGAGCTGGTCGCGACGTACTTCCTCGTCGACTTCGTCAAATAATTCAGCCACTTAAGCCAATCCCATGCCCGGCCGGGAGCGCGCGCCAGATCGTTCGCGTCAAAAACCCGTCCCCACGTCGCGGCGGCGATACCCTATCGATATGGCGGTGGCAAGGCAAAGCAAGCCCGATCAAGGCGTTAACTCACGGTCCGGGATACTCCGGAGGCCTGCCTGCCCGGCTCAAGTTTCGGCCAGAAGCTCCCGCAGCTGCCGTTTCACCACCTTGCCATTGGCGTTGCGCGGCAGAGGCTCGGTGGTGACGGTGATCGTTTCGGGGACCTTATAGTCGGACAGCCGTTCCGCGCACCAGGCCCGAAGCTCGTCACCCGCGACCGCGGCGCGCGTCACAACCACGGCATGAACGCGCTCGCCCAGCACCGGGCATGGTTTGGCGATGATCGCGCTCTCGACCACGGCGGCGTGGCCAGCCAGCACCGATTCGACTTCGGCCGAATAGATCTTCAGGCCACCGCGGTTGATCATGTCCTTCTGGCGGTCGAACACCCGGACAAAGCCGCCCGCATCGACCGAGCCGAGATCGCCGGAATGCCAGAAGCCGCCGGTGAAGCTTTCCGCGGTGGCCTGCGGATTATTCCAATAGCCCTTGATGACCGAGGCGCTCTGGATCCAGAGCTCGCCGATCTCGCCGCGCGGCAGCTCGCGCCCGTCCGTCCCCATCGCCACGATCCGCGCACCGGGACAGGCCAGGCCGACGCTGTCGATATGGCTTGCCGTCAGCTCGCCCGGCATGATCGTGGATGGCGACGTGGTCTCGGTCGCGCCGTAGCAGTTCGTCAGCTTGAGACCGGGAATTTTCGCCTCGAGTTTCTCGATGGTTGCGACCGGCATCGGGGCGCCGCCGAAACCGCCGATGCGCCAGCTCGACAGATCATAGCTGTCGAAATCCGGCTGGAGCAGGCAGAGATTGTACATCGCCGGCACCATCACGGTGTAGGTGACGCGCTCGCGCGCGGCGAGCCTGAGGTAGTCCGCGGCCTTGAACTCCGGCATGATGATCAGCGCGCCGCCGCAGCGGATCATGGTCGTGATGTTGGCGACCACACCGGTGACATGGCCGAGCGGCACCGCCGCGATCGAGCGATCCGCCGCCGTCAAATGCAGGCAGGACGCGAACACCATCGAGGAATGGACGATGTTGCAATGGGCAAGCATCGCGCCCTTCGGCTTTCCCGTCGTGCCCGAGGTGTAGAGGATCATCGCGATGTCTTCCTCGCTGACATCGACCGGCGCCGACGCCGGTGCATTGTCTGCGAGCACCGCGAAACCCGAGAGCTGCGGAGCGTTGTCGATGGCGATGCGATGGATCACCTCGGGAACATCGCGCGCATCGGGCAGCCGCTCGGCAAGCGCCGCTTCGTGGATCAGGATTTTGGCGCCGCAGTCGGCGAGCACGTAGGCGATCTCCGGCTTCTGCTGGCGTGTGCTGAGCAGGACCGTGACGAGGCCCTCATGCGCGGCGGCAAACAGGATCAGTGGAAATTCGACGCGGTTGCCGAGCAGGATTGCGACGCGGTCGCCGCGTTGCAGGCCAAGCTTGCGCAGGCCCGCCGCGATCCGCGCCGCGCGCTCCACCGCCTGCCGCCAGCTGAGCCGGACGTCGCCGCAGATCAGCGCTTCGCCATCGGCGTTGCCGGCGCAAGCGTCCGCAATCATCGCCCAGATGTTGGCCGGCCGCTCAGCGAACGCCGGTACCACCCGATCGCCAAAGCGCGCTTCGAGTCGCATCGGCGGGATCTGAGATTGCGACCAGTCCATCGGAATGCCCTGAGCTTGTTGCTTTTGTCATCTTCCGCGCATGGACATGCGGCGCTGTCTTGCGCTGATCGGCTATACCTAGCTCCCCATGACGGGAACACCGATCACAACGGGATGGAACGCAAAAGCCAGCGCCAGATAGGCCACGACGCCGACCGCGACCGCGATCAGGTCATTGGTCACGCCGCCCACCGGAATCGGCGGGGCGCCGGCGTCGGTGCGATATTTCAGCGAGATGCGGTCATACACCGCCCACCCCAGGAACGAGCCGAACAGGATGATGGAGCCGAGATCACCATTGGCCAGGAGATGCGCAACCGCCCACAGCTTGATCCCGGCGAGCATTGGATGCTTCAACGTCGCATAGATGCGACCGCGCAGGTAGGAAGCAACGACCAGGATAACGGCGGGCAGCATCAGCGCGATCGTGATGTGCTTCATCGCCTTCGGCGGATACCAGACGTCAATCCAGCCGGTCGCCCGATAATGCGCAAAGCCCCAGATGATGAGCGCGAGACCCGCGAGCGACACCAGCGCGTAGAGGATCTTGTAGGTTCCCTCGCCCAGTCTCGCGATCGCCTGTGTGCGCGCGTCGCGTTTGGTGGTGAACACATGCGGCGCAAAAAACAGCGCGAGCCCCACGATCATGACCAGCAGACCCACGACATCCTCCCCTTAACCAGCCCACACATGGCCTATCATCGATTGGCGGCTTGTCGCAACCGATGCTGGATTTTAGCTCCTCATGGTGAGGAGGCGCGTCAGCGCCGTCTCGAACCATCGACATCGACGCCGCGCTGCAGCAGCGGGGCCTGCATCCTTCGAGACGCACGCGAAGAGCGCGCTCCTCAGGATGAGGGGGTACTTCCACTTGTGGGAGACTACTTGTTGAACTCCCTATTATCGACATAGCGGATCGCGATCGGCCGACCGGCCAATGCGCCGCCAAGACCGGTGGTGAACTTCAGCGGCAGGCAGGCCTTCAGCGATGTGTTGATGGCGTCGAGATAGGTCGTTCGCGTCACGGCAGGAATGCCAGCTGTTGCAAAGGTCAGGCGCGGCGGACCGATCAGGCCACCCGCCTTGTTGAAACTGAAGCGCACCGACATCTGCATGCCTGCGCGCGCGTTGTCTGACGGCGGCGACCAATAGCTGCGCAGCTCGGCGAAGAGATCGCCGATCGTGTCGAGATTGTGATCCGGTTTCTGATACCTGGCGCGATCGGCCTCGGACGGCACGCTCTCGATGGTGAGCCGGAGATCCTGGCCGTAGGGATAGTCGATCTCGGGAATGCACGGGCCGTCCTCGAGCACGCTGCAATAGGACGGCGTGCAGGGGCGGTTGTCGAGCACGCTGCACGGCTCATGCGAGAATGGCATCGGATTGATCTGCCGGGGCCGCGCGTCGGCGGCGGCCGTCGATATCGCCAACAGGACAAGAACAAGAATGCAGCGCCACATGATGCTGAGACCGTGATGGCATTTGCACAACAGGTGGCGACGGCTGTGAAAGGGTCAAGGCTCGCCGCGATGCGACGACGGGCTTGTCGCCAGAATTTGGAAAACAAACCTATGCAAAGTTGCCGCTCCGAGGCGGAGCAGGCTCGGTCGGGACAGCGGCTTCACTCGACGACTTGATCCGCCTGTGCCACCAGGGTGGGCGGTACACTCAGTCCCAACGCGTTGGCTGTCTTGAGATTGAGCAGAAATTGGAATTCGTTCGGCTGCTGGACTGGCAAATCTGCCGGACGCGCTCCTCGCAAGACGCGGTCAACATAGTCCGCCGAGCGGCCGACAAGGTGCGAAATCGAGATTCCGTACGACATCAGCCCGCCTTCCGTGACGAAGAAAGGGAACGGATACATCGCCGGCAGACGGTGGGTGGCCGCTAAGTTTAGAATCAATTGCCGGTGAACGAGGGGAAACGCGTCGGGAAAGATCAGCAAGCCGCCGCGTGGCTGCTCTGCAAAGCGGGAAATCGCCTGTTCGAGCTCGGTCGCGTTGTGCGCCGGTGCCGGAACCAGCTGGAGCTGGACTGCCGGAATGGCTGCTTCCACGGACGGCATCAAGATCATGGGAGCTGTTCGCGGATTGAAGACTGCGGCGACCCTTCGTATCTCTGGTGCCGCCTGCTTGAGCAGTTGCAGCCACTTGCCAGCCATTTCAGGTTCGAAAGTTGTGAAGCCCGTAATGTTTCCACCCGGCTTGCCCAGACTTTGAACGAAACCGGCGCCCACGGGATCGGCAACCACCGTGAAGACGATCGGCAAAGTCTGCGCGTGTCGCTTCAAGGCTTCCACGGACGGAGTACTGATTGCCAGGAGCACGTCCGGACGCAATCCCGCCAGCTCAGCCGCCTGAGCATCCGCAAGAGCCGGATCGCCGGCCCACCAACGATATTCGATCTGGATGTTGCGTCCCTGTTCCCAGCCAAGTTCACTTAGACGCTGTCTCAATTTCTGGTAGCTGGCCTGGCTTTCCGGGTCACTGGGCTTGCCTCCTCCCATCACACCGATTCGTCGCACATTACCTTGCGCGGACGTGCCAAGCGGGTAGGCCGCCGCGCTTGCAACGAGCATGATGAAATCTCGCCGCCTCATGACCGCCGACCTCGCTATGCGTTGCCATCGTGCTTCACGGGCAACGTCTGGGAAACATTAGCTCTTCTTCTTGACGTCCTTGACGTTGGTGAACGCGATGCCTTCGGCACGCTCCCGGGTATAGCCGAGATAAAATTCGTTCCTGGCCAGATAGACGGGGTCGCCGTCGACGTCGTCGGCGATGCTCGATGTGTTGGCGGCGATGAAGGTGTCGAGCTTCTTGCGGTCGTCCGAGGAGACCCAGCGCGCCAGCTGGAACTCGCTCACCTCGAATTCGACCGGCAGCGCATATTCCGCCTCGAGCCGCGCCTTCAGCACGTCGAGCTGCAGCGCGCCGACCACCCCGACCAACGCCGGCGCGCCGTCGCGCGGGCGGAACACCTGCACCACGCCCTCTTCCGACATCTGCTGAAGCGCTTCCTTGAGCTTCTTCGCCTTCATCGCATCGGTGAGACGCACGCGGCGGACGATTTCCGGCGCAAAGCTCGGCACGCCGACGAAGTTGAAATCCTCGCCTTCGGTCAGGGTATCGCCGATGCGCAGCGTGCCGTGATTGGGAATGCCGACAACATCGCCGGCAAAGGCTTCGTCCGCCACCGAACGGTCCTGCGCGAAGAAGAATTGGGGACTCGACAGCGGCATGCTCTTGCCGGTGCGCACCAGCTTGGCCTTCATGCCGCGGCTCAGCTTGCCCGAGCACAGCCGCGCAAAGGCAATGCGGTCGCGGTGGTTCGGGTCCATGTTGGCCTGGATCTTGAACACGAAGGCGCTCATGCGCGGATCGGTCGCTTCGACCTTGCGCTGGTCGCTCTCCTGCGCGCGCGGCTCAGGTGCGAACTTGCCGAGACCTTCCAGGAGGTCGCCGACGCCGAAATTGCGCAGCGCGCTGCCGAAATAGACCGGCGTCAGATGGCCCTCGCGAAACGCGGCGAGCTCGAACGGTTTGGAGGCCTCGGTGACGAGCTCGAGCTCATCCTTCACCGCGGAGACATCGAGGTTCGCATTGAGCTTGCCGAGTTCGGCAATCTCGATCTGCTGCGCCGCGCCGGTCTTGGCGCCGCCGCCTTCGAGCAGACGGACGCCGCCATTGGCCACGTCATAGGTGCCGAGGAAGTCGCGGCCGCGGCCGACCGGCCACGTCATCGGCGTGGTGTCGAGCGCCAGCGTCTTCTCGATCTCATCCAGCAGCTCGAAGACGTCACGGCTGTCGCGGTCCATCTTGTTGATGAAGGTGATGATCGGGATGTCGCGCAGGCGGCAGACCTCGAACAGTTTTCGCGTACGCGCCTCGATGCCCTTGGCGGCGTCGATCACCATCACGGCGGAGTCGACCGCGGTGAGCGTGCGGTAGGTATCTTCCGAAAAGTCCTCGTGGCCCGGCGTGTCCAGCAGGTTGAATACCAAGCCCTCGAACTCGAAGGTCATCACGGAGGTCACGACCGAGATGCCGCGTTCGCGCTCGATCTTCATCCAGTCCGAGCGCGTGTTGCGCCGCTCGCCCTTGGCCTTGACCTGGCCGGCGAGATTGATCGCGCCGCCGAACAGCAGAAGCTTTTCGGTCAACGTGGTCTTGCCGGCGTCCGGATGCGAGATGATCGCAAAGGTTCGCCGCCGCGACACTTCGGCGGCAAGCGGGGAACGGGCCGGCGATTCGGCTGATATGGCGATGTCGGACATGTCGGGAGCGTTTGGCAGGGAAAATGGGCCTGATCAAGCCTCATATGGTGATTGCCGAGCCCTCCGGCCAGTCCCATATCGGCCTTGGGAAGGACGTCCTTCTCGACCATCAGTGCATCACACGCGGGGACGACCCTGCTTGAGCGGAGGGTCGTCATGGCCTGGAGCATCCTGTTCGTCGCCGGTCTCCTCGAGATCACCTGGGCGATCGGCCTGAAATACACCGAGGGTTTTACCAGGCTTATTCCGTCAGTCGTCACACTCGCGGCCATGGCCGGGAGCATCATCCTGCTCGGACTCGCTCTCAAATCACTCCCCGTCGGAACCGCCTATGCGGTCTGGACCGGGATCGGCGCGGTCGGTACCGCGACGCTCGGCATCATCCTATTCGCCGAGCCGGCGACCGCATTTCGCCTCGCTAGCATCGGACTGATCGTCGCCGGCATTGTCGGGCTGAAGCTGGTTACTTGACGAAAATCTTGACCGCCCACCAGGTCAGCGCCGCGACGATCGCCGAGGCCGGGATCGTGATGACCCAGGCATAGACGATCGAGCTTGCGACATTCCAGCGCACCGCCGAGACGCGGCGGGCGGCGCCGACGCCGACGATGGCGCCGGTGATGGTATGGGTGGTCGAGACGGGAACCCCAAGATAGGTCGCCATGAACAGGGTCGCCGCGCCGCCGGTCTCGGCGCAAAACCCCTGCATCGGCGTCAGTTTCGTGATGCGCAGCCCCATGGTGCGGACGATGCGCCAGCCGCCCATCAGCGTGCCCAAGGCCATCGCCGCCTGGCAGGACAGCACCACCCAGAACGGCACGAAGAACTCGCTGCCGAGATGGCCCTGCGAATAGAGCAGCACGGCGATGATGCCCATGGTCTTTTGGGCATCGTTACCGCCGTGACCGAGCGAATAGAGCGAGGCGGAGGCGAATTGCAGGATGCGGAAGGCGCGGTCGACCGCAAACGGCGTCGAGCGCACCGAAGCCCAGGACACAATCGCAACCAGAAACATTGCAAGCAGGAAGCCGACCAGCGGCGACAGCACGATGGCCAGCACGGTCTTGCTTAATCCACTCCACACCGCCGCCGAAATCCCGGCCTTGGCCATGCCGCCGCCGACGAGCCCGCCGATCAGGGCATGGGACGACGATGACGGGATGCCGAGCGCCCAGGTGACCACATTCCAGACGATGGCGCCGACGAGAGCTGCGAAGATCACCTGCGCATCGACGATTGCGGGATCGATGATGCCGGTGCCGATGGTCTGGGCGACGTGCAGCCCGAATACCATGAAGGCGACGAAATTGAAGAATGCGGCCCAGAACACCGCGAATTGCGGCCGCAGCACGCGGGTCGAGACGATGGTCGCGATCGAGTTGGCGGCATCGTGCAGGCCGTTCAGGAAGTCGAACAGCAGCGCGACGGCGATCAGTCCGACCAGGACGGGTAGACCCAACGCAACATCCACGGCGCGGCCCCTACCCTAAAGTTTGCGCATGATCTCCGCGCAAACGCCTGCTGCGCTTGTCGCGAAGGAAAACCGCTGCACAGTTTTCCGGATCATGCTCTAGACTTGCTCGATGACGATGCTGTTGATCTCGTTCGCGACGTCGTCGAAGCGATCGGCCACCTTTTCGAGGTGGTCGTAGATCTCGGCACCGACGATGAAATTCATTGCACTGCCGTCGCGGTGCTTCAGGAACAACTCCTTCAGGCCGATGTCGTGGAGATCGTCGACGCGGCCTTCGAGCTTGCCCAGCTCTTCCGTGATCGCCGTCAGCATGGCGACGTTCTGACCGATCGCCTGCATCAGCGGCAGCGCGCGTCCGACCAGGTTGGCACATTCGATCAAGAGACCTCCGATCTCCCGCATCGGCGGCTCGAAGGTGCGGACCTCGAACAGCATCACAGCTTTCGCCGTCTGCTGCATCTGGTCGATGGCGTCGTCCATCGAGGTGATCAGGTTCTTGATGTCGCCGCGGTCGAACGGGGTGATGAAGGTGCGGCGCACCGCCGTCAGCACCTCGCGGGTGATGTTGTCCGCATCGTTCTCGAACTGATTGACGCGCTGGCAATAGACCGGCGTCTCCTCGCCCCCGTTCAGCATCCCCTGGAGCGCGATGGAGCCCTGAATCACGGTCTTGGCATGGCGGTCGAAGAGGTCGAAAAACCGTTCTTCCTTGGGCAGAAAAGCGCGAAACCAACGCATCATGGGGATAGTCTACCGGTTGGAAATGGCCCGGCCCGACCGGGCCGTCACGAAACTGTCATAAACCATTTTCGTTCCGCGCGCGTGCCATCTCACGCCCGCGGCGCCGGATCATCCACCGCTTTCACGCGCCAATAAACCTAGCACCATATCAACGGCTTAGAGCGAACGCCGGAAGTAATGCGCGATCTCACCGACGACGCCGCGGCGGAAGGTGAGCACGCAGATCACGAAGATCGAGCCCTGGATCACCGTCACCCACTGGCCGAAGCCCGCCAGATATTGCTGCATGGCGATGATCGCGAAGGCGCCGACCACGGGTCCGAAGATGGTGCCGAGACCGCCGACCAGCGTCATCAGCACCACTTCGCCCGACATCGACCAGTGCACGTCGGTGAGCGAGGCGTTCTGCGCCACGAACACTTTCAGCGCACCGGCAAAGCCGGCCAGCGTGCCCGACAGGACGAAGGCCAGGAACTTGTACTGGTCGGTCCGGTAACCCAGCGAGATCGCGCGCTGCTCGTTCTCGCGGATCGACTTCAGGACCTCACCGAATGGCGAGTTGATGATGCGGTAGATCAGCAGGAAGCCGGCGAGGAAGCCGACCAGCACGACATAATAGAGGACGGTGGGCTTCGAGAGGTCGAAGACGCCGAACATGTGTCCCTGTGGAATGCCCTGGATGCCGTCTTCACCATGGGTGAACGGCGCCTGGAGGTAGATAAAGTACAGCAGCTGCGACAGCGCCAGGGTGATCATCGAGAAATAGATGCCCTGGCGCCGAATCGAGATGTAGCCGGTCACGATGGAGAGGACGAAGGCGCCGGCGATGCCGACGAGGATGCCGAGCTCCGGCGGCAGCGCCCACACCTTCAGCGCATGCGCGCTGCAATAGCCGGCGGTCCCTAAGAACATCGCGTGACCGAACGACAGCAGGCCGCCATAGCCGATCAGAAGATTGAAGGCGCAGGCGAGCAGCGCGAAACAAAGCGCCTGCATCACGAAGAACGGATAGAGGCCGCTGAAGGGCACCGCGGCCAGCAGCAGCGCCATCACTGCGAATACGATCATCTCGTCGCGTACCGCGCGCGGGGTTGCCGGCAGCGTATCGTCCGTCAAGACCGTCATATCAGGCCGCCCTTCCCGTCAATCCCGTTGGCTTCACCAGGAGCACCAGCACCATCAGCACGAACACGACGGTGTTGGAGGCCTCGGGATAAAAATACTTGGTCAGGCCCTCGATCACGCCAAGCGCAAAGCCGGTGATGATCGACCCCATGATCGAGCCCATGCCGCCGATCACGACCACCGCGAACACGACGATGATGAGGTCGGCGCCCATCAGCGGCCGCACCTGGTTGATCGGCGCCGAGAGCACGCCGGCGAGCGCGGCAAGGCCGACGCCGAGACCGTAGGTCAGCGTGATCATGCGCGGTACATTGATGCCGAAGGCGCGCACCAGCGTCGGATTTTCGGTCGCGGCGCGCAAGTATGCGCCGAGCCGCGTCTTCTCGATCAGGAACCACGTCGCAATGCACACAATCAGCGAGAAGACCACGACCCAGCCGCGATAGACGGGCAGGAACATGAAGCCGAGATTCATGCCGCCCTTGAGCTGGTCTGGAATGGCGTAAGGCAGGCCGGATGATCCGAAATAGTTCTGGAACACGCCCTGCACGATCAGCGCAATGCCGAAGGTCAGCAGCAAGCCGTAGAGATGATCGAGCCCGGTCAGCCATTGCAGCATGGTCCGCTCCAGGATCATGCCGAAAATGCCGACGACAATCGGCGCGACGATCAATGCCGGCCAATAGCCAATGCTGAGATAATCATTGTTGAGCAGGAAATAGGCGACGAACGCGCCCATCATGTAGAGCGCGCCGTGAGCGAAATTGATGATGTTGAGCATGCCGAAGATCACGGCAAGCCCGAGACTGAGCAGCGCGTAGAACGAGCCGTTGATCAATCCCACCAGTAGCTGAGCGTAAAGAGCCTGCATCGATCCCGCACCCGGTCCCGTTTTGTTATTGACAGCGCCCGCCAGCGGGCGCTGTCGGCATTACTTCTTCACCAGCGGACAGGCGCTGTCCGAGAGCGGCCTGAAAGCCTGGTCTGCCGGCGTCGTGCCGATCAGCTTGTAGTAGTCCCACGGTCCCTTGGATTCCTCGGGCTTCTTGACCTCGAACAGATAGGCGGGATGGAGTTTGCGACCGTCCGCGCGGATAGTGCCTTGGCCGAACAGTGGATCGTCCGTCGGCATTTCCTTCATCTTGGCGACCACCTTGGCACCATCGTGCGGATTACCACCCAACGCTTCCAGCGTCTTGAAATAATGGATCAGGCCCGAATAGACGCCGGCCTGCACCATCGATGGCATCGCCTTGTTCTTCATGCGCTCGGAGAAACGCTTGGAGAAGGCCCGGGTGCCGTCGTTCAAATCCCAATAAAAGGTTTCGGTGAAGTTCAGCCCCTGCGCCACTTTCAATCCGAGCGCATGGACGTCGGTAATGAACAGCAGAAGCCCCGCGAGCTTCTGGCCGCCTGCGACGATGCCGAATTCCGCCGCCTGCTTGATCGTGTTGGTGGTGTCGCCACCGGCGTTCGCCATACCGATGATCTTGGCTTTCGACGCCTGCGCCTGCAGAAGGAACGAGGAGAAGTCCGCGGTATTGAGCGGATGCTTGACGCTCCCGATCACCTTGCCGCCTGATTTGACCACCACCGCAGCGGTGTCGCGCTCGAGCGCGTGACCAAAGGCGTAGTCGGCGGTCAGAAAGTACCAGGTGTCGCCGCCGGCCTTCACCAGCGCCTGTCCTGTGCTGTTGGCCAGCATGTAGGTGTCGTAGACCCAGTGGATCGTGTTTGGCGAACATTGCGCGTTGGTCAGATCGGACGTCGCCGCGCCCGTGTCGATCAGAATCGCATTCTTTTCCCTGACGACATTGTTCACCGCCAGCGCGACGCCGGAGTTCAGCACGTCCATGAAGACGTCGATCTTCTCGACATCGATCCACTGCCGCGCGATCGCGGTGCCGATGTCGGGCTTGTTCTGATGGTCGGCGGAGATGAGGTCGACCTTCCATCCCTTGGCTGCAAGCCCGGAATCCTCGATCGCCATCTGCGCGGCCAGCGTCGAGCCGGGACCTCCAAGGTCGGCGTAGAGCCCCGAGTTGTCGGTGAGCACGCCGACCTTGATGGTCTTGTCCTGCGCCATCGCGCCGCTTGTCGAGGCAAGGGCCAGCGCGGTGCCGAGCAGAAATGAAGCGATTGACCGGGTGTTCATGCAGCTTCCCTCTCTAAATATACTCGTTGGTTCTAACTTCTTTGGCAGTTCTAGACGCCGAGATAGGTGTGGAGCTTGTCCATGTTGGCGGCGAGATCAGCGTTGGCAAACCCATCGATGATCTTGCCGTGCTCGACCACGTAGTAGCGGTCGGCCACGGTGGACGCGAACCGGAAATTCTGCTCGACCAGAAGGATCGTGAAGCCTTCCTTCTTGAGCCGCGCAATGGTGTGGCCGATCTGCTGGATGATGACGGGCGCGAGGCCCTCGGTCGGCTCGTCCAGCATCAGGAAGCTCGCCCCGGTACGCAGGATACGCGCGATCGCGAGCATCTGCTGCTCACCGCCGGACAGCTTGGTTCCCTGGCTGTTGAGCCGTTCCTTCAGGTTCGGAAACAGATCGAATATCTGTTCGAGCGGCAGTCCGCCTGCACGCACCACCGGCGGCAGCAACAGGTTCTCCCGCACGTCGAGACTGGAGAAAATTCCGCGCTCTTCCGGGCAGAACGCGATACCCATTCGCGCGATCTTGTCCGAGGTGGCGCGGATGATGTCCTCGTTGTTGAACTTCACCGAGCCCGTGCGCTTGCCGATGATGCCCATGATCGACTTCAGCGTGGTCGTCTTGCCGGCGCCGTTACGCCCGAGCAGGGTGACGACCTCGCCCGCGTTCACGTCGAAATTGATCCCGTGCAGGATGTGGGACTCGCCATACCAGGCTTCCAGGTTGCGCACCTGAAGGATGTTGCCGCCGGCGGCAGGCTTTGGCGGAGCTTCCGCAGTCGCAGTCTCAGCCATGACCGGCTCCCAGATAGGCTTCCTTGACGCGCTCGTCCTTGGTGAGTTCGGAGTAATGGCCCTGGGCGAGCACCTGCCCGCGCGTCAGCACGGTGATGATGTCGGAGAGATTGGCCACGACGCTTAAGTTATGCTCGACCATCAGAATGGTGTACTTCGCCGAGATGCGCTTGATCAGCGCCGCGATCTTGTCGATATCCTCGTGGCCCATGCCCGCCATCGGCTCGTCCAGCAGCATCATCTCGGGGTCGAGCGCGAGCGTGGTTGCGATCTCAAGTGCGCGCTTGCGTCCATAGGGCATCTCGACCGCCGGCGTATTGGCAAACTCGCTGAGGCCGACATCGTTCAACAATTCACGCGCGCGCTCGTTGAAGCGGTTGAGCACGGACTTGGAGCGCCAGAAATCAAAGGAGCTGCCCTGCTGGCGCTGTAGCGCGACGCGGACGTTTTCCAGCGCAGTCATATGCGGAAACACCGCCGAGATCTGGAACGAGCGCACAAGTCCCATGCGGGCCACGTCGGCCGGCGCCATCGCCGTGATGTCTTGTCCCTTGTACAGGATTTTCCCGGCGGACGGTTTCAAGAACTTGGTCAAAAGATTGAAGCACGTCGTCTTGCCGGCCCCATTCGGGCCGATCAGCGCGTGAATACTCCCACGGCGAACCTTGAGCGTGACGTCACGGACGGCAAAGAAGCCCGCGAACTCCTTGGTCAAACCTTCCGTTTCGAGAATGAACTCATCGGCCAAACAGATTTCCCCCTGCCCGCACGACGCACTGGCCGCACGTGGCTGTCCTTGTTGCCTCGACGTTCCGGAGGCCTTGGAGCCGTCCCGGAACACCGCCTCCGGGCGCGGAATATGCCGGAGGTGACGGGGGTTAGGCAAGGCGGAAAGCTGAGCAGATCAGGCCTCCGGTCGGGATCCAAATGCTCCCTTAGTCGGAGGTGTTTCGATATCGCGCCTGCCCGGCCTCCCGGTTCGCAAAGCACCGGTCATCAAGCCGTCGTTAACGGTCTTTCGTTCCGCGCGCCAGCCTTCATGGAAAATTTTCCCGCAACTGCGATCATGTCCGGGTTTTTATTGCCGGGAATATTGTTTTGGATTTCGCAAGCGCCGCTCCCTCCGTCGTCAAGTCGATCAGGCAGCGTGATCTCCTGAACACGTGGCTGCGACTTTATGCGCGCCAACAGACCGCGCCGGCGATTTGGGAGTACCAGCCTGCGCGGCTCGAGGAAGAACTGTCGGACCTCATCTACTATACGGTGGACCATTCGACGGCGACGCCGCGCCTGACCATCCAGAGCGAAGGCACGCGCATCTCGCGCGCCTATGGACACACCGGCAAGGGCGTGCTGCTCGACGACTATATCGGGCCACGACTCGTGCCCTTCGTAATGCCCATCTACTATGAATGCGTGGCGCGTGGGCTTCCGGTCTATAGCGTTGCCGACGTCGACGACATCTACGGGCGTATCGTCGCGTATGAACGGTTGCTGTTGCCGTTTCAGACCGACGGCAAAGTTTGCCACATCATCGCATCGCTCAAGACATTCTGCGAGGACGGCGGCTTCGAGATCAAAAATCTCATGCGCGGAAATGACGCGCTGCCGCGCCTAAAAGTGCGTGCGCTGATCGACCGCGACCTCTTTCACCGCACGCCCGGACGCATCGCGGCTGCCGATGTGGTGGAATTTGAGGAGCAGTCCGGTCCTGGCGCCGCCACGGAGATCATCGAGCTGAACTAGACCTTTACCCTACTTGGCTGGGCCTTCGCGCTACTTGGCGCGGACTTCCTTCGCATAGATATCCGGCTTGAAGCCGACCAGCAGCTTGCCGCCGATTTCGAGCACCGGTCGCTTGATCATCGATGGTTGCGCTAGCATCAACGCCAGCGCCTTCTTTTCGGTCAAGCCTTCCTTGTCCGCGTCGGGCAGCTTCTTGAAGGTCGTGCCGGCGCGATTGAGCAGCGTCTCCCAGCCGAGTTTGTCGCTCCACTGCTTGAGCTTGTCCTTCTCCACGCCCGTGGCCTTGTAGTCGTGAAACTCGTAGGCGACGCCGTGGGTCTCGAGCCAGGCCCGCGCCTTCTTCATGGTGTCGCAGTTCTTGATACCGTAGATGATGTTGGGCAAGACGTTCCTCGCGCATACGTTGTATCGTGATGTTCCCTGGCGTTGTACGAAACTCCGCACGGCGCGACAATATTGCGAACGAAGCTTTCGAACCCCTTGAGTGGACATACCATGCACGTTACCCACGATCCCGGCGCGGCTGCGTCACCGGTCATCGACTTCAACGCCTTCCTCGCGGTCGATATCCGCGTCGGCACCATCGTCGACGCCAAGCCGTTTCCGGAGGCGCGCAAGCCGGCCTGGCGTCTGTGGATCGACTTCGGTCCCGCCATCGGCGTGCGCAAGAGTTCGGCGCAGATCACGGAAAATCATCCGCTCGAGACGCTGGTGGGGCAACAAGTTGCCGCCGTCGTCAATTTCCCGCCGCGCCAGATCGGGCCGGTCGTCTCGGAGGTGTTGACGCTCGGCTTTCCCGACGCCCACGGCAAGGTCGTGCTGATACAGCCGGGCAAGCCCGTGCCGAACGGCGGGCGCTTGTTCTAGCATTACAGTTGCTTTT
>NZ_VSTH01000182.1 GCF_008123965.1 Bradyrhizobium hipponense | reverse complement strand
CCGCAAGCGGGAGAGGGAGCGCAGCACCGCTGTTGATGCAACTCGTACTCATCTTGAGCAGGACACACCCATGAAGCGCGGCTGGATGGATCGCGTTATCGATTCGATCGAATGGATCGCGGCCGGCTTTGTCGGCATTGTCGCGCTCGACATCTTCCTGTCGGTGCTGCTGCGCAACACGCTGAACTATTCGATTCCGGACAGCTTCGACATCGGACGCATGCTGCTCGGAATCCTCATTTTCTGGGGCATCGCCGCGACCTCCTATCGCGGCACCCACATCACCGTTGACCTCGTCTGGGCCAATGTCGGGCCGCGCTACCAGCGCTGGATCGACGTGTTCGCAACGCTGGTGCTGCTGTTCGTCGTCTCCGTGCAGACCTGGACCCTGTTCGACAAGGTGCGCGGCACCTACAACGACAACGTCCAGACCTTCGACATGCACATGCCGACCTGGCCGTTCTTCGCGATCGCCTGGATCGGCGACGTCTCCGCCGTGCTGTTGATCGCGATCCGCACTTACCGGCTGATCTTCCACCCCGAAGAAATGCATGACCCCAAGCTGAAGGCGACGGAGTAAACATGAGCACCGATGCCGTCGCCGTTCTCGGCTTCGTTTCCCTGTTCGCCCTGATGCTGCTGCGCGTGCCCGTCGGCATGGCGATGGGGCTCGTCGGCGTCTCCGGCTTCAGCTATCTTGTCGGCGCCACGCCGGCGCTGAAGCTGGTCGGCCAGACCTCGATGCGCACGGTCACCGACTACACCTTCGGCGTCATCCCGATGTTCCTGCTGATGGGCTCCTTCGTCAGCAATTCCGGCATGAGCCGCGAGCTGTTCCGTGCCGCCAACGGCTTCGTCGGACACCTGCGCGGCGGGCTCGGCATTGCCACCGTCGGCGCCTGCGGCGGCTTCGCCGCGATCTGCGGCTCGTCGGTCGCGACCGCCGCGACCTTTTCCGCGGTCGCCTATCCCGAGATGCGCCGCTTCGGCTATCCGCAATCCTTTGCCACCGGCGTGATCGCAGCCGGCGGCACCCTGGGCGCAATGCTGCCGCCCTCCACCGTGCTTGCGGTCTACGGCATCATCACCGAGCAGGACATCGGCAAGCTGTTCATCGCCGGCATCATCCCGGGCCTGCTGGCGATGACCATGTACATGATCACGATCGGCCTGATCGGCTATTTCCGCCCCGACTTCCTGCCCAAGGGCAAGTTGCTGCCGTGGCGCGAGCGCTTTGCCGGATTGAAGGACATTTGGGCGCCCGTGCTGCTGTTCGTCTTCGTCATCGGCGGCCTCTACGGCCTGCCGTTCCTGCCGCGCTTCACGCCAACCGAAGCCGGCGGTGTCGGCGCCGCCGGCGCCTTCATCATCGGCGTGCTGACGGGGCGGCTCGACCGCGAAAAGATTTTGGCTTCCCTGCTGCAGGCGACGCGCACCGCGGCCGCCGTGTTCACCGTGCTGATCGGCGCCTTGATCTTCGGCTATTTCCTCACGGTGACGCAGACCCCGCAGAAGGTGACGGAATTCCTGACCGGCCTCGGCCTCGGCGCCTACGGCGTGCTGGCGCTGATCATGGTGATGTATCTCGTGCTCGGCTGCCTGATGGACGCCATGGCGATGATCATCCTCACGGTGCCGATCATCTTCCCCGTCATCATGCATCTCGGTTTCGACCCGATCTGGTTCGGCGTCATCATCGTCATGACGGTCGAGCTCGGCCTGATCCATCCGCCGGTCGGCATGAACGTCTTTGTCATCAAGAGCGTGGTGAAGGACGTGTCCTTCTCGACCATCTTCAAAGGCGTGATCCCGTTCGTGGCAACGGACCTCGTGCGCCTCGTGATCCTGATCGCGTTTCCATTGCTGGCGACGTGGCTGCCGACGCGCATGATGGCGCATTGAGAGACCGCTTGCTTATTTCGTCCAGGCGAGCTCCCTTCCCCTCTCCCCTTGTGGGAGAGGGTGCCGAGCGAAGCTCGGCGGGTGAGGGGTCTCTCTCCGCAAGCTCGCTGGTGGAGAGAGGCCCCTCATCCGGCGCTTCGCGCCACCTTCTCCCACAAGGGGAGAAGGGAAAGCAGCACCCGTTTGTCTTCTCACATTGGAGGCGACTGATGCCCCCCATGCTCGAAACCAAATACGTCTTCACCATCACTGCGAAAATCGGCGACGCCGGTCGACCCAAAGCTGATTTATTTCCGCACTCCCCAGATTCGAGACCGGGCATGAGAAGTACCGCTGGCTGATGCAGCACATATTCTTGGCGTCAGCCGCGCGGCATGCGGACCGCGTGGTGATCGAGGTGCATCAGGTGATGTGAGAAGGCTGCCACCTCATCATTGCGAGCGAAGCGAAGCAATCCAGACTGTCTCCGCGGCGGGAGACTGGATTGCTTCGCTGCGCTCGCAATGACGGAGGATGTCGCAACGGCGGCGTATCCAGACGCACTCGTAATCCGCTGACTGCCGGAGCGAACGCCGGGCAGCCCAATGCCCCACAGAGCGGCCTATACTCGCCCTATCCTTCTTGACTCCCCCGAAATTCGTTATACAACATAACTATTCTGACAAGGACGCAAATGACACAGGGAAACGCCGAGACCGCAAACGCGGGGGTCTCAGGGCTGCTCAGGATCGAGCGGGCGGACAGGGTTTTGACCGTGGGCCTGAACCGCCCCGCCAAGCGCAATGCGCTGAATGACGGCATTATCCTGGAAATCGGCGAGTGCTTTGCGTCCCTGCCCGAGGATATCGGCGCGGTCGTGATCCACGGCATCGGCGATCACTTCTCCTCCGGCCTCGATTTGTCCGAACTCCAGGACCATGACGCCACCGGCGGGCTGCTGCATTCGCAGATGTGGCACCGCGTATTCGACCGTATCCAGTACAGCCGCGTGCCCGTGATCGCGGCGCTCAAGGGCGCGGTGATTGGCGGCGGGCTGGAGCTGGCCTGCGCGGCGCATATCCGCGTCGCCGAGCCCTCGACCTACTTTGCGCTGCCCGAGGGCCAGCGCGGCATCTTCGTCGGCGGCGGCGGCTCGGTGCGGCTGCCGCGGCTGATCGGCGTGGCGCGGATGATGGACATGATGCTGACCGGGCGGGTCTATTCCGCGACCGAGGGCGCCTCCTACGGCTTCGCGCAATATGTCACGGAGGCCGGCAACGGGCTCGGCAAGGCGCTGGAGCTTGCGACCAAGGTCGCCTCCAACGCGCCGCTGACGAATTTCGCCGTGATCCAGGCGCTGCCGATGATCGCGGAAGCCAACCCGCAGACCGGCCTCTTGATGGAATCGCTGATGGCGACGGTGGCGCAGAGCGACAAAGAGGCAAAACGCAGGATCCGCGAGTTCCTCGAGCACAAGACCGCCAAGGTGAAGCCGAAGTCATGAGCACCCAGCCGTCCTCTTCCAGCACGGAGCGCGGCGTGAGCAATTTCCCGCTGCGACCCATTTCGTTCGGCGATCCCGTCGTCGACGTCGAGCGGCGCGCGGACGGCACGATCTATCTGCGGCCGAAGCAGCCGCTCGGCGACTATCCCGTTCGCATCACCGACCGCCTGCACCATTGGGCGAAGACCACGCCCGACCGCGTCTTCATGGCGGAGCGCGAGGCCGGCCGCGGCTGGCGCAATGTCAGCTATGCCGAGCTGTTGACCGCAAGCCGGCACATCGCATCGGCGCTGATCCAGCGCGGCCTGTCGGCGGAGCGGCCGGTGGTGATCCTCTCCGGCAACTCGATCGACCATGCCCTGCTTGCCTTCGGCGCGTTCTACGCCGGCATTCCGTTCTGCCCGGTGTCGCCGGCCTATTCGCTGGTGTCGAAGGACTACGGCAAGCTGTCCTACCTGATGAAGCTGCTGACGCCCGGCCTCGTCTTCGCCGAGGACGCAGGCAAGTTCGCCGATGCGCTGTCCGCCAACGTCTCGCTTGGCACCGAGATCGCCGCATCCTACGGCACCGTGCCGGGGCGCGACGTCACGATGCTCGCCGACCTCATGGCGACGCCGGTCCGCAGCGATCTTGACGCGGTGCATGGGAAAATCGGGCCGGATACGATCGCAAAATTCCTGCTGACATCAGGCTCGACCGGCAATCCCAAGGCCGTCATCAACACCCAGCGCATGATCTGCGCCAACCAAGTGATGCTGCGCGAGACGCTCGCCTTCCTGAAGGACGAGCCGCCGGTCATCATCGACTGGCTGCCCTGGAATCACACTTTTGGCGGCAATCACAATATCGGGCTGACGCTCTACAACGGTGGCTCGATGTATCTCGACGCCGGCAAGCCGGTGCCCGGCGGCATCGAGGAGACCGTGCGCAATCTCCAGGAGATTTCGCCGACGGTCTATTTCAACGTCCCCAAGGGGTACGAATCGCTGCTGCCCTATCTGCGCGACGACCAGGGCCTGCGCGCAAAGTTCTTCGACCGCCTGCACGCGATGTTCTTCTCGGGCGCCGCGCTATCGCCCTTCATCTGGAACAGCCTCGACGAGCTTGCGGTCAAGGAGAAGGGCTACCGCGTGCCGATGCTGACCGGCCTTGGCGCCACCGAGACCGCGCCGTTCTTCATGTCGGTCAATCCGCGCACCAGCCGCTCCGGCCATGTCGGTCTCCCGGTGTCAGGCAATGACGCAAAACTGGTGCCGAACAACGGCAAGCTCGAGGTCCGTGCCAAGGGACCGAACGTGATGCCCGGCTACTGGCGCCAGCCCGACATCACCGCAAAGTCGTTCGACGAGGAAGGCTTCTACAAGCTCGGCGATGCGCTCAAGCCGGTCGATCCCGATGATTTCAATGCCGGCTTCGATTTCGACGGCCGTATCGGCGAGGATTTCAAGCTCGCGAGCGGCACCTGGGTCAGCGTCGGTCCCTTGCGTGCGCGCCTCATAGCCGCCTGCGCGCCGCTGGTGCGTGACGTCGTCATCGCCGGCATCAACCGCGACGAGGTCTCCGCACTGGTGGTGCTCGATCTCGACGGCTGCCGGCTGGTCAACCCGACGCTGCCGGCGGACAACCTCACCGTTACCGCGCGCGACCGCCTGGTGCGCGAGGCCTTCCGCGAGCGCCTGACCGCCTTCCTCGGTTCCGCTACCGGCTCCTCGACGCGGATCACCCGCGCGATCCTCTTGGAAACGCCGCTGTCGATCGACAAGGGCGAGGTCACCGACAAGGGCTCGATCAACCAGCGCGCGGTGCTAGAGCATCGCAGCCTCCTGATCGAGGAGCTCTATGCTGCCAATCCATCGGACCGTGTGATATCGGTCGGCTAAACAAAACACCGCCACAGGAGAACGCCATGTTGTTGAAGGATCAGGCAGTCATCGTCACCGGCGGCGCATCGGGGCTCGGCGCGGCAACCGCGCGCAAGCTGGCGGCGCAGGGCGCCAGGGTCGCGGTGTGCGATCTCAATGCCAAGCTCGCGGAGAGCGTCGCCGCCGAGATCAAGGGCGTGGCCGTGACCTGCGACGTCTCCGATGCCGCCTCCGCCGAAGCCGCCATTGCGGCGGCCACGAAGGCGCACGGCCCGGCGCGCGTGCTGGTCAACTGCGCCGGCATCGGCGTGGCAAAACGCGTGGTCGGCCGCGACGGGCCGATGGCCCTTGCTGATTTCGACAAGGTGATCAAGGTCAATCTGATCGGCACCTTCAACATGCTGCGCCTCGCCGCAGCCGAGATGTCCAAGCTGGAGCCGCAGGCAACCGGCGAGCGCGGCGTCATCATCAACACCGCTTCCGTAGCCGCCTATGACGGCCAGATCGGCCAGTCGGCCTACTCGGCCTCGAAGGGCGGCATCGTCGGCATGACGCTGCCAATCGCGCGCGAGCTCGCGCAGTTCGGCGTCCGCGTGCTGACCATCGCACCCGGCTTGTTCCTCACGCCGCTGCTCGCCAACCTGCCGCAGGAGGCCCAGGATTCGCTCGCCGCTGCGATCCCCTTCCCGCGCCGGCTCGGCCATGCCGACGAGTTTGCGGCGCTCGCGCTGCACATGGTCGAGAATACCTACCTGAACGGCGAAGTGGTGCGGCTCGACGGCTCGCTGCGCATGGCGCCGAAGTAAGGTCAATGAAGTAGGGCGCGACGCATGTTCGTGAACCGGCGCGACGTACAGATTCAGTGGGGTGATTGCGACCCCGCCAACATCGTCTACTACCCGCGTTATTTCGCGATGTTCGACGATTCGACGTCGATCCTGTTCGAGGTCGCCGGGTTCTCCAAACAGGACCTGGTCCACAAATACGGCCTGGTCGGCATCCCCATGGTCGACACGCGGTCCAAGTTCTACATCCCCTCGACCTATGGCGACTGGATCACCATCGAGACTAGAATCGAGAGCATCAAGCGCTCGAGCTTCGAGGTGAAGCACAACGTCTACAAGGGCGAGGCGCTGGCGATCGAGGGTTTTGAGACCCGCGTCCTCGTGGGCCGCGATCCCGTTAACCCCGACAAGCTGAAATCGGCACCGTTTCCGGCGGAAATGGTAGCCAAGTTCACGGAGAATTAGGTCCGGAGCTAAATCGACGCACCATCCAAAGACGGGGCTGAATTACCCCCCGATTTCTGCTTTCAAAGAAACACGTAAAGGGAGGAATAAATGAAACGCTTTTGCCTGACCGCCGCGATCGCCACGGCCACGCTTGCGCTGCCGGGGCTGCCCGCGCTGGCCCAGACCAATGAAATCACCATCGGCATCACCACCACCACGACCGGCCCCGGCGCCGCGCTCGGCATCCCCGAGCGCAATGCGCTGGAGTTCGTGCCGAAGGAGATTGGCGGCGTGCCGCTGAAAGTGATCGTGCTCGACGACGGCGGCGATCCCACCACAGCGACCACCAATGCCCGCCGCTTCGTCACCGAATCCAAGGCCGACATCATCATGGGTTCGGCGCTGACGCCGCCGACGATCGCGGTCTCCAACGTCGCCAACGAAGCCGGCATTCCGCATTTTGGCCTCGCGCCGTTCCCGATCACGCCGGAGCGCATGAAGTGGTCGGTGGCAATGCCGCAGCCGATCCCGATCGTGGGCAAGGTGCTGTACGATCACATGAAGGCCAAGGGGGTGAAGACCCTCGGCTACATCGGCTATTCCGACAGCTACGGCGACCTCTGGTTCAACGATCTGAAAGCCCAGGCAGTCCCGATGGGCATCACCATCGTCGACGAAGAGCGCTTTGCGCGCCCCGACACCTCGGTCACCGGACAGGTGCTGAAGCTCGTCGCCGCCAATCCCGACGCCATCCTGGTCGGCGCCTCCGGCACCGCAGCCGCACTGCCGCAGACCGAGCTGCGCGAGCGCGGCTATCAAGGCCTGATCTACCAGACCCATGGTGCCGCCAGCATGGATTTCATCCGCATCGCCGGCAAAGCCGCGGAGGGCGTACTGATGGCCTCCGGTCCGGTGATGGACCCCGAAGACCAGCCGGATGAAGCAGCGACCAAGAAGCCGGGCCTTGCGCTCAACACGGCGTATGAAGCCAAATACGGTCCGAACAGCCGCAGCCAGTTCGCCGGCCATTCCTACGATGCGTTCGAGATCCTGAAGCGCATCATTCCGGCGGCGCTGAAGACGGCCAAGCCGGGCACCCCGGAATTCCGCGAGGCGATCCGGCAGGCGCTGCTGTCGGAGAGGGAGCTGGCGGCGAGCCAGGGCGTCTACAACTTCACCGAAAAGGACCGCTACGGCCTCGACGACCGTTCGCGCATCCTGCTCACGGTGAAGAACGGCAAGTACACGCTCGTGAAGTAAGCGCGGCAGCGGTTTTCAAGACGACGAGAGCCGGCCCGATGGGCCGGCTCTTTTGTTTTGGCATTGAGATTAGCGAGCGTGAGGCCGAATAGACTCCGGCCAACAGCAGCGCTCTCTCCGTTCCCTCCCCCCTTGCGGGGGAGGGGCAGGGAGGGGGTGCCACACGGGGACTCTTTCCCTCGCGTCCACACACTGGATGCTTCGCTAACAACCGGCATCTTTTCCTAGGCCACCCCTCTCCCTAGCCCTCCCCCGCAAGGGGGGAGGGAACGCACCGCCGTCGCAGCGCGAGGCGATTCTCATCCCGTCACGCCTGAGGAGATCAACGTCCTTCGCGGACCCAGGTCGCGGCGAAGGCGCCGAGCAGCAGCAACAGCCCGATCAGGCCGGCGAAGATCGGCAGCACGCCGACGCCCTTCACCACGCTGGCGTCGCGCATCCTGACCCCCATCCAACCGTCGCCATGGAAGGCGCTGGCCGAGCGCACCGGCACCACGCGAGGCAGCTCGACGCTGGCGCCGTCGACCACGCGCACGGCGTCGCCGCCGGTTGCCTGCGTCAGCGGTCTCAAGGCCTCGGTGGTGGAGGTGACTTCCGAAAACTCCTTCGGATTGGTCGGGCCAACATTGATCAGCGCCTTCAGCGTGCCGTCGGTTGCCTGCCACAATCCGAGTTCGTTCGCAGGCAGGCTGGCGCGCCACTCGCCCGGGTCGCCGGCGCTGAGCGTGAGGTCGCGCGAGACGCCGGACGGCGATGTCACGCTCACAGGCTGGACGCTGTCCGACATGGTCTGGCGCACCACCACCAGTTCCTTGCCCTGCACCTGGAGGCGCAGCGCTTCCTCATCGAGATCGGGCTGCTTCATCAGCCAGTGCGACATCCGCCGCAGCAGATCGAGATGCGGCCCGCCGCCTTCATAGCCGCGCGCCCACAGCCAGATGTGGTCGGAGAGCAGCAGCGCGACACGACCTTCACCGAAGCGCGACAGGAACAGCAGCGGCTTGCCGTCCACGCCCGTCATCACCGGCGGGTTGACCGAGTTGCGGGTATCGACGGTGCGGAAGAAGCGGCTCCAGCGCGGTGGCTCGCTCGCCGAGCCCTCCAGCCCGCGCGTCACGGGATGGCGTTTGCCGACGTCGGACAGATGCGCATAGAACGGCTTCTCGGTGACGCCGACCGGCTCGGCCGGCAGCACCGAATCTAGCGGTGTGCGCCAGATGCTGGTGTTGGAGGCGTAGTCCGGCCCGGCCGAGACCAGCACGGCGCCGCCGCCGCGCACATAGCGCGCGATGTTGTCGAAATAGGCGATCGGCAGCACGCCCTGGCGGGCGTAGCGATCGAATATGATCAGCTGGAATTCGTTGATCTTCTGCTGGAACAGCTCGCGGGTCGGAAACGCGATCAGCGACAATTCGTTGATCGGCGTGCCGTCCTGCTTCTCCGGCGGACGCAGAATGGTGAAGTGCACGAGGTCGACGCTGGCGTCGGATTTCAAGAGGTTGCGCCAGGTGCGCTCGCCGGAATGCGGCTCGCCCGAGACCAGCAGCACGCGCAGCTTGTCACGCACGCCGTCGATGGCGACGACGGCGCGGTTGTTCACCGGCGTCAGCTCGCGCTCCAGCGGCGAGGCCTCGATCTCGACGATGTTCGGCCCGGCATGCTTGATGTCGACGTCGACGCTCGCGCTCTGGCCGCTCGAGAGCGTGCGCTCGTTGATGACCTCGCCGTCGCGGCGGACCGTGACCTTGGCGCGCTCGCCAGAGACGCCCTGGTCGTCGAGGCGATAGGTGATGGTCTGGTTCTGGCCGACGATGCCGAAGCGCGGCGCCGCCGTGATCGCGATGCGGCGGTCGCGCTCGTCCTTCTGTCCGGTGATCAGCGCATGCACCGGCGCCTGGAAGCCGAGCCCGGCGGCGTTTGCCGGAATATCGTGGACGCGGCCGTCGGTGATCAGGAAGGCGCCGGCGACGCGGTCGACCGGCACGTCCGCCAATGCGGAGGCGAGGGCACCGAACAATCTTGTGCCGTCGGTTTCGCCATCGGCCTGTCCGGCATCGACGACGCGGACCTCGAGCCCCTTGATCTTCTTCAGGCTGTCGACCAGCGCCTCCTGCGCCTGCGCGGCTTCGCGGGTGCGGTTGCCGAAATTCTGGCTCGGGCTTTTGTCGACGACGACGGCGGCGATCGAGGTGAGGGGATCGCGGTCTTCACGCGTGAAGGAGGGATTGGCGAGCGCCAGCAGGAACAGCGCCAGCGCGGCCACGCGCACGGCTGCGCCGCGCGCACGCGCAAGCGTCAGCACGAGCGCGATGACGACGATCGCCGCGAGCGCGATCCACAGGACCAGCGCGGGAACAAGCGGCGTGAATGCGATGCCGTAATTCATGTCGATGCTCTCTCCGCATCGTCATGCCCGGCCTTGTGCCGGGCATCCACGTTCTTCGTGCCGCGTGGCAAGGCGGCGTGGATGGCCGGGACAAGCCCGGCCATGACGGCTTCGTTTTTGCGGGTATCGAGATTCAACCCCCGCATCATTGCCCCAGCCGCTCGATCAGGGCCGGTGCGTGGACCTGGTCGGCCTTGTAGTTGCCGGTCAGCGTGTACATCACGATATTGACGCCGGCGCGGAAGGCGAATTCGCGCTGGCGCGGCTCGCCCGGACTGAGCGGCAGCATCGGCTGGCCGTCGGGGCGGATCGCCCAGGCACCGGCAAGATCGTTCGAGGTGATGATGATGGGCGAGACGCCGTCGCCGCCGCGCGCGGGACGCTGCGCGCTCTCGTCGTCGTCCTCGCGCGGCAAGGTTTCGACCCAGGTCTGGCCGGAATTGAAGCGGCCGGGGAAGTCGCGCAAGAGATAGAAGGTCTTGGTCAGCACGTGCTCGCGCGGCACCGGCTCGAGCTCGGGCACATCGAGCGAGGACAGGATCTCGCGCAGCGTCCGCATCCCCGGCGTCTGCGAGGCGCCGTTGTCGCCGGGCGGCGCTTCGACCGCGTCGCGGGTGTCGAAGATCACGGTGCCGCCCTGCTTCATGTAGGCGTCGATCTTGTTGATGGCGTCCTGCGGCGGCTTCGGCGCGCCGGGCACGATCGGCCAGTAGATCAGCGGGAAGAAGGCGAGCTCGTCGCGCGCGGGATCGATGCCGACGGGATCGCCGGCCTCCAGTGCCGTGCGCTGCGCCAGGAACAACGTCAGTCCGGACAGGCCGGCCTTGACGATGGAATCGACGTCGGCATTGCCGGTGACGACATAGGCGAGGCGGGTCTGCGACACAGACTTCATCGCGAACTCGTCCGCGGCACTGTCCGCGCGCGCCGGTGTCGGCGACAACGACAACAGGCCGGCAAGCACCAGCCCGACGATGATCATCGCCGGCGCGGCGCGGCGGCGCAGCAGCGCGGCGAGGCCGCCGCCCAGCACCGCGACGATGATGGCGTCGATCAGGAACAGCGCGAGCGCCGTCGACAGCAGCCAGCCGCGCAAGTCCCGTGGCTCGGCATTGGTGTAGGTGGCGTGCCGGGCGCGCAGGCTCGCGGTGTTGAGCGCTGCGATGCGGTCGGCGGCGGCGAGCGTGTTCACGGCGAGAGGTCCTTCTGCCGGACCATAGAAGCCCGGCGGATGATCGGGCGTGGCGCGGTCGCGATAATCCGCGGGCAGCGGCTTTGCAGTGGCAGGCGGCGGGCCGAAGGCGCCGAAGCCGTCGAGAATGTGCAGCGGTGCCACCGTCTCGGTGCTCGCCTCGCTGGCAACGCCTGCGCCGGGCTTGGCGGTATAGCCGGACATGTCGACGATCCGCCGCAGCATTTCGACGAAGGTGCCCGACATCGGCAGATCCGACCAGCGCATGTCGGCACTGACGTGGAACAGGCTGACCAGGCCCTTTGCGCGATGCTCGCCGGTCACCAGCGGCGTGCCGTCTTCCAGCGACGCCCAGCTCTTGGTGGCGAGCACGGCGTCCGGCTCGGCCAGAACCTGCCGGCTCACGGTGACGTCCTTCGGCACGGCCACGCCGGCAAAGGGCCCATCGGCGGCGAAGGTAGCGAGATGCTGCGGCTTCTCCCAGGTCAGGCTGCCGCCGAGCGTGCGGCCGCCCTTGCGCAGCTTGACCGGGACGAGATCGTCTTCGGCCTGCGCGAGCCTTGGACCTGCGAACCGCACCAGCACGCCGCCCTGGTCGATCCAGGCGTTGAGGCGCTCGCGCAGCTCGGGCGCGACGGTGCCGACATCGGCGAGGATGATCATCGGCAGCTTCTGGTCGAGGAACTGCGTGATGCCCTGCTGCGGCGAGCCCTTGTCCGCCAGCCGTACGTCGGCGAACGGAGCCAGCGCGCGGGTGAGATAGAAGGTCGGCGCCAGCAGCGGCTGCGCGGTCTCGCTGGTCGCACCGGAGACGATGCCGATGGCGCGCCGCCGCCAGCGCTTGTCGAGCAGCTGCACCGCGCCGGCCGAGCGCTCGCCGGAGATCTCGAGCCGGGTGATGTCGTTGCGCAGCTCGACCGGCAGATCGAACGCCGCTTCGGTTTCCTTGTCCTGCGGGCCGAAGCTGTAGCGCGCCTCGCCGATCGGCGAGGCCTTCTGGTCCAGCGCCCGCACGGTGCCGGCGGTGATGCCGCTGTTGGTGCGCAGCACCTTCACCGTCATTTTCGCCGCCGCATTCTCGGCCGCGGCTAACGCCAGCGGGGAGGAGGTGCCGCCCTCGAACACCGTCAGGCTGCGATCTCCGATGGTCTTGCCGAGGCCCTGCACGAAGTCTTCGCCGCGGCCGGTGTCGACGCCATCGGACAGCCAGACGATCTCGCAGTCGCCGGTGGCTTTCAGGAACCGGTCGACCGCGGCGAGGGTTTCGACGCGCTCGATCGAATACGGTTTTGGCGCGAGCTGCCGCAGTGCCACGCGCGCGGCGCCGGCCGGCATCAGCGTGATGTCGCGGTTCGGCTCGGACAGCGGCACCAGCGCGATGGCGCGGCGGTCGTTGTCGGCATTGGCGATCAACTCGTCGGCGGCCCTGATCCGGATGTCCCAGTTCGATGCGGCGCTCCAGCCGTCGTCGAACATGATCATCAGCGGCGCCTTGCTGCCGGCTGTGCCGACTTGCGGATTCCAGATCGGGCCGGCGGCGGCGAAAATGACGAGAGCCGCAGCCAAGAGCCGCAGTGCGGTCAGCCACCACGGCGTCCGCGACGGCGTCTCTTCCCGCTGGGCGATGTCGAACAACAGCCGTGTCGGCGGAAACTCGATGCGGCGCGGCCGCGGCGGCATCACGCGCAGCAGCCACCACAGCACCGGCAGGCTGACGAGGCCGATCAGGAGCAGCGGTTCGGTGAAGGCGAGCGGCAATCCCATCATGCGGCTGGCCCCGCCTTGATCGTCGTGGTGCGGGCGCCAGACTTGCTCACCTGCATGCCGGCATGCAGGAACAGCAGTAGTTCGGCCGCCGAGCGGTCGGTCGCATGCGTCGCGAACAGCCAGTCGAGCTTGTTGGTCTCGGCGCGGATCTGGTCACGGTGCAACGCGAGCCGCGCGGCGTAATCCTGCGCCCAGCTCTCGGCGCGTCCGGCGGTGATGACGCCGAATCCTTCGGGCTCGACGAACTCGACGCGGCCGGAATAAGGAAATGACTCTTCGGCGGGATCGACGACCTGTACCAGGGTGCCATGGGCGCCGGAGCCGGACAGGCCTGCAACCGTGGCCCTGATCTCTTCGATCGGCGACCAGAAATCCGACAGCACGATGGTCTCGGCCAGCGCCGAGGGGACGAACGACGGCGGCAGGCTCGGCCGCTCGGCATCGTCATGCAGCATCGCCTGAGCCATCTTGTCGATGACGCTGCGGCTTGCGGTCGGGGCCATCAGGCCGGGGATTCCGACGCGCTCGCCGCCGGCGACAAGCAGCTCGGCCAGCGCGAAGGCAACAATCAACGTGCGTTCGAGCTTGGACTCGCGCGACTGTTTCGAGGCGAACGCCATCGAAGGCGAACGGTCGGGCCAGATCCAGACCGTGTGCGAGGCTTCCCATTCAAGCTCGCGGACATAGAGATGATCGTCGCGCGCCGACCGGCGCCAGTCGACGTTCTGCGACGGCTCGCCGGAGACGAAGCGGCGGTATTGCCAGAAATTTTCGCCGGAGCCGGCGCGGCGCCGGCCGTGCAGGCCGTGGATGACATTGGCGGCGATACGGCGGGCTTCGAGCACCAGGCGCGGCAGCGAAGCGGCGAGCGTGCGGCTTTCGCCATCGGCACGTCGGATCGCGATGATCTCCTTCGCCGTGTGCCCGTTCTCCGCTGCCATCAACCGATCCGTGTCTTCAACTGCCGGATCACCTCCGGAATGGTTCGGCCTTCGGCGCGCGCCTGGAACGTCAGTGCCATGCGGTGCTTCAGCACGGGTTCGGCGAGGTCGAGCACGTCGTCGACCGAAGGCGCGAGCCGTCCGTCGATAAGCGCGCGTGCGCGCACCGCGAGCATGAGAGATTGGCTGGCGCGCGGACCAGGTCCCCAGGCGATGAACTTGCCGGTCTCGCCGCTGTCCGGACCCGGACGGGCCGCGCGCACCAGCGACAGGATGGCCTCCACCACGGAATCGCCGACCGGCAGGCGGCGGATCAGCCGCTGCGCGGTGATCAGCGCGTCCGCGGTCATTGATCCCCGCGCCAGCGTCTCGTCGGCGCCGGTGGTCTCGAACAGGATGCGGCGCTCGGCGTCGCGATCGGGATAGTCGACGTCGATCTCCATCAGGAAGCGGTCGAGCTGCGCTTCGGGCAGCGGATAGGTGCCTTCCTGTTCCAGCGGATTCTGCGTCGCGAGCACGTGGAACGGCTTCGGCAGGTCGTGACGCGCGCCGGCCACGGTGATGTGCTGCTCCTGCATGGCCTGGAGCAGCGCCGATTGCGTACGCGGGCTGGCGCGGTTGATCTCGTCGGCCATCAGCAGCTGCGCGAACACGGGGCCGGCGATGAAGCGGAACGAGCGCTTGCCCGCGGTGCTCTCGTCGAGCACTTCGGCGCCGAGAATATCCGACGGCATCAGGTCGGGCGTGAACTGGATGCGCTTGGCGTCCAGGCCCAGCGTGACGCCGAGCGTTTCGACCAGCTTGGTCTTGGCGAGGCCGGGCACGCCGATCAGCAGCGCGTGGCCGCCCGAGAGGATGGTGACCAGCGTGTTCTCGATCACGCGATCCTGGCCGAAGATGACGGAAGCGATCGCTTCCTTCGCAGCGCGAATTTGACTGGACACCTGCTCGGCCGAACGGACGATACCGTCCTCGAGTTTCTCGACACTCTCCGCCATCCGTCAGCTCCTTAAAGTCCGCCACGCGGGTTCGCTCGCGTCGTCAAATCATCTCATCGCGTCAGATCATGGGCCCTATGCTAGACTTGCAGGAAGGCCATGTATTCGTTGAATTAACCTATCCCCACCTTATCGGCTTAAGGATATGTAGGGCATCACGAAGTGGCGACCTCCACACCGCATTGATCCGGGGATGGAACCGCGCACCGATGTACAACGTAGACTTACAAGTCAGACCTGCACCAATCGTGCCAAATGACCACATGACAAAGTCAGGGCAAACCATGGCGAACCAAGGGCAGAGTGCCGATCGTGGTCTCGAAGGGCTGACTGCCGCCGCAAAAACTGCTGCCAATGCCGAAGGCGCCAAAAAGGGCCTGCCGCCGGTGCATCTGTGGAATCCGCCGTTTTGCGGCGATCTCGACATGCGAATCGCCAAGGATGGTACATGGTTCTACCTGGGCACGCCAATCGGGCGGCCGGCGCTGGTCCGCCTGTTCTCGACCATCCTGAAGCGCGAAGGCGACAAGCATTTTCTCGTCACGCCGGTGGAGAAGGTCGGCATCCGCGTCGAGGACGCGCCGTTCATGGCGGTCGAGATGCAGAAGGATGGCGAGGACAATCATCGCGTGCTCCGCTTCCGCACCAATGTCGACGAGTGGGTCACCTGCGATGCCGCGCACCGGCTGCGTTTCGAGCAGGCGG
Source organism: Bradyrhizobium hipponense (assembly GCF_008123965.1). Classification (GTDB taxonomy): domain Bacteria; phylum Pseudomonadota; class Alphaproteobacteria; order Rhizobiales; family Xanthobacteraceae; genus Bradyrhizobium; species Bradyrhizobium hipponense. The sequence continues at coordinate 3,676 of NZ_VSTH01000182.1, read as the reverse complement.
CGGACGGCGGGCTGACGCCCTATCTGCACGTGCGCGCCGATCTCTGGGCCAAGGTCACCCGCGCGCTCTATTACGATCTGGTTGACATCGGCGAGGAGCGGATGGTCGATGGCCAGCCGATGTTCGGCGTCGAGTCGGCTGGCGAATTCTTCGCCATGGCCGACGCGGCGCAGGTGAGGGCCGCGCTTTGAACAAGCCTATTCTGAAGAACGATCCCGCCACGCTCGGCGCGGCCGATTTCTTCGCTCGCTCTAGGGCGCGATTGCGCTTCGACGTTCCGCTCGCGCTCTACGATCCCAACATCATTCCGGCCTCGGGCGATCCCGGCACCGACAAGATGCTCGAGATCATTGCACGCGAGCAGCCGGTGCGTCCGGCGGCGGTCCTGATCGCGGTGGTCGACCACCCCGAGCCGACCATTCTTCTGACCCAGCGCTCGGCGCATCTGAACGACCATGCCGGCCAGATCGCCTTTCCCGGCGGCAAGATCGACGCCACCGATGCGTCCCCGCTCGATGCGGCGCTGCGCGAAGCCGAGGAGGAGGTCGGGCTGTCGCGCGACTTCGTCGAGCCGCTCGGCTATCTCGATCTCTATGGCACCGGCTTCGGCTTCCGCATCCTGCCGACGGTTGCCAGGGTGCGGCCGGGATTCGAGCTGACGATCAACCATTCCGAGGTTGATGATGCGTTCGAGGTGCCGCTATCCTTCCTGATGAACCCGGCGAACCACCAGGTGCACAGCAAGGAATTCCGCGGCATGGAGCGGTCCTACTACGCGATGCCGTTTGCGGAACGCTACATCTGGGGCGCGACGGCCGGGATGCTGCGTGTGCTGTATGAGCGGATCTATTCGTCATGATCCGGACGGTGCTGACCGAGATCGGAATTTTCCTCATTCCCTTCGTCGTCTATGCGTTGTTTCTCGCCGCCACCCGTTCCGGACTGTTCGTCCAATCGTCCTGGCCGATCACCATCGTCGCACGACTTGTCCTGGCAGCGCTGGTTCTGGTGATCGTGGGGCTGGTCGGCCTTGCGCATTTCTCCGGCGCCCCGCCGGATTCGACCTATATTCCCGCCCATATCGAGAACGGCAAGCTGGTGCCGGGCAGAGAAAGATAAGGGCCAACCGATGAGCGCGGAGTCGTTACTTGCCGATGCGCCCTGGCTGACCGCAGGCGGGACGGCGCGCGTCCTGCAGCTGCTCAACGCCAACGGTGAGGAGGCGCGCGTGGTCGGCGGCGCTGTACGCAACGCGCTTCTGGGTTTGGCGCACGGCGACATCGACATCGCGACCACGGCGCTGCCGGAGGAAGTGATGCGGCGCGCCAGGGCTGCCGGCATCAAGAGCGTGCCGACCGGTGTCGACCACGGCACCGTCACGCTCGTTATCGACGGGCGGCCCTACGAAGTCACCACGCTGCGCGAGGACACCGAGACGTTCGGCCGCAAAGCCAAGGTCGCCTTCGGCCGCGACTGGGTCAGGGACGCCGAGCGGCGCGACTTCACCATGAACGGGCTCTCGGCCGATGCAGCGGGCGTCGTCTACGACTATGTCGGCGGGATCGCGGATGCGAGAGCGCGCCGCGTGCGCTTCATCGGCGATCCCGACCAACGCATCGCCGAGGATTATTTGCGCATCCTGCGCTTCTTCCGCATCCACGCCGCCTTCGGCGCCGGCGAGCCCGATCGCGACGGCTATCTCGCCTGCATCCGCGGACGCGCGGGTCTTGCGAACCTGTCGGCCGAGCGCGTGCGCATGGAAATGCTGAAACTGCTGGTCGCGGGCGGCGCATCCGCAGCCGCGCTGGCGATGGCCGAAGGCGGATTGCTGCAAACGTTGATCGGCGGCGTCGCCTATACCGGGCCGCTATCGGCGATGATCGCGATCGAGCGCGCGCTCGGCCTGCCGGCGAGCGTCACCCGGCGCCTGGCCGCGCTGACGGTGGCGGTGACCGAGGATGCAAAGCGCGTCGCCGCGCGCTTGAGGCTCGCCAACGCCGAAGCCAAGGCGCTGGATTCGATGGGGCATCGCTGGTGGCGCTTTGCCACCAAGGACGAGGCCAATGCGCGCCGGCTGCTCTATCGGCTGGGTCCGGAGCGTTATCACGATCGTGTGTTGCTGGCCTGGGCGCGGGCCGGCGGCGATGTGACCTCGTCGCGCTGGCGCGCGCTAGCCGAGCTGCCGCAGCGCTGGAGCGCGCCGAAATTTCCGCTGAAGGCGGCCGATTTCATCGCGCGCGGCATGGCGGAAGGACCTGCGCTCGGCCATGTATTGACGCTCGCCGAGGACGCTTGGCTTGCGGCCGATTTTCCCCTGGAGGAGGCGGCGCTCGCTTCCATCGCAGATCAAGCTGCGGTACGCGTCAGCCGCGATCAGAAAAATTGAACATCGACTCAGGCTTCGCCGATATCTCGCTTCTGCAGCTTCTGCTGGTCGCGTTGATGGCGTTGTTTGCGTCCGTTATCGGTGGTCTGGCCGGCTATGGCACTGGCGCGTTGATGCCGCTGGTGCTGGTGCCGCTCGTCGGCGCCGAGCCGGTGGTGCCGATCATCGCGATCTCCGCGATCTTCACCAATTCGAGCCGTGCGATTGCCTATCTCCGCTATGCCGATCGCCGCCGCGCGCTGATCGTGCTCGCCTGTGCCGCGCTGACGACGGCGCTTGGCGCCTACGGCTATACGCGCCTCACCAATGCCGGCGCAGCGCTCGTGATCGGCTCGATGCTGATCCTCAGCGTGCCGCTGCGCCGCGTGCTCCGACGCCACGAGGTCAAGATCGGCGACACCGGCCTTGCGGCCGGCTCGGTCGGTTACGGCGTGCTGGTCGGCGGCACGTCCGGCTCCGGCGTGATCCTGCTCTCGCTGCTGATGGCCGCGGGCCTCGAGGGCGCCGCCGTGATCGCGACCGATGCGATGATCTCGCTCGGCACCGGCCTCATCAAGATCTCCGTGTTTGGCCTCGCGGGAGCCGTGACCGCGCAGGTGCTCGCCTTCGCGCTGCTGATCGGCGGGATCGCGATCCCCGGCGCGTTCCTCGCAAAAGCCTTCGTCGAACGGATGCCGGTGCACATCCACACCGCGATCCTCGATGTCGCGGTTATCACCGGCGGGCTGGTGATGATCTCGGCTGCGGCGAAGCAGCTGATCGCGTAGATGACCCGAATTACGGTGCACTCAATTCGCCATTAATTTAAGTGCACCGCAATTTGGCCCTGATCTCTTCCGTGCTGCATGCCGTCTGGGCTACCGGATGCTGCGCGCAGGATCGTCGTGTGGTGCGGGGAGAAGGAATGTCGGCCAGTGGCTATCACATTCCTGCCCGCGAAAACAAAAGCCCCGGCGCGCCGGGGCTTTTGCAGTTGTTGTATCGGCTATCGACTGGGAGCGAAGCTCGAAGCTCCGTGGCCGGCGCCGCGATTTTGCGGATTTGGAAAAGCCGCTTGCATTGCGTGTCCTGGGCTGAACGTTGATGCGCCGTGATGCGACCCCCGCCCGTGCGGTGCAAAGGTCGTTTGCATCGTGTGGCCAGGTGTCGCGCTCGATACCCCATGGCCGACACCCGCACCGCCGTGTCCTCCAGCACCGCCATGACCCCCGGATGCACTAGCGCCCACTCCGCCTCCGAGGCCACCGCCAACGCCCCCACCTGCTCCCGCTCCCGCGCCTGCTCCTCCGC
>NZ_VSTH01000181.1 GCF_008123965.1 Bradyrhizobium hipponense | reverse complement strand
TGTACTCCCTCTCCCGCTTGCGGGGGAGGGCCGGGGTGGGGGCTGTCTCCGCAGAGGGGCAGTCGTTATCACGGCTGGTGTCCCCAAGAGGAGAGAACCCTCACCCGGCGCGCGGGACGATGCTTCGCATCGCCCGGTCGCGCCGACCTCTCCCGCACGCGGGAGAGGTATTCGAGCCCGCGGTTGCGCAATCACCAAAACGGCAATGATTAAAACCGCTTACCATCACATAAAGGGCGTAATCGCACCCGAAAAGTCGCCTGGAGTTCCCATGGCCTTGCGCCCGGACACATTGTTTGCCGCAATATTTGGCTTAACTAACAAGGCCTGACGGCCCCATTGGATGGCTTCGTGCTGACCCTGACCCCTCATCTGCCCCGGCTGCATCGCGCCGGCCGGCTGGCTCTGGCCGCGCTTTGCGCCCTGGCTTTCGCCTGGGAGGCGAAGCCCGCGGCGGCGCAAGGCAAGCTCGAGGCGCAGTACGAGGCGACGCTGGCCGGCATTCCCGTCGGCAAGGGCGCCTGGAACATCGACATCCAGGACGATGTGTTTTCCGCGGCGGCCTCGGGCGGCACCTCGGGGCTGCTGAAATCGATCGCCAACGGCTCCGGCACCGGCGCCTCGCAGGGCCGCGTCGTCAACGGCGCGCTGGTCGCGACCGGCTACCAGGCCTCCACCACCACCTCGAAGAAGACCGAAGAGATCCGCATCACGCTGGACAAGGGCAATGTGAAGGACTTTGCGATTCTGCCGGAGCCGCCGGTCGATGCCGATCGCATCGTCGTCACCGAGGCGCATCGCCGCGGCGTCTGGGACCCGATGACGGCCTCGCTGCTGCGCGTGCCCGGCACCGGCGATCCCTTGTCGGCGGAGGCCTGCAAAAATTCCGCGCCGGTGTTCGACGGCCGCATGCGCTACGAGCTCAAGCTCGATTTCAAGCGCATGGAAACGGTGAAGGCGGAAAAGGGCTATCGCGGCCCGGTCGTGGTCTGCTCGCTGTATTTCGTCCCCGTCGCCGGCTACATCCCCGACCGCCCCGTGATCAAATACCTCGCCGCCCAGCGCAACATCGAGATCGCCTTCGCTCCCGTCGCGGGCACGCGGATCCTGGTCCCGTTCTGGCTGAAAGTGCCGACGCCGCTCGGGCCGGCGATGCTGGAAGCGACGAGCTTCATCACCTCAGCCCAGCCGCCAAGGGTGGCGAAGACGCAGTAGGGGATGCCCTCCGCCCTGCGCCCGCTTCTCTGGCTCCGTCCCCGCCACACCCACCGCCGTCATTCCGGGGCGCGACAAAGTCGCGAGCTATGATGCGCAATTGCGCATCTGAGAATCCATCAGGCCGCGGAGACTGTTGTGCGATGGATTCCGGGCTCGCGCTGCGCGCGCCCCGGAATGACGAGCGGAGAGAGTTTGGCCGGTAAAGAAGCTCGTTACTTCAATCGCTTACCTACTGTGCATGGGGTTGTTTTCACGAAAATGAGTTTGGAGAGGCCGCCCACGCGAATCCATTTGACTCCTCCCCGATTCTGATTCGACTCCGCGCCGTCCCCAGCTTTAAGAAACCCGCCACGCAAACGCCGCTTGTGCGACAGCGCGAAACTCCATCTAGTGCGAGTCAAACCAGCGTCCCGCGACATCTTGCGTGAACGGAACAGGACTCAACACGGCGTCAGCGATTCGGCCGCGATTCGTTCTGGAGTCGTTCCGAAGCTTAAAGCCAACGGGAAAAGCGTCGCAAAGTGAGACAGTTGCGCGAGGATTGGGGAGCGTCGCCGCATTCTCCGCTGTCATGCCCCGGCCTGACCGGGGCATCCAGTACGCCGCGCCCTCTCGGCTTGATCTGCGCCGCCTCTGGAATACTGGATCGCCCGGTCGAGCCGGGCGATGACCGCGGTGTGTATGCGCGATGAGCGCTTCGCGCCGCCGCCTCAAACAGCACTGACATTCGCCCCAAACCGTCATTACCTATCCCCCTAGATGCCCTTTTCCTCCTCCCCCTTCGCCTCCGAGCGCGCCCCCGGTGCTGGCGTCACTGCGGTGCTCGGGCCGACCAACACCGGCAAGACCCATCTGGCCATCGAGCGGATGCTGGCGCATTCGTCCGGCATGATCGGGCTGCCGCTGCGGCTGCTCGCGCGCGAGGTCTACAACAAGATCGCCGATCGCGCCGGGCCGGAGGCCGTCGCGCTGATCACCGGCGAGGAGAAGATCAAGCCGAAGGCGCCGCGCTATTGGGTTTCGACCGTCGAGGCGATGCCGCGCGACCTCGACGTCTCCTTCCTCGCCGTCGACGAGGTCCAGATCGCGTCTGATCTCGAACGCGGCCACGTCTTCACCGACCGCATCCTCAACCGCCGCGGCCGCGACGAGACGCTGCTGCTCGGGGCTGCGACGATGCGCCCGATCATCGAGCGCCTCTTGCCCGGCGTTTCCATGATCACGCGGCCGCGGCTGTCGCAGCTCGAATTCGCCGGTGACCGCAAGATCACGCGCCAGCCGCGGCGCACCGCGATCGTCGCGTTCTCCGCCGATGAAGTCTACGCCATCGCCGAGCTGATCCGCCGCCAGCATGGCGGCGCCGCGGTGGTGCTGGGATCGCTGTCACCGCGGACGCGCAATGCGCAGGTGGCGATGTTCCAGAACGGCGACGTCGATTATCTCGTCGCCACCGACGCGGTCGGCATGGGCCTCAATCTCGACGTCGACCACGTCGCCTTTGCCTCCGACCGCAAGTTCGACGGCCACCAGTTCCGCCGCCTGACGCCGTCCGAGTTCTCGCAGATCGCCGGCCGCGCCGGGCGCGCCACGCGCAACGGCACCTTCGGCACCACCGGCCGCTGCGCGCCGTTCGAACCCGAACTCGTCAATGCGCTGCAGAACCACACCTTCGACAGCGTCAAGGTCTTGCAGTGGCGCAATGCGAGGCTGGATTTCGCCTCGCTCGGCGCGCTCCAGGTGTCGCTGAACCTCGCCCCCGGCCACGAGTCCCTGACGCGCGCGCCGATCGCGGAGGACATGCGGGTGCTCGATCACGCCGCCCGCGACGTCGAGGTGCGCGATATCGCACATGGCAAGACGGCCGTGGAACGGCTGTGGGAAGCCTGCCAGGTCCCGGATTACCGAAAGCTGTCGCCGGCCGCCCACGCCGAGCTCGTCACCACGCTGTACGGCTTCCTGATGCAGAAGGGCCGCATTCCCGACGCCTGGTTCGCTTCCCAGATCGACCAGGCCGACCGCGTCGACGGCGACATCGACACGCTGTCGGCCCGGATCGCGCAGATCCGCACCTGGACCTTCGTCGCCAACCGGCCGGACTGGCTCGCGGACCCCGAACACTGGCAGGGGATCGCGCGGGAGATCGAAAATAAATTATCGGATGCGCTCCATGAACGCTTGACTGAGCGTTTCGTTGATCGTCGGACCAGTGTATTGATGCGCCGCCTGCGGGAGAACACGAGCTTGAATACGGAAATCGGCAAGACCGGCGAAGTGATCGTCGAAGGCCATGTCATCGGCCGCCTCGATGGCTTCACCTTTGCACCGGATGCGGCGGAAGCCGGCTCGGATGCGAAAGCCTTGCAGGCTGCCGCCCAGGCGGTGCTCGCCGGCGAGATCAATGCGCGCGCCGAAAAATTGGGCAATGCGCCGGACGAGCAGTTCGTGCTGACGTCCGACGGCACCATCCGCTGGACCGGCGACGCGGTGGCGCGGCTGACCGCCGCAGACGAGGCGCTGCATCCGCGCATCCGCATCATCTCCGACGAGCGCCTCTCCGGGCCGCCGCGGGAGAAAGTGCAGGCCCGCCTCGATCTCTGGCTCAAGACGCATATCGAAAAGCTGCTCGGGCCGATGTTCGAGCTGTCGAAGGCGGCTGACGTCACCGGCATTGCCCGCGGCATCGCCTATCAGCTCGTCGAGGCGCTCGGCGTGCTGGAGCGGCCGAAGATTGCGAGCGACCTGAAGGATCTCGACCAGCCCTCGCGCGCTGTGTTGCGCAAATACGGCGTCCGCTTCGGCGCCTATCACCTCTATTTCCCCGGCCTGTTGAAGCCCGCGGCGCGTGCGCTCGCCGCGCTGCTGTGGGCGCTGAAGCAGGACAATGTCGATCTGTCGTCGCTGTCAGGCGCGCAGCATCTGGCAAGCTCGGGCCGCACCTCGTTCCCGGTCGACAAGCAGCTGCCGCGCGATGCCTATCGCGTGCTCGGCTACAAGCAGGCCGGCGAGCGCGCCGTGCGCGTCGACATTCTGGAACGGCTCGCCGATCTGATCCGCCCGGCGCTGTCGTGGCGCGAGAATTCGCCCGGCGAAAAGCCGGCCGGCGCGTTCGACGGCCGCGGTTTTGTCGTGACGCAGGCGATGACCTCGCTCACCGGCTCGGCCGGCGAAGATTTCGCCTCGGTCCTGCGCGCGCTCGGCTATCGCATGGAAAAGCGCGCGCCGTTGCCGCCGAAGCCGGCGGCGGCTGTCGCAGAGACGGTCGCGGCCGAGACTGTGCCCGCCGAGGGCAGCGCAGAGACGTCGAGCGAGACCTCAACCGAGACCGCCGCCGAGGCCGTTGCCGGCCTGCCGGAGGAACCGACTGCATCCACCGAAGCCGCCGCCGAGCCGGTCACGGTCGAAGACGCGCCCGGCATGGAGCAGCACGACGCGCCTGAGGCCGAGCCTGCGCTGGAAGCATCAAGCGAAGCCGCGGTCACGCCGGAAGATGCCCCTGGCATCGCACCGCCGGTTGAAGAAGCGACAGCACCCGCCGAGGCTGCCGGCCTCGAAGCTGCGCCCGCAGAGACCGCCGCAACGGAAGCCGCCACATCGGCCGATGCCGCTGCGCCCGTGGAACCCGCACCCGCGGAGCCCGAGCTCGTCGAGGTCTGGCGTCCCGCCGGCCGTCACGAGGATCGCAAGCCGCGCCACGAGCGCCATCGCCACCAGCGTCACCACAATCAGCCGCGTGCGCAGGACGGCGCCCAGGCAGGTGCTGCACCGGCAGAGGGCGAAGCGGCGCCGGCGGCCGATGGCGAGAAGCGCGCCGAGCGTCATCGCCATGGCGGTCATCGCAGGGATGGCGGCAAGGATTTCCGCAAGCCCCGTGAGGCCGGCGCCGACGGCGCGCCGCGCCAGGACGGACGCGAGAACCAGGGACGCGAGAACCGCAGCTTCCAAGGTAGAGATCAGGGCAAGGATCGCGACAAGGATCGCGATCGCAACAAGGGCAAGTTCGGCGGCGATCGCGACAAGGGCCGCGACAATCGTGGCCGCGACCGCGACAAGGGCCGCGACCGCCAGGGCGGCCCGTCGCTGCGTCCCTACGCATCGAGCGCGAATCCGCGCGAGCGCGATCGTCCGATCGATCCGAACTCGCCCTTCGCCAAGCTCGCCGCGCTGAAGGAGCAGCTCGCGGGGCGCAAGGAATAGCCAAGCGGAAGGAAGAGGAACAACGCCCACGACCGAACGGCAGCGCCTCGACAAATGGCTGTGGCATGCGCGGGTGGTGAAGGCGCGCACCTCGGCGGCTGAGCTCGTCGAAACCGGCCACGTCCGCATCAATGGCGTGCGCGAGAAGTCGCCGGGGCATGCGGTCAAGATCGGCGACGTGCTGACGATCGCGCTCGATCGCACCGTGCGCGTCCTGAAAGTGGCCGCCTTCAATGAGCGCCGCGGCGATGCTGCTTCGGCGCGCGTGCTCTACGAGGAGCTCGGCGAGGCGAAGCACAACTAGAAGCGCAATTAATTGCGCCTTACATTCATTTCTTGGTCGATCACACGCGGAAAGCCGTCATGATCGGCCGTCCCCGACCTTGCAGCGCCGGGCCATCCGCGCTACGCAAGCCGCGACTTTTAAAAGAGCTTTTCGGAGCGTTGGATGACTTACGTCGTCACTGAAGCCTGCATCAAGTGCAAGTACACCGACTGCGTCGAGGTCTGCCCGGTCGACTGTTTCTATGAGGGTGAGAACATGCTCGTCATCCATCCGGACGAGTGCATCGATTGCGGCGTGTGCGAGCCGGAATGCCCCGCCGACGCCATCAAGCCGGACACGGAACCGGGCCTGGAAAAGTGGCTTTCGGTCAACGCTGACTATGCCAAGAGCTGGCCGAACATCACCCAGAAGAAAGAATCACCCGCCGACGCCAAGGAATTCGACGGGATGGAAGGCAAGTTCGAGAAGTATTTTTCGCCGAACCCCGGCTCGGGCGACTAATTCAGGCTCAAACTTAACCCTATTAGCTTCAAACGAGCCGAAAACCAGCCCTCTAGACCCCTAAATCATTGATTTTTGCGGGAAATGTGCTATATTGGGCACATCAAGCTGAACCCCGTCAGCCCACTTGGCCCCTCTGGGTTCCCGTGAAACCAAATGTCGAACAGGGGCGTGGCAGTTTCCGCGCGCAGGCTGTGTCACAGAAAACGCGTAAAAAGAGTACTTCAGCGAGGGCTTCCCATAAGGAGGCCAAAAAAGTCGCCGCGGCCAGCCGTAGCGCATCCAAGGGTCGGGCCGCTGCCAAGGCGCCGGCTGCAAAGTCCTCGAAGAACAAAAGAAGCGCAATGCCTCATAAGACTGCCAAAACTGCCGCGAAAGCGACCGTTTCCAAGCCTGCTGCCAAGGCTGCCACGTCCAAGGCTGCCACGTCCAAGGCTGCCCTTTCCAAGGCTCCCGCTCATAAGGCCCCCGCTCACAAGCCTGCTGCTTCGAAGGCGCCTGTTGCTGCCGCCCCTGCCAAGGCCCCCGTCGCTGCCAAGCCGGCCGTGAAGGCCGCTGCACCCGCGCCGAAGGTCGAGGAAAAGAAGGTCGTGACCCAGCGCCAGGGCTTCAAAGCCAACGAATTCGTCGTCTATCCCGCTCACGGCGTCGGCCAGATTCTGGCCATCGAGGAGCAGGAGATCGCCGGTGCCAAGCTCGAGCTGTTCGTCATCAACTTCATCAAGGACAAGATGACGCTGCGCGTTCCGACCGCGAAGGTCGCCAACGTCGGCATGCGCAAGCTCTCCGAGCCTGCGCTGGTCAAGAAGGCGCTCGAGACGCTCAAGGGCCGCGCCCGCGTCAAGCGCACCATGTGGTCGCGCCGCGCCCAGGAGTACGAAGCGAAGATCAATTCTGGTGACATCGTCGCGATCGCGGAAGTGGTGCGCGATCTCTACCGCTCCGAATCGCAGCCCGAGCAGTCCTACAGCGAACGCCAGCTCTATGAAGCGGCGCTCGATCGTCTGTCGCGCGAGATCGCGGTGGTGCAGCACTCGACCGAGACCGAAGCGGTCAAGGAGATCGAAGCCCAGCTCGCCAAGAGCCCGCGCCGCACCGGCGCCAAGGCGGAAGCCGCCGATGGCGAGGCCGATACGGATGCCGAGGGCGATGCCGACGACGCCGATGGCGCCACGGTCGCCGACGAGGCCGCGTAAGCGTTTCTCGCGTCCATCGCAGAGATCAAAAGCCCGGCCGCTCGGCCGGGCTTTTTGTTGGGGTGTCGTAGGTAGGGTGGGTTAGTACTAC
>NZ_VSTH01000180.1 GCF_008123965.1 Bradyrhizobium hipponense | reverse complement strand
TCCATGGCATGCGCCCAGAACTGGCAGATGCGGGTGCGATGTCGTCCGGGGTCGAGCACTGGCATCGGCGTCTCGTCGCAGAACACGCGCGGCGCGCTCTGGATCGTCCGCAGCTGAAGCTCATAGAGGCTTTTGAGCCACCAGGCGGTACGCTTCACCCAGCCGGCGAGCGTCGCGCGGTCGAGCTGGATGCCCTGGCCGGCCAGGATCTGCACCTGCCGGTACAGCGGCAGATACCAGGCGAACTTCGAGACCACCACGTGGGCCACGAGGGCCGTCGACGCCATGCCGCTCTCAATGAGGCGCGGCAGCACCTTCGCCTGCACCACGCCGTCGGTGCAGCTGCGGCAGCCGTACTTGGGACGGATTGTCCGCAGCACGCGCAGAATCGCCGGGATCACGTCCAGCACCTCGCTGACGTCCTCGCCGATCTTGTGAAGCCGACCCTGGCAGCACGGGCACGCGGTCGCCTCCGGCTCCAGCACCTGCTCACAGCGCGGCAGATGCCTGGGCAGCGCGCCGATGTTGCGGCGCGCCTTCTTCCGCGGCGGCTTGCCAAGCGGCTTCGCCGCTGCCGCATCGTCGTTGGCAGCGGCAGGTAGCGTGACGCCAGTCTCAAGATCGGCGAGGTCAAGCGCGAGCTGCTCGGCCACGAGCGCAGCAAGCCGCTCCGAGCGCTTCCCGAAGATTAGCTCCTTGAGCGTCTGCATCGCCACGCGCAGCCTCCCGTTCTCGGCGTCAAGCGCGAGCACCATCTCGGTCAGAGCCGTCGGATCGGTCGGGAGAGCGTCGGGGCGAATCGCCATGATCAGACGATACATGCGCACGCGACACGCTCCAGTGAAATCCTCGCCTCTCAGCCGACAACGGCCGGCTGCTTCACAAGCTTGGGTGAGACACGCGTCCACTCGAGCCCGTCGAGCAGCATCGCGAGCTGCGTCGCACTTAGATGCACCACGCCGTCGCGGATCGGCGGCCAGGTGAAATGTCCTTCGTGCAACCACTTCGTCACCAGCACCATGCCGCTGCCGTCCCACGCCAGAAGCTTCACTCTGTCGGAACGTTTGGAGCGGAAGACAAACACGCTGCCGTCGTAGGGACTCTTGTGTAGTGCTTCGCTCACCAGCGCCGAC
>NZ_VSTH01000018.1 GCF_008123965.1 Bradyrhizobium hipponense | reverse complement strand
CGCCGTCCTTCGGACGGCTACGTCCGGCCATGACGCCAGAGAGAGTTTGCCGACCAAAATGACCATCCACCTCGAAACCCAGTCCGATCTCGAAGAGGCCGTCCACGCGCTGATCAAGCGCGACCCGCGCCTCAAAGCCGTGTTTGAGGTTGCGGGCATGCCGGCCCTGCGGCGGCGCGAGCCGGGCTTTGTCGGGCTCGCGCACATCGTCTGCGGGCAGCAGCTCTCGACCGCGAGCGCGGCGGCGATCTGGGGGCGGCTGTCCGCCGCCTTCGATCCGTTCGACCATGACGCGGTGCGCCGCGCCCGCACCGACCGGCTGGGACGGCTCGGGCTTTCCGCCGCCAAGATCAAGACGCTGAAATATCTCGCTCGCGAAATCATGGCGGAGCGGCTGAACCTCGATGTGCTTGCCGAAGAGGACGCCGACGCCGCGCATCACACGCTGATCTCGCTGCCCGGCATCGGGCCGTGGACCGCGGACATCTATCTCTTGTTCTGCCTCGGCCATGGCGATGCCTGGCCGGCCGGCGATCTTGCCGTGCAGGAAGGCATTCGTATCGGGCTCGGCCTGAAGACACGGCCAACGGAGAAACAGATGGTACCGCTCGCCGAACCCTGGCGCCCCCTGCGCGGGGCCGCAGCGCATCTGTGGTGGAGCTATTATCGCGCGGTGAAGAAGCGCGAAGGCGTGATCGCCGGGCAGGCTTAGCCGCGCAAGCTCGCACGATCGGTTCGGGCGCATGCTGCGACGAAGTCGACCACGGCACGCACCGCCGGCAGTTCGACGAGGTCGGGATGGGCGAGGAGCCACAGGTCCGCCACGCTGGCGAGCTTCTGCGGCGCGACGCGCACGAGATCCGGATAGCTTTCCGCGACGAAGCACGACAGCGCAGAGATTCCGATGCCGGCGCGGACCGCCGCCAGCATGTCGCCCTGGGACGAGCAACGCATCACGACCCTGCCCTGACGCGTGACGACGTCGCTCCAGCGCGCAAGCTGGACATTGGACGTCTGGTCGGCAAAACCGATAACGCTGTGGCCTTTCCACTCGCCACGCCGTTCCGGCAAGGAGCGTCCGCCGGCATAGTCGCGTGAGGCATAGAATCCCGTGCCGAGACGGCCGATCTTGCGGCCGACCAGGTTTTCCTCGCCGCTGTCGAAGGGCCGCAGCACCACGTCCGCCTCGCGCCGGCGCACGCTCGCCGGAAACGGATGGGTGATGATCTCAAGCTGGATGTGATCGTGCGCGCGCAGGAAGGAAGGCAGGCGCGGCATCAGCCAGTGCGAGGCCAGCGTCGCGCCGATCGACAGCTTGACGGAGCCGCGCGCCTTGTGCCCTCCCGCCGAGACCGCCGTCTCCGCCCGCAGCGCTGCCGCCGCCATCGCCTCGGCATGCTCGCGCAGCGTCCGGCCATCCGCGGTCAGCGCCAGGCCGTCGGCGGCGCGCACCAGCAATCTGGTGCCGAGCTGAGCTTCCAGCGCCGCGATCTTGCGGCTGACGGTCGGATGGCTGGTGTGCAGCCGGCGTGCCGCCGCGGTGAAGCTGCCGGTCTCCGCCACCGCAACGAAGGTCTTGCAAAGATCCCAGTCCACCTGCAGCCCTTTGTTCAAACCTGAATGGTTGTCTGTACATTATTGAACGATCAGGGTCCGCTCGCCAACCTTTATAGTGGTGTCAAATCCGCGAATGCGGGCCGGCAAGCCGCCGGCGACAATCAACAGGAAACGCCTCCCCATCCGCAGGCCGGCGGGGCGCGTTTTCCGGGAGGACATCATGGCGCTGCCCGCTCTCTTGAAAGACACTCTCGAACTGCCGGTGGTCGGCTCGCCGCTCTTCATCGTCTCCGGACCGGAGCTGGTGATCGCCCAGTGCAAGGCGGGCGTCGTCGGCTCGTTTCCCGCGCTCAACGCCCGCCCGGTCGAGAAGCTCGACGAATGGCTGAGCCGCATCGAGGATGAGCTCGGCGAATACAAGTCGCGCAACCCCGGCAAAAAGGTCGCACCCTACGCGGTCAACCAGATCTGCCACGCCTCCAACGACCGGCTGATGAAGGACATGGAGACCTGCGTGAAGCACAGGGCGCCCATCATCATCACCTCGCTGCGGCCGCCCGCCGAGATCGTCGAGGCCGCGCACTCCTATGGCGGCCTGGTGTTCCACGACGTCATCAACGTCAAGCATGCGCGCAAGGCCGCGGAACAAGGCGTCGACGGGCTGATCCTGGTGTGCGCCGGCGCCGGCGGCCATGCCGGCACGCTGTCGCCGTTCGCTCTGGTGCGCGAGGTCAAGCAATGGTTCAAGGGCACGATCCTGCTGTCGGGTGCGATCGGCGACGGCTTCGGCGTCGCCTCCGCCGTGACGCTCGGCGCCGATCTTGCCTATATGGGCACCCGCTTCATCGCGACCGCGGAGGCCAACGCCGCCGATGAGTACAAGGCGGCGCTGGTGCAGCATGCGGCGCACGACATCGTCTATACGAATTTGTTCACCGGCGTGCACGGCAACTATCTCGGACCCTCGATCGCCGCCGCCGGGCTCGATCCGGACAATCTGCCGGTCGCCGACAAGACGAAGATGAACTTCGGCTCCGGCGGCAACACGAAATCCAAGGCGTGGCGCGACATCTGGGGCTCAGGCCAGGGTATCGGCCAGATCACCGACGCGCCGCCGGTCGCCGAGCTCGTCGATCGGATGAAGCGGGAGTTCGACCAGGCACGGCAGGACTTGCTGATCCGCGCCAGCGCCTGATAGCTCGGTCCCAACCAACAAGAACGACGGGAGAATATCATGATGCGGGCGGCCGCTCTGTTTGGCATTGCGTTGCTGACCTTCCTCGCAGACCCCGCCGGCGCGCAGAGCACCGACGAGATCCGGATCGGGCAAACCCTGCCCTACAGCGGTCCGGCCTCGGGCTTCGGCGCGATCGGGCGGACCCAGGAGGCGTTCTTCGAGAAGCTCAATGCCGAAGGCGGCATCAACGGCCGCAAGGTCAAGTTCATCACGCTGGACGATGCCTATTCGCCGCCGAAGACGGTCGAGCAAACCCGCAAGCTGGTCGAGCAGGAGGAGGTGCTGATGATGTTCGGCTCGCTCGGCACCGCCACCAACAGCGCCGTGCAGCGCTATCTCAACGCCAAGAAGGTGCCGCAGCTGTTCGTGCTCTCGGGCGCCACCAAATGGGCCGATCCGCAGAAGAACCCGTGGACCATGCCGGGCATGGCGGCCTACGAATCCGAGGGCGTGGTCTATGCCAAATACATCTTGCAGACCAAGCCCGACGCCAAAATCGCAATCCTGTCGCAGAACGACGATTTCGGCCGCGACTATGTGGCGGGCTTCAAACGTGCGCTCGGGGCCAAGGCGGCCGGCATGATCATCGCCGAAGCAAGCTACGAGACCAGCGCGCCGACGATCAGCTCGCAGCTCTCGACCTTGAAGGCCTCAGGCGCCAACGTGCTGTTCGGCGTCGTGCTCGGCAAGTTCACCTCGCAGATGGTGAAGGGGGTGGCCGAGATCGGCTGGAAGCCTGAGCTGTTCTTCGTGCCCACCTCGGCCTCCTCGATCTCGTTCCTGGAGCCGGCGGGGCTGGACAATGCCGTCGGCCTGATCTCGTCGAGCAACCAGAAGGACACGATGGACCCGCAATGGGCCGAGGATGCTGGCGTGAAAGAGTATTTCGCGTTCATGAAGCAATACATGCCGACCGCGGATCTCTCCAATTCGAACTACGCCGCCGGTTATCACTATGCCACGCTGCTGATGACGGCGCTCAAGGCGTGCAAGGACGATATCAGCCGCGACAACATCATGCGCCAGGCGGCTTCACTCAAGGACGTCAAGCTGCCGCTGCTGCTGCCGGGCATGACTGTTACGACCGGCCCCGACGACTATCTGCCGTTCCAGCAGCTTCAGCTGCGGCGCTTCAACGGCAAGAGCTGGGTGAGTTTTGGCGATGTGCTGGACGACCGCTAAGCCTGACGGATAGGGACACGACATGATCATCAGCGGTGAACGCCGGATCGACTATTCAGAACTTCATGCGCGGATCAAACGGGCCGCGGGCGGTTTCAGCGCGCTCAGCGCACGAGAAGGCACGCCGGTCGCCATGATGCTGCGCAATGACTTCGCGCTGTTCGAGGTGATCGCAGCTTCGGCCGCGCTCGGCAGACCGGTGGTGCCGATCAACTGGCACCTGAAGGCCGCCGAAGTCCGCTATATCCTGGCCGACAGCGGCGCCGATATCCTGATCTGCCACGCCGACCTGCTGCCGCAGATCAGCGGCGGCCTGCCGGACGGCCTGACGCTGATGGTCGTGCCGACGCCGCCGGAGATCGCCACGGCATTCAACATCCCGGCCGCGCTCACAGAGGTTCCGGGCGGACTGACCGACTGGGACGAATGGCGGGACGGCCAGACGGAACTCGTCCAGCCACCGCTCCGCGGCGCGCCGATGTTCTACACGTCCGGCACCACGGGTATGCCGAAGGGCGTACGGCGGATGCCGATGCGCCCCGATCAGGTCGCGGCCTCCGAACGCGTCGGCGCGATCGCCTATGGCGTCAAGCCGAACAAGGGTCAGGTCGTGCTGATCAACGGCCCGATGTACCATTCCGCTCCGCACTCCTACGGCATGCTGGCCTATCGCAGCGGCTGCACCATCGTGCTGGAAGCCCGGTTCGATCCCGAAGAGCTGCTGCAACTGGTCGAGCGCCATCGCGTCACAAACATGCACATGGTGCCGACGATGTTCGTGCGCCTGCTGCGGCTGCCCGACGAGGTGAAGCGGCGCTACGATCTGTCCTCGCTGCGCTTCGTCGTCCACGGCGCGGCGCCCTGCCCGCCCGACGTGAAGAAGGCGATGATCGATTGGTGGGGGCCGGTCATCAACGAATATTTCGGCTCGACCGAGACCGGAATTCCGGTGTGGCATGCCGCCGAGGAGGCGCTGAAGAAGCCCGGCACCGTTGGCCGCGCCATCGAGGGTGGCATCGTCAAGATCTTCCGCGCCGACGGCAGCCCGTGCGGCGTCAACGAAGCCGGTGAAATCTACATGCGGCAGGTCTCGGTGCCGGATTTCGACTATCACGGCAAGGCCGCGGCCCGCGCCGAGGCCGGTCGCGACGGGCTCGTCAGCGTCGGCGACGTCGGCTATCTCGACGAGGACGGCTACCTGTTCCTGTGCGACCGCAAGCGCGACATGGTGATCTCCGGCGGAGTCAACATCTACCCCGCCGAGATCGAGAACGCGCTGATTGGAATGCCGGGAGTGCGCGACTGCGCCGTGTTCGGCATACCCGACGCCGAATTTGGCGAGCGGCTGTGCGCCTATGTCGAGCCCGAGCCGGGCGCCGAACTCTCATCCGCCGCGGTCCAGTCGTTCCTGCGCGAGCAACTTGCCAATTTCAAGGTGCCGAAGGACGTCGAATTCCGCGACGCGCTGCCGCGCGAGGCGACCGGCAAGATCTTCAAGCGCAAGCTGCGGGAGCCCTATTGGACTGGCCATGCACGCGCCGGCGCGTGATGAACGGCTGCAAACAGCGTTTAAAACTATGTTGCTGTTGCAAAAGCTTTGCCGATGAATGATGAGATGCCCGCGCGGACAGAGCCGGGATCAAGTCATGACATCGATCGACTTCGTCGTTGCCAAAGATGACCTCGACCAGTGCAAGACGATCGCGACGGCGCTTCCCGGCGCGGATGCGCTGCCGCCCGACGCCCTGCTGGTGAAGGTCGACCGCTTCGCCTTCACCGCCAACAACATTACCTATGCGGTGCTCGGCGACGAACTGAAATACTGGCAGCTGTTTCCAGCCCCAGGCGGCTTCGGCAACATTCCGGTATGGGGCTTTGGCGAGGTGGTCGAATCGAAGCATCCGAACGTCGCCGTAGGCGAGCGCCTGTTCGGCTATTTCCCGATGGCGACTCATCTTGTCATTGAAGCTACCGACGTCAGCAGACGCGGCCTGCGCGACGGCGCCGCGCATCGCCAAGGCGTGGCACCCGTCTACAACGCTTATGCCCGCGTCAGCGGCGATCCTGCTTACGCGGGGCGGCACGGCGATTATCAGGCGCTGCTGCGGCCGCTGTTCATGCTGTCGTTCCTGGTCGACGACTTCCTCGCCGAGAACGACGATTTCGCTGCACGCAGCGTGCTGCTGTCGAGCGCCTCGAGCAAGACCGCGTTCGGGCTTGCGCATCTCCTGCATACGCGCGGCCGCAAGGTGATCGGACTGACGTCAGCCGGCAATGCCGGCTTCGTCACCTCGCTCGGCTGCTATGACGAGGTCGTCCTCTATGACCGCGTGACGTCGCTGCCATCCGATGCGCCCGTCGCCTTCGTCGACATGGCCGGCAACAGCGCGTTACGTGCCGAGCTGCACCGGCATTTCGGTAACCAGATGAAATGCTCCTTGCGCGTCGGATTGACGCATCGCGCCACCGAGGCCGACGAGGGCGAACTGCCCGGTGCAAAGCCGCGCTGGTTCTTCGCTCCCGACCAGATCCGCAAGCGCGCCAAGGAATGGGGGCCGGGCGGCATCGAGCAGCGCTTTGGCGCCGTATGGTCGGGTTTTGCGCCGCTGCTGGAGAGATGCCTGACGGTGGTCGAGAGCCGTGGGCCGGACGCCGTGAGGCAGGTCTATCTCGATACGCTGAAGGGCCGTATTCCGCCCGAGCAGGGCCACATGCTTTCACTGCTCGGGTAAAGCGCTTTTGACATAGGCTGATCCAGTATAGCCTTCGATTGTCAGGCGAAACGCCCCGATGACGGCGATCGAGGAAGGGATTTTGGGGCAAACATAACCCTCGTCATTCCGGGGCGCGCGCCAGCGCGAGCCCGGAATCCATCTGCCCCCGAGACACGCGGCACAATGGATTCCTGGTTCACGCTCCGCGTGCCCCGGAATGACAACAGGAGAAACCAATGCCAGCCATTCTCGGCACCGGCGAGCACCGCTACCGCGTCGTCGACAATTTCGCGAAACTGCCTGACGGCTGGCAGCTTACCGACGTCGCCTCGGTCGCGGTCGACAGCAAGGATCGCATCTACGTTTTCAACCGCGGCGCCCATCCGATGGTGGTGCTGGATCGCGATGGCAATTTCCTGCGCAGCTGGGGCGAAGGCCTGTTCTCCCGCGCCCACGGCCTGCATATCGATGCCGATGACAATCTCTATTGCACAGATGACGGCGACCACACCGTGCGCAAATGCAGCACCGACGGCAAGGTGCTGCTGACGATCGGCATCCCCGAGAAGCCGACACCGTTCATGAGCGGAGATCCCTTCCATCGCTGCACCCATAGCGCGCTGTCGCCGAAGGGCGAGATCTACGTCTCCGACGGCTACGGCAATGCCCGCGTGCACAAGTTCACGCCCGATGGCAAGCTGATGAAGAGCTGGGGCGAGCCCGGCACCGATCCCGGCCAGTTCAACATCGTACACAATATCGCCACCGACGCCGACGGCTGGGTCTACGTCGCCGACCGCGAGAACCATCGCGTGCAGGTGTTCGACGGCGACGGCAAATACGAGACGCAGTGGAACAATCTGCACCGGCCCTGCGCGCTGTGCTGCGGCGGCGGCAAGAATCCGACCTTCATCATTGGCGAGCTCGGGCCCGGGCTCGCGATCAACCGCAAGGTGCCCAACATCGGCCCGCGGCTGTCGATCGTGGACGCGAAGGGAAAACGCATTGCGCGGCTCGGCGGCGAGGAAGGCCCGGGCGTCATGAGCGGAAAGTTTCTGGCGCCGCATGGCATCGCGCTGGATTCCAGGGGCGACATCTATGTCGGCGAGGTCGGCGTCGCCGACTGGAAGACGAGCTTCCCGGACGAGGAGACACCGGCCGTGGTGCGCGCGACGCGGTGTTTGCAGAAGCTGGAGCGGGTACGGGAGTAGTTGCGCAGCGACACTGCCCATTGAGGCGCCCCTAGCTCCGGAACGTCATCCCGACGGGGCATGTGGCAATGAAGGGTAGTTCCGCGCTGGTCTCGCATGGATCCCCCAAATCGCGCGTTTTCAAGCGTTTTGCCACCCCTCCGCCGCATTGCTTGCGCCTGAATAAGTCGCTCAACGGGCTTCACAATCCCGTCACGCTGCATGTAGTATGTCAATACATGCTGCTTCGCAGCGTACGTGGAGGCCAGGAGCGTTACTTGAACGCACATGTCTCGCAAGGCAGTTGGCCGGTGTTGGTGCTGAATGCGGACTTCCGGCCGCTGAGTTACTACCCGCTGTCTCTCTGGTCGTGGCAGGACGCGATCAAGGCGGTGTTCCTCGATCGCGTCAACATCGTCGCCCATTACGATCAGGCGGTTCGAAGTCCGACGCTGGAGATGCAGCTGCCGAGCGTGGTCTCGCTCAAATCCTTCGTCAAGCCGACCACCCATCCTGCCTTCACCCGATTCAACGTCTTCCTGCGCGACCGCTTCAACTGCCAATATTGCGGCTCGCCCGAAGACCTCACATTCGATCACATCATCCCGCGCAGCAAAGGCGGCCAGACCACCTGGGAGAACGTGGTCGCGGCCTGCTCGCCCTGCAATTTACGCAAAGGCAATCTCACACCAGTGCAGGCAAAAATGTTTCCGCGCCAGCACGCCTTCGCCCCGACCGTGCACCAGCTCCACCGCAACGGCCGCCTGTTCCCGCCGAACTATCTGCATGATAGCTGGCTGGATTATCTCTACTGGGATACCGAGCTGGATCCGTAGGGCTCGCGCCGCGGATTGCATCCCGATCACATTCCTTGCCACGACGTCGTGCGGACGCAGCGTCTCTTGTACGGGCTCATCATGCTGGCCGGCGCCTGCCGCGGCGGCCGGCGGCGCGCTCATTGTGCTGCTGGCGATGCTCCTTCGAATGCTGTGGCGCAATGCGCCGCCGGCCACCGTGATAGCCGCGCCCGGGATCGAGCTCGGCTCCCCGTCGCGCGCTAACCCGCGCGAGAGGCCAGCGTCACGCCGCGACCGTGAGCGCCATCGCAGATCGCCGGCATGCGGGTCATGGCGGACGACGGAACTGGAGAGGCCGGCGTCCGTTCAGATGGGAGGTCACGCGGCGGCGGGCACCGCAGCGCAACCAGCCAACCAAGGGAGGCTCACGATGCCTACAGCCGAGAAGGATCACGTCTACAAGATCCTGGAACTGGTCGGATCGTCCGAGACATCGATCGAGGATGCGATCAAGAACGCGATCAGCCGCGCCGCAAAGACCGTTCGCGAGATGAAATGGTTCGAGGTCGTGCAGACACGCGGCCACATCGAGAACAACGCCGTGCGCCACTACCAGGTGACGCTGCGCGTCGGATTTACGCTGGACAAATGAGCAGCGGCGCCAGACGAATCCGGCGCGAGGTCGCCGTGGTCAATATCCTTCAACGATAATCCGTCGACATATCGACGAGCGCCTCCGGCCGAATACGGAGTTCGCACAATCAGCGCGGAAGACGCAACAGCCCGCTAAGGCCAAAGTGAGAGGTTTGCGCCGAAATGGAGCAAGCCCCGATGAGTACGGGCCGCGACCTCGGAAAGACGCGTCTTCCGCTCTGGGCGGCGGGTTTCGTCATGCTCGCCTGCTTCGCCATCCTCGGTTTGAGCGGCTGGCGCGAATGGGCAACGCGCAATACCGAACTCAGAAACGCCGAAGTCGATGTCGCCAATCTCGCGCATTCGCTAGTCCAGCATGCCGACGACACCTTCGAGCTTGTCGATACGATCCTGGTGGGGCTGGTCCACCGGCTCGAAATTGATGGAACGGGTCCTGACACGATCGCAAAAAGCGCCTGACCAAAACGGAAGCCGCGCGCGAGCCGCAAGGGCACGGCTTCTCTGCGCTCATTTGACGGCCTGTCCCACAACAGTTTCCGCGACAAGGCGGCCCACCTCCGCAATCGTAGCGTTGCGCTTCTCCGGCGATCCTTGGGAGCCGGTCAGATAGGCCGCAACGAGGACCGGCTTGCGACCGGGCGGCCAGAAGACACCGACGTCGTTGGTCGTGCCACGATCGCCGGCGCCGGTCTTGTCGGCGACGCGCCAGCCACGGGGCACGCCAGCACGAAGACGGGTATCGCCGGTCTTATTGGCGACCATCCAATCCGTCAGCCTCTGACGCGAGGCCGCCGATAACGCATCGCCGACCATCAGGCGATGCAGATTCTGCAACATTGCGGCCGGGCTGGTGGTGTCGCGCGGATCATCCGGAAGCGCCTCGTTCAGCTCCACTTCCCATCGATCGAGTCGGCTTACGTTGTCGCCAAGCGAGCGCAGAAAGCTGGTGAGGCCGTCGGGGCCGCCGATTTGACGCAGCAGCAGATTGCCGGCCGTATTATCGCTCTGCGTGAGCGCGGCCTCGCAGATTTCGGCAAGAGTCATTCCGGCGGCGACACGGTCCTTGGTCGCAGGCGAATACTGCACGACGTCCTTTGCCTCGAAGCGAATGAGTTGTTCGAGCCCCAATTCCGCACGATCGACGCGTTTCAGAACGGCCGCCGAAGCCAGGCATTTGAAGGTGCTGCACATGGGGAAGCGTTCGCCGGCGCGCAAGCCAGTCTCAAGCCCGGTTTCGGTGTCGAGAACCGCGACTCCCAGTCGCCCGAGGCTGTCGCGCTCGATGCGGGCGAGTTCCTCCTCCAAGGGCGATTTCCGCTCCCCCGCGGCACATGACTCGTTCGACTGCGGCAACACCAGAGCAGCCGCAATGCCCAAAAACCCAAGTCCAAATTGCCGCCTCATCAGCATGTTCATTCTCCCGTGGCGGCGCGAACATGGCCAACGTCGTGACGGCGCACAAACGATCATTTATATGTCGAGCCATGAATTTAACTTGGTCATCATGTCCGTGCGCAAACATCTTCCATTGAACGCCCTGCGTGCCTTTGAGGCTTCGGCGAGGCATTTGAGCTTTACAAAGGCAGGTCTCGAGTTGCGGGTGACGCAGACCGCGATCAGCCACCAGGTCAAGCAGCTTGAGGAGATGTTGGGCTCAAGTCTCTTCAGGCGCCTTCCACGGGGGCTTACACTGACGGACGAAGGACTGGCGCTTTTCCCGGTCCTGGCGGATGCGTTCAGTCGCATCAGCGGCGCGATCGAGCGGATCGAAGCGAAGGAAACGCGCGAGGTCGTAACAGTTGGCTGCGTCGGCACCTTCGCAACGGGGTGGCTGCTACAGCGCCTGGATCGCTTTCGACATTCGCATCCCTATGTCGACCTACGCCTGCTCACCAACAATAATCGCGTGGATATCGCAGGCGACGGGCTCGATCTTGCGCTTCGCTTTGGCGACGGTTCCTGGCACGGCACAGAGGCGATCCATCTGATGGCCGCGCCGCTCTCGGCCGTTTGTCATCCTGACATCGCGGCGCGCTTGCGAAACCCGGCCGATCTCGTGGGGCAGAATCTGTTGCGATCCTATCGCGCCGAGGAGTGGCCGCTCTGGTTCGCGGTGGCGGGCGCGCCCTGCCCGATGATCCAGGGACCGATCTTCGACAGCTCCCTCGCGATGGCCGAAACCGCGGCGCGCGGCGTCGGCATTGCCCTTGTTCCGATCGCAATGTTTCGGCGCGAGGTGGAGACGGGTCGGCTCGCCCGGCCCTTTTCCGCAGAGGTCGCGGCCGGATCTTACTGGCTGACCTGGCTGAAATCGAAGGAGCTGACGGCTGGCATGTGCGCCTTCCGTGATTGGCTGGTCGATGCGGTACGAACGGATACGCCGAGCGGCGCATTGCGTACCGTCTCGGAAGGTCCGGGCAATCCGATCAAGCGCGCTCAGCGCATCCGCGGCAAGCAGCGGGCGTAAATCGTCGATAGGAAACACAACGGCCCGACGCGCATCTCACGCCAGATGGCACGCCACAAAATGCCCGCCCGCCCCTTCCCTCAGCTCCGGCGCGCTCTCCGAACAGCGCGGCTGGGCGATCGGACAGCGGGTGTGAAAGTGACAACCTGATGGCGGCTTCATCGGGCTCGGCACGTCGCCCTTGAGTCGGATGCGGCTGCGCTTGAGCTTGGGATCAGGCACCGGCACGGCCGAGAGCAGCGCCTTGGTATAGGGATGCTGCGGGTTGCGGTAGAGATCGCTGGCCTTGGCAAGCTCGACAATGCGGCCGAGATACATCACCGCGACGCGGTCGGAGATGTGCTCGACCACCGAGAGATCATGCGCGACGAAGAGATAGGTCAGGTTCAGCTCGGCCTGGAGATCTTCCAGCAGATTGATGACCTGCGCCTGGATCGACACGTCGAGCGCGGACACCGGCTCGTCGCAGACGATCAGTTTCGGCTCGACCGCGAGTGCGCGGGCGATCACGATGCGCTGGCGCTGGCCGCCGGAGAACTCGTGCGGGTAGCGGCGCATGTGCTCGGCCTTGAGGCCGACCTTCACGAGCAGGCTCGCGACGCGCTCCTCACGCTCTTTGGCCGATGCGCCGAGCTTATGGATGACGAGCGCCTCGCCGAGAATGGCGCCGACCGTCATGCGCGGATTCAGCGAGGCGAACGGATCCTGGAACACGAGCTGCATGTTTCGCCGCATCGCGCGCAGATCGTTGCCACCGAGCTTGCGCACGTCTTGGCCGTCGAAGGTGACCTCGCCGTCGGTCGGCTCGATCAGGCGCAGCACGCAGCGCCCTGTCGTCGACTTGCCGCAGCCGGATTCGCCGACCAGGCCGAGCGTCTCGCCGCGATTGACCGAGAACGACACGCCGTCGACCGCATAGACGCTGCCGACCTGGCGCGACAGCAGGCCGCCGAGCACGGGAAAATGCTTCTTCAGGTTGGAGACCTGCAGCAAGGGCTCGCTCATGCCGCGTCTCCCAGATGCGAATCTCCCAAGTGACATGCCATGCGGTGGCCGGGCGCGATTTCGCGCAAGAGCGGCTCCTTCTCGGTGCAGATGCTCATTGCGTGGCGGCAGCGCGCGGCAAAACGGCAGCCGACCGGTGGATTGATCAGGATCGGAACCGATCCTCCGATCGCCTCCAGCCGCGTCTTGTGCTCGGCGTCGAGGTCGATGCGCGGGATCGAGCGGATCAACCCTTGCGTATAGGGGTGGCGCGGGTCGGCGAACAGCTCGTCGACGCCCGCCTCCTCCACCACCTTGCCGGCATACATCACGACGACGCGCTGCGCGGTCTCGGCGACGACACCCATGGCGTGGGTGATCAGCATCACCGCCATGCCAAAGCGCTCCTTCATGTCCTGCAAGAGGTCGAGGATCTGCGCCTGGATGGTGACGTCGAGCGCGGTGGTGGGCTCGTCGGCGATGATCAGCTTGGGCTTGCAGGCGAGCGCCATCGCGATCATCACGCGCTGGCGCATGCCGCCGGAAAACTGGTGCGGATAGTTGTGCACGCGGCCTTCGGCGTTGGGGATCTGCACCAGCTTCAGCATCTCGATGGTGCGCTCGAGCGCCTGCTTCCTGGTGACGGCCTCGTGGCGACGCAGGCTCTCGGCGATCTGCTCGCCGATGGTGAGCACGGGATTGAGCGAGGTCATCGGCTCCTGGAAGATGAAGCCGATTTCCTTGGCGCGGATCTCGTCGAGCTGGTTGCTCGTCAGCGGCACCAGATCGCGGCCCTCGAAGATGATCTCGCCCGCCGCGATGCGGCCCGGCGGCATCGCGATCAGCTTCAGGATCGACATCGCGGTGACCGTCTTGCCGCAGCCGGATTCGCCGACGACGCAGAGCGTCTCGCCCCTGTTGATGGAGATGTCGACGCCGTCGACGGCCTGCAAGATGCCGTCGTCGGTGGAGAAGTGGGTTTTGAGGCCCTTGATTTGCAGCAGCGGCGCCATCAAATCACCCGTCGCGCATCGAGCGCGTCACGCAGACCGTCGCCGATGAAATTGATGGCGACCACCGCGATGAAGATCGCGCCGCCCGGAAACAGCGCCCAGTGCGGGCCGATGTCGAGAAAGTCCTTGGCGTCATACAGCAGCCGTCCCCAGGTCGGCGTATCCGGGGGGAAGCCGAGACCGAGGAAGGACAGCGTGGACTCGGCGATGATGGCGGCGGCAACGTCGATGGTGCCGGCGATGATCACCGGACCGAGCGCATTGGGCAGGATGTGCCGTACCACCTGGCGCACCGGACTTGCGCCAAGGGCGCGGGCGGCCTCGACGAACTCCTTCTCGCGGATCGACAGGAACTGCGCGCGCACCAGCCGCGCAACCGGCATCCAGCGCAGGCCGCCGATGACAAGCACGATCAGGATGAAAATACCGCCCTCGGGGCCGAATGCGACCTTCAGTCCGTCGCGGAAGAGATAGATGAGCAGCAGCAGGAGCGGCAATTGCGGCAGCGACAGGAAGAGGTCGGTAAGCCACATCAGGCCGTGGCCGAGCGCGCCGCGCGACATGCCGGCGAGCGCACCAACGAGAGTGCCGATGAAGACAGAGACCAGCATGGCCGCGAGCCCGACCGCGAGCGAGATGCGCCCGCCATAGATCATGCGCGCCAGAATATCCTGGCCGAGATCGTCGGTGCCGAAGGGATGGGCGAGCGAGGGCCCCTGCATTCCCGCCACGATATCGATGTCGTCGATCTTGACGCGCCAGATGAAGGGACCGACCACGACGGCGAGAATGAGAATGAGCAGCAAGAATGCGCTGACCACGGCGAGCTTGTGGCGGCTGTAACGCCGCCACGTCTCGCGCCAGGGCGAGTAGACCCGCCGCTCAGCGGAGGGAGATGCGAGGGTCAAGCCAGCCATACAGCACATCCGCGATGAGATTGAAGAGCACCACCAGGCAGGCGAACACAAAGGTCACGGCCATCACCACCGGGGTGTCATTGGAGAGAATGGAGGAGATCAGCAGCGAACCGATGCCGGGAATGCGAAAAATCTGCTCGGTGACGATCGCGCCGCCGAACACCGCCGGCATCTGCAACGCAATGAGCGTGACCACCGGGATCATCGCATTGCGCATGACGTGCTTGACGATCACCTTGGCTTGGCCAAGACCCTTGGCGCGCGCCGTGGTGACGTAGTCGAGCCGGATCACGTCGAGCATTGCCGAGCGCACGAAGCGCGTCATCGACGCCGCCTGGAACAGGCCGAGCACCGCCACCGGCATGATCGCCTGCCGGATCATCTCGAGCACCCAGAGGATGCCGGTGCCCTTGATATTGGTCGTGTAGACGAAGGGCAGCCAGTCAAGCGTGATCGAGAAGACCAGGATGAACAGGATGCCGGTGAAGAAGGTCGGCAGCGAAAAGCCGACGAAGGCGAGCGTATTGGCGACCTGATCGAACAGCGAATAAGGTTTCGTCGCGGCATAGACGCCGACCGGGATCGCGATCAACAGCGCCAGGATCTGGGCCGAGCCGATCACGTAGAGCGTGGCCGGCAGGCGCTGGAGGATGAGCTGGTCGACATCCATCCGGCTGACGAAGGAGAAGCCCCAGTCGCCGTGCAACATGGCGTTGAGCCAGTGCAGGTAGCGAAGATAGATCGGGTCGTCGAGGCCGAACTTGGCCCGAAGCGCGGCCTGCACTTCGGGCGGCACGTTCGGGTTTGTCGCCAGCTCGGAGAACGGATCGCCCGGAGCGAGCGCGAGCACGACGAACAGCACGACCGAGATTCCGAGCAAGCTCGGAATCGCGATCAGGAAGCGACGCAGGACGTACTGACTCATAGGGAAATGTCCCGTTTACGCCCGCGCGATCATGCCTCCCGGTACCAGTCGAACAGGTTATCGGTCTCGTTGGCCCAACCGCTGATCACGCACTGCAAGTTGTTGGCAACGGCTTCCACCTTGAGACGGTGCTGCACCGGGATGAAGACGACCTCCTGAATCAAGAGGTCATTGGCCTTGATATAGAGTGCCGCCCGCTTGACGGGATCCATCTCGCCTTCCGCGGCTTCGATGATCGCGTCGTAATCCTTGTTGGCCCAGCGCGTGAAGTTCGGGCCCTGCCACTTATTCTCCTTGGTCGCGACGTTGCTGGAGATATAGCGCCGCATGTGCTGAGCCGGGTCGGGCTGACTCATTGGGATCTGGAACATCTCCATGTCGGCGTAGAACTTGGGGTAGGTATCAGGATTGCCGACGTCGGAGGAGAAGAACACAGAGGCGACGACCGATTTCAGCTCGACGTCGATGCCCGCCTTCTGGCAGGCCTGTTTGACGATGGCCTGCGTCTTCTGGCGCGGGCCATTGATCGAGGTCTGGTACAGCAGCTTCAGCTTCTTGCCGTCCTTCTCGCGGATGCCATCCGCCCCCGGCTTCCAGCCGGCGTCATCGAGGATCTTCGAAGCCTTCTCGATGCTGAATTCCCAGGTGTTGTTCTTGGATACGAACTTTTCGGGACCGTTGAGGAAATTGGCGGTGGTGCGGCCGGCGCGGCCATAGATCGCCTTCTTCACCGACTCGCGATCGACCAGCATCGACAGCGCCTTGCGCACCGCGGGGTCGGAGAACAGCGGGTGCTTGGTCTTCATCGAGGAGCGCTCGCCGTCCACCTCAGTGTTGGGATCGGTCGAGTTCAGCACGATGAACTCGGTGTCACCGCCCACGGCGTAGACGGCCTTGCCTTTGCCGCCCTTCTCCAGGCGCAGCAGCACGTCGTCTTCCACCTGGATGTTGTAGCCGAAATCGTACTCGCCGGTCTGGATCACCGCGCGCGCGGCCGAGACGGCATCGCCGCCGCCCTTCATTTCGAGCGTGTCGAAATACGGCCGGTTCGGCATGTGATAGTCGGGATTGAGTTCACCACGGACGAGATCGCCCGGCTTGAACTCAAGGAACTTGTACGGACCGGTGCCGATCGGCAAGAGGTTGTTGGGCGCTTCGCGGGATTTGGCGCCCTTGTAGTCGTTGAACAGATGCTTGGGGATGATCTGTCCGGCGGCGGCTCCCACGAACGCATCGGCCCAGAACGGGGTCGGCTTCGGAAACAGGATGCGCACGGTGAGATCGTCGACCTTCTCCACCGTGATATCGCGATAGACGGCGATGCTCACCGCTGCCGTCGCCGGATCCTTGGCGTATTCCCAGTTGAACACGACGTCGTCGGCGGTGAAGGGCTTGCCGTCGTGCCACTTGACGCCCGGCTTGAGCTTCCAGGTCACCGACTTGCCATCCGCAGCGAGCCCGCCGTTCTGGATCGAGGGAATTTCAGCCGCCAGAACCAGCTTCATGTTGCCGTCGGGGTCCCAGCAAGCGAGCGGCTCATAGAACAGGCGCGATCCGTCCTGGTCCTTGGTGCCAGTGGCGAAATGCGGGTTGAGCAGGGTGGGTCCCTGCCACCACAGCAGTTTCAGCGCACCGCCGCCGCCGCGCTTGGTCGGCTTGTAGGTCGAGGGGCCCTCCGCCATGGCGACGCCGCCGAGAGCGAGGATCTGGTAGGCGAGCGGGGCAGTCAGACCGACAGCGGCCATGCGCTGGATGAAGGCGCGACGATCCATCCGCCCGTCCTTCACATCGCCGATCATCGAACGCAGTTTTTTATCCAGCATGGTTGTCCCCCGTCTGGTTCCGTATGGATGCAGGCGTCCGCGCGAGGCGGCCGCCGGGTTTGGCTGGCGGTAGATGGCACACCGAATGGGGTGCGCGTCAACTGCGACTGTGTGTATGCAAACGGTCTTCTGGCTGTCCGTTGGGCAAAAGTGCGTTCCGCAGCCCAAGCGGTCGGCAATCCGGCGGCAAAACACGCCGGAATCCACATTGCGCTGCGGAAAATTTGTTCGCCGGATCAGACGAAGTATCGAGACGAAATTCTACGCGACGGACATGTCCAGCGGCGGCGCGACATGATCCGGCAGCGGGCACACGTAGGGTGTCTTGGCCGTTCGCCTCTCAAGGTCGGCCTTCGCAGCCTCAATGAGCTCCGGTTCCGTGAGCGCCTTGATGCCGATTGCGGCCATCGCCTTGGCCGCCTGCACCATGGCCTTGTGGGCGTGCGCGCTCTTGCCCTGCGCCACCACCTGCCAGGTGTGGAACGGGGTGCCGATTGCAACCGTGGGCGCGTGAACCTGCACGGTCGGCACCACCCAGCTGACATCGCCGACGTCGGTCGAGCCTACAAGCGGATTGCGCTTGGCATCGAGCGGCACCAGGAAATCGGCCAGCGGCCGATCGGTCGGCTCCATGCCGATCGCATAATAGACCGACTCGATGTCCTTATCGGTCAGCGTCGCCCGGATCTGGGTCGCGAAGCCCTTGTCCGCGTCGTCGAAATGCGGCGGTCCAAGCTCTTCCATAACCCGGTGCAGCGCCTGCTCCAGCGGGGTATTCGGCAGGATGTTGGAGACCGCGGAGATGATCTTCATCTCCACCTTGGTCTCGGTCATCAGCGCCGCGCCCTCTGCGATCTTGCTCACGCGCCCAACCAGTTCGTTCATGCCTGGCAGATCACGGGCACGAATGGAGTAGCGTACCCGCGCATGGGCCTGCACCACGTTGGGGGCGATGCCGCCGGTGTCGAGCAGCGCGTAATGCACGCGCGCGTCGCTCGGCATGTGCTCGCGCATGTAGTTGACGCCGACATTCATCAGCTCCACCGCATCGAGCGCGGAGCGGCCAAGATGCGGCGAGGCCGCGGCGTGCGAGGTACGACCGGTGAAGATGAAGTCGGCCCGGGTGTTGGCGAGCGACGGCGTCACCGCGACTTCCCAGAAGCTGTGTGGATGCCAGGTGATGGCGATATCGGCGTCTTCGAATGCACCGGAGCGCACCATGAAGGCTTTTGCCGCGCCGCCTTCTTCAGCCGGACAGCCATAATAACGCACCCGCCCCGGCACCTTGTTCTCGGCGAGCCAGTCCTTCACCGCGGTCGCGGCGAGCAACGCGGCGGAGCCGAGCAGATTATGACCGCAGCCATGACCATGGCCGCCGGTCTCGACCGGACGATGCTCGGCGACGCCCGCCTCCTGGCTAAGGCCCGGCAACGCATCATATTCACCCATGAAGGCGATGACCGGTCCGCCCTCGCCCCATTCGCCGATCACCGCAGTCGGTATGCCCGCGACGTTCTCGGTGATGCGGAAGCCCTGATGACGCAACTCGGCGAGATGCTCGGCGGCGGACCGCGCCTCGGTGTAGCAGACCTCCGGCATACCCCAGACCTTATCGCTAAGGTCGATGAAACGTGCCTTGATCGTGTCAATGCCACGCCAGATGTCGCTGCGGTTGTCCATGTTTCGGTCCGTGATCTCTTGGTCAAAACGAAGCGGCAATGGTTAGCAGCTTCATTGCACCCCGCCTAGCACCTCGCCGAACAGCAGCCATGCGGCCGATGCCGGATCGGAAGCCGCCTGCCGACCGGGCACGAACTGTTCCTCCGCCTTTCGAAGATTTCACACGCCGTTCTCCGGAATAGTTGGGAGCGAGGCTTTCAAGACGGCCTTCTCCGGCCTAAATTATGCGTGCTTCGTGCATCGTCCGCAGCAATTTGCGGAGCAATGCTCTCAGCCAGGAGAACTCCATGCCCGCTTTGACCGAATGGAGGGTGCCGCCGGCCAATCAACCGCGTGCGAGCGATTACGGCTTCGATCTCGACCATGCGCTCGCTTCAGTCGTCGGCCTGCACGCCATCATACCCCCGGACGCCTTCAGCGCCGAGACGCTGGGCACCGAGCGCGCCGGCAACGGCGTCGTGATCGACGACGGGCTGGTGCTCACCATCGGCTATCTCATCACCGAAGCGGAGTCCGTGTGGCTGCATCTCGGCGACGGACGCGTGGTGGAAGGGCATGTGCTCGGATTCGATTCCGAGTCCGGCTTCGGCCTGGTGCAGGCGCTCGGCCAACTGGACGTCGCGCCGCTGCCGCTCGGCTCGTCGGCGGAAACCCGGCTCGGTGACCGTGTCGTGGTCGGCGGCGCCGGTGGACGTACGCGGTCGGTTGCGAGCCAGATCGTGGCCAAGCAGGAATTCGCCGGCTACTGGGAATATCTGCTCGACGAGGCCATCTTCACCTATCCCGCCCATCCCAATTGGGGCGGCACGGCGCTGCTCAACGAGCGCGGCGAGTTGATCGGCATCGGCTCGCTCCAGCTCGAACGTGAGCGCGACGGCAAGGCCGAGCATGTCAACATGATCGTGCCGATCGACCTGTTGAGCCCGATCCTCGACGATCTGCGCAAGTTCGGGCGCGTCAACAAGCCGGCACGGCCGTGGCTCGGACTGTACTCCACCGAGATCGACAACCGCGTGATGGTGATCGGCATTTCCGCCAACGGTCCGGCCGCCCACGCCGAACTCAAGACCGGCGACGTCATCCTCGCGGTGGACGGCGACAAGGTCACGAGCCAGACGGCATTCTACAAGAAGATGTGGGCGCTCGGCGCCGCCGGCATTGATGTGCCGCTCACCGTGGACCATGAGGGCGTCACCTTCGACGTGACGGTGACGTCTACCGACCGCTTCAAGCTCCTGAAGGCGCCCAAGCTGCACTGACCCTGAAGCCCGAGGAAGCGGCGATGACCGAGGCCGTGGTCGACGACATCGTGGCCGTTCTGCCGCCGTTGCTCAATGCACTGGAAGCGCTCGGCTTCTTCCAGCGCAACCTGCATCCGCCGGTCTTTGCCTCCGTGATGAACGCGTTCGGCGCGCCCGAGGAGGCGCTGCAAGCGGCACGCGCGACGATCGGGGAGTGGCCGGAGCAGTTCGCCGGTCTCCGCAGCCAGCTGGATCGCGCCTGCGACGAGACACTGGCCGCCTTCGCCGGGCTGCGCGATGTCGAGCGCGGCAACGGCGACCTGGTCGCGGTCTTCCGCGCGCTGCGCCATTTTCCCCGCGCGCAGGAGGCGCTCTATCCGCTCGCGGCGCAGTTTCCGCCGGTAAGCAGCTTCTTCCTCAACGTTGCCAGCCGCGAGGACGAGAGCCTGCTGGCCCGGCTCGCGTCGGACGCGGGCGAGCACACCGGCATCTTCCATGATCACAACGAGCCCGGCAGCCGTGGCGGCTTCTCGGTCTATGTGCCCGAATATTACAGGCACGACCGCGCCTGGCCGCTGGTGATGGCGCTGCATGGCGGTAGCGGTAACGGCCGTGGATTCCTGTGGAGCTGGCTGCGCGAGGCCCGCAGCCTGGGTGCGATCCTGGTGACGCCGACCGCAAGCGGCCAGACCTGGGCGCTGATGGGCGATGATACCGACACGCCCAACCTCATGCGCATCCTCGAGACCGTGCGCAGCCGCTGGACCATCGATGCCTCGCGCCTGCTGCTGACCGGCATGAGCGACGGCGGCACCTTCTGCTACGTCACGGGGCTGGAGGGCAGTTCGCCCTTCACACATCTTGCGCCGGTGTCCGCGACCTTCCATCCATTGATGGCGGAAATGGCCGACGCCGCGCGCATGCGGGGCCTGCCGATCTTCATCACCCACGGCAAGCTCGACTGGATGTTTCCGGTGCAGACCGCGCGGCAGACGCAGATAGCGCTCTCGGCCGCCGGCGCGGACGTCACCTATCGCGAGATCGACGATCTCAGCCATACCTATCCGCGCGAGATCAACGCGGAGCTGTTGCGGTGGCTGAATGAGGAATGAACAACCCGTCCTTATCTGCGCCGCACTGCTGCGGAACCATCGCTCCGGGCCGACGTTATCGCCGGTCACCGGAGGTTCGCCATGCAGACTTTTTTCGGAATGATTTTGGGCGCGCTGCTGCTCGCCTGCGGCGTCTATGTCTATGATTCCATGCAGACGTCATCGGTCGCCAATGGCGAGGTCGCGACCACTAAGCGCACTATCGTGAACTGGGATGTCGCGAAGGCCGATTGGGACGCGTTGCGCGACCGCGCCCACAAGGACTGGGTCCGCATCTCCTCGAAATAACGCTGCCGGACAATGAACGAGGCGCCGCCGCGATCCGCGGCGGCGCCTTTGTGTTGGCTCCGATCAGCGATGGCGCGTCAGTTCATCTTGGCCTTGCGGGCGTCGGCGATGACCTGCTCGAACTCGGTCATGCTGAGCACGCCCGGCACGCGGTACTTTCCGACGATGAAGGATGGGGTGCCGCGGAAGCCGAAGGCTTCGGCCTGCTCGTTGTTGCGCTTGAGGACCGCGTCGATGTTCTTGGCGTGTTCGGCGAGATCGCGCTTGAGACGGTCCATGTCGACACCGGCGCCCGCCAAAAGTTCGTTGATGCGCGGCTCGGTCAGCCGCGAGCTGACGCCCATCATGGCCTCATGGGCCTGGTGGTACTTGTCCTGGAATCTTGCCGCGAGCGCCATCCGCGCCGCCGTGACCGACACCGGCCCGAGGATTGGCCAATCCTTCATGACCAGCCGCACTTTGCCGTCGTCCTGGATGACCTGGCGCAGCTCGGGCTCGAGCTTTCTGCAATAGGGGCAGTTGTAATCGGACCATTCGACGA
This sequence comes from Bradyrhizobium hipponense, assembly GCF_008123965.1. Taxonomy (GTDB): domain Bacteria; phylum Pseudomonadota; class Alphaproteobacteria; order Rhizobiales; family Xanthobacteraceae; genus Bradyrhizobium; species Bradyrhizobium hipponense. The sequence continues at coordinate 146,148 of NZ_VSTH01000018.1, read as the reverse complement.
TCGTGATGTTGCCGTCGGGATCGCCCGCGACCGGGACGTCGGGATCGCGCAGCACCTTGGCTTCGGTGAGCACCTCGTCATTCTCGGCGGCCGCGAGTGCCGCGTTGATGCCGCCCGCTGCGAGGGCACCGGCGCCGATCAGTCTCAGCGCCGCACGTCGCGTCGGCACAAGGCTGCCGCTCTTTCTGAATCCAGTCATATCTCGTCCCGTTTCGGTCCCATCGCCATTGATACGCTCAGAACCGGAAATTGTTACAGACCATGGAAATTGTTACAGACCATATAGAGTGTCGCGGCGGCGATGTCACCGCACCAGCAGCGTGACCGCCAGCGGCACCAGGAACGAGGTCACCAGCGCGTTCAGGCTCATGGCAATGCCGGAGAAGACGCCGGCGATCTCGTCGACCTGGAAAGCGCGCGCGGTGCCGATGCCGTGCGCGGCAAGGCCGGCGGCAAACCCGCGGGCACGGAAGTCAGTGACACCGGTACGATTCATCAGCGGCGTCACGATGATGGCGCCCATGATGCCGGTGAGAATGACCGAGACCGCGGTCAGTGATGGATCGGCGTGCAGGGATTCGCTGATGCCCATGGCGACGCCGGCCGTGACCGATTTCGGCGCCAGCGACAGCACCACGTCGCGCGGCAGCCCGGCGAGTTCTGCCAGCAGCACCACCGATACCACCGCCGTGACCGAGCCCGCGACCAGCGCCACCAGCATCGGCACAATGGAGGCGACCACACGCGTGCGGTTCTCGTAGAGCGGCACCGCGAGCGCCACGGTGGCGGGCCCGAGCAGGAAGTGCACGAACTGCGCGCCGGCGAAATAGGTCGTGTAGGACGTGCCGGTCAAAAGCAGGAATGCGCCAATGATCCACATCGCATGCAGCACGGGGTTGGCGAGCGGATGCCGCCGCGTCGCCAGCGACACCGCATCGGTGGACGCATAGACCAGCAGCGTCACGGTCAGCCACAGCAGCGGCGACTGCGAGAGATAGACCCAGAGCGAAAACGGATTATCCGTCATCGCGCATCCTGCTGCCTGAGCAGGCGGCTGACCAGGCGGAAGGTCAGCACGGTTGCGAGCAGGGTCGCGACCACCGAGAGCGCGAGCACCAGGACGATGGCAATGCCGTGCGATGCGAGCAGATCGAGCTTCTGCACGACGCCGACGCCGGCCGGCACGAACAGCAGCGAGAGATGGGCCAGCAGCCCCTTGCTCGCCATCTCGACGCCTTCGTTGCGCAGCGGCCCGCGTGCGAGCAGCACAAAACGATCGCGCGCAAGCAGCAGGATCAGGAGCAGCAGCAGGCCGAGCACGGGTCCCGGCAAGGGCAGGCCGAGCCCGCGCACAACGGCTTCGCCGATCAACTGGCAGAGCAGGATGAGGCTGAGACTCGAAAGCATGACGCTCGCATCAAGGGATACGCCGGCAGGCTTGTCAATCGGCGCGCTAAGGGTGCGTCGTGTTCGGCGCCTGCGGAGCCGCAACACGCGGCAGCATCGCCATCAGCGTGCCGGACATGGTAGCGATCAACGTTGTCTTGCCCTCGTGCTCGGCAAAGGCCCTGGCCTCGCAGAAACTGAGCGTCCGGCCCGGCTTGACGACCTCGGCCTTGAAGATGAAGCGCTCGCCGCGGGCGGGCGCGAGCAGCGTGGTCTTGAACTCGACCGTCAGGATATCGGCTTCACGCGGCATCAAGGTGAAGGCTGCAACGCCGCAGGCGTTGTCGAGCCCTGCGGTGATGATGCCGGCGTGGATGAAACCATTCTGCTGCGTGTAGGCGGGCGAATGCGGCATTGCCAGCTCGACCTCGCCCGGCGCAAGACGGACGATCGAGATGCCGAGCGTGCGCATCGCCGGCTGGGCGTCAAACATTGCCGTGGCAGCGGCGCCGTAGCCGGGATTCTTCGGCTCGAATGACGCCATCGCTATGCCTCGGCTCGCTCGACGAGCCGCTTCATCGCAGTTTCGCGAATGGCATCCGCGAACGGCGTCGACTTGCGCGCCTGACAGTCCATGTGCACGCCCGTGATCTCGTAGATCGCCGCGATCTCGCCGGTCTCGGCATTGGCCATCTCATGCCGGAAGCGGATCGACTTGTCGCGGACCTCCAGCAGGATACTGCGGATCTCGACGATATCGCCGGCGAGCAGCTCGCGCTTGTAGGTGATGTTCTGCTGCACCGCCGCCATGCCGCGGCCGGAGCTGCGCAGATAGCTCGGCGTCAGCCCGAGCCGGGCGAACAGATTCCAGTTGGCCTCGTCGAATTTGCCGACGTACCACATGATGTTCATATGCCCGACGTGGTCGCATTGCCACGGATAGACCGTGCCGCGATAGGTCGCCTCCGGCTCCATCGCAACTCCCACCCTTGATCGTTGATACGGTAGCGTATCAGCCGTCTTCCGCGTTAGCAATACGGTACCGTATCAAGAACCAGTGAGGCCTTCTTCATGAGCGACGGCAAGGACGATATCTGGGTCGAGGCGGGGTTTGCCGAGCTTGCCCGCGCGGGGATCGAGGGGGTGCGGGTCGAGGTGCTCGCCAAGAATTTGGGCGTCACCAAGGGCGGCTTCTATCGCCGCTTCGCCGACCGAGCCGCGCTGCTCGGTGCCATGCTGGAGCGGTGGCGCGAGGGGCGCGTGGCGGCGATCGCGCAGCAGACGAGCCTCGACGGACAAGCCCCTCGCGAGCGATTGAGGGCCGTGATCCAGCTCTATTCCGAGCGTCTGAACCCGGACGGCATGGCGATCGAGCTTGCGATCCGGCAGTGGGCCCGCTCGGACGAGCGCGCGGCGGCGGCGGTCACAAGCGTCGATGCGGCGCGGCTCAAGCACGTTGCCGAACTCTATCGCGCCACCGGGCTGGCGGCCGAGGAAGCCGACGCGCAGGCCTTCCTGTTCTACTGCTTCATCTTCGGACAGAGCCTGCTTTTCGTCGAGCGAGGCCCGCGCAAGCGATCGCAGCTCGTGACCAAATCGGCCGAGAAACTGTTGGACTGAAGCAAGAGAGGCCGGAGCTTAACTCCGGCCTCCGCATCGTCCCGAAGCCTCAGGCGGCGCCCTTCAGCTTCTTGTTGCACTCGCTGTAGTAGCCGCCGCCCTTCTCGATCCACTTCATGCCGCCATTGCCGTTCGTGGCCTTGTTGGCATTGTACTGGTCGACGCAGGTGTGCAGGCGGGCCTTGCCGGCGGTCTCTTTGGCATATTTCGGGTCCACCGCGTTCGGATAGATCGCGGGTCCGGCCGGCAGGGTCGGCGCTGGAGAGGCAGCGGGGGCCGCCTCCTTTTTGGCCTGCTTCGGCTCAGCCGGAGCCGCGGGCGCGGCCGGGGCAGCCGCGGTTGGCGCAGCGGCGGGCGTTGCATCCGCACCGCACTGGGCCTTGCGGAAGTCATTCCACTTCATGGTGCCGAGCGAGCCGTCTTTCTTGGCCGCCTGATATTTCGCGCTGCATTCCTGCGAGGTCAGCGCCTGTGCCGGCGCAGACGCCGCCAATGCGGCGACAGCCGACACCGCAATCGCACACAACAATTTTGTCTGAATGGTCATCCTGAGGTCTCCTCCTTGGTCTTTCCCGACGGACGCGAAACGAGGATTGCTATCCTAGCGTGCCGTCGGCTTCCGACAAGGAAGCGATAGCGTTCGCGGCAAAAATATACTGATCCCGCGGTCCGAATTATTCATGTCGCGTTCAGCAACGCGAGCCGACTTTCGCGCCCTTCCCAATTCTCGCAAGATGAGTGCAACACCATGACCTTCACCTCTCGCCTCGCCGCCGTCGCCCTCGCTTCGCTGCTGGTCACCGGCACCGCTTTCGCGCAGACTGCGGCGCCGGCAGCCAAGACCGAGACCAAGACCACAACCGCCGCCCCCACAGACAAGAAGGCTCCGAAGGAGCACTCTGCCGAGTCACTCGAATGCTCCAAGCAGGCAGACGCCAAGGGCCTGCACGGCAAGGAGCGCAAGAAATTCCGCTCCGAGTGCATCAAGACCGCGAAGGCCGGTACCGCCGCCCCGGCCACCGACAAGAAGTAGATCCGTCACGATCCTCATCGGCTTCGACGAGACGCGCGCGCATTGCGGCATGACATAGCTGCAATTGTGCGCCCCTCGCCGATTTGCGATAAGGAGGCGTGAAGCAAATCACCGCCTCCCTGCCGTTCGAATGGCCGAGCCGCGCCAAGGTCTTGAGCACGGCGGAAACAATCGTCATCGGCACGGCTGGTGGCCTCGTGTTTGTCGTCGCGGGCCTTCCCGGCGGGCTGATCTCGGGCTCCATGATTGCCGTCGGGATCGCCGCAATCGCCGGACGCCAGCTCATGCTGCCGCCGCTCCTGACCCAGATCGTGCTAGTGCTGCTCGGCATTTCCCTGGGCTCCGTCGTCTCGCGCCATTTGATTCAGCAGGTCGGCGCCTATCCGCTGACCGTCGGACTATTGGCGCTCGCAACCTTCTGCTCGACCTTCGGCTCGAGCTATTATCTCCAGCGCATCCATGGCTGGGACCGCACGTCGGCCTTCCTCGCCGGCAGCCCCGGCGCGCTGTCGCAGATCACGATTTTGGCGGTCGAGCGCGGCGCAGACCTGCCGGGCATCGCGGTGGTGCAGACCATGCGCGTCATCATCCTCACGGCAGCATTGCCGCTGGTGCTGGCGCTGGCAGGCATCACGCCCTCCGCCGCGCCGTCGTTGACGACGACGATCGCCTCGCCGCTCGAACTCGTCGAGCTGGTCGCCGCCTCGCTGGCGCTGGCGCTGGTCCTGCGGCTGATCAAATTTCCGGCGAGCTGGATGTTCGGCGCCATGATCGGCTCGAGCGTGCTGCATGGCGCAGGCTGGGTCGAGGGCGGGCTGCCGGACTGGGGGCGCGGCGTGGCGCTGGTCGGCATCGGCGCGCTGATCGGCAGCCGCTTCGCGCGGATGCGGATCAAGACGCTCGCTGGCCACATCAGCGCGGCGCTGGGCTCGTTCGCCGTCGCAATCGCCGTCTCCGGCATTTTCGTTGCGATCGTGGCGCTCACGACGCAAGTGAAGTTGTCCGACGTCGTCGTCGCCTTCGCGCCCGGCGCCATGGACGCGATGCTGGCACTGGCCCTGACGCTGCACATCGACCCGATCTTCGTCGGCGCCCATCATCTGTCGCGCTTCGTGTTCGTAACGATCGCGACCCCCGGCATCGTGCACCTGTTCGGCCGCCCCCAGGACGACGTGGATGATTAGGTGGTCTTGATCCAGTAGGGGTGGGCAAAGGCGCAGTAGCGCCGTGCCCACCATGCAACCGCAGCGTCGTTAAAAAATGGTGGGCACGCTGCGCTTTGCCCACCCTACGCAGCTACGTGCGCCTCGCCGTCCGCACGAATCCCCACGCCGCAATCGCCGCCATCAGCAGCGAGATCAGCACATTGTAGCCGGCGAGCGAGAGGCCGAGGAAGCGCCACTGCACCTCGTCGCAGCGGACCACCTTCACGGTGTCGAGCCGCGACAACAGATCGGTGGCGCTGCCGAGATTGACGACGGGACCGGAGCAGTCGGTCGGGCCCTTCCAAAAACCCCATTCGACGCCGGAGTGATAGGTGCCGAGCCCGGCATTGGCGAGCGCGGCGAGCACAAGGATCGCAAGGCCCGCGAGCAGCAGCGGCCGCGGCGCGCCGCTTCTCGCCGCAACGGCGGTGAGCGCGCCGAGCGGGATCGCCAGATAATACGCGTAGCGCTGCTCCAGGCAGAGCGGACAGGGCAGGATCTCGAGCACGAGCTGGAAGAACCAAGCGCCGGCGATCGTGACTGCGGCGATCAGCGTGACCGCGAGCGAGGCGGTCAGCGCGGGGCCGGCGCCGGCCTTCCTGAACGCGGGTATTGCGGCACTCTGGGTCGTCACGGCGGCCTCTTTCCGACAGGGCTTGGCCTTAAGCCTCTAGACCCCGCCCATGCGGCTGTCGAGAACGGCGGACATCACTTTGGCGCGGGTTGACCCGGCTTTGTCCATGGCTATAGTCCGCCGGCTTCGCGACGCCCGCTTCGGGGCTGACCGGGGGCCCCTGTGGCGGAACTGGTAGACGCGCTCGACTCAAAATCGAGTTCCGCAAGGAGTGCTGGTTCGATTCCGGCCAGGGGCACCAGCCAGAAAATACAAGCAATAACAATAACTTAAGCCTAAGATTCGATTCCTGATTTTTTTGCGGCGCATTGAGAACACATGTAGAAGTTCACGGCAGCCGTCCGTTTTGTTGGTATTTTTGTTGGCATCGGGAAATTAAACGATCGCGGCGAATTTCGCGATTCCGAACAACGGAATCGAGCAGATGGCCCGCAAGAACGATGGCGCGGGCGCCAACCCAAAGCAGATCTGACCGACGTCGGCTGCCGCGCCGCGCGACCGAAATTCGACATGAGCGACGGACCGCTCGCGCTTTTCGGCTCGGGCACGAAGCTGATGCAGCATTGGGCTGATCGGATCGACCACTGGCTCGATCCCTAGAAGGCGATGCCGATCGACGGAGGCGCTCAGGCTTGAATCTCCTATCATCAGGCTGGTTGATGTTGTCCAATTCAACCCGCGGCAAGCTCATGTGATAGTCGTCGACGCTTGTGTATGACGTGCCGAAAAGCGGATCGATTTCGCAGCGCCTTTGCAACGCGTTGCGCTTGGCCGCCTGAGATAAACGCCGCCCGTACATACGCCGCGACCAAGAGATCGTCTGCGCTCCTGACCGCTGCCCTCCGAAGGCAAAGGTCACACGTTCGAATCGTGTCGGGTGCACCAATTTTTCTTTATTTTGCAGCGAAATATGCGTGTCCGAGCCGAAGCTCGGGTTTCTGTCTCATTCGAGCGAGTAAGCAATCTTGAAAAAATCATCGCCGATTGGAGATTGACTGACAACTGACGATGTCGGTCACAAGCTCGCCAGTCTCAGAAGCCAGAAATCGCCGAGAACGATCGCATCCAGCAGCATCAATGTCCAAAAAACATCACTGTTCTTGGCGCATTTTGCGAATCTGGAAGGAAACCGCTCCATATGTGCAAACGGCATACGGCACGAAGTAAGTCAGGATTATCTTGATCCAATTGATTGGCGCTGCGCCAAAGAGTGCTTCCCCTTGATTGATGACATTCAGCACCGTCCCAACAACAAGGGCGACAAGAAATGAACGGCGAGGCACGCCGTCAGAGAACGCACAACGACAGGCGAGCCTCAACACAACATCTATCTCCCAACTTGCGTTTACATTTGTCGGGCCGCTCCGACGATTCTCGGCAGCTCCGCCAGTGTTTCGATTTCGTGGTCGGGGTTTCCGGGCAGACGCTCCTTGCGCTGCCGGTAGCGATTGCACCAGACGACTTTCATCCCAAAGGACGAGGCGGCGTATGCATCCCAGCCGTTTGAAGACTGAAAAGAGATTTGCGAGGCTGGAATGCCAAGTTGATCAACCGCGAGCTGATAGACTCGAGGATCCGGCTTGTAGACGCCAACTTCTTCGACCGACAGCACCGCATCAAGCAAGCTGTCGATCCGCGCATTCTTCACAGCCGAATCGAGCATCGCGGGTGTTCCATTCGACAGGATCGCGGTTTTTAACCCAGCAGCCTTCAGCTGCTTGAGAACGCTTTGCACTTCCGGGAACGTGTCGAGCGTTAAATAGAGCTCCATCAAACGATCGCGGAGACCCTGCTGATCCAACATCAGGGTCTCCAACGAAAAGTCCAAAGCATCGCCGGTGACCTGCCAGAAGTCCGCGTGGTGTCCTTGCGCGGCGCGAAGCCAGGTGTATTGGAGCTGCTTTTCGCGCCAAAGGGTGGTCAACTTGTCGAAGCTATCGCCAAGCGCGTCGCGGCAACGCCGCGCTGCGGACGCAAAGTCGAAGAGCGTGCCGTACGCGTCAAAGACACAGGCGCGCACGGTGTCCGACGAGTTCGTGATTATAGCCTTACCTCCATCGACTCATGGACGGTCGAGGTTTGCGTGAGGCGAGCGTAGCTCGGAAATGAAAGACCAGCTTGGTCTCCGGTCCTATCGCACCGGGAAACCGCAAGTTGCGCTCTAGACCCGTTCGTTCCTGGCCCGCCGAATGTTACGTCGGTATCGACCAATCTTATGAGCAAACCGATCTTATGGGTAGCCGAAGCCCGGGCTAGGCGTTGGCGGGTTTGGCTAGTATCGCGGCGCCGGCTTGACGGTCATTCAGCGGCCTCCTCGGGTAACCTTCCCGCGTCAGGAGCGAACTTATAAGAGCCAAGTCCTCGTCAATCGACACCAAAGTGGAAAGATCATCGGCTGAAGCACGCAGGAAGCGAAGTTCCTTCCAATGTTGACCAGCCGATCCGGTCCAGCTGTGGTCCGCCCCAATGTCAATCTTCCGTCGCGGCGGGATTTCATCCTCTCCATACTGATCGGAACCGCTGCTTCCCTCGCAGCCCCCACGTTTGCGGCACCGCAAACGCGGGAGATCCCGACATTCGAATCCGACAAATATCAATTTACGATTGTTCGGCCGCAACAGGAGTTGCCTTCGATCAGGCTCTTTCGCCTGGACGGTGGCACCGTTGACCTCTCGTCCCTTCGCGGCAAACCAATTCTTCTGAACCTTTGGGCGTCGTGGTGTGCGGCCTGCCGAACGGAACTGCCAATTCTGGACAGACAATACAGAGGCGCCTGGCGGGGAAATCTGCACGTAGCAGCAGTTTCCGAGGATAGGAGCAGTCGAGACACGGTCGAGCACTTCACCAAGACGCTCGGGCTACGAACCCTTCCGATCTATCTGGATCCCAACGGCTATGTGGCGCATTCGGACAGCGGCAATAGCAGGAGCGCGCCGTTCGCCCTTTACGGGATGCCGATCACGTATCTCATCTCAAGCTCGGGATTGATCGTCGGATACATCCCGGGTGCTGCGGATTGGTCATCGCCCGCTGCTAATGACCTCATCGAATACCTTCGCAACAATTAGCGGAACGCGTGGGTCGTCCGCCCGGGCGAACTGCGGTCTTTGCCTTAGTCCGCCGATTTCTTCCGACGCACCGATTTTTCTCATGCGGCCCTGGTAACCTTTTCTGCCTTCCGAGCGAACTACTGCGGCGAGAGCTTTGGGGCTCGGGTGGTATTCGACGGAGACCGAAAATCATGCATCAGAGATTCCACTTGGCCTCGCTGGCGACGGCGACGCTTCTCATGTCGTCACTTGTCGCGTGGGCAGGACAACCCTTTGACGCCGAAGCGTTTCGATCTGCACAAGCCGCAAATAAGGCCATCCTCGTCGACGTTACCGCATCCTGGTGCCCGACCTGCAGGCGGCAGCGGCCGATCGTCGAGAAGATCGAGAAGGAAAAGCCCGATCTCGTTGTCTATGAGGTCGATTTCGACAAAGCGAAGGATGTGCTGAAGCGATTTCGCGTCCAGTACCAGAGCACGCTCATCGTTTTCCGGGGCATCAAAGAGGTTGCGCGTTCGACCGGCGAAACCGACCCGGCGCTCATCCACGCATTGATCGAGAAGGCATTCTGATGGTGGCCGGTATCAGCAACCTGGCGCTTGGCTACGCTGCCGGCGCGTTATCGACGTTATCGCCCTGCGTGCTGCCGATTCTGCCCATCATCCTTTTCGGTGTGATCGAGCGGAACGCATGGGGACCGCTCGCGCTGGCCGCGGGCCTCTCGGCCTCATTCGCGGCCGTGGGAATTGTCATCGCATCGGTCGGCTTTAGCGTCGGAGTTGATCCGTCCACGCTGCGTTTCGTCGTTGCGGCCCTGCTGGCCGGCCTGGGGATTGTTCTTCTCGTTCCTGCGCTTCAGGTCAGACTGACAACCATCGCGACGCCGGTCGCGACCAGGGGCCAAATCCTGCTTGACCGACTTCGGCCGTCGGGGATCGGCGGCCAGTTCGTCCTTGGTGCTCTGCTCGGAGTGATCTGGTCTCCCTGCTCAGGTCCGACGCTTGGGGCAGCGGTGGGACTCGCTGCCCAGGGCAACAGCGTCGCGAGCGCAGCCGTCATCATGATCAGCTTCGGTCTCGGCGCGGCAACCCCGATCCTGTCTCTCGCCTACGGCTCAAGACAAGCCATTTTTGCGCGGCGCGATTGGTTGACGCGCGTGTCGTGCATCGGCAAGCCTCTGATGGGTGCGACCTTCGTTGGGATCGGCGCCTTTGTCCTTACCGGCCTCGACAAGATCGTCGAGGCCGCCCTGACGCGCGCCATGCCGGACTGGCTGGTGACCGTGACGACGCGGTTGTAATCTGTCGATTGTTTTAACGAGGAGCAGAGCCATGAAACAGCTTGCGATCAAATATGCACTCATCGTCGGACTGACGGCAGTTGCCGTGTCCACCGCAAAAGCGGAGACGGTCAAATTCGACGCACTGGTCGCACAGAAAGAAGCCCTTCGTCTCGACTTCGCCGACGGCAGCAAGCATTTCTTTTTGCTTGTCCATCGCGAAGGCAAATCCGAAGGTCAAGGCGTTCTCGCTGACGCGACGGTCGCAGAATATGGCGCTCACGACATCGTGCCGGGTATCGGCGGAGAACCCCGTGGCTATCTCGAGTTCACCAAGCCCGATGGGGACAAGGCCTACATTAAGTGGGCAATCCAGGCGATCTTCGTTCCTGGCCCCGACGGCAAGCCGAAGCTTCTCGACAACGGTGTGTGGCAGGTCGTGAGCGGGACCGGCAAGCTGGAGAAGCTTAAAGGGGCGGGGACTTTCCACCTGGTGGCTACGGGACCGACGGAGCGACGGTTCGTACTTGAAGGCGAGTTGGTCCAATAGGGAGCGGCCGCGGCATCCAAACGCAAAGAAGTCCATGCCATCGCAGCACGCCGATCGCCGGCGATTGCATTGTTCGCGCCAGGGAGGGGTTAGCCATGTACCGCGTTTTCGCACTTCTCATTGCCGCATCGATCGCGCTGCCTGCGGCGATCGCGGGTACGATCAGGCCGCAAGACGGATGGGTCGTGATCGACACGCGCTACTCGTTCTCCGCTCTCGTTGATCGGCTTGAAACTGCGGTGAAAGATCAACACATGGGCCTCGTCACTTCGGCGAGCGCGTCGGAGGGAGCAAAGGCGGCTGGCATTCAAATTGCCGGCAACAGGATTGTCGGCGTATTTCGCAACGACTTCGCGAGGCGCATGCTGGACGCAAGCGTAGCCGCCGGCATCGAGGCGCCAATCCGCTTCTATGTGACCGAAAATCCGGATGGCACAGCCACGCTGTCGTACAAGAAGCCGACAACCGTGTTTGCGCCGTACGCCGATGAAGGCAAAGACGCACTTAAGGGACTTGCGGCCGAGCTTGACGGAATATTCGCGAAGATTGCCGCGGCGGCAACGAAGGAAAAATGATTGGGCGGCACCTGATCGCGTGTACGTCGTGAGCTGGAATAGGCCCGACGCCGAGCTCTGGTGCCGGTATCTTCATTCCGGAAGCCGCGCGCAAGATGTAGAGATGAGTTTGGTCGGTCAAGTCGGTCCGTCGATATCTCCCGAAGACTGGGCCCATTTCAGCGTTCTGAAATCGAATTTGCCTTAGATCGTCGGCTTGATGATCCGAAAGTAAGGCGAGACATCGAAATCGCGCGGAACGAAGAGGGAATGGTGGCGGATGTGCATGATCTCGTCAATGCACTCGGGACAGTCCTCGGTTGCAGCGATTCGATATTCGACAATGGGAAGCACGGGGTATTGTACCGCCTGGAAGGCCTGCGCAATCAGCGTGGAGCAGATGGCGCGAGTTGGATCGCCGCTTCCGAACGCGATCATGCGGCGGCGAATTCGGGTGGGGACCGGCGGGGTCGGCAGGAGAAAGCGTGCAAGGTCCATGACGTTCTTGAGATCGTAGCGATGTCCGAGGTGGGGGATCGCAAAGCCGATGACGGCGCGGCGTTCTGCCTCGCTCAGTCCCACCGGCCGGCAGATGCGCGAGGGCACGCCGGCGAACGCCTCGACCCCGACACTGCGAACGCCCTCCAAGAGATCCGCTTCTATGAAGCAGTGCGTCGACTCGGTCAGGCGACCGTCGCCATGCGCACCGATATAGAGGGCGGCGTGCGACCAGGTCGATTGCGTCAAATATTTGATTGCCGTGCTGATCTGCGAATTGCCGTCGACCAGCAAAACGTCGGCAGGCTCTAGATAGGAGAGCAGTCGATCCGGCGGAGTGGGCGGAGTTGCCCCGTGGACGTGGCGTTCCCTGCTTAGAAAGCTCGCGAGATTCCTGCCGATCCTTGCCAGTGCGTTACGCATCGTAACTTCCTCGCTTCAAGACGTCAGAAGCGCACTCTGGCAGCCAGTTCCTTGGACGCATGGTGCACGGGATATTTCGTTACGTGCTGTGCTCTTGAGCCAAGGCTTGTCCGTGGCCGCACTGTTCTCGCAACCGGCGCCAGAGACGTGATCAACCCGCGCGTTACGGGGGCTCGATGCAAGCAGAGGTTCGCTGATGTGTGGGCGCAAGATTACCAAGGCCAAAGCAACGTTCGCGGCAAGAATGCCGCCGCCGGGCCGGCACCCGGCAGCGGGGCCTTGGAATGCGTCATCATCTTCCTTCATCGATGCCGGTGAAGCGATACTAGCGCGTACCGTGCCGCTTCGCATGGCTCTTGCCCGGTGGCAAGAACGCCATCGCGCCCACGCTCTCACGGCGACGTGACGCAGCCATCTTGAAAGGCGATCGCAAGCCTTGGACCATAAGCTCGAGGACCGGATTGGGGAGACTGTGCGCGGACAACGCACGCGTTAGCCAAGCTACTGCTCTTGATATTCGCGGCTTCAAGCACCACGTGATTCCTACGAACTACGCGACCATCGCCACAGGAATCATTCTTAGTGTGTGATGATGGCCGTCCCGAAGGAGGGCGCCGTGTTGCGATACATCCGGTTGGCAGCGATCGCCTTGATCGTCCCGTTGGCGGCGACTACGGCCGGCGCGGCGGAGCCCTGCGCTAGCCGGTCCGATTTGGTCGCCCTGCTCAAGGATCATTTCGGCGAGATCTTGATGGCTCAGGGGTTGTCGAGCAAAGGCCATCTGGTGGAGGTGTTCGTTTCGCCGGGTGGCAGTTGGACGATCCTCTTGTCGCGGTCTGATGGCCTGTCCTGCGTTGTCGATGAAGGAGCGCCGTGGGTAACGGCGGCATCTGCCGGTCCGGCACGGGACGCCGCACAACGTTAGCAAGCAGAACGACCGTGCGAATGAGCGGGCACGATGCGCGTCCAGATAGAGGCGCGCCACGGCCAAGGCAATGGCGATCGAAGGAGCCGCTGGCGGGCGGAGTAGGCCGGCAGTCAGGGTGCTACAATGTCACGGCCGCCGCGAGCCCGCGCGACACACCGGCGTCACGGCCGTTGGACCGTCGTTTCAAAAAGAGTGAAATGGCTTCCTTGAGCGGTACGGTCAGCCTCGGCGATCAGCTTGGCTGCGGCGCTGTCGGCCGCCAGCTCGCGCAACAAGTTGCTGTATACGTGCTGGTGATAGAAATCATCGGGGTAAATCTCCAACCAGAACTTTACCCGGCCGCTCTTCGGCCAGGCAATTTCCAGCATCGCAGACTGCCCCGGCAGCAGCCGGGTGTCGGAGCGCTCGATCCAGTCACCATCGACCGATTCCACTTGCCGCTGGATGACGTGGCTAACCTCTGATCTGGGGACCGGCTCTCCAGCCTCGTCGAGAGCGAGCCCTTTCATCATGACCTTTGGTGTCACGTAAGTCGGGAATGCGTGCCCGATTCTGGTGCTGGTCAGGCGAAACCGTGCTGTTGCGTGCTCGGCGACGAACTCCGGCGTGAGGCCGGATCGCACCATGTCGGGATCGTGGATGCCGCGCCATAGATGCTTGCGCTCGGGCATGTGACACGACTGACAGGTCGTGCCGCTGCGCGCGGCCGGGCTCTGCTTCCATTCGACAAGCGTATTCTCCAGCGGCTTGCCGTTGATGGCTTGGCTCTGCGGAAACTGATGGCACGCAGCGCAGAACTCCGATTTCTCGAATTCCGGGACGCGCATCACGCCACCGTGCGGAGCGGAGGCGTCGCTCTGTCCGACGGCGCCGGTCTCGCGTTGCGGCGGGCCGAAGCGGCGATGGCCTCTCAGGTGGCAGCCGCCGCAGGAGTTTCCGGCGTCCGCAAGGCCATGCCCGGCGCCAGGCTCGGTTTCGGCCCGTCGGCGCGCCGCTTCAAACGCCTGGCGCTGTTCCGCCAGGGGCGCATGGCATTCCATGCAGGCCGCGCTGTCGCCCGCGTCGTAGGTGAGGAGCTGGCCGACGAGCCCCGGCGAGAACGCCTTGGCGTGGAAGGATGTCCGCCACTCCTCAAGCTTGTCGCTATGGCAGCCGCCGCAGCTCTCCGGCGCGAGCGAACGTTCTTCGGTTGACCATGTGCGTGGCGCTTCGCCCTGCGGCGCGAGCGGCTGGCGCCAAAAATGCGTAGGTAGCCGTTCTTCCGCCAGCGCAATGCCGCTCGAAAGGCAAAGCAGGAATCCGATGACCCTCAGATGAGTTCGCGAGACGCCCATCAGATTCCGGGAAGATGGCTTGTCCAATATCGTAGCATCGCACAGCTTTAGCGAGCGGGGTATCATGGTCGAGCATAGACCCAACCGACCCACCAACGTTCGCTACTTCTTCGGTGCGCACGGATTGGTCATCTTCTTTGCTGCCGGCGCACAGGGGTTCGCGGCCTTATGTCCCTTCGGTGCGCACGGATTGGCCGCCTTGGTCGCCTTGGTTGCCTTCGGAGCGCAGGGGTTTGCGGCCAGCGCGACGGTCGGCACCGAAGCCGCTGCGAGAAGCCCGCCGAGTGCGGCGATGGAGCTCAAGGTTAGGAGCGAAGTCCTTAGCGATTTCATCGCAATTCTCCCGTGGGGTTGAAACTTCAACGTCATTCACGGCCGCCGCTGTCACGGCGACCGGTCGGGGATTCGACGATCGCGTCGAAGCGAAGCGGGTAGCCCCTGGCGATAGGTTCGCGGTCAGGCACGAAAAGGTTACGTGCGGGGCAATGCGCAGCGGCGAGCGTGACCTTCAATCTTCCGGGCCAACCGATGTTCTCTTGTGAATTGGGCTGTCGGGCCTGAAGGCGTGGAATGAAAACGCAAAGGTGACGTCGTAAGGAATGTCGGACAATTGTCCGACTTGCCGCCGTTGCACAACCACGTTTCCGATCTCGCGGCCGCCTGCAATCGTCGCCTTGTCGAGCACCGAGGTTTGTCCGGCTCCCCATGTGAGAACGATGTCGCCGGCTTCGATCGTGCCCCTCTCTCTCAGCAGTGGCAGCGACCACGCTTCGTGGTAACCCGGCCTGGTTTCGACTGCGATGACGCGCTCCATCGGATCGATGCCGTCGGGTAACGAGCCGTCATAGAGGAAGGGCTTTTGCCCGCTTGCGTCGTATCCGACATAAGGATTCCTGCCGTAGTTGCGCGCGCCGGGATCGTTCGGGATCAGCACTTGGCCGTAGGGGAAACGCTGACGGAAGCGGCTGAAGGACTCGAGGCGCGATGGAACCGAACGAAGCTGTTTCCCGCTCATGACACCGACGATGGCGTCGCCCCCGAACTGTTGCCACCAGCTCTCGGTTTGACGGTCATACATCACCAGATCCGAGTTTCGGAGCTTGCCCGTCGTGCCGAAATCGAGAATGCGAGTCTCAACCGTGCGCTCGAAAACGAGCGAGCTGTTGCAGAGCGGGCAATAGGTGACGGCTACAGGCGTACCCCCGACAATATCGTTCACAATCTCGTGCCAGATCAGGACGCTCAGGGGATACGCCCGCGCATCATCGCGGATGACGAGCGAGATGACGGGCTCGGTATTGCCGATACGGGTGGCCCATCCTGACGCCGTGCCGTCGTTCAGCCGCTCGAAGCGAGGCGTGTCGATCGACGGAATACCGTCCTTTGGCGGGCCGCCCGATTTGAGCTCGTTCAGTGGGACAGTGTGATGCGAAAAATCAGTGTGGGGCCATTCTGCTCGCCAGCTTGCTGGCTCAGCCACGCCTCCGCCAATAGCCATCATGGCCGGGGCGGCAAGCACCACCAGCGCCAGCACTATTGCTCGGATGCAGCTTCCGTATCTCAAAGTCTCGCCGTTGAGGATTTTTGGTTCGCCTCAACACCTCCAGATCGCGACCTGCGTCGATTTCGTCGACTTTCAATGTTCGCTTGATGGTGCAACAAGGTTACTGTTGCACTGCAACCTTGCGGGCTCCCGTCGCCGACCTTAGGAGGCCCGGAATAACGTCTCAATCAGCGGGCATTCCGGCTGGGTGCCGTTGCCGCACCGCGCAACCATGTCCTTGAGCACCCGCTCCATGCGCTTCAGGTCGGCGATCTTCGCCCGTACGTCATCGAGGTGTGCAGTAGCGACCGCGCGCACATCGGCGCAAGGCTGCTCGCGTTCGTCGGCAAGATGCATTAGCTCGCCGACCTCGTGCAGCGAAAAGCCGAGTTCGCGAGCCCGCAATATGAAGCGAAGACGCCGTTCGTGCGTCGCGTCGTAACTCCGGTAGCCAGCCGATGTACGCGAGCCGATGTACGCGGCGGCTCCGGCAGAAGACCTGCCTTTTCGTAATAGCGCACCGTCTCCAGGTTGCAGCCGGTCCGCTGGGCGAGCTCGGCCCGCTGCATGCCCTTGGCGCCGGTGTGAGCGCGCATCGGAGGATCTCCCTTGACCCTGTAGTCACTACAGACCGGATGCTACGGCACGCTTGACGCGTCAACAAGGAACTGTCGGCTCCAATCGAGCTGCGGCGACGCCTATGACCTTGTCGTTATCGGCGCGGGCTCGGCCGGATTTTCAGCGGCAATCACGGCCGCCGATCAGGGCGCACGCGTGGCCCTTGTCGGCTCCGGCACCATCGGAGGCACTTGCGTCAATATCGGCTGTGTCCCGTCGAAGACGTTGATCCGTGCCGCGGAGCAACTGCACAATGCGCGCGTGGCCGGGCGCTTCGCTGGGATCACGGCTGAGGCCGCGGTGACAGATTGGCAGGCAACGATCGGCCAGAAGAACGCGCTCGTCACCGCACTGCGTCAGGCCAAATACATCGACCTGCTGCCGGCTTACCGCGGCATCGCTTTTCGCGAAGGACCGGCGCGTATTGTGGACGCCGGGGTCGAGGTGGCTGGCACATATATTCGTACTGGCAAGATCATCATCGCAACCGGCGCGCGGCCGGCGGTTCCGGCGATTCCCGGACTGCACACGGTGCCGTATCTGACCAGCACGACCGCGCTCGATCTTGAGACTTTACCGAAGTCGCTGCTTGTGATCGGCGGCGGTTATGTTGGGGCGGAACTTGCCCAGATGTTCGCTCGCGCCGGCGTCGAGGTGACGCTGGTGTGCCGGTCCTGCCTGCTCCCCGAGGCCGAGCCCGAGATCAGTGCGGCCCTTACTCGGTTTTTCGAGGACGAGGGAATCGATGTGGTCGCCGGTGTTGCTTACCGCGAGATCCGGAAGACCGGAGAAGGTATTGCGCTTATGGCCTCGCGCGGCGCGCGATCCATAACAATCGAAGCCGACCAGGTGCTTATCGCCACCGGGCGCACACCCAATGTCGAAGGCCTTGGGCTGGCCGAGCACGGGATTGCGGTCTCGTCAAAGGGCGGTATCGTCGTCGATGTGCATATGCAGACCACCCGGACGGGCGTCTACGCCGCTGGTGACGTGACCGGTCGCGACCAGTTCGTCTACATGGCGGCCTATGGCGCCAAGCTTGCCGCGCTCAATGCCCTTAATGGCGACAGCCAGCGCTACGATGACCGCGCCATGCCGGCCGTCGTGTTTACCGATCCGCAGGTGGCAAGTGTCGGTCTCGCCGAGATGGCGGCACGCGACGCGGGATACGACGTGCGCGTTTCCATGATCGGCCTTGACCAGGTGCCGCGTGCGTTGGCAGCCCACGATACCCGTGGGCTGATCAAGCTCGTGGCCGACGCTCAGAGCGACCGATTGCTCGGCGCGCATATCCTGGCTCCGGAAGGTGCCGACAGCATCCAGACGGCCACGCTCGCAATCCGACAAGGGCTGACCGTTGCCGACTTGGCGGATACCATTTTTCCTATCTTACTACCGTCGAGGGCTTGAAGCTGGCAGCCCTGTCATTCGGCAAAGACGTCGCCAAATTGTCGTGCTGCGCCGGATGATGAAGCTCGTCCATTTCCTTGAGATTGCTTCGCTGCGGTAAGCGGCACTGCACGCAAATCGCATCAAACGCGCCTCAAATTCCTCCGCGGTCTTCAGACCACTTCCAGCGAACCGTATTTTCGGAATTGGGAACCGCAAGCCTCGGTTCTGGCGGCGTAACCTTTCCGCTTCCCGAGCGAATTTACCCTTAAGCGGGCCGGCTCGGCCCGCCGCACGGGCGACTGCGTACGCTCGCACCGCAACCCGCCAATCGGAGGAACAGAAATGTCCAATCGCACGCTATCCGCACTCGTCGCCGGCGCCTTCGTCGCAGCCGTGGGATCGCTCGCTGCCACACCGGCCCCGGCGCAGAGCAAGGCCGAGATGGAAAAAATGATGAAGGAGAAGCAGGCCGCGACGATGAAGGCGCTGGAAGGCGGCAAGATGGAGAAGTGCTTCGGCGTGGCCCTCAAGGGCCAGAACGACTGCTATGCGGGGGCAGGGACGACCTGCGCCGGAACCAGCACGGTCGACTATCAGGGCAACGCGTTCAAGCTCGAGGCCAAAGGCAGCTGCGTGACCATGCAGACGCCGAAGGGGCCGGGAAGCCTGACGCCCAAGGCCTGATGTCGCATTGCGAGGGCGGGCGGCGCAACTGCCGCCCGCCTCTCCCTAAGATTGGAGGTTGCCGTGACGCTTCCATCGTATTGCGCGAGAGACCGCATCCCCGCACGTGGGGGCGTCGGCCTGAAGGCTGAGCATTACCGCACGATCCTCGAGCAGCGGCCTGACATCGGTTTCTTCGAGGTCCACGCGGAAAACTACATGGGCGCGGGAGGCCCGCCGCACCGCTATTTGTCGGCCATCCGCGAGCGATATCCGCTGTCGCTCCACGGCGTCGGATTGTCGATCGGTGCGGATCTGCCGCTCGATGAAGCTCATCTTCAGCGCCTAAGCGGGCTCATCGAGCGTTACCGACCAGGCCTGTTCTCGGAACACCTGGCGTGGTCATCACATGACACGGGATTTCTCAACGACCTATTGCCGGTGCCATACACTGGCGAGACGCTCGGTCGCGTCGTCGAACACATCGACCAGGTCCAGAGTTCTCTCAGGCGGCAAATGTTGCTGGAGAATCCATCCACCTATCTTGCCTTCGCGGAAAGCACCTATTCGGAGATCGACTTCATTGCCGAAGTCGTACGACGTACCGGCTGCGGCCTGCTCCTCGACGTCAATAATGTTTACGTCGCGTCGACCAACCAGCTGTGGGATCCGATCGCCTATATCGATGCCTATCCGCTCGCCCACGTCCAGGAAATCCACCTGGCCGGCTATACGAGAGAAGCTGATGAAAAGGGACGGCCGCTGCTGATCGATACGCATAATCGCCCGGTCGACGAAATCGTCTGGGAGCTCTACGCCCACGCCGTCACGCTTATCGGTCCGGTTCCCACGCTGATCGAATGGGACGCCGACGTGCCGGTTTGGGCGACGCTCAAGTGGGAAGCCGACCGCGCCGAGGCGATCATGTTCGCAACGAAATCGGAGGCCTTGCGCCATGCAGCCGCTCGCTGAAAGGCAACGAAGCTTTGCTGCGGCGCTCCTCGCCCCTGCGCTGCCGGCGCCGATCGGCCTTATCGGGCCGGACGGCGAACCAAGTCCGAGGCGGTTTGCCGTCTATCGAAACAATGTCGTGGTGGGTCTGACGGAGACTCTGAAGGACGCATTCCCGGCCGTGCATCGCATCGTTGGGGCGGATTTCTTCCGGGCTATGGCGCGCGCCTATGTGATGGTTGAGCCGCCGCGCTCGCCGATCATGCTCGATTATGGAGCCGGCTTCCCGGATTTCATCCAGGGGTTCGAGCCGGCTGCGGTGCTGCCTTATCTGGCAGATGTTGCACGTATCGAGCGCGCCTGGACCGAGGCCTACCACGCGCCCGAGGCCTCGCCGATTGATCCGAAGGCGTTCACAACGATCGCGCCCGACGAGCTTCCCGGGATGCGCCTCATGCTTCACCCTTCGCTCCGTGTCGTCCGCTCGGAGTTTCCGGCACTGACGATTTGGCAGATGAATGTCGCGGGCGGCATCCCAGCGCCGGTGGATCCCGCCGCTGGCGGCGAGGACGTGCTGGTCGTTCGACCCCTGGCCGATGTCGAAGTCAGGTCTATTCCTGAGGGCAGTCTGGAATTCATACAGGCCCTAGGCGACGGAAGACCGGTCCTCGCCGCGCTGGAGGCAGCTCTGACCGCTAATTCTCGTTTCGACCTGTCCGGTAACCTTTCAGATCTCTTGGGTGCGGGCGCCCTGGTCGGCTATCGCCTTGCGCCAGACACGAGGCGACCATGACCATGGTCACGACGCACATGAACATCGCAAGTGTCGAGAACGTTGTGCGAGAGGTTGCGGATTGGCTTACCCGCGTCGCTCAGGTCGTTGCACCGCCAGTGCTGCGGATCGCACTGGCCGTGCCCTTCTTCAAATCGGGGCTGACCAAGTGGGATGGCTTCCTGTCGTTATCGCCGGCTGCGGTTTACTTATTCGAGGACGAGTTCAAGCTGCATATTTTTGGTCAAGCTTACGACTTCCCACTGCCTACCGCGTTCGCATACCTCGACGGCATCGCCGAGATCGTGCTGCCTGTTCTTCTCGTGATTGGCCTAGCTACCCGATTTTCCGCGCTCGGACTCCTGGTCATGACCGGCGTCATTCAGCTGGTGGTGCCGGAAGGTTGGGCGAATTTTCATCTGCCGTGGGCGGGCCTGGCGTTGGCCATCATTGCCATTGGCCCGGGGACGCTGTCTCTCGACCATTGGCTCGAGATGCTGCCCCGGCCCTGGCGCCAGGGAGGCGCCTGATGACGCACGATTCTCACGACCACGGACCGTCGCTGAGGCTCGTCGGGAAAGACGATCGCAGCGGCGCGCACCCAACAAGCCAGGTCGCCAGAGATGTCGACTGGTCGATCCTCATGGCCCGCGCCCAGGAGGGGGATCGAGCCGCCTATCACCGGCTTCTGCAAGAGATCACGCCGTATCTGCGTTCCCTTGCCGCGCGGCGGCATCGTGACCGCGGCGATGTGGAGGATTCGGTTCAGGACGTCCTTCTGACCGTCCATTCGATCCGGCAGACCTACGATCCGGCCCGGCCGTTTGCGCCGTGGCTGGTCGCTATCGCCAACCGGCGATTCATTGATCGGCTGCGCCGTCAGGGCCGCACCAGGGACCGTGAAATACCTTTGACAGCCGAGCATGAAACCTTTTGCGAGTCCGCAGCGAACCTAGGAGAGAGGCCGGGCGAGCGAGAGCTCGAGGGGATGGTCAGTAATCTCCCACCTGCGCAGCAGAATGCGCTCCGGTTGCTCAAACTCAAGGAGCTGTCATTAAAGGAAGCGGCAGCAGTAAGCGGCATGTCCATCACGTCTCTTAAAGTGAATACTCATCGTGCGCTGAAGAATCTGCGAAAAATGCTGCTCAATCGGAGCGAACCGTGATCAAGACACCCGATCTCATTGCATCCCTTGCGGCGAACGCCACGCCGGTGCGGCGGCTGCGGCCGCCGGTGATGCGGGCGGCGTGCTGGCTCCTGCTTGCAGCGGTCGTCTTGACGCTGCTGGCCGTCAACCAGGGAATTCGCCCCGACCTGGTGCAGCGGCTGCAGGAGCCAGCCTTTGTCGTCAGCATGTCAGCTGCAGCTCTGACGGGTGCGCTGGCGGCAATTGCCGCCTTCCTGGTCAGCCTCCCCGACCGGTCGCGCATGTGGCTTCTGCTGCCCATGCCTGTGCTGATCGTGTGGCTCTCGAATGTCGGCTATCAGTGCCTCACGCAATGGGTTGCGATCGGACCTGATGGCATGAGCCTTGGCGAGGCCACGCGTTGCTTCGCCACGCTCGTGCTCACGAGCCTGCCATTGTCACTCGCCATGCTCGTGATGCTGCGTTACGCGGCGCCGCTCCGTCCGATTGCCGCGACCTTCATGGGCAGCCTGGCGGTCGCCGCCATCACGGCAACAGCGCTGTCGTTATTCCACGTCATCGATGCGACGGTGATGATCCTGATGTGGAACTTCGGCACGGCGGTCCTGTTTGTTGGGCTCGCGGGCGTGTTCGGCCGGAAAATGTTTCGATGGGTGGCGCCGCGAACGCTTTATGCCCGGGACTGAGGCCTACTCGAACCGGTTCTTGACAACGGGCCTCTCTCCTTGGGCAACATCCGGCCAAAACGTCAGCAGGATCGCGAGCCTCAAAGCACGGTTCTGATCGATGAAAGACACTGAAAGGATGACATCACATGACTGATCTCGTACCACTGTTTCCACGCCAGCCCGTTCCGCCGCTCAATGTCAACCTAGCCGGCGGTGGTCTGTTTGATCTCAGAAGCGAGAGGCCGCAGCATTTTACGCTTCTCGTGTTTTATCGCGGTCTTCACTGCCCCATTTGCAAAACCCAGCTAAGAGAACTCGAATCGAAGCTTGACGAGTTCGATAAGCGCGGCGTTGCAGTGGTGGCCATATCGTCCGACTCGAAGCAACGAGCAATTCAGACCAAGGAAGCCTGGGAATTGTCCCGGCTGCGCATCGGCTATGGCCTCGACCTCGCCACCGCCCGTAGCTGGGGATTGTTCATTTCGTCGGGACGCGGCATGACCTCGGCCGGGGTTGAGGAGCCGCCGCGCTTCTCCGAGCCGGCGCTTTACCTGATCCGGCCGGATGGCACACTCTACTTCGGCAGCGTCCAAACCATGCCATTTGCGCGCCCGCACTTCTCCGACATTCTTGCTGCGATCGACTATGTTCTGAAGAACCATTATCCCGCGCGTGGCGAAGTGAGGGACCTGTAGGGTGCCGTTGTCGTTGGAGATGGAGAAAACCTCGACCCCGCGTGGTATTATCCCAGCCCCAGGCCCGCAGCATCCAAGATCGCGGGCAAGGTCGCGTTCTGGAAGGGCGTCAAGATCATCGCCTGATATGACGCTCGACGATTGGTCCAAGCTCGTGGGGGTGACGTCGCCCAAAGGCTTCATGTGCCGACTGTCATCAACAAGGATGATCAGGATGACGGAGTCCGTAGTCGGTCTGGTTAAGCGTCTTTTGAAGCCAAGTCACATCGGCCTTGCCGTCGTGGCCGGCATGGCTTGGCCTCACACACATGCGGCGATGGCCGACAATGCAGCAAGCGGGGACACTTCCCGCGATCGTTCCACCGCCCAATACGAACACACCAACAAGCTGATCGACTCCAACGATCCCTATTTGCTGCTGCACGCCCACAATCCGGTCGACTGGTATCCTTGGGGTCCCGAGGCCTTCGCGAAGGCAAAAAGCGAGAACAAACCTATCTTCCTCTCGATTGGCTACAGCACGTGCTTCTGGTGCCATGTTGCCGAGCGGACGATCTACTCGAATCCGGACATCGCGAAACTGATGAACCGATGGTTCATCAACGTGAAGGTCGACAGCGAAGAGCGGCCTGATGTGGATCGCATCTACATGCATGCGCGCGAGATCATGACCGGCGGCGGCGGCTGGCCGAACAATCTGTTTCTGACCCCTGATCTGAAGCCGTTCTATGCGGGCAGCTATTTCCCGCCAAAGGATGACCCGCGAGCCGGCCCGGGATTTCCAACCATTCTCGCCGCGCTCAATCAGGCATGGGCGTCCGACCGGGCCAAAGTGCTCGGCGTTGGCGAAAACGTCACGATCGCGCTACGGCGCCTGCAGTCAGCCATGAGCAGCCAAGGCACCGCGCCGGTTGATCCTGGCGCGTGGCTAACCAAGGCTCGCGATAAGCTCTTGCCGCAATTTGATGCGCTGCAGGGCGGGTTTGCAGATCGCGGTGGCACCAAGTTTCCCAACTCGCCGCGACTTCTTCTGCTGCTGACCGACTATCAGCTCAATCACACGCCGGGCGCTCTATCGAACGTCTTGGCAACGCTCGATGCTGTCGCCTTCGGCGGCATCCACGATCAGCTTGCCGGCTGTTTCCATCGCTACAGCACCGAGCCGTCGTGGTCGGTCCCGCATTTCGAGAAAATGCTGTACGACAATGCGCAGCTCCGGCAACTGTATTCGACGGCGTTCCAGCTCACCAAGAAGCCGCTCTACCAGGAAATTGCCCTGGAGACCGCCCGGTATCTGGCAAGGGACATGTTGGCCCCGGTTTTGACTAGCAAAGTTGCCACGAGGAGGCGACAACATGACAGTCTCAATCGTTCAGGCCGATACAGGCTCCACGCGCCAGGGATGGCGCAGTCCGCTATGGCTTGCGCCCGCGACGGCGCTGTGGATTGTGTTGATCTACTGGCAGCCGGTCATCCAGACCAGCGGTGTTCCGACCACGGCACACCAGTTGACGGTGCATGGGTTTGTCGCGCTCGGTTTGTGGCTCGGCCTCGAAGGCACCGACCTGACGCCGGGCCAACGCCGCACGACCTGGCGCTCTGCGGAAGCTTTTGCCGAACTGACGAATTCCGCTTGGTTCAGGATTCGTCCGCTTTCCGCGAGAGCAGCGATTGCGAGCCCGTTCACAACTACCATCTTCTCGTCACGTGCCGGTTGCGGGCGTCTCTCCCGGACCGCCATGAGCGCGGCCCGGTCCGACGAGGATGCAGCAAGCATGTCTGCCGCATCGTTGAAGCCAGCGCCTTTGAGTGTTTGGTCGATGGGCACGCGTAGCCTCAGAACAGCCGGCGGCTCGCCGTTGACGTCCTGCGGATGGGCGATGTCAGGGACATTTGGTCTCGGCAGCGGCGTCGGCCTCGTCGGGAGCTATGTCGAGACGTTCGACGAAGCCCCGCTGCCGGTCGAAATCGCCAGCAATGCCTATCATCGCCTGCTGACGCTGGTCGCGAGCCTCGATCTGGAGGGCGATGCGAGCCGGCGGCTCGCCGACATCAATCGGGTTGCGGTCTGCGAGCTCTGGCAGTGACGCGAGCGTGCCGCCGTACATTTCACCCATAGTGGACGGCATACTTGCCGGCACGACGCCCCTCCGCGGGTTCGACTTCGCCGGGCGGCTTCCTATATCGTGCCGCAACGCGTGTTGATGCAGCGAGCAGTTTTGATGGCCAGGAGACGCACGACGGTAGCGGACGCCGACGACCTTCCTCGCTTCTTCGTCTGGGTGCGGGGGCTCGAAGGACCCGAGCCGCAGAAATGGACGGCGATGGATTTCGGAGTCGGTGACTGGAAGCGGCCGCTGGTGCTGGCCTATCTGGAGCTGGCGGAGGACGAGCGGCAGCTGTCGCTGTCGATGCTGGCGCGGCGCTATCCGCCGCCGCGGGTTGACGTTTCATAGGGTGGGCATCGCGCAACCCACCTGTCTCTATCCGCAGAAACAGAAGAGGCGGGAAACGATACGTCACCCTACGAAATATGCGATCCCTCTCATCGCGACCCCATGATTATGGGTGTCGCGGCATCCGCGCGGCGGCTAAACTTGCCTTGCGCCGTGGGGGACACGCGGTGCGGGACGATGATCATGACCGAACAGGGCGAGACGGGTGAGACCATCACCATCCTCCTCGTCGAGGACGACGCGCCGACCTGCTGGCGCCTTCAGGACGCGCTGGTCAAGGCCGGTTACGAAGTGCGTACGGCGGGCACGCTCGGCGAAGCCCGCAGGGCGCTCGGCGAGGCCGCGCCGCGCGTGCTCCTGACCGATCTGCGGCTGCCCGACGGCCATGGGATCGAGCTGATCCGCGAGACCAGGCGGCGCCTGCCCGACACCGAGATCATGGTGATCTCCGCGCTCGGAGACGAAGAGAGTGTGATCTCGGCGATCACAGTGGGCGCGACCGGCTATTTGCTCAAGGACGCCTTCCCGACCGACATCGCCACCACGGTGCGGGATCTGGTCGCCGGGCATTCGCCGATCTCGGCGTCGATCGCGCGCTTCATCGTGCGCAGGACGCAGGGTACCGCGCAGGGCTCGGCCGAGCCGCCGCCCGGACCCGTGCTCAACACCGCAAAGCTCACCCCGCGCGAGATCGACATCCTCTGGGGCATCGCCAAAGGTTTCAGCTACGCCGAGATCGCAAGCCATCTCGGCCTGTCGCGGCAGACCGTGCCCGGGCACATCAAGAACATCTATCGCAAGCTCGAGGTGCATACGCGCGGCGAGGCGGTGTTCGAGGCGGTGCAGCAGGGCCTGATCAAGCTGTGAGCCAGGCCGTGAGTGAAGTCGCGGCGAAGGCCCCCACCCGCGCGCGGCGCCGGCGGCTTATGTCGCGCCTCGTGCCTTATCTGCTGCTCCAGGCGCTGATCGTGATCGCCACCGTTCTCGGACTGCGGCTGCTTCAGCCGAGCGACCCCGACGATTTTGCCGTGAACGACTTTTCATTGCGGGAGGACGGCGCGACACGCACCGTGACGTTGCCGCACTTCACGTCATCGCGCTATTCGCTGGCCGACCCGCCGCTCTACAGCGGCGCCTTCACCTTCCAAAGCGGCGATCCGGGGTGGTCGGTCTTCCTGCCGCGCTTCAGCAATGCAGTTGAGGTCGCCGTCAACGGCGTCGTCGTGCTCGACTCCCGGCGCGATGCCAATGCCAACCGGCCCGACCGCAACACGCCGCAGATTGCGCCGATTCCGTCCTCGCTGCTTCGCGACGGCAGCAACCAGATCACGGTGCGGCTGTTCGTATGGGGACCGCTGAAAGGCTTTCTCGACGCCGTCTATGTCGGGCCGGATGCGAACCTGCGCCCGGCCTACGAGACGCGCACGCTGCTGTTCGTTACGCTGCCGGTGGTGTTCTCCGCCTGGCAATCGATCCTCGCCGTCATCCTCGCGATCATGTGGCTGATGCGGCGCCACGAGCCGGTCTATGGCGTGCTGGCGGCGGCGATGCTGCTCGGCGTCGTCCAGGCATTCCTGCCGGCGCCGGTGCCGCCGGCAGCCTCGTCGCGGCTCGCCGCAGTGCTGCTGGCGTCGGCCCCGATCGAGAGCGCCCTGATCGTCGTGTTCGCCCTGATGTTCTTCGGTTGGCGCTGGCCTCGTTACGCCACGCTGCTATTCGTGCCCGGCGTCGTGGTGTTTGTGGTGGGACTGCTGGGAGGTCCGCCGCTGCCGCGCATTCTCTTCCTGGTCCTCGGCATTCCAACGGTCGGCATCTGCCTGTTGCTGATGGCCGGCATCACGGCGGCACAGGTGGTGCGGCGGCGGGATGCGGCGAGCTTCACGCTCGGTTGCGCAGTGACCATCGTGCTGACGTGCTGGATCCACGACATGCTTTCGGTCTTCGAGATCATGCCCAACGAGCGCATCTTCCTGTCGCGGCTGTCCTATTCGGCGATGCTGGTCGCAATCGGCGCCGGGCTGACCTGGCGCTTCGCCCGCGCGCTGAACCAGGTCGACAGCTTTGCCGGGCAATTGGTGACGCGGGTGCGCGAGGCCGAGGAGCGGCTGAAGGCGAGCTTCGTCCGCGAGGAGGAGCGCGCGCGGGCCGCGGCGCTCGCCAACGAGCGCACGCGGCTGATGCGCGACCTGCATGACGGCCTCGGCGGCCAGCTCGTCAGCATCGTCGCGCTCTCCGAGCGCGGACACGAGGGCGCGACCATCACCAATGCGGCCCGCGCCGCGCTGAAGGATCTTCGCCTCGTCATCGATTCCATGGACGACATCGGCGGCGACCTGATGCTGGCGCTCGGCTCCTGGCGCGAGCGGGCAGCGATGCAATTGCGACCGCACGACATCGTCCTCGACTGGCGGGTTGCGACGCCGCAAGGGCTGCCGTTGCACCCCGAGTTGCGGCCATGGCACGTCATCCAGATCGTACGCGTCCTCGACGAGGCCGTGACCAATGCGGTCAAGCACGCCGAGGCGCGCCACATCACGGTCACCATCGAGACGCTCGACGATGGCCAAGGGGATGGCCAAGCGGATGGCCATGGGCCGTATGGCGTGATCAGTGTCGCGGACGACGGCGGCGGTTTTGCGCAGACCGGAAACGGCGAAGCCGTGAGCGCAGGCCAGACGGCGCGCGGCTTGCGCAACATGAAAAGTCGCGCAGCGCGCTGCGGAGCGGCGCTCGATCTGAGTTCGGGCACCTCGGGCACATGCGTGCGGCTGCAATTGCCGCAGCGTTTTCCCGACAGCGATGCGGCCGCGGACTGAAAAAAGCCCCCTCCCCGAAACGTGTGGGGCGCACGGAGAGAGGGATCGGGCGGGATTTTGCCTGCGGAGGACGGGGGGCGCTCGCAAGGGATCCCAGCCCGAAGCGACACAATCAATTCAAACCAACGACCTATCAGCGCACGCCGACGCGGTTGACGGGACCGCCGCGATTCATCGGTGTCCCCGCGCGAACGCCGACGCCGGGCGCACCGACGCCGGGCGTCATCACCGCGGCCGCAGCGACCGGCGCCACCGGTGCGACCACCACCGCCGCGGTCGGCCGCACCACGCAGCCCTTCGGCACGCCGACCGTCTTGCAATAGACCACTGCCTGGGCCGGACTTGTGCCCAGCGACACCGTTGCAGCGCCCACCAGCGCCATGATCGTCAACCCGGCGCTTAGCGCCCCTGCTCGTTTCGACATCTTGCTCTCCTGCTTCCCGTTCGGCACCCCGATGCAATCACCGGGTCTCGCAGCCGACGTACGATCTCAATGGCAAAGGACGGCGCGCCGATACATGCCATGAAGATGGGGGTAGCCGGCGGCGCGTCGCGATGAGCCGCTTCTCCGATGCCATGAACATGGCATGGACCGGCGACGGGTCTCTGCGGGATGGTCGGCCCGCTCGATCCCCAATCGGGCCCAACGACAATTCCAAAGAGGTATTCCATGAAGACTTCGGTTCTGGCCGCGCTACTGCTCGCCGCAGCCATTCTGCCCGCCACCGCGCAATCCGGTCCCACGCCGCAGGAGCAGATGACCTGCCGCGGCGACGCCAGCAAATTCTGCGCCGAACATATCGGCAAGCCGCCGCAGATGAATGCATGCCTGCGCGAGAACAAGACGAAGCTCTCGGACGGCTGTCGCAAGGTGGTCGAGTCGCACGGCGGATGAGCGAAAACGTCATTTCGGGGCACGCCTAGGGCGCGAAACCGGAATCCATCTCGCCACGGTCGCTACGGATGAATGGATTCCGGGCGTGCGTGCTGCGCACGCATCCCGGGACGACGAGGCAGGATCCAAGGCGTAATTCTTGCTAGCGCGCTGCGTCACCACGCTCACCACGCCGCCCCGACCTGCCGATCAGAGGCTGACAACAGGGTCAGTCGTCGTCGGGACCGAACAGCCTGATCTGCGGGAAACCGCCGCGCGGACGCCTTGCGACATCGCGCGTATCGGAATCTTCGCGGACGTTGCGGGCGATATCGTCCCAATCGGGAGACGCGCGCATCCCGCGGGAATCCCGATAGTCATAGCGGCGGCGCTCGACCCAGCGCTCGCGGCGCTCCGCCCGGCGCCGTTCGGAAGCCGCACGCTTCACATCGGAATCCCTGGTTTTGGCATTGGCGTTGTCGGGCGAGGATGATGGCTGCGTCGAGGCCTGTTGCTCGGCGGCTTGCGCAGGCGGTGCGGGTTTTGACGGCTCATTCCGCGGCTCGACCGCGGCAGCTTGGGGAGCCGGCGCTGTCGGCGGTTCAACGCTTGCCTGAGCAGGTGGGGCCTCAGACTTGGCCTCGGGCTTGGCCTCGGACTTGGCTTCGAGCTTCGCTTCGTCCTGCGCCTGCGCGGGCGCAGCGATCATCGCGCCGAATGTTTGCGAGCCGGTGAGATACTGGACGCGCTCGGACGGCGCGCTCGACGTCGTCGTCACAGCGGTCGCGGGTTCGGCGCGCCGCTCCATCTTGCCGGCGTCCGGGCCCTGCTTGGGCGGGACCGGATGCATGATATTGCCGGCGACGATGCCGCCGCCGAGACCAATGGCGATGGCCGCGACAATCGATCCGGCACCGACGAAATAGGCTGTCAAAGCGCGCATTGATCCACTCCGTGTTCGGAGCGGGCAACGCCTGAGAATTGCCGGATGTTCCTGATATGAGGAGGTTCCTGACGGAACCAGCGCGTCAGATCTGCTGCGCGACCTTTTCCAGCCCGATGATGCGGGCGAGCTTGCGCACTTCTTCCTTCTGATCGTCACGCAACTGGAATAGCAGCGGCATCGCAGCCGACTTCAACTGCTGGACCTCGTCGCAATTCGGATCGATCGGCACGCCCTGCGCGTTCGGATTGGAGAGCTTGTTTGCCGATATCTTGCGGACAACGTTGCGCAGCGCACTCTCGACCGAGGGCCAGTAATATTCCTGCGACGAGGACAGCTTCAGGCGATCCCTGATGCCCGCGATCTGAACGTCGGAGAGCAGCGAATAGGATTTCTGCGTCTGCGGCTTTACGACGACTTTCGGCTTGGCCGGGGCTTCTGCGGCCGGAGCCTCTGCAGCGGCCGGGGCCTCGTTCACGCTCGCCTTGGGCATCGGGAAATCGGACGGCGTGGCGGCGGCAAAGGCCTGGCGCAGCGGCTCGGTCAGCACGGGCGTTTGCGAGAGCTTGTCGGCCGCCACCTGCACCGGCTCGATCGCGGCCGAGGCAAGCGCCAGCGTTGGAACCAGCCGGTCGGCCTTGGCGGCACGATTGGCCGCGAGCGGCTTCGGCGCCGGGGCCTGCGTGATCATCTCGGCGCTGACGCTAGGCACGCTGTCCCGGCCGAGAATGGCGGTGGCGGCGGCGCCGAGGACGAGGAAGCAGGTGAGCACGACGATGGTGATGGCTTTCGACAAACGTCTCTCCGCGTCCGACTTCAAGTCCACGTGATCACTGTCCGGAGACTGGGCGATAATTAAGGCTTAACCGTGCAATTGCGGCGGCATTCGCGCGGACTGTCGCGACATCATCCGGAAAACCAAATGGAATCAGGCAGCTAGCGCCAGATCGTAGGCGTCCTGGATGTCCGCGACGATCTCGGAGGCCTCCCAGACCGCGCGCGGCTCGACCGATTGCAGCGTCACCGTCCAGTTGCCGCCCCGGCGGGTGCGGGGCACGCTGAGGATGTCGAAGCGCACGGTGCGGCACAGCGGATGCCGGGCCAGCGCGTGCGCCACGCGGACACGGATTTCGTCCAGCGAGGCCTGTGTCTTGGAGTTGAGAAGATCGAAGTCCATCGCCTGTCCCTCTCGGTCCTGATTGGCGCCTTGAGGGGATTGTTGGCGGGCGATGGTTAATCTGCCGTTAAGTGGAGCGTGGCGGAGCTATGCGGGATTAACTGTGCTGGCGGCGCGCATAAGAGCCGTCACGCTCATCGCTTCTCGATCACCAGGCTCTGCACGGCGCGGCCGAAATAGCCTTGGCGATCGGCGAGCCGCGACATCGCAAGGCCCGCGCCGTCGGGGCCGATCCAGGATTCGCCGTCGAGCAAAATCCACTCGCCGACCGGCTGGCGCGAAAAGCTCACGGTGAGATCGGCATTGATGTAGGTCCAGGCGCGGAAGTCGAGCGTCGAGGCAGTGCCGTTGGAGAAATCGGCGGCGACCACCGCGCGCATTGCCTGCGAGACCGCTTCGCCTTCGATCAGGGGATGGTCGACGCGAAACCAGATCGCACCGGCGCCGGCCTGGCCGAAGCGGCCGCGCGCGGCACGCATCGAGACCGATCGCACGAACGGGCTGGTGGCCGCGTGGCCGTCCTCGACGTGCGAATCCTCGGGTGAGGGCAGTTCGATCGGCAACGCCTTGACGTCGTCGGGCAGCGTCAGCGCCTGGCGCTTGATCTTCAGCACGGTCGCACCGACGACCTGGACGCCGTCGGCCAGCACCTTGACTTCGCAGAGCTGGATCTTGCGGCCCTCGCGCAACACCTCCGTCGCAATCGTGAGCGGCGCGACCGGCACCGGCCGCATCAAATCGATGGTGACGCGCGCGATATCCATGACGACCGCTGTCGGGATGCGCTCGGCCGCCCACGTCACCAGAGATGCGGGCGCGGAGCCGTGCTGCATGCGCCGGTCCCAGGGACCTGCGGCATCCGGGCTGGTGACGACGTTGTTGCCGTCGACGCGGTAGGTCGCGGTCATCGCTCAAATCTCTATTGGTTGGAAAGTTCGGAGTTCGAAATCAGATGTCGTCCCGGCGAAGGCCGGGACGACGGATAAAGAATAGGCGCGCCACAACTGCGGTTGTTACAGCGGCGGATCGATCGCCTCGTCATATTCTTTCTTGAAGCGCGCGATCAGTTCGGCAGCGGGCAGGATGCCGTCGACGCTGCCAATGCCCTGGCCTGAGCCCCAGATCTCCTTCCAGGCCTTTGGCTTGGCGCGTTCGCCAGAGGCGTCGGTGCCGAAATTCATCTTGGAGGGATCGGAGGTCGGCAGGTTTTCCGGATCCATGCCGGCGGCCTGGATCGACGGCTTCAGATAGTTGCCGTGCACGCCGGTGAAGAGATTGGAATAGACGATGTCGTCGGCCGTCGAGCCCGCGATCATCTCCTTGTAGCGCTCGACCGCGTTGGCTTCCTTGGTGGCGATGAAGGCCGAGCCGATATAGGCGAAGTCCGCGCCGAGAACGCGCGCGGCGCGGATCGCCTTGCCGTTGCCGATCGCGCCCGACAGCGCGATCGGGCCATCAAACCATTTTCGCGTTTCGGCGACGAAGGCCAGCGGCGAGATCGTGCCGGCATGGCCGCCGGCGCCGGCCGCGACCAGGATCAAGCCGTCAGCGCCCTTCTCGATCGCCTTGTGCGCGAATTTCTGGTTGATTACGTCGTGGAAGACGATGCCGCCCCAGCCATGCACGGCCTGATTGAGCTCCTCGCGCGCGCCCAACGAGGAGATGATCATCGGCACCTTGTACTTGGCGCAGAGCTGCATGTCGTGATCGAGCCGGTTGTTCGACTTGTGTACGATCTGGTTGACCGCGAACGGCGCCGATGGCTTGTCCGGATGCGCGCGGTCATAGGCCGCGAGCTCTTCGGTGATCCGTGCTAGCCACTCGTCGAGCAGCTCCGGCGGCCGCGCGTTCAGCGACGGAAACGATCCGACCACACCCGCCTTGCACTGCGCGATCACGAGATCGGGCACCGAGATGATGAAGAGCGGCGAACCGATCACCGGGATCGACAGGCGCCCCTTGAACAAGGCAGGCATGGACATTGCGAAACGATCCTTTGTTAGCCGGTCAAACGAAGTTGGGCATCATACCAACAAGGCAATCTTTCCACTGTCAAGTATTGAGTTATGTGCCGTGGCGGACGCCGCTACCGCAATTCCAAGCCGCGGAATTCGTATCTCACCTCTCCCGTAGGGAGAGGTCGAATTGCGAAGCAATTCGGGCGAGGGGATCAAGTCCCACTGCGCAGCGTAACCCCTCACCCGGCGCTTCGCGCCGACCTCTCCCTCTGGGAGAGGTGTGGCACCTGCGCGTGACGAACACTTGCGCTTACCCAATCAGATCCGGATTGATCAGCCGCTCGAACGAGAACATCTCGTCCCACTTCTCCTGCGTGAGCAATTTCCGTTCGACCACAACGATCTGATGCAGCGACTTGCCGCTCTTGTAACCTTCGCGCGCGATCTCGGCGCATTGCTTGTAGCCGAGCAGCGGCTTCAGCACCGTAACGATACCGAGCGAGTTCAGCACCATGTTGCGGGTGTGCTCTTCGTTGGCGGTGATGCCGACGATGCAATTCTCGCGCAGGCTGTTGACCGCGCGTTCCATCGTACGGATCGAGAAGAACAGCGCGAACGAGATCACCGGCTCCATCACGTTGAGCTGGAGCTGACCGGCGCTTGCTGCAAGCGTCACCGTGGTGTCGAGCCCGATGACGAGGAAGCTGGTCTGGTTGACGACCTCGGGGATCACCGGATTGACCTTGCCCGGCATGATCGAGGAGCCGGGCTGGAGCTGGGGCAGGTTGATCTCGTTGAACCCGGCGCGCGGGCCCGAGGCGAGCAGACGAATGTCGTTACAGATCTTGGTGAGCTTGCTCGCTGTGCGCTTGAGCACGCCGGACAGTTGCACATAGGCACCGGTATCCGAGGTCGCCTCGACAAGATCGCCCGCGAGCACGAAATCGACGCCGGTGAGCGCGCTCAAATGCCGGACCGCGAGCTTGGGATAGCCGTGCGCCGCGGTGACGGAGGTGCCGATCGCGGTGGCGCCGAGATTGATCTCGCGCAGCAGCGCGCGGGCCTCGGAGATTCGATCGACCTCCTCGCCCATGGTGGTTCCCCAACCGCGGAATTCGGCGCCGAGCGACATCGGCACGGCGTCCTGAAGATGCGTGCGGCCCATCTTCAGCACGCGATCGAATTCCCTGCCCTTGGCGAAGAAGGCCTCCTGGAGCTGGCGTAGCGCCGTCATGTAGCTCTCGAGCCGCAGGATCAGCGCCAGTCGAAAGGCGGTCGGATAGGTGTCGTTGGTCGACTGGCCGTAATTAACGTGATCGTTTGGGCTGACCTGCTGATAGTCGCCCTTCGCAAAGCCGAGCGATTCCAGCGCGAGATTGGCGATCACCTCGTTGGCGTTCATGTTGGTGGAAGTGCCGGCGCCGCCCTGGATGAAGTCGGTGACGAACTGATCCATCATGTCGCCGGCGATGACGCGATCGCAGCCGACGATGATCGCGTCGGCGACCTTGGCGTCGAGCACGCCGAGGTCGCAATTGGCCATGGCGGCGGCCTTCTTGACGTAACCAAGCGCCTTCACGAAGTAAGGCTCCTGGCTCATCGGAATGCCGGTGATGTGGAAGTTCTCCTTCCCGCGAATGGTCTGGACGCCATAGTAGATGTCGTCCGCGATCTCACGCGGTCCGAGGAAGTCCTGCTCCGTACGGCTCATGGGCACTCCTTGTTGCTCGCGCGCGGCGTCAATCGCATCAGTTCTTGGCATCAGTTCTTGGCATCAGTTCTGGCACAGCGCGCTGGTGACGAACGTATCGGTGCGGCAATCGTCCGGCTTGCGGGTCCTGCCCGGGATCAAAACCTTGGCCGAGCAGTTTTCCGCCGAGTCGGCGTTCAGGCTCTTGCCTTCCTTGTAGCCCTTGCTCTGGCAGAGCTGGTCGGCGGCCTGCTTGCAGTCCGGCCCTCCGTTCGACGAGACCGGGCAGGCCGCGCGCCCCGACACCATGGTGGACGGCTTCGCCAGGCGTGACAGGTCGTTCATGGTCTCGCTGGGGCTTTTGAGCGGCGGCAGGAACGAGGGCACCTTGTCGAACAGCTTGCCCATTTCATTGATCAGCCCGGAATTTTCCTCGCGCGCCGGCGGCCCCGGTGGAGCGGGTGTCGATGGCGGCGGTCCTTGGTCCTGCACGCCGAGCGCCGGAGCCGATGCCGATTGCGCCCATCCGGTCGCGCTGAAGCCGAGCAGGAGCAGCAGCAGCGCTGAAGTCAGCGTCCCCAGCCGCACCGCCGGATTGCCGGATCGAACCATCATGACGGCAACCGTAGCCGAAGCCGGCGCAGTGGCAAAGCGCCGATGTAACGTTATTGATTGAGCATGATCTCCGCGCAAACGCGTTCCGCAATTGGAGGGAAAGCCGCTTCACACTTTGCGCGACGCGGCCCTTCCGGACAGGATCATGCGCTAGATCAGCTTGATCGCGATCACGAAGCCCAGCACGAGCACTGTAGCACCGATCGCCACCCACAATCCGAGATGCTTCTCGATCCTGACCCGGATCCAGTCGCCATAGCGATTGAGCAGGATGGCGACGATGAAGAAACGTCCACCGCGCGCAACGATCGAGCACAGGATGAAGAGGCCGATGTTGTAGCCGGCAAAGCCCGAGGTGATGGTGACGAGCTTGTAGGGAATCGGCGTCAGGCCCTTGAGCAGGATGATCACCGCACCCCACTCCGCATAGGAGGCGCGGAACGCGTCAACCTTGTCGCCAAGGCCATAGACCTGGATCAGCCAATGGCCGACCGAGTCGAAGAGCAACGCACCGATGGCGTAGCCCAGCAGGCCTCCGACAACCGAGGTCGCGGTGCAGACCGCCGCATAGATCCAGGCGCGCTGCGGGCGCGCCAGTGACATCGGGATCAGCATCACGTCCGGGGGGACGGGAAAGAAGGAGCTTTCAGCGAAAGCCACGGCGCCCATGATCCAGAGCGCATAGGGCTTGTGGGCGGCGTCGATGCACCAGTCGTAGATACTTTTCAGCATGGCGCCGCGATGAAGCACCATGGGATGGATTTGTCCATGCCGAGATGGGACCGATTTGCGCCAATTCTAGTGGCGCTTACGCGCGGTGCGGCCTTCGAGCGCGACAATTGGCCGCCTGGCGGCGACGCGCGGTGATGCAACTTTGGGCAGCTTCATCGGCGACTTCGGTAGTTTCTCGGCGATGCCGAGCATATCTTCCCGCCGCGTCATCTCGCGCCAGACATCTTCAGGGCGGACGCCGGCCGAGGCCCAGAGCACGGTAAGATTGTAGAGCAGGTCGGCGCTTTCCCGGATCACGGCTTCGCTATCGCCGTTGACCGCATCGATGACGACCTCGATGGCCTCTTCGGCCAGCTTCTTCGCCATTTTGGAAGGGCCGCGCTGAAACAGCCGCGCGGTGCGCGATGTTGCCGGATCAAGGTCCCTGGCCGCGAGCACAGCCAGATATAGCCGCTCAAGCGAATCACTCATGTACGCAAAACTACTCTAAACCAATGGTCGAGGCGTTAACGTCCGACAATCAACGAAAAATAGGCTGGCGCTGCAAGCGCGCCAGCTTTTCTTGGTCAACGGGTCACCAACAATTCGCACCGCTTCGGCTGCAGGTGGCAAACGGGTCGCGACCGACGTATCCCTGATACGGATAGTCCGGATCACGTCCGTAATAGGGCCCGCTGCCGTAGTAGGCCGGGCCGCTGTAGTAGGCTGGGCCACCATAATAGCCCGGACCGCCATAGTAGGCGGGACCGTAGTCATAGGCGTAGGCGTCGCGGCTTGCGGCGATCGCAAGGCCGGTGCCGACGATGCCGGCAATGGCTGCCGCTGCCGCCGCTCCGCCCCCGCCATGCCAGTGGCGCCCGCCGGCGTATGATGCGGTTGGGGCGACCGAAGTCAGCGCCAGCACTGCGGCGGTCGCAAGGACGGCCTTGCGGCCGGCACGCTTTGAAAATCTGTCAAACATGTCCTGGACCCTCCTTGGGACCTTCAATGGCGCCTTGAGACAGGCTCATGTCCTCAAACACCACATCCCCATGTTGGGTTCCCGAACCCCAACACAAGCTGAACGGGATTGCGTGATCGTGACGCAACCGCCGCTCATCCGCCGTTCATGTTGGCGCGGACAGACTTATCGCGAGCCGGCGCTCCGAGCGTCACGAAACCATAACAATGCGGACCGGCGCGACTGATGTTTGGACTCAAGACCATCTCCTTTGGCCGCGTCCTGGCTCTTGCAATCTCGTTTGCCGCGCTCGCCCCACGCGACGTCGATGCGGCCGAGACCGCCGCGCCGTCCGTCGCGATCCACTTCACCTTCGACCGGCCCATCGACGCGAGCATGGCGCCGTTCTTTCTCGCAACAAAGGACGGCAAATTCGCCGCCGAACATCTCAACGTGTCCTTCAACGCCGTGGCTGGATCGCCGGAAGCACTCGCACGCGTCGCCAAGGGCGACAGCGAGCTTGCGCTCGTCGACATCAACGAGCTGATCCGCTTTCGCGACAAGGACGATGCGGCGCCGGTCAAGGCGGTGTTCGTGCTGTTCAACCGCGCGCCTTACGCCGTCGTCGCCCGCAGGAGTCGCGGCATCCACCTACTGCCCGACCTCGACGGCAAGACGGTCGGCGTTGCCGACGGCGATCTGTCGATGCGGCTGTGGCCGGCGCTGGCGCAGCAGAACGGCATCAACACGCAGCATGTGAAATTCCGCAAGATCAGCGCGGCGGTCCGCGAGCCTATCCTCTCCGCGGGCCAGGTCGATGCCGTCGCCGGTTTCAGCTATCTGTCGGCGGTCAACTTGCGCGACCGCGGCGTGCCCGGAGGCGATCTCGTCGTGCTGCGCTATGCTGACTATGGCTGCGAAGCCTATGGTTTTGCCGTGGCGGCCAATCCCGCATTCGCCGCAGCGAAGCCTGGCGCAATGAAAGGATTTGTTCGCGCATTGATTGCCGGCATCAACGCCACCGTCAAGCAGCCGGCGCTCGCGGCGGAGGAGGCCGCAAGCCATATCGACGACGGCGACCGCGAGCTGGAGCTGGAACGCCTGCGCACCGTGCTCGTCGACAATATCCTGACCGACGAGGTCCGCCGCAACGGCCTCGGCGGCATCGACCCGGCGCGCCTTGAGCGCTCGATCGGCCAGATCGCACAGGATTTCAAGTTCCGCAAGAAACCCGCGGCGGGTGATATCTTCGACGACCGCTTCCTGCCGCCGGTCGAAGGGCGCCTGATCAATTGAGCAAAACTTGCAGCTTCCGCTGTATCTCGCGGGCGATCCCTGATTAGAGTACGAGTTCACTCCGCCGATCCGCCCGAGCTCCTCGACAGCATGTCCATTTTCAGCCTCTACACCCGCGTTCTCGAACTGCTCGGCAAGGAAGCGCGGCTCGGCTGGCTGCTGGCGTTCGCCAATCTCCTGCTTGCCGCCTCGCAGTTCGCCGAGCCCGTGCTGTTCGGCCGGATCGTCGACGTGCTCTCCGGCATGGCGGTGGCCGGATCGAACTCGGCCTGGCCCTTCCTCATGGCCTGGGTCGCGTTCGGGCTGTTCACCATCGCCTGCAGCGCGCTCGTTGCTCTGCAGGCCGACCGGCTCTCGCACCGCCAGCGCCAGGCAGTGCTGACCGATTATTTCGAGCACATCCTGCAACTGCCGTTGACCTTCCACTCCGGCACCCATTCGGGCCGGCTGATGAAGGTGATGCTCAACGGCACCGACGCGCTGTGGCGGCTGTGGCTCGGCTTCTTCCGCGAGCATTTTGCCGCGATCCTCTCAGTCGTGGTGCTGCTGCCACTGTCGCTGTACCTGAACTGGCGGCTGGCAATCCTGCTGTTCGTGCTCTGCATCGTCTTCACCGCCTTGACGACCTTCGTCGTGCGCAGGACCTTCGGCATGCAGATGGAGGTGGAGGAGCACTACAGCGAACTCTCCGCGCGCGCCTCCGACGCGCTCGGCAATGTCGCGCTGGTGCAGAGTTTTGTCCGCGTCGAATCCGAGGTGAAGGGATTGCGCTCCGTCGCCGATCAATTGCTTGCGGCGCAAATGCCGGTGCTGTCCTGGTGGGCGCTCGTCACCGTCATCACGCGGGCTTCCACCACCATCACGGTGCTCGCGATCTTCGCGCTCGGCATCGCGCTGCACGACCAGGGGCTGACCTCGGTCGGCGAAATCGTGATGTTCGTGAGCTTTGCAACGCTTCTGATCCAGAAGCTCGAGCAGGTCGTGAGCTTCATCAACAACGTTTTCATGGAAGCGCCGCGGCTGCGCGAGTTCTTCAACGTGCTCGACGCGGTGCCTGCGGTCCACGACCGGCCCGACGCGATCGATGCCGGCAGGCTTTCGGGCCTCGTCGAATTCAACGACGTCACCTTCTCCTACGACGGCAAGCGGCCAGCGGTCGAGGACCTCTCCTTCACTGCGCTGCCCGGCCAGACCATCGCGCTGGTCGGCGCCACCGGCGCGGGCAAATCCACCGCGATCGCGCTGCTGCATCGCGCCTTCGACCCGCAATCCGGCTTCATCAGGATCGACGGCATGGACGTGCGCGGCGTGACGCTGACATCGCTGCGGCGGAACATCGGCGTGGTGTTTCAGGAGGCGCTGCTGTTCAACCGCTCGATCGCGGAGAATTTGCGCGTCGGCAAGCCGGATGCGACCGAAGCCGAGATGCGCAAGGCGGCGGAGCGCGCGCAGGCGCTCGAATTCATCGAGCGCAGCGGCGGCTTCGAAACCAATGCCGGCGAGCGGGGCCGCATGCTCTCCGGCGGCGAGCGGCAGCGGCTGTCGATCGCACGCGCGCTGCTGAAGGACCCGCCGATCCTGATCCTGGACGAGGCGACGAGCGCGCTCGACGCCGTCACCGAGGCCAAGGTGAATACCGCTCTCGACGAAGTGATGAAGGGCCGAACCACCTTCGTGATCGCCCACCGCCTCTCCACCATCCGCAATGCCACACGGATCCTGGTGTTCGAGAACGGACGGGTGATCGAAAGCGGAACTTTCGATGAACTCGTGGCCAAAGGCGGCCATTTTGCCGAGCTCGCCAAGGCCCAGTTCATGGTCCAGGAGAGCGCACGGACCCGCGTGACAGCGGCTGAGGCTGCTGCGACTGCGGTCAAGTCCCCGTAGCACTGTCGAAATTCGGCCTATTTCATCACTGAATACCCGGCCGAGCCCCCTGTTCTCGACCCATGAGCCAGTATAGGTTCGCAGCGCCGCAAGCGGCGGCGCAGGAATTCAAACCCGAAACTCAGATCACGAGAGCCGTCCGGAACCGGCGGGTCTCCCAGGACCGGAATCGGATAGTGCACGCATTTCGCCCGCTGCTTCGCAATTCCCTGTTCAACCTGTTCGCGGCGGCACTCGCATGCGCTGCGCTGCTCGCCCCGCGCGCGGCCGGCGCCGAAGCGCTGCTGCTGATCGAAGCCGACAGCGGCAAGGTGTTGCAGGCCGATAACGCGACCATTCCCTGGTATCCGGCTTCCGTTACCAAGATCATGACTGCATATGTGACGCTGAAGGCGGTCAAGGACGGCAAGCTCACGCTCGATACGCTGCTCACGGTGTCGCCGACGGCGGCCTCGCAATCGCCCTCGAAAATGGGATTCCGTCCGGGAACGCAGCTCACCGTCGACAACGCGCTGAAGATGATGATGGTGAAGTCCGCGAATGACATGGCCGTGGTGCTTGCCGAAGGCATCGGCGGCTCGATCGACGGCTTCTCGGCGATCATGAACGACACCGCGAAGAAGCTCGGCATGACGCAGACGAGCTACGTCAACCCCAACGGCCTGCCGGCCGACGGCCAGATCACGTCCGCACGGGATCTCGGCATTCTCGCGCGCTCGTTCCTGCGCGACCTGCCGGAATACGAATACTTCGTGCACATTCCGGCGATTCGCTTCGGCAAACGGGTCACGGGGAATTTCAACAAGCTGATCGGCCGCTATCCCGGCGCCGACGGCTTCAAGACCGGCTTCATCTGC
The DNA here is from genome assembly GCF_008123965.1 of Bradyrhizobium hipponense. Classification (GTDB taxonomy): domain Bacteria; phylum Pseudomonadota; class Alphaproteobacteria; order Rhizobiales; family Xanthobacteraceae; genus Bradyrhizobium; species Bradyrhizobium hipponense. The sequence continues at coordinate 104,964 of NZ_VSTH01000018.1, read as the reverse complement.
GCCTCCGGCTACAACCTCGTCGCGTCGGCGACGCGCAACGGCCGCCGGCTGATCGCGGTGGTGCTCGGCGCCAGCTCCGGCACCGCGCGCGCCGTGAAGGCGGCGCAGCTGCTGGAGCGAGGCTTCAGCCAGGACAATCTGTCTTGGCTGCGTCCCTCGCTCGGCACCGTCGACAATTTGGTACCGGTCGACGCTTCACCGCCGAACCTGCGCGACGACATGTGCGGCGGCCACCGCAAGCGGCCGGCCAGCGACGATGACGACGCGCTGATCGCGACCAATGGCGGCACGACCGGATCGGCCTCGGCCACCGGCGGTGAGGCCCAGGTGACCTTCTTCGCCGCCGGGCTTCAACCGCCCTTGATGAAGGCCTCTGAGCTGATGGCCACGGCCGCCGCGTCCGTCGAGCCCGTGCTGGTTTATACCGGCCCGACCCGCACCGGCACCGCCCTGATCGCAGCGGTCGCGGCCGACGCTGACCAGCAGGCGACGGCGAAGCCGCGTGGCAAGAAGTCGCGCGTGGCCAGGAAGCCCGACGCGGCCGACAAGCCCAAAGAGACGAACAAGGACGCGAGCAAGGATACCAAGACGGCAGCGGCGAAGCCGGATACCAAGCCTGACGCGAAGGGCGACACCAAGAGCGCGGCAAAGCCGGCCGGGACCAAGCATGCCGCGGCCAAGCCCACCGCTGCCAAGCCTGATGCCGCGGCGAAGCCCGCTGCAAACGCTGAGCAAGCCAAGCCCGCAAAACCCAAGGCCGCGACCAAGCCCGCAGCCAAGCCGGCCAACAACAGTTAACGGCTCATCGAGGCGAGAGCGCGCCCGCCCTTCGCACCTGCGGCAGAGCGGTTAGCGACGATTCCAGTAGCCACTTCCCGGCCTTTGCCATAATCCTCGAACGCTTGCCACCTGTTCCGGCAGGCTCGATACTGTCGGCAACGAGGCAAGCCCGAGACACAACGGGCTCAGGTAAGAGAGGGGAGTTTCCATGGAGCGCATCTGGCTCAAGCAATATCCGCCCGGCGTGCCCGCAGACATCGATGCAACCCAATACGCATCGCTGGTCGACCTGCTGGAGGAGAGCTTCGCGAAGTTCGCCGACCGCAAGGCGTTCATCTGCATGGACAAGGCGATCAGCTATCGCGACCTCGACCAGATGTCGCTGGCGCTCGCATCCTACCTGCAAGGCCGCGGCCTGCAGCGCGGCGCGCGCGTCGCGCTCATGATGCCGAACGTGCTGCAATATCCGGTCGCGACCGCCGCCGTGCTGCGCGCCGGTTTCGCGGTGGTCAATGTCAACCCGCTCTACACCCCGCGCGAGCTCGAGCACCAGCTCAAGGACTCCGGCGCCGAAGCCGTCATCGTGCTGGAGAACTTCGCCCACACCGTCCAGCAGGTGATCGCCAAGACGGCCGTCAAGCACGTCATCGTCGCCAGCATGGGCGACCTGCTCGGCTTCAAGGGCGTCATCGTCAATCTCGTCGTCCGCCGCGTGAAGAAGATGGTGCCGGCCTGGTCGCTGCCTGGCGCGGTGCCCTTCAATGACGCGCTATCGGCCGGCCGCGGCATGACTTTCAACAAGCCAAAACTATCGCCCGGCGACGTCGCCTTCCTGCAATATACCGGCGGTACCACCGGCCTCTCCAAGGGCGCCACGCTGCTCCACCGCAACATTGTCGCCAACGTCCTGCAGAACGACGCCTGGCTCCAGCCAGCGCTGGCACAGCCGCCGCAGATCGATCAGCTCCTGATCGTCTGCGCGCTGCCGCTCTATCACATCTTCGCGCTGACGGCCTGCTACCTGCTCGCGGTGCGCGCCGGCGGCTGCAATCTGCTGATCCCAAATCCGCGCGACATCGCCGGCTTCATCAAGGAATTGGCGAAGTACCAGGTCAACAGCTTCCCGGCCGTCAACACGCTCTACAACGGGCTGATGAATCATCCCGACTTCAAGAAGCTCGACTTCTCCAAGCTGAAGATCTCCAACGGCGGCGGCATGGCGGTACAGCGCCCTGTCGCCGAGCAGTGGAAGGCGGTGACCGGCTGCTTCATCGCCGAAGGCTACGGCCTGTCGGAGACGTCGCCGACGCTGACCTGCAACCCGGCGACCACGACCGAGTTCTCGGGATCGATCGGCATCCCCGTGCCCTCAACCTGGATCTCGATCCGCGACGACGACGGCAACGAGGTTCCGCTGGGTCAGCCCGGCGAGATCTGCGCCAAGGGCCCGCAGGTGATGTCGGGGTACTGGAACAGGCCGGAGGATACCGCGAGCGTGATGACCGCGGACGGCTACTTCCGCACAGGGGACATCGGCGTGATGGACGAGAGAGGTTACACCAAGATCGTCGACCGCAAGAAGGACATGATCCTGGTCTCCGGCTTCAACGTCTATCCGAACGAGGTCGAGGAAGTGATCGCGAGCCATCCGGGCGTGCTCGAATGCGCCGTGATCGGCATCCCCGATTCCAAATCGGGCGAGGCAGTCAAGGCTTTCGTGGTGAAGAAGGATCCCAATCTCACGGCCGAGGATGTGATCAAGTTCTGTCACGAGCAGCTCACTGGCTACAAAGTGCCCAAGCACATCGAATTCCGCACCGACCTGCCGAAGACCAACGTCGGCAAGATCTTGCGCCGGCAGCTGCGGGACGAGAAGAAGGCCGAGGCGGCGTAAGGCGCCTCTTGGATTCATGACTGACATCGCCGACATCAACCCGGCCGGCATTCTCGCTTTCTGGCGCGAGGCCGGCCGCGACCGCTGGTACGAGCGCGACGATGCGTTCGATGCGGACATCAGGCGCCGCTTTCTCGATCTGTGGCAAAAGGCGGCCGCCGGCGGACTGGCGTCCTGGGAGAACAGCGACGACGGCGCGCTGGCGCTCGTCATCGTGCTCGACCAGTTTCCCCGCAACATGTTCCGCGATAGCACCTGCGCCTTCGCCAGCGACGCGCTGGCGCGCGACGTCGCCCGCCGCGCGATCGATCGGGGCGCCGATCGAAAGGTCGATCCAGCCCTGCTCGAATTCCTCTACATGCCCTTCATGCATTCCGAGCACCTATCCGACCAGCTGCACTGCGTCGCGCTGCTTCAAGGCACCGACAATGAGGAGAGCCTGAAATACGCCCGGGGCCACGCCGACATCATCCGCCGGTTCGGTCGCTTTCCCCACCGCAACCGCCTCCTCGGCCGCGCCACCACGCCGGACGAGCAGGCCTTCCTCGACGAGGGTGGTTTTGGCGGCTGATGACGTAACGGTGAAGAGCCGCCGCCACTGCCTGCCCTGCCGGAAATATTGTGCGGGTCCGTCGCACGGTCTACAAGGCTGGATCGATTTTCAGGGAGACAGACGATGGCGATCCAACTTGGCGACAAGCTGCCCGAAGCGAAATTCCGCGTGATGACCGCGGAAGGTCCGCAGGTGAAGACCACCGACGATATCTTCAAGGGCAAGAAGGTGGCGCTGTTCGCGGTGCCCGGCGCCTACACCGGCACCTGCCACAAGATGCATCTGCCGAGCATCTTCCTCAACGCGTATGCCATCAAGGACAAGGGCGTCGACAGCATCGCGATCGTCTCCGTCAATGACGCATTCGTCATGAACGCCTGGAAGCGCGACACCGACCAGCGCGACGAGGCGATCTTCCTCGCCGACGGCAATGCGGACTTCACCAAGGCGATCGGCATGGAATTAGATGCCTCCGGCAACGGGCTGGGCATCCGCTCCAAGCGCTACTCGATGCTGGTCGAGGACGGCGTCGTGAAGAAGTTGAACCTCGAGGCGATGCCCGGCAAGGTCGAGGTCTCCGGCGGCGATACGCTGCTTGGGCAGCTGTAAGGTTCGATCCTTCACGACTGTAACGACGGCCTCATGCCCGGGCTTGTCCCGGGCATCCACGTTCTTTGGAGTCATGGGGAAAGGCGTGGATGGCCGGGTCATTTTGCGTGAAGACGCGCTTTGCGCTTAAGCCCGGCCATGACGAGCAGCGAGAGCCAGCGCTCGCCTACTCCCTCACCCGCTGCTGCAGCCGCGCCATCGCAACGCCGTCGCGCGCGAGCTGATCGGCGCGTTCGTTCTCGGGATGGCCGGCGTGTCCCTTGACCCAGTGCCAGCGGATTTCGTGCTGTTTCAGCGCAGCATCGAGCCGCTGCCATAGCTCGACATTCTTCACCGGCTTCTTGTCCGCGGTGCGCCAGCCGTTGCGCTTCCAGCCGTGGATCCAGCCGGTGATGCCCTGCCGCACATATTGGCTGTCGGTATAGAGATCGACGATGCAGGGCTTCTTCAGCGCTTCCAGCGCGGAGATCGCCGCCATCAACTCCATCTGGTTGTTGGTGGTGTGGCGCTCGCCGCCCTTGAGCTCCTTCTCCTTGTCGCCGAATTTCAGGATCGCGCCCCAGCCGCCGGGCCCCGGATTTCCCGAGCAGGCGCCATCGGTAAAGATGCTGACAATGGGAAGTTCGCTCAAGCGACCAGTCCTGACGGCATCAGCCCGTAGTCGCGCACGCTCGAGACACTCTGGTGGAAGCGCAGCTTGCGGACATATTCCAGAGGGTCCTTCGGCTTGACCAGCGCGCCGGGCGGCACGTTGAGCCAGTCGACCAGCCGCGTCAGCAGGAAGCGGATCGCAGCCCCACGCGCCAGCAGCGGCAGCGCTGCCTCTTCCGCCTCGGACAGCTTTCGCACCCGGCCATAGGCATTGAGAAAGGCCCGCGCCTTGGTGACGTTAAAGGAGTGATCCGGTTCGAAGCACCAGGCATTCAGGCAGATCGCGACGTCATAGGCCAGCATGTCGTTGCAGGCGAAGGTGAAGTCGATGATCCCCGAGAGCTGGTCACCGAGGAAGAAGACGTTGTCGTTGAAGAGGTCGGCGTGGATGACCCCCTCGGGCAAATTGTTCGGCCAGACGCCGCTCGAGAGATGATCGAGTTCAGTGGCGAGGAAAGCGCGAAGGCCCGGCTGGACCTCGTCGGCCCGGCTTGAGGCCGCATCGAACAGCGGCCGCCAACCGGCGACCGAGAGCGCGTTGGCGCGCTTGATTGAAAAATTGGCGCCGGCCAGATGCATTTTCGCCAGCGCCTGTCCGACGCCGGCGCAATGGGTGGCGTTCGGCTTGCGCGGCCAGACGCCTTCGAGAAAGGTGATGATCGCGGCCGGCCGTCCCGACAGCTCGCGCAGCGCCTCGCCGTCCTTCGCCTTGACCGGCAGCGGGCAGCTGATGCCGTGCTCGGCGAGATGCGTCATCAGCGCCAGGAAGTACGGCAGATCGTTCTTGGCCACGCGCTTCTCATAGAGCGTGAGGATGTACGAGCCCTTGGTGGTGTGTAGCAGGAAGTTTGAATTCTCGACGCCCTCGGCGATGCCCTTGTAGGAGAGCAATTCGCCGAGATCGTATTGCTGAAGGAAATCCGCAAGCTCGTCGGCGGCGACATCGGTGTAGACCGCCATAAAGGTCTACTCGGCGGCGGCTTCGGGGCGCACCGAACGCGGCAGCGGGAAGAACTCGTTCTCTTCCGCGGCCGAGACCGTCTCCACATGCAGCGTGAAGCGCTCGGCAAAGGCGTCCATGATCTCCTCGACGATCACCTCCGGCGCCGAGGCGCCCGCGGTGATGCCGAGGCTGGCGATGTTCTCGAACCGCTTCCAGTCGAGGTCGGCGGCGCGCTGCGCCAGCACCGCGATCGGACAGCCCTCGCGCTCGGCGACCTCGCGCAGGCGCTGCGAGTTCGACGAATTAGGCGCACCGACCACGATCAGCGCGTCGACCACCGGCGCCACCTTCTTCACCGCAAGCTGGCGGTTGGTGGTGGCGTAGCAGATGTCTTCCTTGTGCGGGCCGTTGATGTTCGGGAAGCGCTCCTTGAGCAGCGCCACGATCTCCGCGGTGTCGTCGATCGACAGTGTGGTCTGGGTCACGAAGGCGATGTTGTTCGGATCCTTCGGCGTGATGGTCTTGGCGTCCTCGGCGGTCTCGATCAGGGTGACGGCGCCGACCGGAAGCTGGCCGAGCGTGCCGACCACCTCGGGGTGATGGGAATGGCCGATCAGGAAGATCTCGCGGCCGCGCTTGAAGTGGATCGCCGCCTCGCGGTGCACCTTGGTCACCAGCGGGCAGGTCGCATCCAGCGAGAATAGGTTGCGTGACTGGGCGTCGGCCGGAACCGATTTCGGCACGCCATGGGCCGAGAACACCACCGGCGCGGTGGTATTTTCCGGGATTTCGGCGAGCTCCTCGACGAAGATGGCGCCCTTCTTCTTCAACCCATCGACGACATACTTGTTGTGCACAATCTCATGGCGAACATAGACGGGAGCGCCGTACTTATCGAGCGCCCGTTCCACGGTATCGATCGCCCGGACCACCCCGGCGCAGAAGCCACGGGGAGAACAAAGCACGATCTTGAGGTCTGGTTTGGCTGACATTGGGCGATCTCGGGACCGAATCACCTCGCCAAATGGGCGGGAAGCGGTCGATGGATGAATAGGGCTTAGGTGCGGGCTTACAGGGAATTGGGCCCCCTTTCGGGCGCTGTCAAGGCACTATCTATAGCAGAACCATTGCGTGGCCACCCCCTCCGGGCTTATATAGCGCGAATTCCCAGTCATCGCTGATGACCACCGGTTTCGCCTCCAAAGGGGTGGGCGAAGCACAAAGGAGATTTGCCATGAGCAACGCACCTCTGATGCCCAAGGCGACCGCCGTCTGGCTGCTCGACAACACCGCGCTGACCTTCGACCAGGTCGCCGATTTCACCAAGATGCACCCCCTTGAGATCCGGGCGATCGCGGATGGCGACGCCGCCCAGGGCATCAAGGGCATGGACCCCATTTCCAACGGCCAGCTGACCCGCGAGGAGATCGAGAAGGCCGAGAGGAATCCGGACGCCCGGCTCCGCCTTCAGGAGAGCAAGGTGGTGCTGCCGCCCCAGCCCAAGCGCAAGGGCCCGCGTTACACCCCGGTCTCGCGTCGCCACGAGCGCCCGAGCGCCATCCTCTGGCTGCTGCGCAACCATCCCGAACTCAAGGACGCCCAGATCATGCGCCTGGTCGGCACGACCAAGAGCACGATCGCGAGCGTCCGTGACCGCACCCACTGGAATACCTCGTCGCTGACGCCCATCGATCCCGTGACCCTTGGCCTCTGCTCGCAGATCGAGCTCGATTTCGAGGTGGCGCGCGCGGCCAAGGAAAAGCCGATCGACGCAGCCTATGGCGGCGCGACGTTGCTGCCGGCCTCCGAGACCACCAAGAAGGACGAGTTCGAAGGCGCGGAGAAGTCGAGCGACGACCTCAACGTCGACGCCGTCTTCGCCAAGCTGAAGACGCTCGGCGGCAAGAAGCAGGAGCAGGAGGAAGAGTAATCCTCCGCTCTCCGTTCGCTAGCGAATGCAGGTTTGAACGCGGCGGGGTGACTCGCCGCGTTTTTGTTTGGGCTTGTGTTGAACAGCGCGCCCATAGGCCTCACGGAAGATTCAGCCCAGCTCGATCGTGTCGTTGACCTCGTAGACGAGTCCAACGCTGTCGATCGTCAGCACCATCTTCGCGTTGAGATTCTCATGGTCCTTGATCCGACCTGCCGCGATCGCATCGCGCACGGCCTTTTCGACCTCGCGTTGCGAGGTGACGCCGACTCGCTTCAGGAATTTGCGCAGGCTGGCGTTGAACTGGTCCTCGTTCATGATGGCCTCCATAGACCGGGCGGCTTACGGCCGCTCCGGATGGTTTAGCATGTATTCGCCGAGATCGCGCTGGCGGCGGTCGGAACGGGCGACCGCGGCGTTGCGCTGGACGTCGCGGTCCTTGCGGCAAGCCACGTATTCCGGCGATCCCTGCGCATAGCCGCGGCTCTGGCACACCGCGTCATCGTCGTCACCGCCCATCGCCACCGGCGTCTGGTAGCGCGCGGAGCAGGCGGACAGGATGAGGCCCGCAAACGCGATCACAAGAAACGGCTTCGAATTCATGGCAGCCTTTCGTCGTCATGGTGAGGAGCCTGCGCAGCAGGCGTCTCGAACCATGCAGGCCCGGATGCCACAGCGGGGCCATCATCCTTCGAGACGCGCGCCTGGCGCGCTCCTCAGGATGAGGGTTGAGCGGAAAAATGCGGCCTATTCAAGCCCCAACGCTGCCGTCACACCCTCCCCTTCAGCGCCTCGCCGATCTCGTCCAGCACTTTGGGGTCCTCGATCGTCGCCGGCATGATCCAGGCCTCGCCGTCTGCAATCTTCTTAATGGTGCCGCGCAAGATCTTTCCGGAGCGCGTCTTGGGCAGGCGGCCGACGGTGATGGCGAGCTTGAAGGCGGCGACGGGGCCGAGCTTGTCGCGCACAAGTGCGACAATCTCCTTCTCGATCTCGCCAGGCGCGCGCTTGACGCCGGCCTTGAGCACCAGGAAGCCGCAGGGCACCTCGCCCTTGATCGCGTCCTTGACGCCGAGCACGGCGCATTCGGCGACATCCGGATGCGAGGCCAAAATCTCCTCCATGCCGCCGGTGGACAGGCGATGGCCGGCGACATTGATGATGTCGTCGGTGCGGCCCATCACGAAGACATAGCCGTCCTCGTCCTTGTAGCCGGCATCCGAGGTCTTGTAGTAGCCGGGGAATTCGGTGAGGTAGGCTTCCTTGAAGCGCGCATCCTGATTCCACAGCGTCGGCAGGCAGCCTGGCGGCATCGGCAGCTTGATGACGATCGAGCCCATGGTGTTGGGACCGACGGGTTTCGCCGCTTCGTCGACCACGTCGACCTGATAGCCCGGCATCGGCACCGTCGGCGAGCCGTGCTTCACCGGCAGCATGCCGAGGCCGACCGGATTGCCGGCGATGCACCAGCCGGTTTCGGTCTGCCACCAATGGTCGATCACCGGCACCTTCAACTGCGCTTCCGCCCATTCCACCGTCGGCGGATCGGCGCGCTCACCGGCGAGGAACAGCGTGCGGAATCTGGAGAGGTCGTATTGCCGGATGAACTTGCCTTCCGGATCGTCCTTGCGAATGGCGCGGAACGCGGTCGGCGCGGTGAAGAAGGCGACTGCCTTGTGCTCCGAAATCACGCGCCAGAACGCGCCGGCATCAGGCGTGCCGACCGGCTTGCCCTCGTACATGACCGTGGTCGCGCCATGCAGCAGCGGGCCGTAGACGATGTAGCTGTGGCCGACCACCCAGCCGATATCGGAGCCGCACCACCAGACCTCGCCGGGCTTGACGCCGTAGAGGTTGAACATCGACCATTTCACCGCGACGAGATGGCCGCCATTGTCGCGCACGACGCCCTTGGGAATGCCGGTCGTGCCCGAGGTGTAGAGGATGTAGAGCGGGTCAGTGGCGGCGACCGGCACGCAAGGTGCTTTCTTGCCGTCGTTCATCGCCTTGCGGCGCAGGCTCGCCCAATCGTAATCGCGCCCCGGCGTCAGGTCGCAGATGTGCTGCGGACGTTGCAGCACGGTGCAGGCTTTCGGCTTGCTGCCCGCGAGCCTGATCGCCTCGTCGAGCAGCGGCTTGTAGTGCACGATGCGGCCGGGCTCGAGGCCGCAACTCGCCGACAGGATCAGTTTTGGCTGCGCATCGTCGATGCGGGTTGCGAGCTCCTTCGCCGCAAAGCCGCCGAACACCACCGAGTGCACTGCACCGATCCGGGCGCAAGCGAGCATCGCGACCACCGCCTCCGGCACCATCGGCATATAGAGGATAACGCGGTCGCCTTTGGCGACGCCGAAATCCTGCATGATTGCGGCGAGCGCCTGCACCTCGTCCAGGAGCTCGGCATAGGTGAATTTTGTGACCGCGTTGGTGAGCGGCGAATCATGGATCAGTGCGACCTGGTCGGCGCGGCCGCGTTCGACGTGTCGATCCAGCGCGTTGTAGCAGGTGTTGACGACGCCGCCGCTGAACCAGCGGCCGTAGGTTCCCTGGGTGGCGTCGAAGATCTTTTTCGGCGGCTCGATCCAATCGATCTCCTTTGCCGCCTCGGCCCAAAAGCCCTCGGGATCGGCCAGCGAGCGCGCATGGACCTCGTGATAGCGGCCCTTTCCTTCCACGGTTCCCTGGACATTCATGCCTGCGCTCCCGTTCCCTTCGTCCGCCTTGCCTTGACCTGACGACAGGACATCCGTCCCGCATTGACCAGGATCAATCGCCGGCTATTGTTTAGGGGGTATTCTCCCGGGAACGGGCCGCGGTTCAAGCTGAAAAGGATGGGCCTTTTGGAGGAGAGAGCGAGCTGTCACTGCGTCGGCGGTGCGCTCCCTCGCCCCGTTCTTACGGGGCCGCGACGAGCTTCGCTCGCGCGGAGAGGGTTGGGGTGAGGGGCTGTTTCCGCAATTTCGGCACAACTTGAGTTCGCGGAGGCTCCCCCTCACCCGGATCGCATCTGCGATGCGCTCCGGCCTCTCCCCGCAGGCGGGGAGAGGCAAAGAACTTCAAAATCCGTCGATCCCATTTAGCCGCTGCAGCCTGTCCTGCATCGCCTTCTTCAGATCGTATCCGGGTCGCCCAAACTGCGCGTTGCGGCGGGCGATGAAATCGTCCTGCTCGCGCTGGAGCGTGCGCGCATCGAGGTCCGGCTTTCGCATGCTTTGCGCCTCGCGGACCGCGCGCGCGTTGGCCGCAAAAACCTCGCGGTCGAGATCGGCGAGCTCGCGGTTGGCGCAGATCGCTTTCTCCACGGCGCGGCGCGCGCTCCTGCAATTGAAGCTGGGCTTGCCGGCGACCGCCATCTGCGCGCCGATCCGCTCCAGCTCACGCGCCATCGCTTTGTGATTGGCCTTGGCCTGCTCGTGGTTCGGATCGATTTTCAGCGCCGCGCCAAAATCCTGCACCGCCCTCGGGCGGTCGCCCTTCTTCAGCCAGAGCTCGCCGCGCGCGTTGAAGACATCGGCAAGCGTCGGATCGACCTGCAACGCGCGGCTATCGTCGGCGATGGCGCGGTCGGTCTGGTCATGTCGCGCCAGCAGCGCGCCGCGCGCAATCAGCGCTTTGATCAGGTCTGGCTTCGCCGTCTTCTCGTTGTCGATCACCGCGGCGCAGGCTGGCCCCGCGTTGTCCATGTCGTCGGCGGCGGCAGCCGCAAGACATGGCCCGATGTCGACCTGCGCCACCGCAGCCGACTCGCTGCCGGTCGCCGCATGGGCTGCACCGAGCAAGAGCGCGCAAAGCAGCACGGCACCGGAAAATTCGATCGGGACGGTGAAACGCATTGTTGTAGTCGGAAGCCTTGCTTTGTGGCCTTACTATCCATCATACGGCCGGATTGATGCTAGGTTGTGGCGTCGCTCAAATCGGTTTCGGGGCTCTCAATTGTCGACATTCGAATGGATCATCGCGCTGCTGCTCGGAGCCGTTGCATTATCGGCGCTGGCGCGGCGGATCAAGGTCCCCTACCCGACCTTCCTCGCCATCGGCGGCGCGCTGATCGCCTTCATCCCATCGAGCCCGTCCTGGACGCTGGAGCCCGACCTGGCTCTGGCCCTTTTTGTCGCACCGGTGCTGCTGGACGCCGCCTTCGACACTTCGCTGCGCGATCTCCGCAACAACTGGATTCCGGTCTCGACCCTGGTCGTGGCCGCCGTCGGCATGACCACGGCCGGCGTCGCGCTGGTCGCGCATTGGCTGATGCCGGACATTCCCTGGGCCGCCGCGGTTGCGCTCGGCGCGATCGTGGCGCCGCCGGATGCCGCGGCCGCGGTCGCGATCCTCAGCCAAGTGAAACTACCCTACCGCATGGTGAAGGTGCTGGAGGGCGAGAGCCTGCTCAACGATGCCACCGCGCTGCTGATCTATCGCATCGCGGTCGGCGCCATCGTCATGGAGCACCTGAAGTGGAGCGAGGTCGCGCCGACGATTGCGCTGGCGCTAGTCGGCAGCGTCATCGCCGGCCTCCTGGCAGGCCGCATCATCCCGCTGTTCATGGAGCGGGTGACGGAGGCGCCGAGCGCGATCATCGTGCAATTCGCCACCACTTTCATGATCTGGATCGGTGCTGAACATCTCGGCCTCTCCGGCATCCTCACCATCGTGGTCTACGCCATCACCATGGCACGCACGGCGCCGGCCCGCATGCCGGCACGGCTGCGGGTACCGTCCTATGCGGTGTGGGAGACGATGGTGTTCGTGCTCAACGTGCTCGCCTTCATGCTGATCGGCATGCAGATGCGGCCGATCTGGACGCGGCTAGATGCGGACGTGCGCTGGGAATATTGCATGGCGGCAGCCTGGATCCTGCTCACGGTGATCCTGGTGCGGCTTGCCTGGGTAACGTTCTACCGCACGACGCTGCGCGCGCTGATGGCGCACGGGATCTATCACCCGAAGGATCCAAAGGCCGTCGCCTCACCCAAGGGCGGGCTGATCATCTCCTGGTGCGGCATGCGTGGCCTCGTCACGCTCGCCACCGCCTTCGCGCTGCCGGAAAGCTTTCCCTATCGCGATTTCATCGTCTTCAGTGCGTTTGCAGTCGTGCTCGGCACGCTGGTCGTGCAGGGGCTGACGCTGCGGCCGCTGATCCTGGCCTTCGGCCTCAAGGACGACGATCCCGTCGGCATCGAGGTCGCGCGTGCCCGTGCGGTCGCCTATCGCGCGGCGCTCGACGCGATCGAGGACGATCCGTCGGAGGAGGCGGAAATCCTGCGGCTTGAATATCGCGCCATCCTGATGCAGACGGACGACGATCCGCACGGCGGTATCGCCAATGGCGAACTGCCCGCCGACCCCCTGCGCCGCCGCGCCATCGAAGCCGCCCGAAAATCGATCTTCGACCTGCGCGCCACCGAAGTGATCGGCGACGACGCCTTCCACCGGATCGAGGAAGAGCTCGATCGCGCGGAATTGAGCGCGGGAGGATGAATCCCTCCACCGCCAAACTCCACCGTCGTCCCGGACAAGCGCGCCCAAAGCGCGCACAGATCCGGGACCCATAGCCCCGAATGTCCATTTGAAGCAGGCTGGAGCAACCAGAGTGCCCATTGCAGCGGCCTGTGGTTATGGGTCCCGGATCTGCGCTTACGCTTGTCCGGGACGACGGCCGGGATTGGGGCAGCAGCCCATTGCACCGCGAACAACATTGAACCAAATGCCACCTCCCCAGACTCATCCCTCATGACGACCCTGATTGACGACCGTCGTGTACGCGCGCGTGATGCGTCGCCTGCACGATATTTTTATCTCCATATGGCGCTGGCCTGCGCGGCCACCGCGTTTCTCGGCTTCGCACCGACCTATTGGGTGCCGCTCGTCAACCGGACATTCTCCACCAGCCCGGTGATCCATTTTCACGGACTCTTGTTCTTTACCTGGACCCTCTATTTCGTGCTCCAGACCTGGCTGGCTGCCTCGGGCCGCGTGGCCAATCACCGTTCGCTCGGCATCGCCGGCGTGTCGCTCGCGACCGCGATGACGATCTTCGGCTTCCTCGCCTCAGTGCATGTGATGCAGCATTCCGCCGCGCTCGGGCAAAAAGAAGCCGGCATCGCCTTCTCTATCGTGCCTATGAGCGGGATCGCGTTCTTCGCCGTGGTGTTCATGCTCGCGATCATGAACACGCGAAAGCCCGAAATTCACAAGCGCCTGATGCTGCTCGCCGCGGTCTCGATCCTCGACGCCGCGATCGCGCGCTGGTTCCTGACCTTCCTCGCGCCTCCCGGACCGCCCGGTCCGCCGCCGGTGCCCGTGACCATCGCGCCGGCCGTCGTCGCCTCGCTGCTGCTCGTCGTCGCCATGGTGCGCGACTGGCGCACCGAAGGCCGAGTGCATCCGGTCTACATCTACGGCACGCTGGCGATGCTGTTGGTGAAGGTGCTGAACTGGCCGATCAGCGAGACGGCGGCGTGGCATTCCTTCGCCGGCGGGATTCTGGCGCTGGCGCAGTGAGCACCACAAGCTCCGCCGTCGTCCCGGACAAGCGAGCGAAGCAGAGCGCAGATCCGGGACCCATAACCACAGGCTGATGTGGTTACGAAGACTCGGAGTTACCGGCTAGCAAAACAACTCCGCCACATGGTTATGAGTCCCGGATCGGCGCGCGCTTTGGGCGCGCTTGTCAGGGACGACAGCGGTCTGTGCGGAGATTACGCCCCCGCCTTGCACGTAATCCCGCCGTCCACGACGAGTTCGATGCCCGTCACGTATTTGGACTCGTCCGACGCCAGGAACAGCGCCGCATTGGCGACGTCCCAGGCATCGCCCATGTGGCCCATCGGCACCTGCGCGTCGCGGGCGCGCCACATCGCTTCGACGTCGCCCTTGGCGTAGCTGGCGGCGAGGCCGGCGGAATGTGCGACCATCGGCGTCTTCATCAGGCCGGGCAGGATCGCATTGACGCGCACATGATGGCGCGCGAACTCGATCGCGGTGGTGCGCGTCATCTGGTTCATCGCCGCCTTCGAGGTGCCGTAGGTGACGTAGGAGATGCCCATGTGGCGGATCGAGGCAATCGAGGAGATGTTGATGATCGAGCCGCCGCCCTGCTTCACCATGACTGGGATGACGTGCTTCATGGCGAAATAGGCGCTCTTGAGGTTGACGCTGAAGACGCGGTCCCAGCTCTCTTCGGTCACCTCGACCACGCTGCCCATCTCGGCAATGCCGACATTGTTGTCGAGCACGTCGATGCGGCCGTAAGCTTTGAGACACGCCGCGACCATCGCCTCGACCTCGCTCGCGCGCGAGACATCGGCCGTGAAGGCGGTCGCCTTGCCGCCCTCGTCCGCGATGATCTTCGCGGTCTCCTCAGCCGCGGCACCATTGCGATCGACGCAAAACACCTGCGCGCCCTCGCGCGCAAAGGTCGCCGCGGTGGCCTTGCCGTTGCCCCAGCCCGGTCCGATCGAGCCGGCTCCCACCACCATCGCAACCTTGCCCTTGAGCCGATCCATCGCGTTTCTCCCTGGTCATTATTAATTGTAGCCCGGATGGAGCGCAGCGTAATCCGGGGCGACTGTCCTCGGATTACGCTTTGCTCCATCCGGGCTACGGATCGTTACAAACTTTCATCGTGGTGACGTTAGCACCGATGGGATGGCCGACAATCTCCGACAGCGTCCGGCACGCGCCGTCATGACATAGCCGCCATTCACCGGCCGCACCGGAATTGCCAAGCACGACCTCCTGCATCGGACCGCGCTTCGGCTGCCATTGAAACCAGCCGTCGACAAGCCGCGCTTCGGGCGGTGGCTCCATGCCGGCGCCGGTGCCCTTCACCCGCGCCTGCACGAGCTCGAGGCCGGCCGGTGTGACGCGCCAATCCTCCTGCCAGTCGACCTTCTCGATCGAGTGCGTCCACACCAGCGTGAACGCGGAAAGCGCCAGCGCCTTCACACCTCCCGCTGTTGCGAAGCAGAGGCTCACATCGCCTCGACCGGCGTCGGTGGACGCTGCCGCCATTGCCACAGCACCAGCGTGGCGGCGAGCACGAAGCCCACGGCGTCGCTGAATGGAAAATCGCCGAGCAGGCATAACGCGGCGCCGAGCGCGACCACGCGTTCGAGCAGCGTCAGGCGCGTGAACAGGAAGCCGATCGCGACCATGCCGAACAGCGCGATTGCCACCAGCGCCTTGAGGCTCGCGAGCGCCACCGCACCGTAGAAGCCGAGCTTTGCCGCCATGGGATCGCCGGCTTGCAGCATCAAAGCCGGCGAATAGACGAAGATGAAGGGAATGACATAGCCGGCGAGCGCGATGCGCATCGCCTCCCAGCCGATCTTGTCCGGATTCTCCTTCGCGATCGGCGCCGCCGCGAGCGCGGCCAGCGCCACCGGCGGCGAGAGGTCGGCCATGATGCCGTAATAGAACGCGAACATGTGGCTGGCGATCAGGGGCACGCCGAGCTTTGCCAGCGCAGGCGCAGCAAGCGCGGCAGTGATGATGTAGGTTGGGATCGTCGGGATGCCGGTGCCGAGCAAGATCGACAGCAGCATCGTCATGATCAGCGCCAGGAACAGGCTCTTCTCGCCAAGACCGATCACCCAGCCGCCGAAGATGGTGCCGACGCCGGTCTGCGACATCATGCCGATGATGACGCCGACAATGGCGCATGCCATGCCGACGGTGATGGCGGACTTGGCGCTTTCGGCCAGCGCATCGCGGCAAGCGCGCAGGGCGGCAAACCCGCCGCGTACGAACGCGGTGATGACGATCAAGGCAACGACGATGCCAGCGACCGGCACGATCTGGAGGCCATCACGTGACAGCGCGGCGACGACGAGCGCGAGCCCGATCCAGAAGATGTAGCGGATCGCCGTGTGGGAGACGCCCGCCGTGATGCGGGCGCCCAGAATCAACGCCACCGTCAGGGCGAGGCCCATGCTGCCGGCATAGAGCGGCGTAAAACCTTCGAACAGCATGAAGACCAGCGCCGCGAGCGGCAGCACGAGATACCAGCGCGTCACCAGCGCCTTCCAGGCGCTTGGGATTTCCGAGCGCTTCATGCCGGTGAGGCCATGCTTGCCGGCTTCCAGATGCACCATCCAGAACGCGGAGGCGAAATAGAGCACCGCGGGGATCGCCGCCGCCTTGACGATTTCCGAGTACTGGACGCCTAGCGTCTCCGCCATGATGAAGGCGACCGCGCCCATCACCGGCGGCATGATCTGCCCGCCCATCGACGCCGTGGCCTCGACGCCGGCTGCAAACGCGCGGCGGTAGCCGAACCTGATCATCAGCGGAATCGTGAACTGGCCGACGGTGACGACATTGGCGACGCCGGAGCCGGAGATCGTGCCCATCATGCCCGATGCGAACACCGCGACCTTGGCCGGACCGCCGCGGGTGCGGCCGAACAGCCCGAGCGAGACGTCGGTGAAGAGCTGGATCATGCCGGCGCGCTCCAGGAACGAGCCGAACAGGATGAACAGGAAGATATAGGTCGCCGAGACGTAGATCGGCACGCCGTAGAAGCCTTCGGTGCCGAACGACAGATGCGTGATGATCTGGTCGAAATCATAGCCGCGATGGTTGAGCGGCGACGGCAAATACTGGCCGAAGAACCAGTAGACCAGACAGGCGCCGCACATCAGCGGCAGCGCCGCACCCATCAGCCGCCGCGTGCCCTCGAAGATCAGGACCGCAAGCAGCGTGCCGACTACGAGATCGAGCCGCGTCGGATCGCCGTCACGCGCGATCAGATCGGCGTAGAAAATCCACTGATAGAGCCCGCAGACAAATCCGGCGCCGCCGATCAGCCAGCCGAGCGCGCGGCCAAAATCGCTTTTGGCGGTGAAATTGCCGATCAGGCCGAAGGTGAGGAGAATGAGAAAGCCGACATGGACGCCGCGCACGACCTGGCTGGGCAGATAGTTGAAGGCGGCGACATAGAGCTGGAAGGTCGCGAAGGCGATGCCGATCCAGTAGGCGGGATGACCCCACCAACCCGGACCAAAACCCTCCGGAAAGCCGTGCTCGAAATTGTCGAACTCGACCTTGATCGGCGCTTCGGTGCCTTCTGCCTTTTCCAGCATTTCAACTCGTCCCCAAGCGCTTATCGAATTGGCACAGCATCTCCAAACCGTCATGCCCGGGCTTGTCCCGGGCATCCACGATCTTTCTCACCTGGCCTTAGAACGTGGATGGCCGGGACAAGCCCGGCCATGACGACCGATTGCGAGAGCCGATCTACTTGATCAGCCCCTTTTCCTTGTAGTAGCGGATCGCGCCGGGGTGCAGCGGAACCGGGCTGCCACTGGCCGCCGTCTCGAGCTTGATCTCCTTGCCCGCGGCATGGGCGTTCTGCAATTCCGGAAGCGACTCGTAGACCAGCTTGGTCATCTGATAGGCGAGATCGTCCGACACCGCCGAGCTGGTGACGAGATAGTTGATCACGGCCGCGGTCGGCACGTCCTTGTCCTGCCCGGTATAGGTGCTGGCGGGAATGGTCGCCGCGATGAAGGGCGGGCCGATCTTGTCGACGGTTTCCTTCGGCACCGAGACCACCGTGATTGGGCTTGAGGTCGAGAGATCCTTCAGCGAGGCCACGCCGAGCCCGGCCGATTGCAGCGTCGCGCCAAGCTGACGGTTCTTCATGAGGTCCACGGATTCGGCGAACGGCAGGTACTCGACCTTGCCGAGGTCCTTGTAGCTCATGCCGGCGGCGGCGAGGATCGCGCGCGAGTTCAGCTCCGTGCCGGATTTCGGCGCGCCGACCGAGAGGCTCTTGCCCTTGAGGTCCGCGAGCGTCTTGATGCCGGACTCGGCGGTCGCGACGATCTGGATGTAGTTCGGATAGATCGCGCCGATGGTGCGCAGCTTGTCGAGCTTGGTCTTGAAGCCCGCCTCCTCCTCGCCGTCCCAGGCGGCCTTGAGCGAATCGCCCAGCGTGAATGCCAGCTCGCCGCGGCCCTGCTGCAGCAGGATGAGGTTCTCGACCGACGCCTTGGTGGCCTGCACCTGCGTCTTCACGTTCGGAATCTTGTCGCCGTAGATTTTCCCGATCGCAACCCCGAGCGGATAGTAGACGCCGGAGGTGCCGCCGGTCAGCACGTTGATGAAGGATTGCGCCTGCGCGCAAGGTGCCGACGCCGCCAGAGCAACAGCCGCGGCCACGCCGAAAAAGGTCCGTTTCATGATTTTTATACTCCCCAAACCGGCGGGGAAATTGGCCGGATGAGAGGGCCGGGTCAACCCATCCAATAGGCCAAAAAGGGATGCGGTAAACGGCTGGCGCGGCTCGATTTTTGGGGAACCGGGCAGGTGCGGCGACGTGGCGCAGCCGAGGCGAATTAGGTGAGGCTCTTCGCTGGCGCGGCAGGCTCGGTCACCTCTCCCGCGTGCGGGTCGCGCCGAAGGCGCGGGTGAGGGTTCTGTCCTCTAGGGGATTGTCCCATTGTGGAGGCACCCTCTCCCCAACCCCTCCCCCGCAAGCGGGGGAGGGAGCGCACCTTTTACGAGGCAACGATGGGCTTGGCCCCATCACGCGTGAGCGCACCTTCACTGGAAGGTCATGTCCAGGCACTTGGAGATGTCGGAGCCGAGGCCGGAGGAGATGATGATGCAGCCGCGCACCTTCTGTGCGGTCACGTCCGCGGCCCAGACCGAGTAGCCGCCGGGACCGAAGAACGAATTGGTGTTCGGCGGCTCGGTCTCGGTGGCGTCGAAATCGTAATGACCGTCGGTCTCGAAGATGCGCGGCTTCTTGGTGCAGCCGCCGTCGGTCTGGACGTTGATGACTTCCTTGTTGTCGCGGGTCAGTGCCAGCGAGACCTGGCAGCGGAAATAATCCGAGGTCTTGGTGTTGAAGAGGTAGGTGTAGGATTTACAGGTCGCTGTGTTCAGCTTGCCCGGGGCAAGGCCGCGGCTGCACGAAATCCGCTGGTTGTGGCTGAGCTGGTAATCATCAGCCCGGGCGGCCGGCGCCAGCGCCGTCAGCAACAGTGCGGCGGCCCCGCAGGCTTTCACGACATGGTTCATCCGAATCATCCCCACCAATATTTTTGTCGAATTGCGTTCTAGACGGAAAGCGGACCATAGTCGTGAGGGGGCGAAGGGAAAATCACAAGCTGCTGGGCAAGACGTGATGCGCTGCGGCGCTTTCGCAAATTGACCCGAAATAGCGTTCGTGATTTGTTCAGGCGCCCCATGGCGGGGAGGATGGATGATGGCATTTTCAACGAAGACATTTGCACTGGTAATCGTGCTGGGCGCGTTCGCTGCGCCCGCACTCGCGCAGACCGCGGCAATGCCGTGGGATCTCAAGCCTGACATGGGCTACGCCTATGACAAGGATGGCAAGACCTTTTCCTACAAGATGGGCACCAGCAATGCCGGCGAACTTTTAAAGGGCGCCAAGAAGGTGCCCCGCGGCACGCTGTTCTTCATCGGCCACAACGGCCAGCTCTACATGCGCACCGGCCCTTATCTCGAAGGCGATGGCAAGTTCAAGTTCGGGTCGGATCAGTAAGGGGTCCGGCGACGGCACCTCGTGCTCGGTGTCGTCCCGGACAAGCGAGCGAAGCGGAGCGCTGATCCGGGACCTATATCCAGCGGAAGACATTGGGACGTGAGATTTGCGTTACCGAGTCTTCGCCAAACCACATCCCGTGGCTATGGGTCCCGGATCTGCGCGCGCCTTAGGCGCGCTTGTCCGGGACGACGGTGCCTTTAAAACGCCCCCGCCAGCTCCCGCGCACCGGCATTGTTGCCGTTGCTGTCCATCCGCGCATCGGTTATCGCGAGCAACTTCGCCACCGTGTTGTGGCGGATCGCGACCGGGTTGCGCTCATAGCCGCCGCGCTGGAAGAAGTTCGAGGTCGGCACCTGCTCGCGCATCGCCTGCGGCATCGTCACCATGTCGAGCCCGGTACCGTCGCCGGTGAGATTCATCATCTCGAGCTCGGCCGCGGTGAGCGGACGGGTGTAGCCCTTGGCGCGCGCGAACAGCACTGAGGTCAAGAGCTTGTGGGTCTGCAGCATCGGGCCGACATCGATGTCGAGTACCATCGCATGCATGGCCCAGCCCTGTGCGGTGTTGCCGATCTTCTCGTGCTCCGACCAGGTATCCGGCACCGACTTCGCATGCGCCACCATGCCCTTCAGAACGCCGAGCTTGTGCTCCAGCGTCTTGCGGGCCGGCCCTGGGGTTCGCGCCACCTTCTCGCTCAG
Source organism: Bradyrhizobium hipponense (assembly GCF_008123965.1). GTDB lineage: Bacteria > Pseudomonadota > Alphaproteobacteria > Rhizobiales > Xanthobacteraceae > Bradyrhizobium > Bradyrhizobium hipponense. Next base: position 84,383 of record NZ_VSTH01000018.1, on the reverse strand, counting down.
CGCGCGGATGAATTCATGGCCCTGTTCGGCGAGCAGCTCGACGCTATTGGTGGTCAGCAGCTGGTTGTAGCCCATCGCGGTCGAGATCGCACGCTTGCCGCCATGTTCAATTCCCGCCTGCACGTCGTAGCTGCCGGTACCGCCGGTCTCGAATGCATAGACCCGCACCGCCTGCTCGCGCGTCAGCCCTGAAGCCAGCGCGTAGCGGGCGTAGACACGCTTGAACTCGAGCTCGGACGCCGGCCGCTGTGGAATGAACTCGTAGAGCTCCTGCGCCGCGCGCAGGAGATCGGCGACCACGGGGATAGGCTTTCGCACGGGGCGCTCCGGCGTTTCCTCCGGCTCCGGGTTCACCGGCCGCTTCGGCCCGGTATAGAGCGGCGGGTGCTCTAGCACGTAATCGTCGAGCGTGACCTGCTGTCCGCTGCGCCGCTTGGCATTACGGCCGCGCCGCTTCTCCGAGATCTGGCTCCAATAGGCGCCGGCCTCGGCATCAAAGGCGGCGCGCGCCTCCTGGTACTCGGCGAGCTTGCGGCGATAGTCCGCGATTGCCTGTGGCGAGGCTTGCGCCATCGCGTTCCTGAGGACGAGCGGCAGCGCGTCGGCGTCGCCGCCTCGCGCCGCCGGCGCGAGCAGGACGAGCGCAAGTGGAACCAGTGTCAGGGCGCGTCGAATCGGGATGTGATGCATGCCGCACTTGTAGCAGGCATCCGGTAACCGTCACGTTAACGCGCCGTTTACCATCGTCACTTCCAGGCGAACACCGGCTGTTCCAGCTCGGTCACGCGGGTCGGCCGCCCCGCCAGCACCTCGCGGAACTGATAAATCAGAGCTGCCGTCGGAGCGTGGATCAGACTCCCTTGATGATGGAAGCGGACCACGCGGCGCGCGCTTTCGGGGATGGCGACGAAGTCGAAGGCGTCATCGCGTTCGATCGTCGCGAGCCCGATGCGATGGACGGAGGCAACCTCATCCGGGTTGGGCCGGATCGTGGCGCCGTCGGCGGCCCAGACCACGACCGGCGTGACCAGATAGCCGGAGCGGGTCGGGTAGTCGTCGAGCAGGCCGAGCACGTCGTTGGTCGTGAGCTTGAGCGCAAGCTCCTCGTCGAGCTCGCGCAGCCCCGCCTCGACCGGCGTCTCTCCGGCATCGCAGCGGCCGCCTGGCAGGGCCCACTGACCGCGATGAGCGCGCAGATGTGATGCGCGCAGCGTGAGCAGGAAGGCGGTGTCGTCGCCGTCACCGGATGCAGTCAGCGCAAGCACCACCGCAGCGCGCTTCAGCGTCGACGGTTCGGCCGCGTCAGGCAGCCGCGCGAATGCCGCACAGGCATCTGCGATATTCCGTCTGGTGGCATCGTCGAAAGGTCTCATCATGCTTGACTACACCAGGACCGCGCTTGATGAAACGAAGAGAGATGTGCGTGCAGGGATGGACCTTGAGATGATCGACAAGACCGCCGCGAAGCTTAAATCAGACGGCTGGACCATCCTCGAGACCACAGGCTTCATGCACCTGATCGGTCCGCTCTGGGAGCGCAAGGTTGACGGCCATTACGAATTCGCACTGGCGACCGAGGACAAGCACCACAACCGCCGCGGCATGGTTCAGGGCGGCGTAATGATGACCTTCGCCGACCGCACCTGCGGCATGACCGCCCGCTACGAGACCGGCAAGCAATACATGGCGACCGTGCAGCTCGACACCCATTTCGTCGAGGCCGGCAAGATCGGCGACATCCTGATCTCCCGCCCCCGCGTGGTGCGCACGACGCGCAGCCTGATTTTCATGAGCACCGAGGTCAATGTGGATGACCGCTGCGTCGTGATGGCAAACGGCGTGTTCAAGATCTTGAAGGGACCGGAGTAGCGCCGCGCCCTCCTTCGTCCGGCGTTGCAACGACGGCGCTTCCGCGACCTCGTCATTGCGAGCGCAGCGACGCAATCCAGAATCTTTCCGCGGACGCATTTCTGGATTGCTTCGCTGCGCTCGCAATGACGGAGCTAGGTGGATATGCTACCGCCCATCGAACCATCGAGGATCGTCCATGCACTACCGCCAGCTCGGCCGCAGCGGCCTGAAGGTATCGCCGATCTGTCTCGGCACCATGATGTTCGGCGGTCCCACAGATGAAGCCGCCTCACAGCGCATCATTGCCAACGCACGCGAAGCCGGCATCAACTTCATCGACACGGCGGATGCCTATTCGAAAGGCGCATCCGAAGAGGTCGTCGGCCGCGCCATCGCTACCAACCGGCACGCCTGGGTGCTCGCGACCAAGCTCGCCAATCCCATGAATAAAGAAATGGGCAACGACCCCAATCGCGGCGGGCTGTCGCGGCGCTGGGTGTTGCAGGCGGCGGACGAGAGCCTGACGCGGCTCGGCACCGACCACATCGACATCTACTACCTGCACAAGGAGGACCACGCGACGCCGCTGGAGGAGACGGTCCGCGCTATGGGCGATTTGATCCGCGCCGGCAAGATCCGCTATTTCGGCGTCTCGAACTACCGCGCCTGGCGCGTTGCAGAGATCTGCAACATCTGTGACCGGCTCGGCATCGACCGGCCGGTGGCGAGCCAGCCGTATTACAACGCGATGAACCGCATGCCCGAGGTCGAGCACTTTCCGGCCTGCTCCTATTATGGCCTCGGCATCGTGCCCTATAGTCCGCTGGCGCGCGGCGTGCTCACCGGCAAATACAGTCCCGATGCAGCGCCGGACAAGGAGACGCGCGCCGGCCGCAACGACACCCGCATGATGCAGACGGAGTGGCGGCCGGAATCCTTGAGGCTCGCGCAGGAGATCAAGAGCCACGCCGAGAAGAAAGGCATCACCGCCGGCCAGCTCGCCGTCGCCTGGGTGCTCAACTCCGCCTTCGTCTCTTCCGTCATCGCCGGTCCCCGCACCGAGGCACAGTGGGATGACTATATCCGCGCGCTCGACTACTGCTTCACCGCCGATGACGAGGCGCTGATCGACCGCCTGGTGACGCCGGGTCATCCCTCGACGCCCGGCTATAACGATCCGGCTTATCCGATCGAGGGACGCCGCGCGCGAACGGCGTGAGAGCGGGAGACGACGATGGCCCTCGAAGACCGCTATGGCCTGCCGCTCTCCACCTCTTCGCACGAGGCAGCATCGGCCTATCGCGAAGGCGTCGACCTGATGCTCGCAGGCTGGACCGGCACGGCGGAGACGCTGGAGCGCGCCATTGCGGCCGATCCGGATTTCGCGCTTCCACACATTGCCCGCGCCCGTGTGCATGCCTTCTACCAGCAGGGCGATCTGGCGCGAAGCAAGGCGGCGCTGGCGCGCGAGCTTGTCGCCAAACGCGGCACTGAGCGCGAGCGCTCGCATGTCGAGACGCTGGCGCTGACGATCGAGGGCCGGCTGCCCGATGCGATTGCGGCCATGCGACAGCATGTCGGGAGCTGGCCACGCGATGCCGTGGTGCTGTCGCTGCCGCTGGGTGCGTTCGGCCTGTTCGCCTTCTCCGGCATGGCCGATCACGACCGCGCGCGGCAGGAGTTGTGCGAGAGGGTCGCGCATCACTACGGCGAAGATTGGTGGTTCCTCACCCTGTACGGCTGGGCGATGACCGAGAACGGCAATGTCGCGCGCGGCCGCAGCGTCACCGAGCGTGGTTTTGGCCTGCGCCGCGAAAACGCCCATGCCGCGCATGCCGTGTTGCATGCGATGTTCGAGGACGGCTCGATCGACGAAGCCGACCGCCTCGTCGATGACTGGATCCCTTCGTACGACCGCGCCGGCATCCTGCACGGCCACATCCGATGGCACCAGGCCCTCGGCGCGCTGGAGCATGGCGATGCCGCGCGGGCGCTGGCGATCTATGCCGACGTGCTTCAGCCCTCGGCCACGCAGGCGCCGCCGCTCAACGTCATCACCGACGGCGCCTCGCTGCTCTGGCGCCTGTCCGCTTACGGCCACGCCGTGCCGAAGGCGCTGTGGCTTGACGCCGACGCCGCCGCGCAAAGGCTGTTTCCGAAGCCGGGCCTGCCCTTCGCCGACGTCCACATGGCGCTGTTCGCGGCGGCCACGCAAAACCGCGAGGCGCTCGCCGCGCGGCTTGCCGTAATCGAGCAGCGGCTGGGCGATGGCAAGCAGCCGGCCGGCCCCGTGGTGCCCGCGATCTGCCGCGCCCTGGCAGCCTTTGCCGATGAGAATTACGCGGCCTGCGTGCATACGCTCGCGCCCATCCTCAGCTAGGTGGTGCGCATCGGCGGCAGCCACGCCCAGCGTGAATTGATCGAAGACACTTTTATCGTCGCCCTCATGCGTAGCGGCGAGCTGCCGCGCGCCCGCGCCCTGCTCGATGCCCGCCTGCACCGCCGCCCGTCCCTGCGCGATAGGAGCTGGCAGGCGGCGATGGGCTAGTACTTGCAAGGGCGTAGGTCTTGGGCAGCCTCCGCCACGAAAAAAACACGGCTGTCACGGCAAGTGCTTGCCGAGACAGATTGGCAATTCGGGCGAATCGCCGATAGGTGGGCGCGGTGGTATTCCAGGCGGGCTTGGTGACACAAACGGGACCGCGACCAATTTACGGCTCGATCGTTGTTGGACGGAACTTTCCCGGTTCCGTGGTCCTCTGGCATACGAACCTCGCGATGCGCCTCTGCCGACTGGTCCTCGCAGCAGCCCTCGTCGCCTCGATCACAGCCTTGGCAAGCGTCTTGGCAAGCCCTTGTTTTGCCGGGTCTTCCACGCCGATTCCGGTCAACAATCCGGTGCTGCATAACCCCTTCGTCGACCTGCTGGCGCTGATGTCCGGCCACTGCAAGACGCTGAAGGTCGCCGGTCGCAGCTTCGCCTGCAAGACGGTGGCCTACGCCCATGGCGACAAGGGACGGGTCAATTTCGCGGTCGCCGTCGACGATCCCAGCGATGACAACCATGTCGTGTCGTTCTCGGGCGAGAACGGCAAGCGGGCCGACGACAATTCCTACGAGCTGCCGATCGACCGCATGCTGCTCAACTCCAAGAACCGGCCCAAGATCGACGGTCTGCCGGTACCGGCCGAGCAGACCTCCACCGGAACTTGCCGCCAGACCGGCAATTTCGCCGCCAAGCAGGTCTCGGACGTCACCTGCTCGGCCACCGACAGCGAAGGCCGGAAGTACGAGCTGCTGTTCGTCTCCGACGGCAGGCCGGTCAGCGTCCGCCGGATCCGGCAGTCCGCGCCGTCGATCCAGGATCCGTTCAAATAGCGGCATCCATTACGCGAACGCCTTCTCCAGCGTTGCAAAAATCACCGCGAGCGATTTGTCGTGGCGGGTCACCGAAGGGATCGGGCGATCGATCTTCATGAGCTGGTAGACCGCAGTCTGCGCCGCACGCACCGAATATTCGACGGTGAAGACGACATCGTCGGGAATCTCGACGAACTGGCTGACGAAGGCGAGATTGACCGAATTCCGGGGCACCGGCAGGGGTCGGTCGGTCGCAGCCCGCGGCATGAACATGCTGGTGATGTAGGGCATGCGGCAGGGAACGCAGATCGCGTCATCGAACACGCTCGCATCGAAGTTCAGATGGCCGCAGAGCTCCTTCAGGATGTCGGCGCCGCCGCAATCGGACATTGGCCTCGCGACGAAATTGCCGACCCGGTCCGGATGCAGCGCATAGCCCCAGAACACCTGGACACCCTCCGGCTGGCCGACGAAATGCGGCTGCCGATAGAGCACCACCGACATCAGCCAGTTCGAATCCTTGAATGTGACGAGCCCGCCGGTGCCAGCCCGGTTGCCGGAGAACGCTTCCATCCGGTCGAAGAAGCGCGGGTCACGGCAGGTCACCGTGAAGGACAGCCAGTACGATTCCGGAATCGAGGCGTTGAACGCTGAGGGGTTGCCGAACTCGGGACGGCCCCTGGCGATCTTTTCCCAGAGCGCCCAGCCCTGGCTGTCGACCTTGGTCAGCCGCGGCGGCGGCTCGGTCATGCTGCCGAGGCTCGATGCGTCCGTCATCGAGCCATTCTGGAAGAATACGAGGTCGCCATCCTCGATCCCGACATTGGCGGTGCGGCCGCCGCGATCGAGCACGAGTTGGTGCACGCGCACGCGCTCGCCGTCGCGCTCGAACGCCATGTCGGTAACGCGGGTGCCCGGCACGAACTGCACGCCCTGCTCCTTCAGCCAGTCGGTCAGCGGCCGCACGATCGCGTCATACTGATTGTAGGCCGTGCGCTTGACGCCCGCGAGCGTCTCGATGCGCGGAAATTCGTTCATGAAGCGGTGCAAATAGCGCTTCAACTCGACCGCGCTGTGCCAGGGCTGGAAGGCGAAGGTGGTTTGCCACATGTACCAGAAATTGGACTCGAAGAATCCGGGCGATAGCCAGTCGGTGATGCGGCTGGCACCGAGCTTTCCCTCGGATGCCTCCGTGAGCCGCAACAACTCGAGCCGGTCGCGCGCGGAAAACCCCATGGTCGATACATCGACCTTGAAGCGGTTGCGGTCGACCAGACGCGCCCGGGAATGCGCGGGGTTCTCCTGGTTGAACGCGACGGTCTCCTCGCGCACGCTCATGCCGGCACGTTCGAGCGAAGGAATACTCGATAGCAGGTCCCAGGTGCATTCGTAATGATCGGTGGTGAGCATGCGGCCGCCGCGCAGCGAATAGGCGCCGTTCGCAAGCTGGACGCCGTCGAGGCTGCCGCCCAGCAGCGGCTGCGCCTCGTAGATCACGATGTTGCGCCCCGGCAGCTGCGCATCACGAATCAGGAACGCCGCGCCCGCGAGCGACCCAACGCCACCGCCGATGAAATACGCCTTCATGTCTCGCCTCGATCTTCAGTTCGAATTTCGCTGGCGACATTGCATTGGCGAACGGCCGTGCAGCTTGCGCTGGATCAAGTGCGATGGACGCGCCGATCACGTCGAGTTGAGAGGCCGAAAGGTACGGCGCCTCTTCTGCCTCTCCCGCATGGTTGACTGATCGACCCAGTCATGGCGTCCTTTCGTCACGTCATCGTTTGCTCGTCGAATTGCCGGCCATGCTTCGGAGAGACCCATGTCACGCGACGTTTTGTTTCTGCTGCGCCCCGGTTTCGAAGACCCGGCCTTTCCGAACCGCCGATTCTATTGCTGGCACTGTGCGCTGATCGAAGGCGTGCTCGCCTCGTTTCCGGCGCTAGCCGCAACGCTCGACGTCCACCGCATCCCGTGGCCGCGGCCGCGGCAGGCGGTGATTGCGCTGCTCGGCGAGGCGAACCAGTCGCTGCCGCTGCTCGTGCTGGCGGACGGGGCGACGTCGTCGCACCAGACCGGCAGCCATCGGGGCCGCACCTTCATCGCCGACAAGGATGCGATCCTCGCCGCACTCTCCGAGCGCCACGGCTTTCCCGATCCGCATCCGTAAAGGCTTGTAGCCCGGATGGAGCGCAGCGTAATCCGGGAAAGTCTCGCAGAGGATGCCGCGGCCCCGGATTACGCTTACGCTCCATCCAGGCTACAGGACCTGTCATGGCACCTGTCATGGCGGCTCGAAACGAGGGAAGATTGACATTGCGTGTTGTCGTCATCGCCTCGCATATCCCGCTCAACAAGCGTCGAGATCCCCCTCCATGACCAGCCCACGATTTCTCCCCGCCCTCATCGTCGTTGACGTCCAGCGCGCGTTCGATGAATGGGAGGCGGCGGGGAAGCGGCGCAACAATCCCGACGCGGTGGCGCGCATCGCCGATCTGTTGACGGCATTCAGGCAAAACGGCGCGCCGATCTTCCACATCCGCCACGAGGGCACCAAGCCGACCTCGTCGTTTCGCCCTGGAGGCTCCGGTTACGCGGTCAAGGACGAGGCGCGCGAAGCACCTGGCGAGCCCGTGGTCGTCAAGCACGTCAACAGCGCCTTCATCGGCACCGACCTCGAGAGCCGGCTGCGCGCAGCCGGCATCGCGACCATCGTCATCTGCGGCGCCACCACCAATCATTGCGTCGAGACGACGACGCGGATGGCAGGCAATCTCGGCTTCGACACCCGCCTCGTGCGCGACGCGACATGGACGTTCGATCGGGTCGGGCCCGATGGCGAAAAGTATTCCGCCGAGGAGATCCACGCCATGACGCTGTCGAACCTCAACGGCGAGTTCGCCCGCATCGTGACCACGGATGATGTGATCGCCGCATTCGCGGCGAGGTGATGGCGGAACCGCGGTGACATCGATGGTGCGACAATAACTCTCGCGACGTTCAGCATTTCGCGCGAGCCGCAATTGTTACTGCGTCGTTTCGACGCCCCTCTGTCCGGAACGCGCCGGGCCCCCATGTGTTGTCGCTTGGTGTTTCAACTGGAGTGACGACATGAAGTATCTCTTGGTCGCGATGACTGTCGGTGCTGCGGCGCTGGCCGGCGGATCCGCGGCTCACGCGGCCGGCAGCGAAAAGGCCAAGCAGAACGCGCCGGCCGGACAATCAACCGACATCAGCGCGCAGTACAGGTACCATCACGGCCACGGATATCGCCATCACTGGCGCCATTACGGCTACCATCGCCCGTACTACCGCAGCTACCGCAGCTACGGCTATTATCCGCGGCGCCATGGCTATTACGGCGGCGGGCCGTACGGCTATTACGGCGGCGGCCCCAGCGTGACGTTCGGCTTCGGCGGCGGACGCTGGTAAGACGGGCTGTCGCTGATCACCGAAAGGCCCGCAAGTCTGCGGGCCTTTTTATGATCCGTGCATGATTGTCCCCGCCGTCTCCAAGCCGCTCGCCAGCGCCGCCTCGACGGTGCCCATGTCGCGGCCGCGATAGAGCGCCTCGCCGGAGAACAGCACCGGGCCGTCGGTGCGGGCGAGGATCGCCTGCGCCGCGCGCGTCTGCGGCGTCGCCCAGGAATAGGCGCCGCGGGCGAAAGGATCCTGCGCCCAGTTGGTCGCTGCGGCCGCCACGACATCGCGCGCGATGTCCTCGCGTGAGAGGCCGAAGATTGCAGCGAGGGAATCGAGCCCGGCGTCGACCAGCGCCTGCGAATCCAGCGTCGCAAGCTTCGCCGTCCGCGGCCCGCCGAACCAGCCGGTGAGCACGGGCTGCTCGAAGGGACGCTGCGTCCACCACACCGGGATCATCTCGTCCGACAGCAGGAAGGTCATGTCCGCGAGTTCGGCCCGCCGGTCGCGCCACCAGTTCCGCTTGAAACGCAGCATGATCTTGATGACATTGCCGAAGCCGATCTGATCGGCGGCGGCCGCCTTATCGCGCGCAGCTTGCGGGAGTGCGATCTCGCGCAGCAGCGGCAGCGGCACGGTGAGGATGACACGATCGCAGGCGTGGACACCGCCGCCGGTGCAGCGGACGGAAACCGCGCCGCCGGCCCGCTTGACCGCCGACACCACGCAACCAGGACGAATCGCAACGCCGTGCCTGCGGCACTCGGCCGCCAGAAAATCGATCAGCGCGCCGTAGCCGCCGACGATGCGCCCCTGCGGAGCGTGCCCGCCATCCATCCATTCCTCGCGCAGCGCCAGCGTCGAGGCGCGCTCGGGATCGGCGGCGTCGTAGCCTTCGACCATGCGCGCGATGGAATGCCGCATCCGCGCGTAGTCGTTGCCGGCGAAATGGCGGCGCAGGAAATCGGCGACGGTGATGTCGTCCTTCAACTCTCTCAGCGCCGCCTGCAGCTCGGCCTCATGCGGATCGTCGCGGTCCTCGCGCGAGAGCTTTGTGCCGTCAAAGCTCCATTGCGTGCCTTCGATCTCCTGAAGAGATAGCCCTGCTTCGCGCATCAGGCCGCGCGTGACCGGCGCTTCGCCATGAACGAACTCGGCGCCGCCATCGGCGGCGTAGCCGAACAGCGCCGCGGGCAACGGATGGATGCGCCCGCCGCAGCGGTCGCGCGCCTCCAGGATGGTGACGCGTCTGCCGGCACGCGCGAGCTCGCGCGCCGCCATCAGCCCCGCCGCGCCGGCGCCGACGATGACGATGTGCTCTGACCTGTCAGCCATGCCCGCGCTTTACTGGCCCGCTTCGTTCTGGATCAGATAGCGCAGCAGCAGCACGCCGCCGCCGAGCTGCCGCGTGCTCTCCAGCGTCATCGCGGCAAGGGGAGCGCGCCGGTCGCTGTCGGCGTCCGTCGAGTCGAATACGAAAGGCGCGCCGCTGGCGCCGTCCACCGCGGGACAGAGGATCAGGTTGAATTCGTCGATGAGGCCGGCGCGCAGGAACGCGCCATTGGCAACGCCGCCGCCCTCCACCAGCAGGCGCTTCACGCCGAGCTCGCGATTGAGGACGTCCAGCGTCAGTGCCAGGTCGATCTCGGAGTCGATCTCGGACTTGCCGGCAAAGATGTAGGACACGCCTTCGCCGCGCAGCCCTGCAAGATGCGAATCCGGCACGCCTTCGGTCAGCACCACGACGATCGGATCGCCGCCGATGTCCGAACGGCCCCAGCCGATCTTGCCGTGCGCGTCGAGCACGACACCATAAGTATTCGCATCGCGCCGCGCGAACCAGTTTTGGCGCGGGAATGTCTCGGTCGTTGCGGGATACGGCTTGCCCTTGGCGAACTCCGAGCCGGTGACACGGCCGATCACCCAGGCATCGCCGCCGAGCTCGTCATGGATCTTCTCGAACCAGTCTGCGCCCGTACCCTTTGGCCGCCAGCGGCTCGGATGCGTGCGGCCATCGAGACTCGAGGCCATCAGGCAGATGACGTAGGGTTTCATGCAATCCTCCGCAGCCGCTGCTCAGGCCGCCGGCCCCTTCCCTTCGCCCTTCTCCTTGGCCTTCCCTTCGCTCTTGGCGCGATCGTTCACGATCACCGCCAGCGGGTTGAGCTTGGGCGGCGCAACGAGCTTGAGCGTGTTGGTGTCGCGATGGTCGAACGGCGCGCCTCTCACAAAGAGCTCGGTCTGGATCAGATAGGTCCAGCTGCCATCATCGTTGAAGCTGATGTCGCAGCGGTAACTGTCGGTGCGGAAGGCTTGTTCCAGAAAATCGGTCGAGCAGATCCCGTAGGCCGTGTCGCCGCGCTTGGCCGTGACGGAAATCTTTCTGTCATCCGGCGTAGCCTTGCCCGACGCGAGCAACACCTGCCCGCGCGGAATTGCCAGCGTCTGCATGATCACCCCGGTCGCGGGCTCCCACAGCCAGTAGCCGACCTGATCGTGGAAGGTGATGTCTTCCTCCGGCGTATTGATGTGGATGTGATAGCGCAGCCCGTAGAGCAGCTGCGGCCCGTTGGCCTGCGGATCGATCGGGTCCATCCGGATGTGCTCGATGAACACCCGCCGCTCCGGCCCCTCCGCCTTCGGATTGATGTCGATGCCCTTGTCGGCCTGCCAGACGCCGGCCAGACGCCGCAGCGGCCCGAGATTGGTAAGGCCGTCGGGCGAGACGTCGTCGGGCTCGGTGAAGATGTCGGCGGGAATCGGGAGCATGGGCAAGGGCCTCGTGGGGGATGCGCGAAACACGCAATATCACGAGGATGGACATATGGCTCCAACCTATGACTCGCAAACGCCAGCCCGCGTTGCAGCCATGCGCGGATGGACTGTTTGAATCACGATCCGCGAAGGCCGCTGTGGGCAACCATGCTGGCACCAAGGCGACCGTTCCGGTGTAACCACAGAACCGGGCCACATAGGCCAGCGACGGCCAGGAGACGATGAGGTGAACCCAAAACAGCAGCCGGCGTCCTCGCTACGAAGCAATCACGAGGCCGAAGGCCCGGTCGGTCCGAGGGCACGTTCCGCGGCTTTCATGCCGGCTTGCCGAACAGTGACCGGGGGGTCACGTACCAGAGTATGAAAAGCAGTGCAGCGCCGTTGGTTACGAACGCGATCGTGAGGGAGACGTTGAGGAAGATCTGCGGGAGCACGCCGGCCGACAGCAGGATAAATCGCGATGGCAGGCCGGGAGAGGCGGAGTTGCCGAGCGCCACGACCAAACCGCAAATGAAGGCGGCGAGCGGCGCAAGTACGACGCCGACCGATGCGATGCCTTCGGTTGCGAACAGTGAGGCGTTGAAATTCCCCACATTGTAAGCGTCCTGCATCACAAGCGCGAGGGGCTTGCCGTAGGGACAGTCAATGAATTGTTTCAGGACATTCACCTGGCAGAACCAGGTCAGGTCATGATGGGCAAAGAAGTCGTTGTAGAAGTCGAGGGCGCTGGAGGTCAGCGCGATCATTCTGAAATTGACCAGGCTGAAATAGGCGATGAACTGTTGAAACGAGATGGCGTTCAGATCGAGCAGTCTGGCCAGCAATATGCCAAACAGGATCGGCACCAGCAGAGACAGTATCACCGCGGTTCTCGCCGAGAAGGACCGTGACGCGACCGCCAGAATGATCAGCCATACCGGCGCAAAAAGGGAAAGCTTGGACAGGGTAATCGGATAGAACATGAGCAGCAGCAGCAGGCACAGGGCGGCCCGCCACTTGGCGCCGTCGACGACGAAGAAGGCAAAGGCGAACGGCAGCAGGACATTCGAGGTGATCCCAAGTCCATACGAGAGCCAGGTCGGAAATTCGAGCTGGTTGCGAAAATTGTAAATCTCAGAGATCCCGACCAGCCGCACATTGTAGAGCGCGCCGACTCCGAGTGCTGCGGCGGCGAGCACCAGGATGCAGGTCAGCAGCCTTTGAAAGGCGACCTCTGACAAAACAAACCTCTGCCTGGCCGGTATCGACATCAGCATGGCGGGAAGGAGGAACGCCATCCCCGAGGCGAATGCGGAGGCATAAGCCACGGCATGATCGTAAGAGAATGTGGATAGGGGGAGCAGCCAGAGGTAGCCAATCAACATGGTGAACAGGTAGAAGCCGACGACATAGCCGAAGCTGAAGCGGCACATGGCGAATAGGATCGAGAGCAGCGCAAAGGGCGCGCCGCTCAGCGCGGCCAGCAAGAGCCTGTCGTTGTTCGCGGCGGTCAGGCGCATGAGCGGCGCATAATATTGCACGACATAGACCATGGAGACGAAGCAGGCGGCCACGTGCAGGTAGATGAGGAAGACCGGCCCCAGCCCCTCGTTGCGGCTCGCGTCGGCTTCGATGGGGCTGCGGTTCGAGATTTCGTTCACTTGCCGCTCTCATCTGCGAAGATTGTGGCCGCGAGACCGTGGCCGGCCGTTCAGTCAGGAGTTCTTGACGACGAAGCCGTGAAGAAAGGCGATCGCTCCAAACGCGATCAGGATCGAGGCGACCGCAGCGATGAACAGGAGGGAGAGCCGCTTCGCGCCGACCGGTTGCGGGGTGACCTCGGGCGAGAGCATGATCCGTGTGCTCTTGAACGCCCTCGCGGCGATCTGTGCATCGAGGAGGGCCAAAGCAAGGCTATCGTGCCGGTCGCGTAGCACCGTGAGATCGTGGGTGGATTGGGCACGATCCTCGCTCAGGGCCCCCAGCAGTTGCAGATAGCCCGTTATTTCCTTGCGACGTCCGTCAAATTCAGGGCTCGCCTTGTTGTCCCCTTCGGGTTGCGTCGCGGCGCGCTGGGGCTCCGAACCCCGTTCGAGCTGTCTGGCGCGAAGCGCGCCCTCCGTTTCGGGAAAGAGTCCATCCAGGCGGTCGAGCAACTTGCCGTAGGCAGCGATCTGTTGATCCACTCCATCGCTGATCTGCTTCAGCAGCACCGTCCGCAAGGCGGCGGCGTCGCGCACGAAGTCGTTGCGCCTGCCTTCCTCCTCCAAGATCTGATCGATGATCTTCTGATGGATCGCCTTGGCTTCGTCGGCCGCGGCGGGGTCGACAATGGTCTGGATGCTGACGGTCTGACCGATGCTGTCGGCCGACGAGTTCTGGAATGCGTCTTGCGCCGATCGTTGCGCTCCGGTCTTCGCCATTACCGCAAGAGCGGCCGGCACATAGACCGCCGGTATACGCTTGGCGAGCAGTTCCGGCGACTCGAGCGGCTGCTCCTTTCCGTCGAAGGAGAAGGTTCCAACCTCGATTGCGGACCGGACAAGCGAGCGCGGGTTGACAAAAATGAAGGTAGCCGCGGCGAGAAGAACGAAGGTGGTCCCCGCGACGGACAGGAAAGTGAGACGAACGGACGTCATGCTCTTGAACTTAGCCTGAATTTCTCAATCTTGGATTAGTTCGACAACTGTAATGCGAAATGACGGTCCAAGTCCATTTTTGGAGTTTTCGCGCCCTGCGAGGCTCGCAGTTCTCGTTTCAGGCTCAAAAGCTCGGCCCAGGACGAGGGGACGTTTGGCGCTCCTGTTGCGTCGCGGAAGGTGCGTTCCCTCCCGCCTCGCGCGGGTTCAGCCCGCCTTCGTACCCGTGATCGCGGCAAGTGCCTCGACGAGCCGGTCGAGATCGGCCTCCTCGGTGTAGAGCGCCGGCGTCACGCGGATGCATTGGCCCCTGGCAACGCCCGCCCGGCGAACCGTCAGGACCTTGTAGGTGTCCCTGAGCTTCGCCACGGTGGCGTCGTTGTCGGCCTTGCTCGTCTTGCCGGCGAGGCGGAAGGACGTGATCGCACCATACAGGCCGGCCTCATCCGGCGTCAGGATCTCGATGTCCTTGAAGCTGCGAACGCGACTGACCCAGTAGTCGCGCAGGTAGCGCAGGCGGGCCTGTTTCGCCGCAGCACCGATCTGCTGATGGAGTTCGACCGCCGCGGGCACCGACAGCACCGTCGCGAAATTGACCGTGCCGGTGTGTACCCGCGAGCGGATGTCGGTGTCCGAGAAATCCTCGTCGCCGAGGTCGCGGTCGACGTCGGCGAGGCGGTCCTTTCTGATATAGAGGAAGCCTACGCCGACCGGCGCGCCGATCCATTTGTGCAGATTGAAACCGACAAAATCGACCTCGAGCTCGCCCACTCTGAAGTCCATCTGTCCCCAGGAATGAGCGGCGTCGACGATGGTGTCGATGCCCTTGGCCTTGGCCATGCGGGCGATTTCGGTGATCGGCATGATGAGGCCGGTGCGATGGCTGACATGGGTGAGGAGGAGAAGCTTGGTCCTCGGATTCGCCTCGAAGGCGCGGGCATAGGCGTCGAGCACGGCCTGACGGGTGGCCGGCTCCGGCACATCGAACTTGACCACGTCGACACCGCGGCGCGCCTTGAGCGCGTTCATGGCATACTGCATCGAATCGTAGTCGAGGTCGGCGTAGAGCACGCTGTCGCCGGGCCTCAGCTTGTTGTAGCCGCTGATGAGCAGCTGTAGCGCTTCGGTCGCACCGCGAGTGAGCGCGATTTCCTCGGGCGCCGCGCCGACCGCCTGCGCCACCTTGGCCCGCACGGCCTCGAAATCCAGGCCCGACCGCTGCCGCGCGTAATAGGTGTTCTGATAGTTGACCATGTCGGACAGGCGGATGAACTCGCGCCGCACGGGCTCGGCCATGATGCCCCAGAAGCCGTTCTCCAGATTGACGACATCAGGCGTCACGGCATAGAGCCCCTTCACGGCCGTCCAATAGGCCTTGTCGGTGGCGATTGCGGCCGCCGATCCGGTCGGCTGCGCCGGCAGACCCTCCGCCGCCATGGCCGGCGCCGCCAGCGGCGCGACGGCTGCGGCCGCAAGGCCCTTCAGGATCGACCGACGGTCGGAAGAAACTGACTTGATCAGATGCATGTCCACCCTCTGCGATGCGCGGCGAAGGGAGCAGTAATCAATGGAACACCAATGACGGGACGATGACAGCCTGATGATGCCGGGCATCGTCCCGGCAGCGAGCGCAATCTGGTGCTCGTGGACGACCACGGACTACAGTACGCTGATGCAGTGATTGTAGTCGATCAAACGGGCCGATCAGCTCAAGCGTGCAATGAGTGCACTGCCATTGAATATCGATATGTTATCGCGAGTGGGCGCGGCCCAAGTCCGCACACCGCAAAGAACCTCCGCAGGTTCATCCGGCACGCTTCTTCGCTGCCTCGGTCCGCAGATTTTACGCCGCGTTCTGGCGCTTTCGCCGCGGGACGGGGCTTGGCCATGACAGGTCGGCCAGGGGCACGGGCTTGCTGAAGAAGAAGCCCTGGCCGAGCGGAATTCCGAGCGAGTGGAGCCGTCCGACCTGTTCAGAGGTCTCGACGCCTTCGGCGACGATCGAGAGCTTCAGTGTCTTCGCAAGCTGCATGATTGATTTCAGCACTGCGACGGTCTCGCAACGATCGATCCTGTCGATGAAGGTCTTGTCGATCTTGACTTTGTTGAACGGGAAGGCCGTCAGATACGACAATGACGAGTAACCGACGCCGAAGTCGTCGAGGGCAATGGAGACGCCGAGCCCCTTGAGCCGCTGGAGGGTCTTGAGGTTTTCCTGGGTATCGGCAAGAAACACGCTCTCGGTGATCTCGAGCTCGAGCCGGGCTTCCGGAAGTCCGCTCTGCGCCAGTGCAGACGTCACGGTGTCGACAAGGTTCGTGCCGGCAAATTGCAGGGCCGAGAGGTTGACCGCGACCTTGACATCGCTCGGCATGGTCATCGCATCACGGCACGCCCTGATCAGCACCTGATTGCCGAGTTCGACGATCAGTCCGCCTGACTCCGCAACCGGAATGAACTCGGCAGGAGAAATGGCGCCTCGGGTGGCGTGGTGCCAGCGCGCCAGAGCCTCGACCGATTTCACACGGCCGGTGCCGAGCTCGATCACGGGCTGATAGAACACCTCGATCTCCTCGCGCCAGATCGCCTCACGAAGTTCGATCTCGAGCACGTTGCGCTGATCCGCTTCAGCTTTGAGCTGCGCCGAATAGATATGGAAGCAGCTTCGGCCGGCGTTCTTCGACTTGTAGAGCGCAAGATCGGCGTTGCGAAGGATCTCATCGACTCGCGTGCCGTGCTCGGGGACCAGGGCGAGGCCGATGCTGCAGCCGATCACGACGGGATGGCCCTCGATGTGATAAGGCTCGGCGATGGCTTGAACCAACCGCGCCGCGAGGCTTGCGGCGCCGTCCTGCATCGCGGCCCGGCCCGGCGCCACGATCACGGCAAACTCGTCGCCGCCGATCCGCGCCGCAATATCGACGTCACGAATCTGCGCCGTGATCCGGCCGGCAACCTGCTTCAGCAGCGCGTCGCCGCATTGGTGACCGAGCGCGTCGTTGACGGCTTTGAACTTGTCGAGATCGAGCAGGAGCACGCCGAACGACGCCTCCTGCGGGGGAGACCTCGCGAGCGCTTTGTCGATGCGCTCCTTGAACAGGTTGCGATTGGAAAGGCCGGTCAGGCTGTCGTAATGCGCGAGTCTCTCGATTCGGTCTTCGGACGCCTTGCGTTGGGTGATGTCCTCATGGGTGGCGACCCAGCCGCCGCCCTCCCGCCGTCCGTAGGAGATATAGGCAACCCGCCCATCTGGAAACTGCACTGTGTTCGAGATGTGCTCCGACTGGACGAGGCGGTTCTTCAGATCGACAAGGTAAGCCTCGACGTCGAGCACGGCGGTCTGCTTTGCGAAAATCTCCCGGAAGTCCATGCCGATCCGAATCTCTTCCGGAACAAGCCCGTAGAGTTCGAGCCATTGTCGATTGAACGCGATCAGGCGGTCGCTGCCGTCGAACATGCTCAAGCCCTGCGGTAGATTTCTGAGCGCATCTTCGAACTTGCTGGCAAAATCGCGCAGCTCGCGCTGGGCGCGATCGAGCGCCTGCTGGCGCCGCCAGCGGAAAAACGTCGCGGTCAGGATGATGAAGGTCAGCAGCAGCACGCCGCCCAGATAGATCTTCTGCCTGAAATCGGAGCGGGAATAGATCTCCTGCTCCGAGATGCCGACGGTGAAGATCAGCGGAAAGGCGCGCGACCTGCGCGCGGTGATCAGCCTGTCGCTGCGGTTAGGGCGGTTTTCGTTCCAATATTGTGCATAGAAGCCGTCCCGTAGCTCGCCTTCGACGCGGTTCGACGTGCGCTGCCCCAGCACGGCGCCCTGGTCCACGCCCCGCGCGGCGAGCACCACATAGTTCGCATTTCTGAGAACCAGCGTTCCGCCGTCGCCGAGCTTTGCGGTGCCGTAGAACCTGCCGACGACGTCGACACTGATCGAGCCAACGACCACGCCCGCCGGATTCCCGGCGAGGTCGAACAGCTTTCTTGCAAGCTGGATGGTCCATTTGTGCGAGGCCCGCCCCAGCACGGGCTTGCCGACGTAGAGACGATCATCGGCTAGCGCCATAACGTTGATGAAGTGCTCGCGATCGCCGATATAGAGCGGCGCACCGGAATAGCCTGTCGTGGTATCGACCATATAGCCGTCCAGCCCGATCAGGGAGAACTGAACCACGTCGCCTGTCGCGATGCGGGCCTTGTCGGACCAGAATTTAAGGCGGAAGGTCAGCGGATCCTGGGCGTAAAGTGCTCGCACCACCAGCAGCGACTGATCCACACGCTCGAAGATGCGTTCGGTGTTTTCCTCGAACAATTCCGCGACGCTGTTGCCGTGCGACCGCGCCTGCGCGACTGCATCGGTCCGTTCCGAGGACGTGATCGCGAAATACCCGATCCAGAGCAGCGGCAGGAAGAACAATGCAATCTGCAGCGGAGCATTCCGCAGAATCGTCTTGGTCGCCTTGCGAACTGATCTGGCGAAAATCACACTGCACACTCCCGCATCGACCGTCTCCGCCTCGACTTCTCGGGGGACGGCACGGCCGCAAGCACGCTCCGGCATCCCAGCGCGCGAGCCTAGAGGCGACAGCCTTAAGTTTTGGTTGGGGGAACGCTCAATTGTTCACTTCGCAATACCCGTAAGATCACGGAGGCCAGCTGTATTTGAGCCGCGTGGCGGCATCAAGGTATTCGACAGCGGTGGTTTTCGCGAGCGCCTGGGCCTCTCACAGCGCGCGCGCAAGAACTATCGTTCCGGCCAAGGTCAAGCTAACGCCCGCCGCGTAGCTCAGCGATCGGCCGAACGGCAGCAGCTTCTCGCTGGCGACATAGAGCGCGATGGCGATGATCCAGGCCAGATTCATCACGCCGCTGACGAACAGCAGCGCCATCAAGAACCAGCAGCAGCCGACGCAGTAGCTGCCGTGGCGAAGTCCCATGCGCAGTGCTCCGGCTCCGCCGGCCTGCCAGTACCTGCTGAGGAACAGCAGCGGACTTCGGCACGAGCGAAGACAGGCGCCCTTCAGCGGTGTGAACTGATAGAGCCCCGCGGCCAACAACAGCGTGCCGCCAAGACTGGCGCTCGTACTTGCCATGGCCATCGACAACAATCCGGTCCGCTCGAGCGCCCACTGCGCCAGGACCGCAACGAGGCTGAACCCCGCCCATGCGAGCAAATAACCGGCGAGAAAGATCCATGTCTCCATGGCGCCGAACGTGTTCTCCCGCCTCCGCTTGATTGTCGCATAGAGCAGGATGGCGGGCGCCGCGCTCGGCACCATCATGGCGATCATCATCACCCACCACATCGCGAACAGCAGCGCAGCATAGAGCGGCGTCCATGGCATCGGTGCCATGTCCGGCATGTCCGCCATCATCTCGGTGTCCATGCCGGCGCCGCTGGCGAGATAAGCCCAGGCCAGCGCTGCCACGGCGGCGGTCCCGACCACCACGATCAAGCGGTCGCGCCGAAGCAGGTGTTCAAGCGCCAGATACCCGCTCATCGCCTTTCCCGTGCTCAGGATGTCGCCGGTCCATGACTAAGCTTCGGCGCCACATCAGGCGGCGACGCCCTCGGGCGTCTGCACCACGGTCGCGAGCGAGCTGTGCGTCCCTTTGGTGTCGAACTTGATCGCCCCCGTCGAATGGATATCGGCAGACGCGATCTCGGCAGCTCGGTGCTCGAAACCCTCGGGCATCACGACCTGAATGCGATGCGGAGCACCCGTCACCGGATTCCTGATCGGTTCGACCTCCGTCTCCAACACGCCCTTGGCGACGAGCTTGGCGACCCGTCCGTCCTTGTCGAAGGAAAATTCGAACGGCGCAAAGACCGGATCGTGGATCGTGGTCACGATCAGGCTGAAAATGTGGAACAGCGTGCCCTCGGCAGAATGCTTGCCGGAAAAAATGTCAAACAGCGCCTGGCGCTGTTCCGGTGTTGCGCGCTCATCAACGATCGGCTGCATTTTGCCGTTGCCTTCATGCAGCGCGCCCGGGAAATCGACAGTGACCGCAAAGCACAGGCCGTCAAGCCTGGTCCCCTCGAAATGTCCCTTGGTGATCCTCATGCCGACCAATCCCTTGCAATAACCCTGGGTCGGCCGAGCATTGAAGTCGCAGGGACAGCCAAACGCGCAATTGCAATTCTTCAGCCATTCGCCTTCGAGACGCCAATCCGATGCAGCCATGGTACATCTCCCAAAATAAGCAGGGGACGAGGCAGCCGCTTGATAGTTCGTGACGTCGAGAAAGCGCGCGGGATCGAAATCCGACCAGAAGGCCGGCGTCGCAAGGGTACAGTTGGCGAACTGCCGTTTTATCGTCCAATGGCGAGAAGTATATCAGCGGCGGCCTGGCGCGTACAGCTAAGGTCCAGGGCCGGCGGCCGAATCCTGGAAATCCATGCCGACCCCGCCCGGAATCTCCGAACCGGACCTCCGACCTTCGGCCCCTCGCAGCCCCAGTCGCTTATGAACCTGGCAGCGGTCGAGGGAGAGGAGTGCCAATTTTTTTCGAGTCGCATCTTGAAACCGATTTTTGGCGTTCCTACACAATCTTTGCCCGAGCTAGGGCTTTTGCCTCCCTGGCGCGGCATTGTGACAATTCGGTCTTGCAGAATGGAGGAATGCATGCAGTTCCGCCCGCTCCACGATCGTGTGGTCGTCAAGCGTATCGAAGCCGAGGAAAAGTCCGCCGGCGGCATCATCATCCCCGACACGGCCA
This sequence comes from Bradyrhizobium hipponense, assembly GCF_008123965.1. GTDB lineage: Bacteria > Pseudomonadota > Alphaproteobacteria > Rhizobiales > Xanthobacteraceae > Bradyrhizobium > Bradyrhizobium hipponense. The sequence goes on along the minus strand of NZ_VSTH01000018.1, from coordinate 63,639 downwards.
AAGAGAAACCGCAGCAGGGAGAGATTATCGCCGTGGGGCCAGGAGGCCGCGACGACACCGGCAAGTTGATCCCCATCGACCTGAAGGTCGGTGACCGCGTTCTGTTCGGAAAATGGTCAGGCACCGAGGTCAAGCTCGACGGGACCGAATATCTCATCATGAAAGAGAGCGACGTCATGGGCGTGCTTGAAGAGCCGGCGGCCAAGAAGAAAGCGGCCTGACCCCGACTGAGCCATCGGTGCACCGCATTGAGCGGCCGGGCTCCGGATCCACGGAGCGGACCAGATGGCTCCACCGGACTGGGAGAACACAATGGATCTTTGAGGAGCTACGAATATGAGCGCGAAGGAAGTCAGATTCTCCACCGAGGCGCGCGAGAAAATGCTGCGCGGGATCGATATTCTCGCCAATGCGGTGAGAGTGACGCTCGGCCCGAAGGGCCGCAACGTGGTTATTGAAAAGTCGTTCGGCGCGCCGCGCATCTCCAAGGACGGCGTTACCGTCGCCAAGGAGATCGAACTCGAAGACAAGTTCGAGAACATGGGTGCACAGATGGTGCGCGAGGTCGCATCTAAGACTTCCGACCAGGTCGGCGACGGCACCACCACCGCGACAGTGCTCGCTCATGCGATCGTGCACGAAGGCGCCAAGGCGGTAGCCGCGGGCATGAATCCGATGGACCTCAAGCGCGGAATCGATCTCGCGACTGAGGCGGTGGTCAAGGACCTCAGCAAGAACTCGAAAAAGCTCATCACAAACGACGAGATAGCCCAGGTGGCTACGATCTCGGCCAACGGCGACGACGAGATCGGCCGCTTCCTGGCCGACGCCATGAAGAAGGTCGGCAACGAGGGCGTGATCACCGTCGAAGAAGCAAAGTCCCTGCAAACCGAACTCGAAGTCGTGGAAGGTATGCGATTCGACCGCGGGTACCTCTCGCCTTACTTCGTCACGAATGCCGACAAGATGCGGGTCGAGTTGGAAGACCCGTACATCCTGATCCACGAGAAGAAGCTGTCTGGGCTGCAACCGCTCTTGCCGCTGCTCGAGTCGGTTGTGCAGTCCGGCAAGCCGTTCCTCATCATCGCCGAGGACATCGAGGGCGAGGCGCTGGCGACACTCGTGGTGAACAAGCTGCGCGGAGGGCTCAAGGTCGCCGCCGTAAAGGCGCCGGGCTTCGGCGACCGCCGCAAGGCCATGCTGCAGGACATCGCTATCCTCACGGGCGGCACCTACATCTCGGAAGATCTGGGCGCCAAGCTCGAGAACGTGACTCTCAACATGCTTGGACGCGCGAAGAAGGTTGAAATCGACAAGGAGAATACCACCATCGTCTCAGGGGCCGGCAAGAAGGCGGACATCGAGGCGCGCATCAAGCAAATCAAGACCGAGATCGAGGAGACGACGTCGGATTACGACCGTGAGAAGCTCCAGGAACGGCTTGCCAAGCTCGCAGGCGGCGTTGCGGTCATCCGCGTGGGCGGCGCCACCGAGATCGAGGTCAAGGAGCGAAAGGATCGCGTCGACGACGCGATGCACGCGACCCGCGCTGCGGTCGAAGAAGGCATCCTGCCGGGCGGCGGAGTCGCGCTGCTGCGCGCAGTGAAGGCACTGGAGCGCTTGAAACCGGAGAACGACGACCAACGCCATGGCGTCGAGATCGTCCGCAAGGCGCTTGCCTGGCCGACCCGCCAGATCGCGCGTAACGCAGGCGAGGACGGCTCCATCGTCGTCGGGAAGATCCTGGAAAAGGACACCTATGCCTATGGCTTCAATGCGCAGGACGGCGAATACACCAACCTTGTTTCCAAGGGGATCATTGATCCGACCAAAGTGGTCCGCTCTGCGTTGCAGGACGCCGCGTCGGTGGCGGGGTTGCTGATCACCACGGAAGCCATGGTCGCCGAGCTGCCAAAGAAGAAAGCCCAGCCGCCGTCACCGGGCGCCGGAATGAGTGACATGGACATCGCGGCATGAGGCAAGGAGCAAATCTGCTGGCGGGCGTGAAGCTATGGTTCATGCATCAGACGCCGCCACAGGTGACCGCTCGACGATAAGGACGCGGGCCGGGCGTCGGCCTGGCCCGTTCTCCGTCTTGATCGTGATCGGGTCCTGGTTGCGAGATCCGTGAGCGACGGCGGCATATCATTCCGTCAGCCCGTTGGTTTGCGCGGCTGGCTATCGTCGCGTGCGCCTGGGGGTCTCAGTAATGAGGATCGCGCAAATCGCGCCGCTGTTCGAAAGTGTTCCACCTCGTTTGTACGGTGGGACCGAGCGAGTGGTTTCGTATTTGACCGAAGAGCTGGTACGGCAGGGTCATCGCGTCACCTTGTTTGCAAGTGGCGATTCCGTGACCTCGGCCGAGTTGGTCTCGTGCTCGCCAGAGGCGTTGCGACTTGACCCGGCTATTCGCGACCCCAATCCGCATTACATGGTGATGCTCGACAGGGTGCGGGAGCGAGCGAACGAGTTCGACATCCTTCACTTCCACATCGACTATTTCCATTTCCCGATCTTTCGGCCGATGGCCGCCCGGACACTGACGACTCTTCATGGCCGCCTGGATATCCCCGATCTGCAGCCGCTCCATCGGGCGATCGACAATATGCCGCTGGTCTCGATCTCGGATGCGCAGCGTGCTCCGCTCGCGACCGCGAATTTCGTAGCAACGATTCACCACGGCGTCCCCATCGATCTGTATCGACCAACGCTCGATCCGCGCGGGGGCTATCTCGCGTTTCTCGGTCGGATCTGTCCTGAAAAACGACCCGATCTCGCTATCAAGATCGCGCGGACCTGCGGCATCCCACTCAAGATCGCCGCCAAGATCGACAAGGCGGATGAACACTACTTCCACGATGTCATCGCGCCGCTCCTGGATGGAGCTGATGTTGAGTATGTCGGGGAGATCGACGAGCGCACCAAAGGTGCATTCCTCGGGGACGCAGCGGCCCTGCTGTTTCCGATCGATTGGCCGGAGCCCTTTGGCCTTGTCGTGATCGAAGCGATGGCATGTGGCACGCCGGTTCTGGCGTTCCGCTGCGGTTCCGTTCCGGAGATTGTGGAGCCGGGGGCGACAGGGGTTGTCGTTGACACCGTTGATGAAGCGGTCAACGCAGTTCCGCGCGTGATCGCGCTCAATCGTCGCGATGTGCGCCGGCGCTTCGAGGAACGCTTCTCGGCCAGCCGGATGGCCGGGGATTACATCGGCGTTTACCACTCGCTGTTCACCAAAGGCATTTACCGCGAGCTTGATGGACAAAGAATCGTCTTACCAGTCAGATCGGGCCTGGTGCGCGTCCCGAAGGTACAAGAACATCCACTCGGAGCGTTTTCACCTGAAGTTGTGCCGTCAGCAAATATGCGGAAGGAGGATGATCATGGAGAGCGCAATGCTCCAGCCTGAGCGAAACGAGGCCAACGATTGCCCGGCTGCGTCCCCTGCAGAGTAGGTGCGCAGTCCAATGAACAAGGCTATTGAAGCACCGATTGAGCGGCTGCCGATGACAGCCGACGGCTACGCATCTCTGCAAGACGAGCTGAGGCACCGTATCAAGATCGAGCGCCCGCGCATCGGCGAACGCATCCAGGATGCCAAGGCGGACGACACCAACTTACCTGAGAATGCGGACTATCAAGCCGCCAAATCCGAACAGGAGCTCAATGAGACGCGCATCGCGGAGCTACAGGACAAGCTCGCGCGTGCGGAGGTGATCGACGTATCGAGGCTCTCTGGCCAAACAATCAAGTTCGGGGCCACTGTGACCCTGACCGACGATGACACGCGCGAGCGGCGGATGTGGCAGATCGTTGGCGAGTCCGAGGCCGACGCAAGGAGAGGTAAGATTTCGGTCTTTTCGCCGCTTGCCCGCGCGCTGATCGGCAAGACCAAAGGCGCGCTCGTCGAGGTCATCACGCCCGGCGGTGCCAGGGCCTATAAGATCGATAAGGTGGAGTGGCGCTGAGGCGTTTATATCGGCAAGCGCTGTGTCTAACTCTAACGACGGAATGCGACCTGCTTGAGCGGCCCGATCCGGCGCAGGCTTAATTAGGCCGAAGAAGGCTTGCGATTCGCGGTCGCCCGCAATTGCTCAAACAGGCGCCGCTGTTGATCGGATAGGCGTTGAGGGATGTGGACATGTACGCGCACGTAGAGGTCCCCACGGGCACCGCCACCGAATTGCGGCAGGCCCCTACCGCGCAGACGCAGGACCGTGTCGGGTTGCGTACCCGGTTCGACCTTGGCCGGAACTCGACCCTCAAGTGTGGGAACTTCAATATCCGTCCCGAGCACGGCATCGACCACATCAATTGTCTCGATCCGATAGAGGTCACGTCCATGACGCTCGAAACGCGGATCGTCAGCCGTGCGAATGACAACAAAAAGATCGCCGGCCGGCAATCCTAATTGGTCGGCGGGCTGCCCACGGCGGGGCACGCGCAGCGTCATGCCGTCCTCTACCCCCACAGGGATCCGCACTGTGATTGCTTCATTGCGCACGACTTGCCCAATGCCGCTGCACTCCGGACACGGACTATCGAGGATAGTGCCGCTGCCCGCGCAGTCCGGACAGGTCATAATCTGCCGCAAGGTAAGTCCCTGCTTGCCTAGGCTGCGCACGCGTTGCCCGCTGCCACCGCATTTGTTGCAGGTTCGCGGTTTTGTGCCGACCTTGGCCCCTGACCCTTTGCAAGCTTGGCAGGTGGCAGGCCGCTTCACGTGAACTATTTCTGCTCCGCCGGTCAACACACGCTCGAGTGGGACGGTGACGGTGATTTCGATGTCTTCGCCTTGGCGCGCCGTAGTGCGATGCTGGAACAGCCGATCGAACACACTTCGACTGCCAAAATCGAATCCGACCCCACCAAAAATGTCGTCGAAATTGATCCCGCCGAACAGATCTTCGGACGAGAAGCCCGAGACACCGGCATAGCCGCGGGCATCGTATTCGGCCCGTGTCTTGGGATCACTCAGGACCGCATAAGCTTGAGCGATCTCTTTGAAGCGCTCGCTCGCGCCCGGCTCCTTGTTGCGGTCTGGATGGTATTTGAGCGCAAGTTGTCGGAAGGCGTCTTTGATCGCCATCTTGTCGGCGTCCTGCGGAACGCCGAGCAACTCGTAGTAATCACGTGGCTCGGCCATGGTCCCAACTTGCCTTATCGCCGCCAGCGGCCTCGCGGTAGATGACCTGCTTGTCCAAGGCGCGGAGAGCCTCCATCACCCTCATAGAACAGAACCGGCCGCTTGCCGCCGGGAGAGCGGCGCAGGTGAGGAATATCCTCTGGCGCGCGGGCATCCGACGCCGACGACGCAAGAATTGCCCCATCTTCACTGAGCGTCAGGTCAGGATCACTAACGACGTGAGATCGGTGCTCGAATGCGTAGGCGGGATACAAGAAGTCGTCTGGATCCCACCCGTCCAGGAAATCATAAAGCGTGTCGCCGCCGAGACCGCCCTCTAGCCGGCGCGCCATGGCTTCACCTTTCTTCAGGAGGTGGCTTAAGCGAGATGGGTCCCAAGCCACCTCGATTCGTATGCCGGACATCCGTTCTGTCAAGATTGGGCAAACCGATCCTCGACGGCCGGAGATGTGGGAACGGCGTGAAGAATTTCAAGACGCCCTCGGCCGCCAGTAACGCGGGGTCTGAGGGTGGCGGAACAGACCTCGCCCCCTCACGGTTATTGTCCATGAGCAGGGAGACTTGCATGGCCGATAACAGGGGAGCCGTCACGAATGGGAGGCAAATAGATCAAGAAGAAGAAGGATGTCGGTGCGAGTGCACGCCATCTGGAAGTCTAGCCCGCAATCGCGACAGCGCCTTCGCGGCGCGCGATCGAAAGCTGAAGTTCGCGAGGCGTTCATGCCGAACAGAAAGCCGTACATCAGGCTGCCACATCGCGCAGTTGTTTTTGTCGGAGACGGCCGCAAGGCTCTCTTTCTCCTCAATGAAGGGACCGGCCTAGAGCCACGCCTGAAAGTCCTGCAGGTGTTTGAAGATGAGAACCCGCCGACCCATGAACAAGGATCAGACAGGCCGGGACGAGCGCTGTCTGGCACCGAGCCGAACCGCAGCGCGATGGAGCAGACCGACTGGCACAACATCGGGAAACAACGGTTCGCCCGCACGGTCGCCAGCGCCCTGGATCGCGTTTTGGAAGAGTCACATTTGGAGCGGATTGTCATTGTAGCGCCGCCGCGGACGCTCGCGGACCTGCGCCGATCATATTCTCCCGCAGTTGAAAAGCGCGTCGTCGCGGAAATTGCGAAGGACCTGACCGGCCTCACCATCAGCGACATATCGCAATACCTGACCGCCTGATCGTGGCGGCCGATCATGCCGACCAACTCCTATTACGGTCTCCGCTCAGTCTCTGAAGAGGAACGGGCTTACCTTGAGACGTTGATCCGCGAAGATTTCGAGCGATGCCATCCCGGTGAGACGCTGGAGGATCTTAAGCGGCGAGCCTCCTTTTCAAGGGAGGACAAGGGACTGTTGCGGGACTGGATGGCAATAGCGGCGAGACGCGCCGCGGCCGACCAGCTGAAGCGTCGTGGCTGACTTCAGCAGCGTAAGCCGTCGCGACTGGTGCCGTCTGGACTTCTCCTGCCGAGACATCCTGGCCGATCCTGGCAGCGAGGCTGCCACAACAAGATGACACTCAATAACCTTGGAATAACAAGGCGGAACCGGGAACCACGATGCGCACTGTTGGTTTCGGATGGAGGTCGCAAAAAGAAGCAAAGGAGTTGCGGAATATGACAGCAACGGCGAACAAGCTCTCGATTGCCGGCCTTGCAATAGCCGGCTCATTGGGCATCGGCGCTACCGGAGCGTCCGCGCAGGCGCTATATGTCGACCCTTATGTTCAGCCCTACCCTGTGGTAGTAGCCCCGGGCAGCGCGTACATCGCGCCCACGCCTTTCGTTGCGCCGCCAGCGATCGTGCGCGAGCGCATTGTGGTAGGCCGTCCCGCCTATGTGCCCGCCCCTGTATATTCGCACCTCGCGCCACTGGCGCCCTATTCGGGATACCGCTACGCGACGGATGTCGTTGTAGATCCCTACTGGTGAGCCCGATCATGCAGCAAGCTGCGCACAGAAATGGCCCGTCGAAGCGGGCCATTTCCTTTCGATCGTTGGTGATCAACCCGCGCCTCCGATGACAAGCAACACAACTGACGCGAACTTGCAGTTGACGCCCGAGCGGCGCGTGGCGTGCATGGCATCGGGCTTCGTGGCGCTTGCCCACAGCCGTTGAAATTACTGAATTGCTTTTGATATCGGGCTCTTAGAAGAGCTGTCGTGCCCAGGGGCGGACTGGACATCAATCCACCAAACTCCAACAAAATCAACGATTTAACCCAACGGAAGATTTGGTGTTTGTACCACTCGAATGTGCTCATGTCGACCCTGCTTGCCCACGAGCGGCCGTCGAGCCACGACCGACACTCTGCGGCATCCCAGAAGGTTCTTTAGGCAGAATGCGTCGGACTAGGGCTATGCTTGCGCATGGTGAGCGGCAGAACGAGATCAATCGCAAACGCAGCGCCACGACGCCGCTACCAGCCCGAACACGACCGGCCCTAACCAGGAGAAACGCGTCAACCGGCGTTTCACAACGTAGGCTCAAGGTGCAACGAGGTAATGTTCGGCCCAATCGCCTTTGGGGATGGCACCGCCGAGCGAGTATTTGAACCGTTCGATCTTGAGGCCATCGGCTGAGGTCTGGCACGAATAGGCGAGGTGATACCAGGCGTTGCCGCTCCGGACAGCCGCTCCTGACGCATCAACAACGGCGCCTGAGCTTCGAGGATCGCCGTAAGCGTAGGCAACGAGTTCGTCCGGGTGGAAGCCCCGGTGCTCGCGTCCAACAAGACCCATCGCGCGCCTGTTGCAGCGTTGTTCGACGCGGGCCCCGAGATCCAGCTTCATCATTTGCTCATCGGAAATGGTTCGCCCAACCGCTTGTGACGAGACCAAGGTCGTCGCGGCGAGGGCGACAGACAAAAGAAGGAATGATTTCACAGTGATTGGCTCCAGATAAGAAACTGGAAAAGAGAGAAATGTGCCCATCTTGTGGCGATAGCTGATACGTTCCTGCGAGTAGGCTTTCGCTATGCTGCAGCAACTGCCCTTTTCGAGAGGCGTCGACAACTTCGTTGCCGATAAACCGATTGCTTTGACGAGAGCTTCGCTTGCCACGGCAATCAGAAACTTCAACTGAGCTTGACGAGCCTCGTCACCTTTGGCTGATTGTACTTGATGAAATGCCGAGTGCGTGCTGGCGGAGATCGGTGCGCGGCCCCGATGACTAGGGGCGACAATCTCGACCGCTACATCATTGGCCAACATTGTCATGATCACTTCTTTGGGGCACGCATCCGATCCGTCTTTGGCTGGATGGCGCCTCCCACCAACTCGTCCGCGTTGGACGAGCGTCTGGCTTTAACAGTGACCTCCTAACCGATCTTGGGACTCGCCCCATGCCGGGAGTACGCCGGTATCAGCAGATCATCGGGTTGTCGCCGAAGTCGCAAACGCCCCCGGGAGCTGTCTCTGATGAATCAACGTGGTGCGTTGGAGTGCCCGCCCGCCTGTCGACAGATGGGAAGCCGTTGAAAGCGCCTGGATTGGCTTCGCGTGTGACGTGCCGCTGAGCAATGTTACTCTCGCGAGCCGCGCCGGGCGTTACGAGCATGGCGGTAGCAATCAATGCACCGGCCATCAGCTTGATTTTGGTCATCTACTTCTCGTCTGGATGCAAGCGGCCAAGACGCTTGAGCCGCTCCAGACGAGATGCGATCAGATATTTGGCTTCTGAACGCACAAGTGGCTCGCGATCATTCAACGCGTTGTGAGCCTTTCGCAATGACCATCCATCCAATCGGCAGAGGACCACGGCTTTTCGTCCGTCGGAAAATGCGCCGCATCAAGCGCTTGTCGAAATGCCGCTGATTCGACAGTCGCTCGTGCACAAGCTGTGCGTCGGCCGATCGCCATTGCGGGAAAATTGGCAGGCGCATGCAGGCGTGCGGCAGCAAGAAAGCCGAGCTAACAAATCGGTGATCGCTCGTTCTATCGAGATCCTCTCGTTGTTTTGAAACAGCGTGAGAGGATGTTCCTTTTAATGGCCAGCCGAGGTTCGCACTTGCTGACAGAGACGCAAATACCGGTGCTGATTTCGGAGAGAGAAACTTCGATCTGACTTCGAAACGCTGAAAATCTGTGGTCTTGCCCAACCGGAAAGGAAATGACGTGATGAGACGACTGTTGACAATGCTGGTTACGACGACACTTGCGGCAAGCCTGCTTACGGCGACGGCAGAGGCACGCGGTGGCGGCGGCCACATGGGCGGGTTTGGAGGTGGTCATATGGGCGGTTTCGGTGGAGCAGTCCATATGGGTGCAATCGGTGGCACCCACATGGGTGGCTTTGGCGCCGGCCGCATCGGCCCGGGTAATCATGTGGGCGCCTATGGTTCGGGTTTACACCATGATTCCATGCACCGTTTCGGCGGCGTCTGGCCGAGGTACGGTGCTATCTTCGACAACGGCCTTGACTGCTACGATCTCTACTATGGTCGTCCGCGCAATCTCTGGCCACCCTACTGCGGCTGACGGCGAGAACGAGCCACTGTATCGGGTGGAGGGTTTCCGCTGCCGTGCCGATCCCTTGCCGCCTCGCTCGGTGGCAGGCTCCTCGGATGCAGAGCAAAGATCAAGGCGTCGCACTCGCTCTCGGCAGGATCAAACGGCCTCCCGCCACCTGAACTCCTTTTTAATTGGATTTGCCTCCGGCGCCACCAACTCGGTATTCGCGACGTCGACCCTGAATGTGCTCGACGGCGTGACGATCCGGTCTCACGAACAAACATTAGGAAGAGCGGTCAATGGCCAATGCAGAGGCGAATTCGGGGGCCAGCCGGCGACGCGGGCTGCACGCAGGCCGGATCGGTTTTATCGGTCTCGGACGAATGGGGACCGCGATGGCGGCAAATCTCGCCGCTGCCGGTCAAGACGTGGTCGCCTATGTCCGGCGCCCGGAGCAAAAAAGAGTCCTCGCGGCGCTCGGCCTTGAGCCGACGACAACCTTTAGCGACCTGTTCGAGTGCGAGCTGGTCATCAGCATGCTGCCTGACGATGCAGCCGTTCAACAGATCGCGTTTGGTCGAAGGGATCTCGGCATTGCCGGCCTGCTCATGGGCTTGATGCCGCGTGCAATCCATCTCTCGATGAGCACGATCAGCTCCACAACGGCGTCCCAGCTGGCAAGCGAACATGCACGAAATGGTCAGAGCTATGTTGCAGCCCCTGTATTCGGAAACCCTGATGCCGCGAAGACCCGCCAGCTGTTTGTCATTGCCGCCGGCGCGCCGCCGGAGCTCGCGCGCTGCCAGCCGATCTTCGATCTGCTCGGCCAGCATACTTTTACGGTAGGCAGCACTCCGGCGACGGCCAACTTGATCAAGCTGGCCGGCAACGCCATGATCGCAGCCAATCTGGAAATCCTGGGGGAGATTTGTGCGCTCGCCCGCAAACGCGGGCTCGATGCCGAGGAGTTGCTGGCCATTATGACCGGCACGATGTTCGGAAGCCGCTTCCTTCAAGTTTATGGCAGCAAGATCGCAGGACAACAATACCGCACCGGCGGCCTCGTCTTCCCACTCGCGCTCAAGGACATGCGGCTGGTGCTCCAGGAGGCGGAGCAGGCAGGCGTACCAATGCCTACTCTCAGCGTCGTTCGCGACCGCTTCATCACCGGGATAGCGCGCGGATATTCTGAGCTGGATTGGTCTGCGCTTGGCTTGCTGGCCTCCGAGGAGGCCGGACTGAGCGTCGCGCCCGGGAAATCTCCTGCAAACACAAAGTTCGAAAGCCCAACACAACAGGAGCCGCTTCATGCTCGATCGACCCTATAAAGGTGAGCTGCAAATGGAACACGTCAATATTCCCGGCACCAACATCAACGTGTCGCGCGTAGCACTTGGCACCTGGGCTATCGGCGGTTGGATGTGGGGCGGGACCGACGAAACCGAATCGATCGCAACGATCCGGACCGCCATCAAACGCGGCGTCAACGTGATCGACACCGCTCCCGCCTACGGATTTGGGCACTCCGAGGAGCTCGTTGGCCAGGCGCTCGCAGAAGGCAATCTGCGCAGACGCGTGGTCATTGCAACCAAGGTCGGTCTTGAGTGGAGCCAGGGACGCGTGTTCCGCAACGCCTCCAGAGCACGCATCCTGAAGGAGGTCACCGACTCCTTGCGACGGCTTCGGACCGATTATATCGACGTCTACCAAGTGCACTGGCCGGATCCCCTTGTGGAGATCGAAGAGACTGCCGAGGCGATGGACAGCTTGCTGCGGCAAGGCAAGATCCGCGCAATCGGCGTCAGCAATTTTTCGGTGATGCAGATGGAGCGCTTTCGTCGGGTTGCGCCGCTGCATGTCGTGCAGCCACCCTACAATCTCTTCGAGCGCGGTATCGAGGCTGAAATCTTGCCCTACTGTCGCGAAAACAACATCGCGACTTTTGGCTATGGTGCGCTTTGCCGGGGCCTGCTGTCGGGCCGCATGCGCCCTGATACAGTGTTTACAGGCGATGACCTTCGCGGCAGCGATCCAAAATTCGGGCAGCCCCGTTTTGCGCAATATCTTGGCACCGTCGGACAACTTGACGACCTCGCTCAACGACGGTTCGGCAAGCGTATCATCCACTTGGCGATCCGCTGGATGCTTGACCAGGGAATTACGAGCTCGCTATGGGGCGCCCGCCACCCAGACCAGTTGCAACCGGTTGACCAGGTAAGCGGATGGCGTATCGACGCCGCGGCGAAAGCGGAGATCGATCGCATCCTCAAGGCCACCATTCGCGATCCCGTCGGGCCCGAATTCATGGCACCGCCGGCCCGCAGCAGGGCGGCATAACCGACAAAGGGGCGACTTCGCGCTCGATCCAACGCCCTCGCTTGCCTGCACGTGAACAGCGCCGCCTCATTCATGTTGGCCAAGCGGTCGAAAATGGCCGACCTTCGGCCGGTCAAGGCTGATCATGCGCGCGCAGGGCCAACGCGGCCGAGGCTGGTCTTGAGGAGATGCCGGAGGCCAGAGAGGAGCGGGCAACTCGCCAGGCGGCTGCTCTGGCGCGGTTCGGCAAGCCGCTGGCCTCCGCGACCGTCATGTCGGGGCCGGTCAAGGACGGCCTGCTGCCTCGGCGAGTACTCGCGGTAGCCATTCAGGAGATGGAGGCCGCGTGTCGCGCGAGAGGCTGGTGCATGTCGGGGTGGCTGCCGGCGTCGAGGAGGTCCAGCAGGTCACGCAGCCCGATCGCGAAACGCGGACTGTTGACGCGGAGGATGCGGATGAAATCGGCTTCGGGCGCTTCGGCGCGTGCCGCCCGACCACACGAGCAGCACGCGTGTTCGCGCGTATCGATCAGCTAACCTTGGCCGCGTCTCCACCGGTGACTGCAAATTCGCTGCCGGTTACCAGCGCAGCGGCGTCGGATGCCAGGAAGACCGCCACCGGCGAAATGTCTTCGGGCTGCAGCCATCCCACCTGAAGCGGCACAGTCGGAGCCCGAGCGTCCCAGGTTTCCTGCGCGGTCGGATGCGCTGGGGGTTGGCGATTAGATTGTGCCATTGCCGCCCGGAACCGCTGCTCATTGTAGGTCAAAGGCGTGCCGACCAGTCCCGGCAAGATTGCATTGACGGTGACGTTGTGCCGACCGAGCTCCAGGGCAGCCGATTTCATCAGCCCCAAGATGCCCCACTTTGACGCGGAATAGCTTGCCCCATCCGCTGTGCCCATTCTGCCTTGCATCGAAGAGAGCAGGATGATGCGACCCTGATTGCGGGCGACCAGCTTGGGTCCAAAGGCGCGAACGGTGTTGGCGGTCCCGTTGAGATTGTTCTCGATCTGGTCGCGCCAGTCCATGTCGTCCATTTCCATCAGCGGTTTCCAACCCTGAATGGCGGCATTGGCGACAACGATGTCGATCTTTCCGTGTTCACGCTCCACTTTCTCGGCAACTGCTCGCAAGGCCCTCATGTCACGAATGTCCGCTTTGGCTGCGGTGCCGCGCCGGCCATACTTCTCGATCTCGGACACTGTCTCGGCGAGTTCTGCCTCCGTGGCCGGAATTGCATCGGCAGTCGGGCTGACCGGTCCTGCAATGTCGAGGGCAACAACATCAGCACCATTGGCGGCGAATTCGACGGCAATCGCACGGCCAATTCCGCGGGCCGCACCGGTCACCACCGCGATCTTGCCGACCAGCGCCGATCCGCGCCCCGGCAGGATCGGCCCGGCGGTTCTTCCGGCAGGAGGTTTCGGATAGGGCCCGCTGACCGGCTCGGCTACCGATGCATGCTTTATTGGTTCGGCTGCTGCAACGCCGCCTGATAGCGCCAGGCCTGTTGCCGCCAGCCCTGCGCCGACCAGCACCGTGCGCCGTCGCACACCATTGCCGGTAGGTTGAAATTCAACGCGAGGATTCTCGCTCATTGGAAAGCTCCTTTTAGCTCAGTCGTCGTGTCCGTTGATTGCCGATCCGGCGATCGCCTTCAGCGGGGCGCTGGTGCAGGCTGCTCCGTCTTCCTGAACGGCGGGATTTGACCAAATTCACTTCATGTGCATCGCGTTCATTGCGCTTGGAGAATTCGCAGCATCCGGCTTTGGGCTCGATGGCGGCAACGGCTTATCGTTTGCCTGCGAATCTTCCCCGGTGGCGCGGCGCATGATCGATATCTCCTGCTGCTGTTGCGCGACGATGTTCTGCGCCAGCCGCCGAAGTTCTTCGTTGTGACCGTATTTTAGCTCGGCGCGCGCCATATCAATCGCGCCTTGATGGTGAGGAATCATCATGGCAGCAAAGTCATGGTCCACGTCACCAGTTGGTTTGACAAGCATCGCTCTGGTCATGTCACTCATCGCCAGGTCATTGTCGACCATGAATTGCTGCTCGCTGCGACCGGCGCTGCCTGTGCCGGGGTTCGCGCTTGTTGAATTCTGTGCCCACGACGGTGAAGCTGCAGCCGTTAGCAGCATCGTGGACAGCAGGATTGTGCGCGAGGAAAGTGCCATGTTGACCTCCAAGGGGATGACCCGTTGCCAGCCGGACTGATGAAATGCCAGGCTGTCGATTTCTCGAAGTCGGCGCACCAGATGGCGCATTCAACTAAATTTGGATTTAGGTTTGATGAGCGGGGCTCCAGTCGGACGCAGAGCTACCGAGCGCTCAATTCAAATTGATACTTAAAGTTTTTTGCTTGGGGCGAGTGCGCCACCTCCCTACTTCGCTCCTGTCATTAACCCGCTCGGTGCACGGCACTTACGGCTCTTTCATCGCGGCGTCATCGCGCTCCAACCCGGCAAGAGGCTTGGCGATCGGAGCGCAAGGCAGGAATTGTACGATGGCAACGACTTCCTTGAGCGTGAACGGTAAAGTCGCTTCAGTAACCGTCGACGATCCTGATACTCCCCTGCTTTACGTGCTGAGAAATGAGCTTGGTCTGCATGGACCGCGCTTCGGTTGCGGCCTCGGCCAATGCGGCGCCTGCACCGTCCACGTCGATGGAACGGCAGTTCGGTCCTGCGTTACACCGCTGTCCGCAGTGTCCGGCCGCGTCGTGACGCTCGAAGGCCTCGGCACGGCCAGCAATCCCCATCCGCTGCAAAGCGCGTTCATCGAAGAGCAGGCAGTCCAGTGCGGCTACTGCATCAACGGCATGATCATGCAGTCGGCGGACCTTTTGGCGCGCAATCCGAAACCGAGCGAGCAAGACATCAAGACAGAACTGGCGAACAATCTTTGCCGTTGCGGAACGCATCTGCGGATTCTGCGCGCGGTCATGCGCGCTGCGGCAAGCTCGTAAGGAGACGCGCCATGGACGAGATGATCAATCGGCGCAAGCTGTTGCAGGCAGGTGGCGCGCTCATTGTGGCCTTCAGTCTGCCGATGGCACGCGCCGAGACGGCCGCCGCCGGAAAAACCCTGTTGGCCGACAGGGTCGACGGCTTCCTTGCTGTCGCACACGATGGAAGAGTCACGGTCTATTCCGGAAAGGTCGATCTCGGCACCGGCGTGCGGACCGCATTGACCCAGATCGTCGCGGACGAGCTTGACGTCCCCATGAATCAGATCACGATCATCGAAGGCGACACCGCGCTCACGCCGGACCAGGGCACGACCAGCGGAAGCTTTTCGATTCAGAACGGCGGCATGCAGCTGCGCCGCGCTGCGGCCACGGCGCGTCGAGCCCTTCTGCGCCGCGCTGCCGCGCAGATGGATCGCGACATTGCCACACTTTCGATTCGAAACGGTGTGATCACTGCCGCAGGCGGCGAATGGCTGCCGATTGGGAGTCTCGTTGAACCGACAAGCCTTGCTCTCGACATCGAAAAGGACGCGCCGCAGAAGGCGCCCGGCGACTACACCATCGTCGGTAAGCCGGTGCGCCGCCTGGATATTCCGGACAAGGTGAACGGCCGCTTCACTTTCATGCAGGACTTCACACTTCCCGGCATGCTGCACGGCCGAGTGGTGCGTCCATCGGGATTCGGTGCAACGCTCGTTTCCTATGACGAGTCTTCAATCGCCGACATACCTGGAATTGTGAAGGTCGTCCGCATCAGCAACTTTCTTGGCGTCGTCGCCAAAAGCGAATGGAGCGCAATCAAGGCCGCCCAACAGCTGAAGGTGACCTGGTCAAGCTGGAGTGAGCTCCCGGACCAGAGCAAGATCTGGGAGCACGTGCGCAATACGCCCGTCGTGCATGACGATGTCACCAGCCGTTTCGGCAGCTCGCGCGCGGTCCTTGGTGCCGCGGCACGCAAGCTTCGGGCAACCTATGATTTCGCGATCCACACCCACGGCTCGATCGGCCCGTCCTGTGCCGTGGCGACCTTTATCGATGGCAAGCTCACCTGCTGGACCGCCTCGCAGGCCACACACGATTTGCGCAAGCAACTGGCTGCGATGCTGGCAACATCCGACGCGGACGTTCGCTGCGTCTATGTCGAGGGCGCGGGTTGCTACGGCCGCAATGGGCACGAGGACGCCGCGGCCGATGCGGCGCTGCTGGCGCGTGCGATCGGCACCCCGGTCAGGGTGCAATGGATGCGCGCCGACGAGCACGGCTGGGATCCCAAGGGACCGCCGACACTACTGGACATGCAAGCCGGGGTCGACCCGCAGGGAAATCTGGCGGCGTGGGAATCCGAACTGTTCGTACCTGACGGATCGGCGACCTTTGTACCGCTCACCGGCGCTGACCTTGCCGGGCTGAACAGTCTTGGCAAGCTCAGCCCTGGCGGTGTGCTCAATGATCTCTCGATTCCGTATGAGATCCCAAATGTTACGACGACCGCTCGCCGATTGCAGTCGACACCCTTGCGACCTGCCTGGATCCGCTCGCCCGGACGGCTGCAAAATACCTTTGCCAACGAATCCTTCCTTAACGAGGTCGCGGCGAGCGTTGGCACGGATCCACTCGACATTCGGCTTCAATATCTCGCGGACGCGCGCGGCAAGGAACTGCTGGAGCGACTGGCTAAGCTCAGCAAATGGCGTGAGCGGCAAGAACCGGATCGCAATGCCGAGGTCGTCACGGGACGCGGGCTTGCCTATGTGAAATACGAGCTGGTCCGCACCTATGTCGGTGCCGTCGCCGATGTGGAAATCAACCGCAAGACCGGCGCCGTTGCGGTGAAACGCTTCTACGTGGCGCATGATTGCGGCCAGATCATCAACCCTGACGGGCTGCGCAACCAGATCGAGGGCTGCGTTGTCCAGACAGTGAGCCGAATCCTGAAGGAGGAAGTGACCTTCGATCGCTCCATGGTCACGAGCCTTGATTGGGCCAGCTATCCCATTCTAACCTTCCCTGAGATCCCAGAGGTCGTGATCGATCTGATCGATCGCCCGCAAGAGGTCCCCTGGGGCGGCGGGGAGCCTACCTGCGCCGTCGTCCCTTCGGCCATTGCCGGGGCCGTGTTCGAAGCTACTGGCGTACGCCTGCGCTCGGTGCCGTTCACGCCGCCCAAAGTGTTGGCGGCACTCCGCGCCAGCTGAACACGCCACTGCGCGCTTGTGAGTTCGCCAACGTCCGCCCTGACCAGAGTGGCGAGCCTCACCTGAAAGCCTCTGCGAGACACGAGCGGCCTCGTCCGTGCAGGCGCGCCATAAAGTCGAATTTACAAAACTAAACTGGATTTAATGAAGCTCGGCTTCGTGCTAGGGCTATGTGGTTATTGTACAGTTTCGCAGCAGACGGTCAGCCTTGTCTGTGGCGATTGGGCAGGCTCCTGCCATGCGAGCGGCCGTGGAGCCAAGGAAGTCGCAATGCCGAAGGTGCTGCTGATCGAAGATCACGACGAGACCGCCCAGCAGATCGCGGCTGAACTCGCTGGTCGTGGATACGAGGTCGACCGGGCGCCGACGGGCATTGAGGGACTCGACAAAGCGCGCGCAGGCGGGGCCGATGTCATGATCGTCGACCGTCTGCTTCCCGGAATCGACGGCCTGACCATCATCGAGGTTGCCAGGCAGGAGCAGGTGCGCACCCCCGTTCTGGTCTTGAGCGCCCTCGGAGCGGTGGATGACAGAATTCGTGGGTTGCGGGCCGGCGGTGACGACTATCTGACCAAACCATTTGCGATCCTGGAGCTGATTGCGAGGATTGAGGCCCTGCTGCGAAGGCCTGGTGAAAGCCGGGACACCGTGCTGCGGGTCGGACCACTTGAAGTCGATTTGCTGGAGCGTACCGCTACGCGCGGGGGTCGCCCGCTTGATCTTTTGCCGCGCGAGTTCCGGCTGCTCGAATACATGATGCGCCGGGTCGACCAACTGCTCACCCGAGCGATGCTGTTTGAAGAAGTCTGGAACTACAAGTTCGTGCCCCAGAGCAATCTCGTCGATGTGCATATGGGCCGGCTCCGCCGCAAGGTCGATCCGGCCGGCCAGCCGCCGATGATCCTCAATATCCGGGGGGAAGGATTTATGTTGCGTGCGCCTTCCTAAGATTATTCGAACGAGAGCCTTCCGATCGACCATTCTTCGCGGGACCATGGTCGCAATCGGCGCGTTCGCGATCTGCGTCGTCCTGATCATCGTCTTCATCTACTGGCCAACTTCCAGATACGTGACCGCGAGCGTCGATCGATTGATCGTCGATCGCGCCAATACGTTCTCAAGCCTTCCTCCGCAGCAGCGGCTCCAAGCGCTCCAGCAACACCTCGACGGGGATCCGCGGCGGGTGAAGCTTGGCGGCCTCTTCGACGCGCACGGAAACCGTGTGATCGGAAACATTGAAAGTCTGCCGCGCAACCTACAGCCAGACACCCCACCACAGCAGCTTCTAGTGGTGCGGATCGATGCTGCCGGCCGCGAGCAACAGTTGGCACGCGCCGTCGCACGCAAGCTTGATGATGGAGGGATACTCCTTATCGGCCGGAATACCGACGAGCTGTCTGAAATCGGCAGCACGATAGAGCGAGCAGTCGCATGGGGGCTCATTCCGTCGCTGTGCCTTGGTTCGCTGTTTGGAGCATTCCTGAGCATCAGGACGCAACAACGGCTCGACCAATACAACCGGCAGATCCAACGCATCGTGGCGGGCGAATTGCGCGAACGCTTGCCGGAACAAGGTGGGGCTCCCTTCACCGAGCTGGCGCGGCTTATCAATGCAATGCTGGATGAAATGGAGGAGCTTCTGCGTAGCGTTGCTGGAGTGGGCGACGACATCGCTCACGACCTGCGCACGCCGCTCACGAATGTGCGGATGACCCTGGAGAGCGGACGGCACAAAGCGAAGACTCTTGACGAGCTGAAAGCGGCTGTCGATCGCGCCATCGGCGGGCTCGACCAATCATTAACGATGGTCACCGCCCTGCTTCGCATCACCGAAATCGAGCATAGTCGGCGTTTGGAGGGGTTCCGGGAGGTCGACCTGGCGGAGTTGGTACGCGACGTTGGAGAGCTCTATGAGCCTATGGCCAAAGACAAAGGCGTAACCCTAGTCGTAGAAGCCAAAGAGAAGATGGTGGTTCAGGGCGATCGCGACCTGCTGTTCGAGGCCATTGCAAATCTCGTCGACAACGCCGTGAAATTCACGCCGGAATGCGGGCATATCGAACTCAAGCTCTACCGCATCGGAGAAAGGAGCATCGTGCACGTCAGCGACACCGGGCGCGGAATCGCACCGAGCGAGCGTGACCTCGTCACGAGACGCTTTTATCGATCCGACAAAAGCCGCGGGGAGCCCGGGGTTGGATTGGGTCTGAGCCTGGTGGTTGCGATCGCAAAATTGCACGGAGTTCAGTTCGGGCTGTCGCCAGCGCCAACCGGACGGGGTTGCGTTGCGGAGATCGTGTTCGAGCGCGTTCCACCGCAAGTCAGTTGAGAGCATTGCGACGCGTCTGTCGACGAGCATATCTGCCAGGCGCCCGGCGATAGCCAAACAGGATGACCCTAAACTCAAGTTTAACTTTGCCGCTGAGAATTTAGTGGCCCCAATCCGCCGGCCGCGTATCTCTACTCCTAGCTAACGCCTCGAAGCCGACGCATCGAACCGCTCCTATCGGTTCAACGGAACTCTCGTTGGTTCATACGGCGATTTGCAAATCGATGATCAGGAGATGTCGATGCGGCGACGATTGTTCGTGGCAGCGCTTGCGCTGCTTTGCGCCAGCGCAGCCAGCGACGCGCAAACAACCACCGGCCCCTCGGCAATGGGTGCGACTTCCCCGATGGGCACACTGGGCTCCAACGGAACGAGCAGCAGCTTTACTGGCGCCGGCGTCCCGCTTGGGGCAACCGAAATCGATTCCGGCGGTCTAGGTCCGACGGTTAGCGCGTTGTGCAGTGCGACTGGCTCGACGGGCGCAATGGGCACGTCGTCGACCTCTTCTATGGGTACGGGTGTAACGAGCAGCGCTTCATCCCCGTCCTCGACCTTCGACGGCGGCGGCATGACACTGAGCTCAAGCTGCGCCACGACATCAAGCAGCACAACCTCTTCAAGCCAGCCCGCGACTTCGACGGCGGGCGTGGTTGGCGGCACGATCCCGCTGGGTGCAACGGAGGCCGATACCAGCGGCGAAAGCCCGATGACAGCGGTACCGCTACCCAACACTTCGGGCACTGCGTACACGGCGCCATGCACGTCCGGCTCCTCCGCTTCCTCGATGACCGGCGCTACCGGCACGAACAATTTTTCATCCTCATCAGGCTGCTGACTGCTTCAGGGAGCGTTGCATGCGCAAGCTATGGCTCGTTATTCTCGCTGGCGTGGTGGTTGCCGGAGGAGCTGCATTGGCCGCTCGGCAAATCCGCCCGCCCAAACCAAACATGGTTGGCGTTGCGGCGGAGTCGGTGCCGGTCGTGGCGGGAACGGTGGTTCGTCACGACGTGCCGATCTACCGGCGTGGCGTAGGCACGGTGATTGCCTATAACAACGTGATCGTGCGCAGCCAGGTCACCGGCCAGCTCATCAAGATCGCCTTCACGCAGGGACAGACCGTCAAAAGCGGCGATCTCCTCGCCGAGATCGACCCGCGCCCATATCAAGCGCAACTCGATCAAGCGATCGCCAACCGCGATCGCGATCAGGCGCAGGTCGACAATGCACAGGCCAATCTGAACCGGTACGTGCCGCTGGCCAAGAACGGTTGGGCAAGCACGCAGCTCGTCGATACCACGAAGGCTCAATTGGCCCAGCTTCAGGCGATGGTGAAGTCCGATGAGGGCGTCATCGAGCAAGCGAAGACGAATTTGAGCTATACGCAGCTGACGTCCGCAATCGACGGCGTGACCGGCCTTCGCCAGGTCGATATCGGCAACATCATCCATCCGACCGATACAGCTGGCCTGGTGGATGTGACCCAGATCCAGCCAATCTCATTGCTGTTCTCGCTTCCCCAGACCGACTTTGTGGAGATCAATCGGGAGATGGCCAAGGGACCACTGAAGGTCCTCGCCTATAGTCAGGATGACAAGACCCAGCTCGATGAGGGTAAGCTCGATCTGGTGGACAACCAGATCGTTCAGACCACCGGCACGATCAAGCTACGGGCGAGCTTTCCCAATGCGAAACGGATGCTTTGGCCGGGCGAGCTCATCAATGCGCGACTCTTTCTCGAAACCCGCCACAACGGGTTGACCATTGCCGCCTCCGCCATTCAGCAGGGCCCCCACGGACCCTTCGTCTGGGTGATCGGGGCAGACGAAACCGTGACGACGCGGCCAGTGAGGGTTGCCGAGATCAGCGATGGCAGCGCGCTGATCGATTCAGGGCTTCAGGCCAGCGAGAAGATTGTGGTCGACGGCCAATACAGGCTGCAGCCGGGTACCCGCGTGCAGGAGCTCCAGGGCAGCGCGGCGCAGGAAGCAGATCTCCAGAACTCCGTCGAGCAGGAAATCCCATGAACATATCCGCGACGTTCATCCACCGGCCGATCGCCACGGTGCTGCTGATGGCTGGGCTGTTGCTCGGCGGACTGGTCACCTACCGATTGCTTCCCGTCGCCTCCCTGCCGAACGTCAACTTCCCGACCATTTCGGTAACGGCCAGGTTGCCCGGAGCCGATCCGCAGACCATGGCATCTTCGGTCGCGACCCCGCTCGAGCAGCAATTTTCACAGATTCCCGGGTTGACCCAGCTGACCTCTGCGAACGCACTCGGATACACGCAGCTCACCGTGCAATTCGACCTCAGCCGCGATATCGACAGCGCGGCGACTGACGTTCTCGCCGCGATCAATGCGGCGACGCCATATTTGCCGATAGGAATTCCCTACCCTCCGACCATCCGCAAGGTAAACCCTGCGGACACGCCGATCCTGGTGCTCGGCTTGACGTCCAACACGTTGCCGCTCACGACGGTGGACGCGTTTACCGAAAACATCCTGGTGCCGAAACTCTCGCAGATCGGGGGCGTCGGCCTGATCGGTGTTGGCGGGCAGCAAAAGCCGGCGATCCGCGTCCAGGTCGATCCGCAGGCACTTGCCAATCGCGGCATCGGCCTGGAAGACGTCCGCAACGTGCTGATGCAGGCCAATGTTGATCAGCCGAAGGGGACGCTGAACAGTCCGCACCAGACCTTCACGCTGGGTACCAACGATCAGCTGCTCAAGCCGGACGCCTACAAGAACCTGATCGTCGCGTACCGCAACGGCGCACCGGTGCACGTCAGCGACATCGGCAACGTCATCGAAGCATCCGAGAACAACCAGATCGGCGCTTTCGTCAACAAACAACCGGCGATCATCCTGGCCATTCAACGCCAACCCGGCGCCAACGTCATCCAGACCGTCGACCTGATCAAGTCCCAGCTGCCTCAGCTACAGGCCGCGCTGCCGCCGGGCATCAAGCTCGATATTCTGTCCGACCGCACCCAGACGATTCGCGCATCCGTTTCCGACGTGCAGTTCACGCTGCTCTTGACGGTCGCACTCGTGGTGATGGTCATTTTCGTCTTCCTGCGCAATTTCTGGGCCACGGTAATCCCCGCCATCACCGTACCGCTATCGCTGATCGGCACCTTCGTCGCCCTCCATGCGCTAGGCTACAGCCTGGACAATCTCTCGCTGATGGCACTGTCAATCGCGATCGGCTTTGTGGTGGACGATGCGGTCGTGGTGATCGAGAACATCGTCCGCCATCTTGAAGCCGGATTGAGTCCGATGGAGGCGGCCCTGAAGGGTTCGCGCGAAATCGGTTTCACGATCATCTCGATCACGCTGTCGCTGATCGCGGTGTTTATCCCGCTGTTCCTGATGGGCGGCTACGTTGGAAAGCTGTTCCAGGAATTCGCGATCACCGTGAGCGTGTCGCTGATCCTCTCGCTCGTGATCTCGCTGACGTTGACCCCGATGATGTGCTCACGCCTGCTCAAGCATGACACGGGCACGCATGGATGGCTCTACCGGCAGTCCGAACGCGCTTTCGACGGACTGCTTGCCATCTACGAGCGCGGTCTGAAAGTGGCGCTACGCCACCGTTTCATCACGCTGATGACGATGTTCCTGGCCATCGCGGTAACCGGCTATCTGTACGTCGTAATTCCAAAAGGCTTCTTTCCGCAGCAGGACACCGGCCTGATCGTCGGCGTCGCCGAAGCCGGGCAGGATATCTCCTACCCCGCAATGAGCCAGCGCATGCACGCCGTCATCGATAAGGTGGTCGAAGATCCTGCCGTGTTGTCCGTGGGCTCCGCGATCGGCGCCGGCGGTGGGGTGGCCACGGTCAATCAGGGACGCGTCTTCATTACGCTCAAGCCGCGCGAGCAGCGCGACGCCAGCGCCGACCAAGTGATCAACCGCCTCCGAACCAAGCTCGCCTCGGTGCAGGGCATCACGCTTTACATGCAGGCCGCCCAGGACATCACGGTCGGTGCGCGCCTGGCCAAAACCCAGTTTCAATACACGCTTACCGATTCGGACCAGAACGAGCTCAATCACTGGTCCGCCATCTTCCTGGACAAGCTGAAGAGCATTCCAGAGATTGCCGACGTGACGACCGACCAGGAGAACGCCGGGCCGCGCCTTGATGTTGCCGTTAACCGGGACGTCGCGTCGAGTTTCGGGATCCTGCCTTCGGCCATCGACAATACGCTCGACGACGCCTTTGGCCAGCGCATCGTCTCCACCATCTTCACGTCGCTCAACCAGTACCACGTGGTACTGGAAGTCCTTCCGCGCTTCCAGACCAGCCCAACCGTGCTACAGCAGATCTATCTCAACTCCTCCAACGGACAACAGGTCCCGCTGAGCACGCTCACCAAAAGCACCGTCACCGCCGCGCCGATCGTCATCAACCACCAGGGAATGTTCCCCTCAACCACGATCTCGTTTAACCTGAAACCGGGAGCGGCGCTGGGCACCGCGGTTGCCGCGATCCAGCAGTTCGAACGCACCAGCGGCAAGCCGCTCTCGCTCGCCACCACGTTCCAAGGCAACGCGAACGCATTCCAGGCGGCACTTTCCGGCGAGCTGGTGCTGGTGCTCGCGGCGCTCATCGTCATCTACATTATCCTCGGCGTGCTGTACGAAAGCTTTATCCATCCGATCACGATCCTCTCCACCCTGCCCTCCGCAGGCATCGGCGCGTTGCTTCTCCTCATCGCCGTGCATATGGATCTCAGCGTGATCGCCATCATCGGGATCATACTGCTGATCGGTATCGTCAAGAAGAACGGCATTATGCTGGTCGACTTCGCCCTCGAGGTGGAGCGCAATGAAGGGCTGACATCCGAACAATCGATCTACCAGGCCTGCGTGCTCCGTTTCAGGCCTATTCTGATGACGACGATGGCAGCGCTTTTGGGCGGGGTGCCGCTGATGCTCGGCACCGGCGCGGGATCCGAGATACGACAGCCGCTCGGGTATACGATCGTCGGTGGGCTGATACTTTCGCAGCTGCTGACGCTGTTCACCACGCCTGTGGTCTACCTCTATCTTGATCGCCTGCAGCAAACGTTTCGCGGCCGGCCCGCGCCGGCGCAGGAAGCTGCGTCAAGCTCCACCGCGGCTTGAGATTGCCGCGGCCAACCTGCGCGCCGCGATTGCGCGGCGCTCCAAGGAACGCGGCCTTGGTTCTAGCTGCACGAACGACTCCGGTTCAGCTAACAGCGAATTTAAACGCCGGAATTGCCTTTTAATAGCGCATCGGTAGCTCGTTCCTTAATCCATAGATGCTGGGCTCAATCATCGGAGCTGCATCATGCAGGACTGCAACGTAGTCGTCGCGCAAACCAGTTTAAAAACCACGGCGATCAATCGGACGGAGTCACCCCCGTTTGGACGGTACGCTGGCGCCATCCGCCGTTTCGAGATGCTTGAACAGGAGCAAGAGCAGCAGCTTGCACGCCGCTGGCAAGAGCTGGGCGATCAAACAGCTGCCGACGCCCTCGTGACCAGCCATCTTCGGCTCGCCGCGAGCGTGGCGAAGCGCTATCGGGGATACGGTCTTCCGCTCGCCGATATCATCTCCGAAGCCAATCTCGGTCTGGTGATGGCCGCAACACGTTACGAGCCGGGTCGCGGCTCACGTTTCTCGACCTACGCGCTGTGGTGGATCAAGGCTACGATCCACGATTACATTCTTCGATCCTGGTCACTGGTCAAGATCGGAACGACGGCTGCCCAGAAGAAGCTGTTCTTCAGCCTCAGGCGCGAAATGAGGAAGCTTGCCAGCGAGACGTCCAGCCTCACGCCGGAGGTGGCCGATGCCATCGCTAAGCGGCTGGAGGTTTCGCCTCGCGACGTTCTGGAGATGGACCGCCGCTTGAATGGCGACCTGTCGCTGAATAGGCCGGTTAGCGAAGATAGCGAGACGGTGGACTGGCAGTCAAGGCTGGTCGACCCATCGCCGACGGCCGAGGCGCTCCTGGCCGAACACGACGAATCTGAGCAGCAAGCACGCGCGCTGCGCACCGCATTGGATACTCTTACGTCACGCGAACGACGGGTGTTCGAGGCGCGCCGGCTAAACGACCGCCCTGCCACGCTCGAGGTCCTGGCGTGCGAACTGTCGATCTCTAGCGAACGCGTCCGGCAAATCGAAACTTGCGCCTTTGAAAAGGTCAAGCGGGCCGCCAGGAGGAACCTCAGGCCGGACAGGTCAGCATCGAATTCCGAGCCGGAGCAGGAGCCCAATAAACAGATGGAAGCGGCATAGAGCTTCCTTCGACAACGGCTGCAAGCCCATCACCGCCGGTTCTGGCTCGAACGGGACTGCAAAGCTCGCCGGAGCGCCCTGGACGCAAGATGAGTGAGGCCGACAATTGCGATGTTCGTAATCGCACGCTGGACGAGCGGAGCGATCGCCTGGCGCTTCATTCTTCCGGTACCCGCGCTCTCTCGGACGTTCTGGTTGTCATTCTGGAAGCGGGAATATGGCCGCGTCCCGGAGCTCCACGGAGGGATCATGATGACGTTTCCGCGCGGTTGTCCGGATCCGCGCTATCGCCCGGAGTCAAGAGAGGCTTGAGCGATCGAGCTGCGTGTGATTCGACGCTGTGCAGAACGTCCCACAGCGGCACAGGACGCAAGTCTGCTCCGACGCGTCGCAATCGCCTATCGAACGACCGATCTGGAATATTCGTGCCAGCCCGAATTTCTCGTCGGGAGAGCAGTGTCGGACCGCATTGGGCTGACCGAATGATGGATCAGCCCAATGCCGCTTGGAAACCAACGTTGGCACGCGCGGCTTATCGACTCAAAACGGCCGAGGCTCGCAAGGGACATTGTCCCCCGTCCACGGCGCCGTCGCAAATGCGCCCACGCGTGGGGCCGGAACGCACACACGCCCGTCAACGTCACGCTCGGCCTTGGAGGCAGCTGCCGCCACATGCCGCTGGGCTACGTAGTGCTCGCGAGCCATGGCAGGCATCGCAAGCATGGCGGTCGCGATCAGTCCGGCCGACAACAGCTTGATTTTGGTCATTGAACTACTCCTATGAATGGTGAAGCCAAACCATTTGGTTTCACCCACGCAGGTCGGAGTCGATGCCGGGGTTCGAAATGCAACATTCGCTCACGGAGGTTCAACGCGCTGTGAGTTGCTGCGTATGGAACGCAAGCCGCCGAACGTCAGTCAGCTCCGCACAACGAATTGTTACTCTGCGCATGCGGCCCCTTTCCTACTTCTCCGTGCGAAAGGACTTTCGTCATGAAAAAGGTTTGTGTTCTGCTCGTCGCCCCCTTTCTCGTTCTTCTAACCAGCCCGACATTCGCCCGCGGCGGAATGGGCTTGCATCCGACGCTCAGTACAGGCGGCGTCTTTGGCTCCAGCGCAGGTTCGCCAGGGACCAACTCGTTGGGTACAGCGCTCTCGTCGGACGCCGTGGGTAACGGTCATCGGATGAATGGCCCTTTGCTGGGGACTAATCCCGCCATCGATCGTGAAGAGGCGAAGGTCGACAAGATGATTGATTCCATCTGTCGGGGCTGTTGACTCCGGCGAAGCTCCGACTGGTTTTCGCGAACCGACTGACTCGATGCTGCGGGCAGCGGCTCTAACGCACACTGATAGCGTTGTCCAATCGAAGTTCTGCGCGTCGGCTTGCATTGATGTGGCCCGCTGCGAGCGAGCGTTGCAGGATAGCGCCTTAGCTTGTCGGCACACACTTTCGCGCTGCGCTCAGAATGCCTCAGAGGAACCGAGAAGGAAGGGCGCAATCTCTCGACGCCTCAACAGTCGCAAATCTCTGGAAGATGGTGGCCGAGCCAATTGAAGCCGCCGCATAGCTTCTAAACTCGAATTTAGTCGCCTTAATGCCAATTTAATAACTCCGCGCGGCGGTCTTGCTACCTTCTTGGACAGGACTTTGGGCGTTTCTGCGAGCAGCGGTGGTTGCACTCCAGGTTCGTCCTCACTTTTCCAGAGGAGGCGTTAATGCCGACCAAAACAGTCGCCGACCAGTTCGTGGAAACCCTCGCGACTGCGGGGATCAAACGCATCTATGGCGTGGTCGGCGATAGCCTCAACGGCCTGACCGACGCTATTCGCCGCCATGGCAAGATCGATTGGATTCATGTCAGGCACGAGGAAGTGGCGGCCTTTGCTGCCGGCGCCGACGCGCATCTGACGGGCGAGCTCGCTGTGTGCGCGGGCAGTTGCGGACCCGGCAATCTTCACCTCATCAATGGACTGTTCGATTGCCACCGTTCGCACGTGCCCGTGCTTGCGATCGCTGCACACATTCCGTCACCGGAAATCGGCAGCGGGTACTTTCAGGAGACGCACCCGCAAGAGCTGTTTCGGGAATGCAGCCACTACTGCGAGCTCGTGTCCGGATCCCACCAGATGCCGCGCGCCTTGGAGACCGCGATCCGGGAGGCGGTCGGCAAGCGCGGCGCGTCAGTTCTCGTCATTCCGGGAGACGTCGCCTTGCAGGTCGCTGCCGTGGCGCCGCCGCCGAAGCGCGCAAGGTTGCTACCACCTGTTCCGGTCGTCACACCCGCTCCCACCGATCTCGCTCGGCTGGCGAAATTGCTCAACGACGCAAGCCGCGTGACGATCTTGTGCGGCTCAGGATGCGCGGGCGCCCATGACGAGCTGCTCGCCCTCGGTGAGCTGCTCCAAGCGCCGATGGTGCACGCCTTGCGCGGCAAGGAACATGTTGAGTGGAGCAATCCGTATGACGTTGGCATGACAGGGCTGATCGGCTTTTCTTCCGGTTATTACGCCATGCGCGACTGCGATGTCCTGTTGATGCTGGGGACCGACTTTCCTTACAGGCAGTTCTACCCGGAGGCGGGTGGCGCGCGCATTGCGCAGGTGGATTTACGGCCCGAGAATATCGGCCGCCGAGCCTCGGTCGATGTCGGAGTCGTTGGCGGCGTGAGCGAGACGCTTGCGGCGTTGCTGCCATTGCTCACGCAGAAGACCGACGCTGCGCATCTCGCGCAAGCCCAGCGACATTACGCCAAGGCACGCAAGGGGCTTGACGAGCTTGCCGTCGGCAGGCCAGGCGGCGGATTGATCCACCCTCAGCAGGTCGCGAAAGCAATCAGCGACCAGGCAGCTGAAGATGCGGTATTCACCTGCGACGTCGGTCTGCCGACAGTATGGGCCGCCCGCTATCTCGCGATGAACGGCAAGCGCCGGCTACTCGGATCATTCTGGCACGGCTCCATGGCCAACGCGATGGCGCAAGCCCTCGGTGCGCAAGCCGCGTGTCCAGGTCGGCAGGTGGTCTCGCTCTCTGGCGACGGCGGCTTCACGATGCTGATGGGCGATTTCCTTACCCTCGCCCAGCAGCGCCTTCCGGTGAAGGTCGTCGTGTTCAACAACAGTGCATTGGGCTTCATCGAGCTCGAGCAGAAGTCGACAGGAATTCTTGACTTTGGAACCGAGCTCAAGAATCCGAACTTCGCAGCGATGGCCGAAGCCGTCGGGATTCGCGGCATTCGCCTCGAAGACCCCGCCGAGGTCGATGATGGAATCGCTGCGGCGCTCGCCCACGACGGGCCAGTTCTCATCGATGCGGTTGTGAACCGAACCGAGCTCGCGATGCCGCCCTCGATCACGCTGGAGATGGCGAAGGGCTTTACGCTTTACATGATCAAGGCCGTGATCAGCGGACGCGGCGACGAGGTCGTGGACCTCGCCCGCTCCAATCTTTGGCGCTGAGGGAGGCAGCAATGGAACTCACAGCGCTGCTTCTGTCGCGCCTTCAGTTCGCTTTCACCATCTCCTTCCACATCATCTTTCCATCGTTCACGATCGGCCTTGCAGCCTGGCTCACGATTCTCGAGGCATTGCACATCGCGACCGGCCGCCCCGCCTACCGCGCGCTCTTCGAGTTCTGGCTCAAGATCTTTGGCGTTGCCTTCGGTCTCGGCGTGGTCTCCGGAATTGTGATGGCGTTTCAGTTTGGCACGAACTGGAGCGAGCTCTCCCGGATGTCGGGGCCGATTCAGGGGCCGCTACTCTCCTACGAGAGTTTTACCGCCTTCGCATTGGAAGCGAGCTTCTTTGGAATTCTACTGTTCGGCCGCAAGCGCGTTCCGCCGTGGTTTTATCTTTTCTCCACTGCCATGGTGGCCCTGGGCACGACGCTCTCAGCCTTCTGGATCATGGTCAACAACAGCTGGATGCAGGTGCCGGTCGGCTATGCCATGCAAAGCGGCGCCTTTATTCCGGTCGATTGGTTCAAGATCATCTTCAGCCCGGTGGTCTGGGTGCGTTTCCCGCATATGTTGCTCGCCGCCTATCTCACCGGCGCGTTCTGCGTGGCTGCCACGGGGGCGTGGTACGTGCTGAGACGGATCTACACCCCGGAAGCCCGTATCATGCTTCGGATGGGCCTCTATCTCGCCGCCGTGCTGCTGCCCGTTCAACTGCTGTGTGGCCATCTCGTCGGCGATTACGCGCATGACGACCAGCCGGCGAAGTTCGCGGCGATCGAGGGCCGGTGGCACGACGAGCAACCCGCGGGCGAGGTTCTGTTCGCCGTCCCCGATGCGGCCTCGCAGACCAATCGGTACGAAATCAAGATTCCGATTCTCGGCAGCTTGATCGGCAGCATGAGCTTTGATGCCAGGGAAGTCGGCCTGACCAGCTTTCCGCCGCGGGACCGGCCACCGGTGCTTATTCCCTTCTTCGCCTTCCGCATCATGGTCGCCTGCGGCCTCTTGATGTTGGCCCTCGCCGGGCTCGGCTCCTACCGGTGCCGGAAGCGCCGGATTCACCGCAATCCGCTCCTGCTCTGGTCGATTTTTCTGAGCTTTCCACTGCCTTTCATCGCGACGCTGACCGGCTGGTTTACGGCGGAGGTCGGACGCCAGCCCTGGACCATCTACGGGCTGCTCCGGACCGCTGATGCAATGACGCCCTTTTTGACGACTCGTACGGCAGCGATTTCGCTCGTGGTGTACTGCGCTCTTTATACCTTCATCTTCGTATTCGGGATTTTCTACATCTACCGCCTGCTGCGAACGGGCCCTGCTGCCAGCCTCGTGATGGCGACCTTCGCCATTCCCAATCGCCCGATGTCCGCGGCCGACCATCAAGCGACCTTGCCCTGCCGCTTACCGTAGGAGAATAGCAATGGTGATGTTCTGGCTCGCGGTACTGGCGATCAGCATCCTGCTTTACGTCTTGCTGGACGGCTTTGATCTCGGCGTCGGCATTCTGTTCGGCATCACCTCTGGTGAGGCGCGACGGCGCGCGATGGTGAGCGCGGTCGCGCCGATCTGGGACGGCAACGAGACCTGGCTGGTGAGCGCCGGCGTCGTGCTGTGGGGGGCGTTCCCGCTTGCGTATGCGACACTGATTTCGGCGTTCTATTTGCCGGTCTTGCTGATGCTGGCCGGACTGATTCTGCGCGGCGTCGCGTTCGAGTTTCGTAGTAAGACAGCACGGATGCGGTGGATCTGGGACGCTGCATTCGCGGGCGGCTCCTTCGCCGCGGCATTCATGCAGGGCCTGATGGTGGGCGCGCTCGTTGAGGGTCTTCCGATGCTCGGCGCGCGCTACGTCGGTGGCGCTTCCGGCTGGCTAAGTCCGTTTTCGGTGCTGTGCGGCGTTGGGCTCTGTCTTGGGTACGCACTGCTCGGCGCCTGCTGGCTGGTACGGAAGTGTGAGGCCGACGTTCGCGACGCGTCTTATCGCTTCATTCCCTATTTGTCGGTGGCCCTGCTCGCCTTCCTGGCCACCGTATTTGGCTACGCCTTGGCGGAGGACCTTCCAGTAATGACGCGCTGGCTCGACCGACCTTCCTTGTTTGTCTTCCCGATAGCCGGCGCACTGGCTGCCATCACGCTCGCTACAAGTGTCCGACTTCGTCAGGATGCGCTGCCGTTTCCGATGGTGGCACTCATCTTCGTGGCCGCGTTCGGCACGCTCGCGATCTCGTTCTGGCCCTACATGATCCCGTTCGCCGTCACCATCGATGAGGCCGCCGCGCCTCACGCGAGCCTCGCCTTCATGTTCTGGGGCGCCGGCCTGTTCGTCTTTCCGCTGATGCTGCTCTACACGGCGATCAACTACTTCGTATTTCGCGGCAAGATCAGTTCGACAGCCGAGCATTACTAAAGCGAGAGTTGGCATGCTCAAAGAGCTCGGCGCGGGTTCGGCGGCGACCGGCACTGGGGAGCTGATCAGCTTGGCACACCAGCTGCGTATGCCACTACCAGCCAGATCATTAAACCGGAATTTAGTGGTTCTCTAGTCGAGGCGCCCTAACTCACCAAATGAGCATCAAAATAAATTCGGGACGCCATGAGTACTTCTGCGACAATCAACATCGTCAGCCCCGCTCAATTCGATCAGGGAACGGCGCAGACGCCGGGATGCGAGCGTCGCGCCGCGATCGCACCGGAGCTCAATATCGCTTCGGCCATCTGGGGTGGACTGTTTGAAGTGGGGCCGGGATCACAAACCGGTGTTCATCATCACGGAGAGCAAGAGACGATTGCCTTCGTGCTTTCGGGCATCTGCGAGATCCGCTGGGGCGAGAGAGGCGAAACTGTCGCGAAGGCGAGGGCCGGCGATTTCATTCACGTGCCCGCCTTCCTGCTGCACATGGAGATCAATCCTTCGAAGCAGGAACCGTTTCGATGGGTCGTCGTGCGCAGCACCGCGACGCCCGTTGTTATTAACCTCCCTGACGACGCCTGGCCCACACTTCCGGTGCGCTCATGATCGAGACAGGAGCAGCACACATCCGGCGCCGCCCGATTTTGGTTGCCATGGTCGCAATTGCCGTGGCCGCCTTCTTGGCGATCGCTCTTGTGAGCTCGCGCAGCGTCTCCGCCGGGCCTGAAGCGCCCTCGCCTGCTGCTATCCGATATCTGCCGAGCATCAGCGATCTGATGATCGAGACGATCCAGCCGCGGCACGAACGACTTTGGCGAGCCGAGCAGGAGGGAAACTGGGATTTTGCGGCCTACGAACTTCGAGCGCTCCGTGGCGCATTCGATCGGCTCGGTCGATCCCATCCAACCGACCAGCAGACCTCCCTTCCGCAGATGATTGCCTCCGTCACGGAACAGCCATTTAGGGAACTCAACGGTGCGATCCAAGCCAAGGATGGCACGGCATTCGCCAAGACCTACGCCGGCCTGACCGACGCATGCAATTCGTGCCATCAGGCCCTTAACCACGGCGTCGTCGAAATCCGCGTACCGAGCAGAACGTCCCCATCGGATCTAAATGGTAACGATGTCCCGCACAATTGAAGCTCTCACTGCGTACCGAAGGGATTGCCTAGCCGTTCCGACAGAGCGGCACGCTTGCTACACGTCCAAATTGAACAATGTGCTCGCTGTCATGGCGATCGCACTATCCCGCTGCTACGAAGAAAGGAAATTCGCATGCGCCTGGCCCTTCTCTCAACCTCTGAGTTCAATCCCGAACAGAGAACGCTCTATCGCGACATGCGCAGCGGGATCGAAACGAAATTCAAGGGATTTGAAGCCATCAATGGTCAAGGCATATTGATTGGCCCGTGGAATCCGTGGCTGCGTTTCTCCAAGTTCGGCGGACCAATTTGGGAGCTTGTCAAAGTTCTGTCCTTCTCGCCGACGCTGCCAGGTTTGGTGCGCGAAGTGGCGATCCTTGTCACCGGCGCGCATTTTCGTTCGGCGTACGAGCTTTACGCCCATGTCTCTATCGCGGAAGCGGCCGGGCTATCAGAAGACAAGATCGCGGCAATCGCGGCCGGGCAATGCCCAGGAAATCTCACGGATGAGGAAGCCGTCGCACATGAAGTCGCTTCCGCCCTCGTCTCTGGTGGCGTTCTTCCAGAGATCATTCACCGGCGAGCCGTGAGGGTTTTCGGCGAGGAGGGTGCCGCAGAACTCATCTACCTCGTTGGCCTGTACTGCCTGGTTTCGGTCACCTTAAACGGCTTTGACGTCCCGGTGCCAGACCACAAACAGTCGGTGCCGGCAATTCAGGGCAATCCAGCCGATTTTTGTTCGGAAGCGTAACATGTTGTCGCGACGGACATCCTGGCAGTCCACGGCGGTCGCTGGAACAGCGCCTGCGCAGTCGCCAAACCGGCCACGCCTCTACGTCAAGCCCCGCTTACGACCACTCCCCTTCTCGTAGTGAGGCTGGCAAGCCTACGTCGCAGGTCGCATCATCCACAGAGCCTGCAGGCGCTCCTGCTTTGCGCGCGGCTGCGGCGCTTGCTCTTCTGACGGTGCCTCCGACCGGAACGTGGCTACCGGCGGGGAAAGCTCGGCGCGTTTCAGGCCGGGCCCTCACCATGCGACCGTCGAATCTATCAGCCGGTGCTCTTACGCCTGATCATGGTGGGGCGAATGACTACGTCAGATCGCGACAAGACATATTGCCCGGCGCGTCGGATAAAGGTTCGCTGACAGCTGGACCTTCGCAATGTTGCGCGCGATCGGAGAAGTGAGCAGCCTCACCAGCACACCCAAGGCTACGCCGTAACGCATCGAACTTCCTCCAACTGCTGTGCGCTCTTCAACGGCGCGTGCGCATCTTTCAACAGCCGGCGACCGATCGATCCCTGCAGCATTTTTAGGGCGCGCGTTCTCATCGATCGCTGTTCCTGCCGAGCAGCGGACCTTTCATGGCATGATCACCGAGAGCGCCGTGAAGGAAATCGCTCCTGGCGTAGCGGCG
This sequence comes from Bradyrhizobium hipponense, assembly GCF_008123965.1. Taxonomy (GTDB): domain Bacteria; phylum Pseudomonadota; class Alphaproteobacteria; order Rhizobiales; family Xanthobacteraceae; genus Bradyrhizobium; species Bradyrhizobium hipponense. The sequence continues at coordinate 29,528 of NZ_VSTH01000018.1, read as the reverse complement.
CTCGTATCGAGCGCGCTCGCAGTCGAGATGTGCGATCCCATGCCGCGCAGACAAATGCCGAGGCTCCAGAGAAGACGAGCTGCGACGCAAAGAACGGAAAGCGGCCTCATGATTTGTGCGCCACGTGATGAGGTGACCTGCTCTTGAATCTAGGCGCTAAATGCGCTGCGGCAGGGCACGACCGCGTGAGTGGATCACGACTATGAATGCAGATTCCCGCATCTGCGCACGGCAATCATAATTCGACAAATGGCGTAGGTAGCCCCCACTTGATTTCACCTTCTCGGAAGAGTGATCCGCAACAACGCCGGGTTCTTGCGAGGAATGCCTACATCAATCACGTAGAAACTTCCAAGGAAACGCCACTGACAGAGCAGCCGTCATCGCAAGCCGCGAACTCTCCGCACGAGTGAGACAACGGAGACGAGTATGACTGTTTTCAAGATTCTGGCCGCTGCGGCCCTGATCTCGATGGCGACAATTCCATCTGCCTATGCAGCATGGTCCTTCGCGGATCAAGAGCCTGCGGCCTTCGCATCGATGTATCCCAACCGGGATGTGCTGAATGGCGGGGCCTTGACACCTGCAGGCAGAATGGGCCTGGAGCGAGCCGGCGGTGCGGCTCCCGTGTTCGCCGGAGGCAACATTTATGTGCGGCCTTGGCATCGCTAACGCTCGCCCGACACCTAGGCAAGGCATCGTGCGGGGGGCGGCTGTTGCAAAGCGCCGCCCCTGCTTGCCGCATCGAACGGGCGATGCGCCGCATCTTGAGCAGGTGAGATGAGCTCAGGAGCCGAAGCATAGAAGGCCGCTACACTCTGCCAATGGCATTCTCACCTACCGGACTATGAATTCAGATTTAGTGTTTGAACAGCGATTTTAGTCGATGGGTTTCACTAATCTGCCTACGTTCTGATCGCGGCCGCAGCGGAGTGCCGACCCAACAAAGATGCATCGCGAGGTAAGAAGGCCAATGACGGCAACAGAAGAACATCTGTTCGATGACGTCGCTCGTTATGATCCGATCACCATCTGGCTGCATTGGATCACGGTCGCCCTCGTTTTGGTGCTGTGGGTTCTTGGGCAGACTGCCGATTGGTTTCCAAGAGCAGATCGTGCTGCGATGTGGTCCGTGCATGTTGTGGTCGGAGCTATCCTCCTCGTTGTGCTACCCACAAGAGTTCTCTGGCGGATGCGATTCGGCCGCAGTCTGCCGCCGGTCAGGGGCGGACTGCAACATTTCATAGCCAAACTCACGCACGGCAGCCTTTACCTCCTCCTCGCCCTGGTGTTGCTATTGGGAACACTCGATGCATCTTACAGGGGCGCTACCCTCTTCGGGACGTGGTCGGTCCCGCAGTTCGGTACGCACAATCCGGCGACTCTTCGTGCCATCCAGGCTTGGCATGGAATTGCAGCCAATACGACAGTGGTGGTCGCCGCATTGCATGCAGCTGCCGCACTAGTACACCAGTACGGCTTCCGAGATCGGCTCCTGACCCGCATGAAGCCCTGAGTACTCTCGTGCCAGCCCCAGACGGACCTTGAGGCAACTTTGGGACGCCTAGACCGCAATTCTAAAGCACGTCGCTTGTGACGCTCCCGTACATATTGACAGCGAGATTGGGACAAGCGCTGCGACCCAGCATGTGGGACGTTGTAGCGCTCCAATGATCGGCGATCGGCGCCATGGTGCTGCTCGTCATGCGGATGCTGATGGCGAAGCTCTGGTCGATCGTCTAAACCTTCATCTATGCGGCGCTTGCCGCCAAGAGCCGGCGCGCGGAGATGGTGCTGGTACCGCTGCTCGATATCGTGCAAATCAGTGGCCATCCTCGTTTTGTCACTTACCGTCCCGGGTGCTCTGCGTTGAGCTTGCCAGTGTAAAGGCCTTCGGGCGTGTTCTACTGGAGCATCGTCGGAGCGGGAAAATTGCGGAGAGATATGCCGGTCCTTCGATCGCTGTGCTCGTAGGCCGCGCAGTCGTAACTGTGTTTCGGCTCCTGTTCTCTCATTCAGTCGCGCGCGCGACTGCGTTGGGCGCGAGCGGGGCCGCATCGTGGTCCACGGCATCTTCATCAGCGGCAGCCTTGCCATGGTCGGCCGCAAGCAGAATGTAGAACGCGGGCACGACGAACAGCGTGAATAGTGTTCCGATCGACAGTCCCGAGGCAATGACCAGTCCCATGTTGAAGCGCGAGGCTGCGCCCGCACCGGATCCGGTAATCAGCGGCATCACGCCGATCACCATGGCCGCTGTGGTCATCAGGATCGGGCGCAGCCGGATCGCGGTCGCTTCGATGACCGCATCGCGCTTGGAGCGGCCGGCATGCTGTAGCTCGTTGGCGAATTCGACGATGAGAATGCCGTGCTTGCTGATCAGCCCCATCAGTGTGACGAGGCCGACCTCGGTGTAGATGTTGAGGCTCGCGCCCTTGATGCCCAGCATGATGAAGATCAGGGCGCCCGCGATCGACATCGGCACCGAGACCAGGATGATCAGCGGATCGCGGAAGCTTTCGAACTGCGCCGACAGCGCCAGGAAGATGATGATCAGGGCAAATCCGAAGGTAACGGCGAAACCGGATGATTCCTGAATGAACTGCCGCGACTGTCCGCCATAATCGATGGTGTAGCCCTTGGGCAGGGTCCGGTCCGCGATCTCCTTCAGCGTCGCGAGCGCTTCGCCGGTGATCACACCTGGCATGGCTACGCCGGAGATAGTGGCGGCATTGACCTGCTGGAAATGATTCAACGATTGCGGCACCGTGGTTGTTTTCAGCGACGCCACCGTCGACAGCGGAACGGACGTGCCGTCGGAGGTCTTGATGTAATAGTTCAGCACCTGATCGGCGTTCAGTCGCTCGCGCTGCTCGACCTGGGGAATGACCTTGTAGGAGCGGCCGTCCAGGCCGAAATAGTTGACATACCCGCCGCCCAGCATGGCGCCGAGCGCACCGCCGACATCGCTGAGCTTCAGCCCGAGCTGCGCGGTCTTTTCGCGGTCGATCAGCACCGAGGTTTGCGGCTGGTCCACCTTCAGGTCATTGTCGAGGAAGATGAACTTGCCGCTTTTCAACGCCTCCGCGGTGAATGCTTTCGCGATGCCATCGAGCCGATCGAACGGGTCGGTGGTCTGGATCACGAACTGGATTGGAAGCCCGCTCGCCCCGGGCAGTGGCGGCAGCTGGAACGCGACAATCTTGGCTCCCGCCACCCCCGCCATCTCCTGTTGGAGCACTGGCTGCAACTCGGCTGCGGTCTTGTCGCGCTTGTCCCAGGGCTTGAGCACCCAGCCCGCGATCGAGCTGCCGACGAGATCGAGCTGGAACACCGCCGCGGTTTCAGCGTGGGCTGAAATGCGCCGGTATACCTCGGCAGAATACAACAGCTTCTGCTGAAGTGTGGCGTTCGGGGCGAGCGTGGATTGCATCAGGATTGCGCCCTGATCTTCTTCCGGCGCCAGCTCATTCTTGGAATTCGTGTAGAGCCAGTAGATGCTGCTCAAGATCAAGGCTGCGAAGACGACCGTGACGGGGATCGTCGTCAGGCTCGATTCGAGCAACCGCCGGTAGCGGTGTTGCAACCACTCCATGCGGGCGTCGATGAACCCGACGATTCGATCGTTCAGCGTCGGATTGCCGGTGTTCGGCGGCTTGAGAATGAACGCGCAGCACATCGGTGTGAGCGTCAACGCGATGATGGCCGATACGGCGACTGCGCCGGCAAGTGTAAAAGCGAACTCGGTGAAGAGCGCGCCGGTCAAGCCGCCCTGGAATCCGATCGGCACATAGACCGCGATCAGCACGACCGTCATGGCCAGGATCGGGCCCGACAGTTCCCGCGCGGCCATGATCGCCGCCTGCAACGGCCTGGTGCCCTCGGCCAGATGCCGGTTGACGTTCTCGACGACGATGATGGCGTCGTCGACCACGAGACCGATTGCCAACACCAACGCCAGCAGCGTCAGCAGGTTGATCGAGAAGCCGAGCGCCAGCAGCAGGGTGAAGGTGCCGATCAGTGACAGCGGAATCGCGATCACGGGAATCAGCACCGACCGCCACGAGCCGAGGAACAGGAAGACCACCACGGTGACGATCAGAAGCGCTTCGACAAGGGTATGGATCACCTCGTCGATCGAGCTGTTCACGAAGTCGGTGGAGTCGTAGATGATTTCGGAATTCATTCCCTCGGGCTGCTGCGCCTTGATGTCGGGGTAGACGGCGCGGACGCCTTTGATGACGTCGAGGAGGTTGGCGTTTGGCGCAACCTGGATGCCGATGTAGACCGCGCGCTTTCCGTTGAAGCCGACCGAGGAGTCGTAATCCTCCGAGCCCAGAGTGACGTTCGCCACGTCGGACAATTTGACGTTCGAGGAGCCCGCCTGCTTGACGACGAGGTCGCGAAACTCCTGAAGAGACTTCAGGTTCGTGGCGGCGGTCAGGTTGACCTGCACCATCTGGCCTTTGGTGGTGCCGAGCCCGGCAATGTAGTCGTTGCCCGACAGCGCGGTCGATACGTCGGAGGCGGTCAGCCCGTAGGCCGCAAGCTTGATCGGATCGAGCCAGGCACGCAGCGCGAAGGTCTTGTTGCCGAGCAACTCCGCGGTCTGCACGCCCGTTACGGCCTGCAGCTTGGGCTGCACCACGCGGATCAGATAGTCGGTGATCTGGTTCGGCGCCAGCACGTCGCTGCTGAAGCCGAGATACATGGCGTCGATGGTCTGGCCGACCTTGACGGTCAGGACCGGTTGCTGCACGCCGCTGGGAAGCTGGTTGAGGACCGAATTGACCTTGGTGTTGATCTCGGTGAGCGCCTTGCCGGAATCGAAGTTCAGCCTGAGGTTGATCATGATGGTCGAGGTGCCGGACTGGCTGGTCGACGTCATGTAGTCGATGCCATTGGCCTGAGCGATGGCGCTTTCCAGCGGCGTGGTGATGAAGCCGGCGACGATCGCAGAATCCGCGCCGTAGTACGTCGTCGTCACCGTGACGATCGCGTTCTGTGTGCGCGGATATTGCAGGATCGGCAGCGACGTCATCGACTTCAGACCCAGCACCAGGATCATCAGGCTGACGACGATCGCAAGCACCGGCCGACGAATGAAGATGTCGGTAAAGGACACGTTTTCTATCTCACTGATCGACGGGTGACGGATTTGGATCGTTCGGCAGGGTGACGGAATTATCGACCTTCAACAGGGTGCCGTTCCGCAGCTTGATCTGGCCCGCCGTGACGACGGTTGCGTTCTGATCGAGGCCCGAGACCACCGCCACCTGATCGCCGCGGGTGGCGCCGGTCTTGATGAAGGTCTGGCGGGCCAGCAATCCCTGCCTGCCCGGCGCGTCGCTTTTGACCACGAGGTAGACGGATTCTCCGTAGGTATTGTAGACGATCGCGGTCTGCGGCAGCGTGAGGTAGCTCGTCGGACGCCCGACCCGCACGTCGATCCGCGCGAACATGCCGGGCAGGAGCCTGCGGTCCGCATTTTCGAACAGCGCACGGACCTGGACATTGCGACTGCTTTGGTCGACCTTGGAATTGAATGCCTGCACGGTGCCCTTGAAGCTGCGGTCCGGGAAAGCATCGACGCGCGCCACAACCTCCTGGCCGACCTTGACCTGGTCGATAGCCTGCTGTGGCAGCGTGAAGTCGACGAACAGACGGTCGAGAGCCTGCAGCGTAACGATGGCGGTGCCGGCGGTCAGGTATTGGCCGACGTCGACCTGACGCACACCAAGTCGTCCTGAAAACGGCGCCCGCAGTGTTTTTTGGTTCACCAGCGCTCGCTGCTGCGCGACGAGGGCGAGCGCGTTGCGCTCGTTGACGACATCACTATCGACCGTCGCCTGGCTGACGGCATTGATCTTCAGTTGGCCCTGGTCGCGCCGTAGGGTGATGCCGAAACCGTCTGCCGTGGCTTGCAAGGATTGCAGCTTGGCGACATCGTCTTCCTTGTGCAGATCGAGCAGTGCGTCGCCGGCGGCGACGTCCTTGCCGGAGTCGAAATGAATCGCGTCCACGATGCCGGGCTGTTGCAGCGAGAGATCGGCGCCGTTCACGGCGCGAAACGTGCCAATGGCGGTCAATGAGGATTGCCAGTCGCTGAACTGGGCGGTGGTCGTCGATACCGTCTGCGGCGGATCGGCGAGCGCGGCCATAGCCTGCCTGATCATGCCGGCGCGGAAATTGACGAACCAGGCCAGCGCGGCAAAGACCGCACCAGCAATACACAGCATGATCATCATGCGCTTGAACATGGCTTCGGACTCTCGGATCAGTTGGCTGGCGGGGTTGGCTGCGCCGGCAGGGCACCCGCGGGAACGAAGATCGCGGCAATGCCTGCGGGCTTGGCCGCGGCTGCCGGAGTTTCATCGACACGATTCCACCAGCCGCCGCCGAGCGACTGGTAGAGCGCTACGGTGTCGGCATAGCGCGAGGCCTGCGCCCTCACGCGGTTGATCCGCGCCGTCAGCAGGGTCTGTTCGGCATTGATGACCGAGATGAAGGTGGTGGAGCCGGCCTTGAACTGGGCCTGGGACATCTTCAGGCTTTCGGCGGAAGCCTTTTCCGCCTCGACCTGGGCCTTCAGCAGATCGGCATCCGATTGGATTGCGCGGAGCGCGTCGGCGACGTTCTGGAATGCGGTGATCACGGTGGAGCGATATTCCGCGCTGGTCTGCTCCAGTGCCGCGACCTTGGACTCCTTGGTGTGGAACAGAGAGCCGGCATCGAAGATCGGGCCGGTGACACTCGCTGCCACGCTCCAGACCGCCGATTGCGGACCATAGAGCCCCGACAGCGCCAGCGCGGAGCTGCCACCGGAGGCCGACAGCGTCACGTTCGGCAGCATGTTGGCCGTGGCGACGCCGACATTGGCGCTGGCCTGACGCACCTGGCTCTCAGCGGCCCGGATGTCCGGGCGCTGCCGCACCAGCAAGGACGGCACGCTGACCGGCAGGTCTCGCGGCAGGCGCAGATTTGCCAGCGGCACCGCCTCGCCCCTGTCCTGGCTCGGCAGCCGGCCGAGATAGGCCATCAGCTGGTTGCGATTTTGCGCGCGCGACTTCTGCAACGGCGGCAGCGTCGCAAGCGTCTGCGCCAGCTGGGCCTTCTGGGTCAGCACATCGCTGTCGGCGACGGCGCCGAGCGCAAATTGCTGCTCCAGCAGCGCGACCAGCTGCCGCTGACCGTCGATCTGTTCCTGGGTTACGCGGATCTGCGCCGCGTAGGAGGCATCGCTGATTGCGGCCGTCACGACGTTTGCCGTCAATGTCAGGTAGGTCGCCTCGAGCTGGAAGCGCTGATAATCGGCATTGGCAAGATCGGCCTCGATCCCCCGCCTCTTGCCGCCGAAGATATCCGGCGTGAACGAGACCGGGACCGAGGTGTTGTAGATGGTGTACAGCGATGCCGGTCCAGTGAGGCCGTACTGCGCCTGTGATACCTGGTTGCGCGTGACGCTGGCATCTCCGGTGATCGACGGCAGCAGCGCGCTGGTGTCTGCGGCCGCAACTTCGCGGGCCTGGCGCAGCGCCGCCTGCGCCGCGGCGAGGTCCGGATGGTTGTCAATGGCTTCGCGGACGAAGGCTTCGATCCGCCGCGAGCGAAACACCTGCCACCAGACTCCCGGAATATCGGCACCATGCGCGAACCGCTGCGTCGTTCCGCCGGGCCCCTCCGCGCCTTGCGTGGCCGGCAGCCCGCCTGCGGTGTACCCGCTCACCGCCGGCGCGGCCGGCGACTCGAAATCGGGGCCGACCGCGCAGCCACCCAAGGAGAGGGCAGCCTGAACGACAGGTATCATCACACCTCGCTGGATTAATTTTGTGAACGACATGCGGTCCCGTACAAAACTGAACTGTTCAGTACTTGACGGAGCTGCCGAGAATTGTCAATAGTACTAAACTGTTTAGTTTTGTTGCAGGCATAGACGGCGTCGATGGCGCGCCGTCATTGTGCGCGCTGACACAACGACACCGATTCGCGAGCCGACGGAGTGCCATCATTGATCGAAACGACCGCCCATCCCGCTCCCGGGCAGCCGAGCGCGCCGGCGGGTCGCAAGATGGACACTGTCATCCGCGCGGCGTGGCAGCTGTTTCTTGATCAGGGCTTTTCGGCAACCAGCATGGAGGCCGTGGCGAAAGCCGCCGGCGTGTCGAAAGCCACGCTCTACGCGTATTTCCCAAGCAAGGAAGCCTTGTTCGCCTCGCTGATCGTGGCCGAGTGCGAGAGCCTGCAACACGATCTGCCAATGCCCAAATTGTCGGCCGGACTATCCCAGGCGCTGCGAGAGTTCGCCAAACAATATCTCCATTCCTTCATCGATCGAAAGGACGTCGCCTTCGTCCGCATCATCGCCAATGAGAGTGGTCGATTTCCCGCACTCGCCCGCCTGTTCTATGAAAGCGGTCCCGAGGCAACGATTCGGCGGCTCTCTCAATTTCTCGAAGAGGCCAGGGCCGCAAAGCTCCTGGAATTTGGCGACTCGACGGAAGCCGCCAAACAATTCCTGAGTCTCGTCCGCGGCGAGCTACCGCTGCTGATTGTGCTGGGCCTCAATGATCTTACGGATGAGATCATCGAACAGGAAATCGAGGCAGGGCTGAAGTTCTTTCTGAAGGGCTGCCAGCCTTGTGCCTGAACCGCCAGCGCGGCATGCGTCGTTTCCGTTCTCGTCTCAAGATCGTCACTACCGGCGAGAAGGAAGACGCCGCCTCGCCACCTAGCTTTCCCACAGAGCGACGGAACACGGGGACAAGCCACAGTCCCTGCGATTCCGAATCCCTGCCATGTGTTAGCAGGCGGAACGAAGGCCGGACGGCAAGGATTCGTCTCGGCAGGAGCGAACCTCGATGCTGATGACGAAGGAAAGACGGCCCGCGATCCGGACGTTGCGCGGCTGGGCGATCTCCGTGCTGCAGGAGGCCGGCGCAATCCGCGAATGCGAGGAGCACGGCTGGATGCAGGACCGCGCCGACCCACATGCCCGCCAGCGCTCGTTCGACATCGCACGACGGGACCCGCCGTCTGGAGTGTCGGGGGATGAAGCCGTCGCGGAACTGGCCACGGTGCTGGAGTCTATCGGAGACACCTGCCTCGAGTGTCCGTCCGACAACGAGTAGGGCGTCTACTTAAGTCGAGCACTGTGGATCGAGGCGCGTTTGATGTCTGCTATCCCCCTAACGGCGGCGCAAAACCTTGGCACAATCCGCCTCGTCCCAGAACTTTTCACCGCGGCTCGAACCCATTGTCCGTCAAAGCCTGATTGACCGCGGGCGACGTCAGGAAAGCGGTAAGCTCCTTGGCGGCGTCTACTTGCTTGGTGTCCGCGATGATCCCTGCCACATACAACGAATAGTTCTGAACCTCGGCCGGCAGCGCGACAGACTCGATACCGGCGACAAGGCTCAAATCGCTCGCTACGCCGATGCCAAGTTCTGCCTCGCCTTTCGCCACCGCCTCTGCAATCTCGGTGCCGGACGGTTCCAGCCGACTTTTCGCCTTTACCTCCTCCGAAATCCCCAGGCGTTTCATCAAGCCGATCGTGTAAAGGCTGGCGCCGCCGCCCCGGGCGGGATCGCCAACGGCGATCGATTCTGCCGCCAGGAGCGCGCGCTTGAGTGCATCCGCCGAGCTAAGGTCGGGTTTGGCGGCGCCTTTCTTGATGAAAACGGTGAAGCCAACCTGGGCGATCTCCACGCGGCTCCCCGCAAGCAGCTTGCCTTGCTTCTGCAATTCTTCGTTCTGTTTGCCAGAGACGATTGCCACGTCGACGGGTTCACCCTTGATAACGCGCTCGGTGATCACGCCGAGTGGCGCGTAGCCGGCCGTGACATTGTTGCCCGACGATTTCTCGAATTCTGTTAGCAATTTGGGAAACAGGATCCGAAAGGAAGCCGGGCCGAGCAGGTTGATCTCGGCCGCATGTGCGGGGGATGGCGTCGCTGCGATCAACAGCGAACTATAAAATGCGGCACTTATGATGGCAGAAAAAGTCGAACCAACGGAATGTCTGAACACACTGTCATTCCTTTTTGTAGGCCAGTTAACCCTTGTGCCGGTTCCGTGCGGGCGGCCGGCAGTGCTGATAATCAAAAAAGACGTCTTCGGAGATGAGGCTCAGTAGCTGCACTATTTTGTCGAATAGCAAGGCGTTTTTCCCCTGGGAGTCCGACTTGGGTCATTCGCGCCGGTTTGTCCTCCCCGGACATGTCGCTGCACCGGTTTAACAGACGCTTGGCACAACAGCGAAATCAAGCCCGGCTTGAAGGCCCGTCGAGATAGACACCGCAATGATGTACGGTCACGCTCGCAACTTGGGGAAGCAGCCCCACAGGGAGGACGTCATGAAGGCGCCATTTATTATTGCCGTGGCCGCAAGTCTGGTCCTGCCGAATCTGTGCCAAGCTTCCGAAATTAAAGTCCTCGCCTCCGTCGCGATGAAGGATGCGTACCTCGAATTGATCCCCGAGTTCGAGCAGGCCACAGGTCACAAGGTCTCTGCGGCGTGGTCGAGCACGCCTGATGTCCAGAAACGCATTGCGGCCGGCGAAGCCGCCGACTTGATCATCTTGGGCGACAGCGGAACGGAAGAGCTGATCAGGCAAGGCAAACTGGCCGCCGGCAGCCGCGTCAATTTCGCGAAATCGAGCATCGGAGTTGCGGTGCGCGCTGGTGCGCCTGCGCCCGATATCAGCTCCGCAGACGCAGTGAAGCGGTCGGTCCTGGCAGCAAAATCCGTCGCCTACTCGGCTGGCGCGAGCGGCATCTATCTCGTCAGCATGTTTCAGAACCTCGGCATCTCCGACCAAGTCAAATCGAAAACGGCCACGGTAAAGCCGGGTGAACCGGTAGGCGAGGTGGTCGCGCGTGGCGAAGCCGAGATCGGATTCCACCAGCTGAGTGAGCTCATTCCGGTGAAGGGCATCCAGATCGTCGGACCGTTGCCGTCGGAGATCCAGAACATCACCGTATACTCGGGCGGCGTTCATAGCGCGACGAAGGAGGCGGACGCCGCCATAGCATTGGTCAAATTCCTCACCGGACCGGCCGCTGCACCGATCATCAAGAAGCATGGCCTACAGCCAGGCTGATCGCTTCCAGCAATTTCGACGCGACGTCGCTTAAGGATCAAAACCGGCGTCGATCTCATCGATGAGGCGGTCCTGCCTGGCTTCCAACGCCGACATCTTCGGCTTCATGGCACGCCCCTCAGAGCGCCTCTTCGGTCCGGCTGCGCCCGGGACCAGACGCCCCCAGGCGAGCGAGTTCGATCCACGCCAGCGCTGCGTCGATCCATCTCTGCCGTTCGGCGCCATCGGCTTCGACGGCGAGCTTCATCGCCGCGACCGCCTCGCGCTCGGGGTCGTGCTCTATGTCCATCCTGCGGAAATATAGTCGCAGATCGTAAACGGTCAGTCGTCGACGCTACCGTAGGAATCCGGGCGCCGCGGCGAGCGCTGGCCGTCGTCCTAGGCCCCTGGAAGTCCCACCCCCGTGAGCTCGCCCAATCTGGCGATGAGCTGGTCCTGGAATTCGGCATCGGTGGCCTCGCTGGCCGGCTCCTCCTGCCGCATGTGATGCCAGTATCGGCCGCTGACCTTTGCTGCCGGCTCCTCGCTCACGGCCAACCAGGTCTGGGTCCGTTGCCCGGTCTCGAGATCGACCGGCGCTCCGGGGCCGCCCATTCGCGTGCGCACCCAGCCGGGATCGACCGCATTGCTGAGCACGTCCGGCCAGCGTCGCGCCACGGCGAAAGCCAGGGCCACGACCTGCAGCTTGCTTTCGGCGTAGGCCTTTGCCGGATCCCAGCTCCGCTTGGTCCAGTCGAGATCGCGTAGCGAACCCTCCCCGCCTCGATGAAGGCCGCTGCTGAGGTAAACCAGTCGACGGGGACGCTCGATCAGCGCCGTCAGGATGTACGGCGCAAGCGTGTTGACTGCGAGCACGCCAGCGTGACCCTCGGGTGTCGAGCCGCGGGTGCCCTCGGTGTAGACGCCCGCATTGTGGATCACCGCGTCCATGCGCCCGATCGCGTTGACCTGGTCCGCGACGCTCCTGGTCTGGGCTGCGCTACGCAGATCGCCAATCACGATCCCCGCGACGCGCGAGGCCAGCTCGCCGAGACCCGCGGCGCGCTCCGCCGATCGGGCGTGCAGCACCACGTGATGACCATCATCGAGGAGGGACTGGGCCGCGGCGCGACCCAGCCCATCCGTGCTGCCGGTGATGAATACGGTTGCCACTCGCTCCTCCTTCCTATCGGTTCGCCAGCCACAGGATCACGCTTAGCACCACGGAGATGATGAGCGAGGTGGTCAGCGGAAGGTAGAAGGCGAAATTCGGCCGCTCGACGTAAATATCTCCGGGTAGCCGGCCAAGCCCGAACTTGCCAAGAACAGGCCAAAGCAGCCCAGCGGCGACCAGCACAACTCCGAAGATGATGAGCGTGCGCGACATATCGCACCTCCGTCAGCACTGCGGCCCTTACCTCGGGAAACCGGCACCCGGCGCCGCCCTACGCCGACTTCCGCCGCGCCCCGGTCGCCGGCTTCTTCGCGGCGCCTTCCTTCGCCGGCTTCTTGTCGGCGATGGGCATCAGCATTTCCTTCTGGCCCGCGGCAGCCTTACGCGGCTTCTTGGCGGGCTTGCCGGCTTTCGCCGGCGCGGCTTCCCGACCCACGCTCCGACGCAGTGCCTCCATCAGGTTGACGACGTTGGTCGCGGCCGGCTTCTCCTTCGGCGTGATCGGCTTGCCGGCGCGCTTCTGGTTGATGAGGTCGATCAGCGCCGTCTCATAGTGGTCCTCGAATTTTTCGGGGTCGAACCGGCCGGCCTTCTGGTTCACGATGTGCCTGGCGAGATCCAGCATGTCCTTTGTGACTTTGACCTCCTGGATCTCGTCGAAATACTCCTGCTCGCTGCGCACTTCGTAGGGGTAGCGCAGCAGCGTGCCGACGAGCCCCTTGTCCATCGGCTCGAGCGCGATGATGTGCTCGCGGTTGGTCAGCACCACCCGCCCGATCGCGACCTTGTCCATCTCGCGGATGGTCTCGCGGATCACCGCAAAGGCGTCGTGGCCGACCTTGCCGTCCGGCCTGATGTAGTAGGGCCGGATGAGGTAGCGAGGGTCGATGTCCGTCCTGTCGACGAATTCGTCGATCTCGATGGTGCGCGTCGATTCCAGCGCGATCTCCTCGAGCTCCTCCTTCGTGACCTCGATGAACTGGTCCTTCTCGAGCTGGTAGCCCTTCACGATGTCCTCGTTGGGGACCTCCTCGCCGGTGTCGGCATCGACCTTGAGGTACTTGATGCGGTGGCCGGTCTGCCGGTTCAGCTGGTTGAACGAAATCTTCTCGCTCTCGGACGTGGCCGGATAGAGCGCGACCGGGCAGGTGACGAGGGACAGACGCAGGAAGCCTTTCCAGTTCGCTCGCGGGGCCATGGGTACGCAACGCTCCAGGGTACGGGACACGGACTCAAGACGAACGGGGCAGCACGGTTCCGACAGCTCCGGCCGACGTGCACGCAATTCAAGCCGTCCCCGCAACGGCCGCCAGCGAAACACGGTGCCGGCGCTTGACTCTTGCGAACAAAATGAGAACATAATCGGATGACCGCTACCCCCGAGCCATCCAGACCGGCCCCCGACGACCTCGACGCCGCCGCCGACCAGGCCATCGCGGCCTGCGCCGGCGATGCCCGGGAGACGGTGAAGGCACTCATCATTGCGAACGGCTTCCTTGAGGCGCAGCTCGAGGAGCTTCGGGCTTCGGTTTCCGCCGGCTACTCGCGCGGCCGGTTCGACCTTCCGCGCGATCGGAAGGATTGGTACGACTGAGATGTCCGAGGTCACCTATTACGTCGCCCTGCCCTTCGTGGCCGCCGACGACGGCATCGCCGCCGGCGAGGCGGTCGAGTGCTTCAACCCGAACGCAGCCGTGATGAAAGCCGAGGCACTTTCGCGGAAGCCCGGCATCGTCGGCGCCGTCGCGTTCAGCCGCAGCGGGGATCCTGCGACGGGCGACTTCGGCGATGCCACGCTGATCCGGAAGTTCGGCGAAGTACCGGACGATCTCAGCGCGCTATAAGCGCGCGCCTGCGGAGCCTGCGTTCCGTAGCCCCGGTGGCGGCCTACTTGCCGCTGAGCGACAGGCTGATGCGGGTGACGACGTCGTCCCACGCTTGCTCTTCTTCGGCGGGATAGTTGATCAGCACGCAATGGATCAGCCGCCCCGAGAAGTTGCAGCGGTCGTAGAAAACCTTGTTGCCCTTGTAGCTGGACACCGCGAAGAAGCGCGGGGTCACTCGCTTGTACTGGATGCGCGAAGGCGGGTGCTTCTTCGCGAGAAAGGCAGCGGGTGAATCGTTCGCGACGTTGGGCGCGGCCTGGATCGTGAAGTCGGCGCGTCCGTCGGCGGTTCGGAATCGTTGCCCATAGCCGTCCGGCCGGCCGGCTTCTTCCGTGAAGATCGAGGAAGGGAAATTCACCGCGGTGCCGGTCTGGGGAATGGTGTACCTGGTCCATCTCACCGGTTGCGCCGAGACCGTCGATGTCGAGGCAGCAAGTGCCAACGCGAGAGCGACCATCGATTTCATCGCATTTCCCTCCGGCAATCACCGTGGAAAAGCGGCGAAGGTCAACTACGTTCCAACAAGCCTCATGCAGAACGAAAGCACTCGAGCTACTCGCCTTCAGCGACAGGATCGTCGGAATCAAGCAAGCTCAGCGCCGTCTCGATCTTGGCAAGAATTCGCCCGATCTCCTCGCGCTCGTTCGGGCCAAGATCGTTCTCGAGTTGCTCCATGAGCTGTTGCTTCTGCGCGAGCAGCTTTGCGACGGTCGGCATCCGACCTCCTCCGGTTTTCTGCAGCCTGCAACCGAGGAAGGTGGTGCGCTGCCGAGGCTTGCGCCAGCGGCCCAGTGTTCAGAAGATTCCGAGAATGGCGAAAAGCGCGACCTCGCCCAGGAAGGCTTTGCCATTTCGGTTAACCGACCGACTCGGACCTGCACTTTGTCCAGCAGCCATCGCTCGGGTTGGAGCTTAGAAAGGCGAGGCCATCCCGTGTGGTGGAAGACCACGGGCCGGCGCGGACCTAAACTTGAAAACCCACTGATCTTAGGAGTGTTGATCATGGCGGCAGGCTCCCTCTCCCCGCCGAAAGTCGTGTCGCGTGAGGAATGGCTTTCCGCACGCAGGGCACTGTTCATCGAAGAGAAGGAGATGACGCACAAGCTCGACGAACTCAGAGAGAAGCGCCGCAGTTTGCCATGGGTGAAAATTGAGAAGCCCTATGTCTTCGAGGGACCGGATGGCAAGTGCACACTTGCCGATCTGTTCCATGGTCGCGGCCAACTCGCCGTCTATCACTTCATGCTGACCCCGGGTTCCGATCACGTTTGCAAAGGGTGCTCATTCGTCGCCGATCATTTCGACGCGGCGCGCAGGCACTTCGATGATGCCGACCTGTCATTTGCGGTGATTTCACGCGCGCCAATTAAGCGAATCGAGCAAGTGAAACGCGCTTTGGGCTGGACCTTTCGGTGGGTGTCGTCCTATGGCAGCGACTTCAACTATGATTTCGGGGTTTCATTCAAACGGGACGACGTTGCCGCCGGCACAGCCAAGTTCAATTACGACACGATCCCGCTCAAGAGCAGCGAAGATATGATGGGCGCCAGAATATTTGCCAAGAACGCGACTGGCGAGATCTTCCATACCTACTCAGCCTATTCCCGTGGCATTGAAAATTTGATGGGTGCCTTCATGTGGCTCGATCTCACGCCCAAGGGCCGCCATCAATTCGATGACGGTCACAGCCGGCTTGGCGACGACGGCCAGGACGTGCGTACAACCGGGCGGTCTAGCGGCGCTGGGGCCGGCTGAACTTCCGGAGTTGGGCCCAAGTGGACCTCCAGCGGTGCCCGACCAAGGTTCGTTCGGCGGGCCCTCTCCCTCGCCTGAGCCGCCTCTTCCTTGCGGCGTTCGGCCTCCTGCCGCTTCCATTCGCGCTCGAATTTCGCCGCAGCCTGCCCCCTCTCTCTTTCGCTCACCTTCGGCGCAGCCTGCCGTTTCGGCTTCGAGCGACTCCTCCGCTCGTTGACGCCGCTGTCGGCCAAGTCGGTCGGCAGATCCGGATGCTCCTTGAAGGGACCTGTCGATCCGACCGGCCGCCTGAGCACGACGCCGGGCTTTGCCATCGTCGCGGCGACGACCTCCGGATCCTCGGTTTGTCTTGCGACACCCTGGTGGAAGAGGTTGCTCTGCGCGCCCCAGGCCTCCAGCGCAGCCTTCATCGACGGCGCGGCGACCGCCTGGTCATAGAAGCCGAGCGAGGTCTGATAGCTCTTGAGTTTTCTCGCCATTGCGCTCGCCGGGCGGCCGTAACCACCCGCTTATAGAGCAGCCAGGACAAGACTGCCGCCTCAAGATGCGAGGGCGCATCGGGCCAAGGTCAACTCGGTAGGATCGGCGCCTGGCGCAGCTTTTCTTCCAACCTGCTTCAGCCCGTCCATCGAGGTCTCACCCCTGGCGGCGGCCTCAAGGATCGTAAAGGCCATGTGCGTGCGAGCGGTGGTCTCGTACCGAGAAACATTCTCGCAGACTTCATCGAGGACCGCGCGCAAAAGCGCGGTGGTTTCGGCATTGAACATCGGGATCTCCCCCGGCGATGCGGCCATGATGAATGGAGCTGGCAGAGCTGGGATTCACGCAGATCAGGAGCGACAAAAAAGCCGCGGAGGGCCGGCGGTCAAATGAGCGTAGCCCCGCCGGGGACTTTTGGGGGCTTGGGGCGGAGCCACGCCGGCCAGGCATTTACGCGAGGCCCGCCGGATCAACAATATTCCGACGGCCTCGTTCCTCGCGAGATCGGTCATCGAGGGACGCCATGCACCAGTTACTGCTCGGGAGGGCGCAGCGGGCCATCCGCCCATTTGCGGGCTGTCGGGTCGTGCAGCGGGTCTTCATTGCAATAGGTGCAGACGTACCGCAACCGCGCTTCGGCGGCTTCGTCGGCCACAGCCTTCATCGGCCTGCCGCACGCCGGGCAAGCCTTCCTGACGGAATCGAGCGCTGCCATTTTTGTCCCTGCCATCGCCAGTTTAGTTCAGAGGAGATCGCAGACTCAAGCCTCGCGGTGAACAGCCTCGCGGTGAACAGCGTCGCGGTGAACAGCGTCGCGGTGAAAAGCAGAGCCTTCCGCTTCTTGACTCCGCGACCGCAAGCTCCTCAACTTGGGGCAGTGATGTTGTGGGGTGTGTCATGGAGCAGGAGTTCTACAGAGGATTCGCGCAGCGGGCGCGCGATCTGGCGGAGAAAGCGGACCCGTTCACCCGGCGACGCCTGCTGGATCTGGCCAAGCGGTACGATGCTCAAAGCAAACCTGGATCGAGCCACGGACGTTTGCCAGCGCCACGCGCGGCCCCTCCGAACGCGCTCTTCTCACGATCGGGCGAAACTTGACCGGGGATCAGGCGGACGAGATCAGGTGCGACGCTTGCGGCGGCACAGGATCGCTGTCGGTACGCCAGCCCGAACCGGGCCGCAGAATCTATCCGGGCAAGTGCTCCAAGTGCGGTGGCAAGGGGCGTGTCCCCAGAGCCGGATGATCATCGGAGCTGATTCGACCTTCACATTCGGCTTCATCGTGGCGATGACACCGTGCGTCTCCACAGGAGTCCCAACGTCGATCCCTGGCGGATGACGCTGAACAGGAAGACTCGTAGGTCGCCGCCAGGATCGGAAACTTCGGCGGGTTCGCGAGCGCAAGGGCACGGAGATGCCGAAACTCGCACCCGGCCCGTGCTTGTTGGCTCCGACCGTCTTCGCTGAGCGGCATCTGTGGCTGCGACACGACCGACGGTCGGCGCAATAGGACTCCGGACTTCACCCGTGTTCAGCCCCGTTGCTCGCTTCGAGCGCCAGCCAATTGCTCCCGGGATGCAACGAACGTAGCCCTGTCATTCTTCCGTGGTCCTCACATTCCTACTTTGGGAGACTCGACTCTTGTGTTCTTGGTATGTTCTAATTGCCTATGGCCTATCGACCCGCAAGCTGGCGCATGCCGAGCCGCAAGGAGATGGAAAAGCTGGCGGCTAACGCCGCGCGGAGAAGTACGCGGCCGACCTGCACGCCAGGGCCCGGCGACGACATGCCGCCCGAATACTGGCAGTCCGTCCTGAACGACGCGGCAGCGGACCGGCGCCAGGGCGCT
This sequence comes from Bradyrhizobium hipponense, assembly GCF_008123965.1. GTDB lineage: Bacteria > Pseudomonadota > Alphaproteobacteria > Rhizobiales > Xanthobacteraceae > Bradyrhizobium > Bradyrhizobium hipponense. The sequence goes on along the minus strand of NZ_VSTH01000018.1, from coordinate 11,306 downwards.
CCGTTAATCCGCACATTACGACTCTTCGAGATTCCGCAACATGTTCTGCGGGTGTCATGTCGCCGTTGTAGCCGCACCGTCGAGATCCAGAAGGCCGATGCGATTCGATTGGCTGGCGCTCAGGCGGTCTGGAAGGACGTCGGACAGCGGCTACTCGATGACTCCTGCCAACAACGCACCGGCCGGCTGGAAGAGGACGGCTGCTGGGCCTCATTCGACTAGCCGGCGCGGTGCCGGTCCGTTTTATAGACGTGGAACGTGCCAATGGCGCCGAAGTACCACCCGACGCCCCTCTCCGGAGGAGATCGCAAGGCTCTGAACAAGGAGCTCGGCAAGGCGCCCGCAATGACCAATATCCTGGCCGCGCAGTCTGCGGAGACCAGGGCCAGGGGCGAATTTGATTCGGCAAGCGGACAAGTTGCTCTGCGAAAGCTGGAACGAACGGATGTGGGCGGACGGCGAGCCGATCGATCCGTCACCGACCATCGACCAGGCCGTCAATGCGGGTTTCCCATGGCTTGAGATCCGCTGCGCCCGATGCAAGACGGCGAGGGTGGTCAACCGCTACGTCGGCAATCTCGCGCCAATGTCCGGCGTGTTTCCGGACTACACGGCGCCGATCGTACGTGTCGGCGCCGAGGGCCGCGAACTTGCGACCGCGCGCTGGGGAATGCCATCGTCGCAACAAGCGCTCATGGAGGCGACGAAGAAGCGCGCCAAGAAATTGGAGGCCAAGGGTAAGCCGGTCGAGTTTAAGGAATTGCTGCGAATGGAGCCGGACGGCGGCACGACCAACATTCGCAATGTGAAGAGCCAACACTGGACCCGATGGCTTGGCGTCGAGAACCGCTGCATCGTGCCGTTCAACTCATTCAGCGAGTTCAACAAGGACGAGGGCGGTGACATCTGGTTCGCGCTCGATGAAGAACGGCCCCTCGCCTGCTTCGCCGGCATCTGGACGAACTGGACTTCGGTCCGGAAGGTCAAAGAGGGCGAGACCAACAATGATCTCTACGCCTTCCTGACGACGGAGGCGAACGCCGAGGTCGGCGCCATCCACCCTAAAGCGATGCCGGTGATCCTGACGACGCCTGAACAGGTCGAGATCTGGATGACCGCGTCCCCCGACGAGGCGTTGAAGCTGCAGCGTCCATTGCCGGACGGATCGCTCCGGATCGTCGCCCGTGGCGTCAAGGAGGATCCGGCTGGGGCGACGACGTGACCAACGATCCTGACGACCTGGCCGGGCCCCCGCCCCGCCAGCGCAAGATCATCCACGTCGACATGGATGCCTTCTACGCATCGGTGGAGCAACGTGACAATCCAGACCTCCGAGGCAAACCGGTCGCCGTCGGCGGGTCGCGCGAACGCGGCGTCGTGGCAGCCGCTAGCTATGAAGCACGGATCTTCGGCGTCCGGTCGGCGATGCCCTCAGTGACGGCGAAGCGGCAGTGCCCGGACCTTATCTTCGTGAAGCCGCGCTTCGAGGTCTACAAGGCGGTCTCGCAGCAGATCCGGAAAATCTTCGCCGAGCACACGCCGATCATCGAACCTCTCTCCCTCGACGAGGCCTACCTCGACGTGACGGAAAACCTGAAAGCGATCCCGCTGGCACGCGATGTCGCGCTGGCAATCCGGGCGAAGATCAAGGAGGTGACCGGCCTCAACGCCTCGGCCGGCATTTCCTACAACAAGTTTCTGGCGAAACTCGCCTCCGACCACCGCAAGCCCAACGGGCAGTACGTGATCACGCCGGAGATGGGCCCGGGATTCGTCGAGGCCCTGCCCGTCGGAAAATTCCACGGCATCGGTCCGGCGACCAGCGCGAAGATGAATGCTCTTGGTCTGTACACGGGCCTGGACCTGCGCAATCAATCACTCGCGTTCATGCAGGCCAATTTCGGCAAGGCCGGCGCGTATTATTACCGGATATCGAGGGGCGTTGACGACCGCGAGGTCCGCGCGAACCGGATCCGGAAGTCGGTTGGCGCAGAGAGCACATTCTCGAACGATCTTACAGACTTCGAGGCGATGGCCGCTGAATTGCAGCCGCTGATCAACAGGGTCTGGCACCACTGTCAGGACAAGGGCGCGCGGGGCCGGACCGTTACGCTGAAGATCAAGTTCAACGATTTCGAGATCATCACGCGGAGCAGGTCCACACCCCTCGCAATCTCGAGCCGCAGCGAGCTCGCACGCTTATCGATTGCCTTGCTGCAGAACGAGATGCCAACTCCAAAACCGGTCCGGCTTCTCGGAGTATCCTTGTCGACGCTCCATGGCGAAGCGCTGGGCGAGCCGCAACTCGGCCTGCCGATTTGAGAGGCGCAGTATCGAGCAGGATTTCAGGGGCGGCGCAGGCGGAGATCGTGCAGCGCGGGAGAGCTCACTAGTTAACATTCGTGAATCCCAAAATGGAAAGACTTGCGGTAGGATCAAGCTTTCCGAGGGGCGTACCCATGTTTGAACAAGCGACAACCGCTCTATTGCGAGCGGTACTCGACGAGGTCTGCGAAAAGCTGCCCCGCGACGAGACCGGCGCTCGCATCCACGTCGCCTGCAAGATCCTCGAAGCCGCAAAGACCGGCGAAACGACACCGGAGGTGCTGCTGCAGATCGGCCGAAAAGCCCTGACACAAGCGTCGACGATGTGGCCTTGATCGGGCGAGGTGCGGGTGAATTTCCAGGTCACCGTCTTGAAGATCCTGGTGAGTTACCCGGAAGGATTCGCCGTAATGGCGGACCTCAAGCGCGACATGGCCATCCTCGCGACGAGCGGCCCGGAATGGGCCCAGCCTGTAAATCGGCGTGGGGTCCTGACGCCGATCGGCAAGCTAAGCTATTGATCTACGAACGGGTGGAGGGTGAAGGTTGGACGCCTGTTCACACCTCGATGACCGCGAAGCTCGCGCAATCCGTGTCCGGAAGTCGATTGGCGCGGAGAACACATTCTCCAGCCACCTTTTCGATTTCAAAGCGATGCCGCCGAGTTGCCCCGCTGATCGAAAGGTGTGGCGCCACTGCGACGACAAGGGCGCGCGGGGCCAGACCGTTACGGTGAAGATCAGTTCAACGATTTCGAGCTCATCACGTGGAGCAGGTCGGGACCCGTCGCGATCTCGACCGCAGCGAACTCAAACGGTTATTGATCGCCTTGCTGTAGGACGAATGCGCGCTCCGAGGCTGGCCCGGCGTCTCGGAGTATCGCTGTCCTCACCTCAAGGTCGACCGCAGATGGATCCACCAATCGGCTTCGGATCTGAGATAGCATCAGTATCAGTCAATGCTGAAGCAAAGCGAAGAGTCACGCGCCAGCCCGCTGCATCTGGCACAATCCTCAGCTCGCCTTACTTGCGGATCAACTCCATTCGAGAAAGGGGATCACCTTCCACCTATATCCCGCGATGAGTAAACGCCGTGTCAATCGCGAGGTCATATGCCTTCTCCAATGCCCACACCGATACCAGCACTGTCCTTTCATCCGAACGTCGGCCAGATAATCGCCTTGGCAGCGTTCGGCGAAGAGGCCCGTAGATTTCTACTCGTGATGATTGCTCGCGAAGAGATGCGCTGCATTATTTATCAAGAAAAAAGATACGTTATTCTGGATGAGATCGAACCATACAGCCCGGTAGACTTAGACGAAACGTTCACCGGCGTAATGCTGCCAGCCAATGACCCTTCAGTCGGCGCAGCCTCCGCCTTGGCTGAGTCCAGCAAGCGCGACGCGGTTCAGGCAATAAGGACGCACCTTATTAAGCTCAATGACGTATTCCCCTCCGCCGAAGTATCGTTCGCCCCGGCTAATCCTTTCAAAATTTCTTCGAAGCGCCATGTTCCCAATTTTTGGCGGGATGTCGCGTTTGTGGGCGCGAACCTCGCCGGCCTAGAGGAGGCAAAGCGAGTGAACGAAGCGTTTGCGATCCTCGCCACCAGCGTTGCCGCCGGTCTCGCTGACGAAGGCCTTGCGCACTTCCACAAAGTGCTCCTGTCTACTGCGGCCCCCGAACTCGCTCCAAAATTCGACTGGATATGGTCACCGGGACGGGCACGTTTGTATATCCCAGCGAACAAGATGACTAAAGCGCTAGAAATACTTTCCCGACTCACTTTGACATTCTCCGGCTATCGAGGCGATCCAGAAGGCAGCGAAACTCCTCGCTCTTTAATGGACCTGTACCTCGCAAATTAAACGCAGCAAGCTGATCGATACCGCTACCCTTCTGCTCGTTCACTGCACTTGCAGCTCACCACCTGCGTGTGAACGAGGGTGGTCTTCAAATCGATGTTGTTGCACTTGTACAACCGAGCCATCGACGCTGCTTAATTCCTAGTTGCCTCGATGGCCGCGCAAGATCGGGCCTGCGCGCCGGCAGGCATTTTGAAGTCCCTGAGGCCGTGCTCACCCGGTCTGCATCAAGATGCCGGAGTGGCTCTCGTTCTACACCTGCACGCCGCAAGATCCAGGTCCCTTTCTAGCCACAACGGAAGTAAAGTCGCGAATGGAAGCGGTAAGGCTTCGAACGGCGGTCCAGCGGGTGCATACGTTGGAAGACCGTGTTTGGCTGAAGGTAATGTTTCGCTCTTCAGATCCGAGCTAGCAATGACCGGCAGGATAGGCATTTTTAGGGTTCTGAACGTCGCACGCTCCTGGACTATACTCACCGACAGCACTGCCGTGGGCGAAGCGGAGCCATACGCGATTTTTTAACGCACCCGCGCGGCCACTATGAGGTTTGGGCGCGGCACAATTCCTATCCAAGGGAAAGCGCTGTTTGAAGCGATTGCATCCAACGAGTACGAGCACTTCCGTTCAGGGCGGATCGTCTACGAAATAAAGCCGGCACATTTCATTCTCTACGCTGACCGGCGCCTCCAACAAGGGATTGTTATCAAAGCCATTGCAACGAGGTTCGAACTCCCTCTTGGTACTTTTGTCGTCGGGTCTGATGAGCACTATCGAAGGCGGTGCGATCGCAATCGATAGTCTCCTCATCAACCAAGTACTTTAGCCCCAAAAATTAGCATCTCGCTTTGGGCCGCGCCATGGGAACAACGCTCCCCCATTATGTGAAGAATGGTGAAGCTCCGGCTGGTTGAGGGCTGGCGAAGCGCCTTTATCTCACCATACCCCCCTACGTCGCCGGCACCGCCGGCGGCGCCGCCAACGCCGCCATCCTCCCACCACCGCACTCCCTATCCACGTTGGCTCCCTCCAATCCGCCAGCTATCGTTCGCTCTTCCCTACAGCCCATCTGGCTGCGCGACTTCTGCTCCAAGGCCTCCTGGCTATTTGCTAACGGACGACGGTTGGCCGCCCGGTCACTACAGCTTAGATTTGCAAGGTCCGGATGAGCTCTTCCTCTTCTGCCATTCGTTGTAGGTATTCGCGATGCTGACGGCCCTCATCGAGCTCTCGCCCGGCGTATAGTTCATCCCAATCATTTCGCTGTAGCCGAGCGACAAAGCCATCGAGCTTCTGAGCATTGTTTCCAATGTTATGAGAAGCCTTGCTCAAGGAAATCCCCTCGGGCACATCAAGAGCGGTGCCTTTAACATTCCAAACCTTCAGGAGCTGACGATAAGTCCGCTCTTGATAGACTCCCTTTTCATCAGTCCACCCTAGTCCAAGCCGAGGTTCGACTGACTTCATCAAATATCTGTACCAACGCCAAACGTTGCGCACTTGGTCTTCCTCGAAGCGTCCATAGCCAAGGATCACCCGGAAAGCATTTCGATCGTAATTTCGTCCGGTCAGACGAGACAGCGCAGATCGCGACCAGGCCTCGAACTCCTTTTTCAAAGCCGGCGGCAAGTGAATTAGAATGTGACTATGAAACCCGCGCTGAGCGATCTTTTCGTGCACGTAGACGTAACGCAGGTCCGTCTTGGTCCGAACAGATCTAGCCGACTTCTTTCCGCGGGGAGCACCTTCGGAGCGCAGCCATTTGCCTGCTTCGTGCAGGTATGCGCCGAGGGTCTCAACACCGCTCTCCTCACTCAAGTTCATCATGGACCAGACGATGATGAGGTGAGTATTCAGTATCACTCCCTGCCACATGGCATATGCAATCGCGTTGTAAACTCTACGTACGTCTTTGCCAGTCAGCGCCGATCCCTTCATCTTCGGAGGCGCCGGCCAGAATGGATTCACCATCGGCCGCCGTGGACGATAACCGGGCGGCGGCTTGAACGGCAGTGGTCCCACAAGATGTGACCAAAGCTCGCGACCGTGCTCAAACAGATATGCTGCCAGCCCGGGATCAGGCATGGCTGACACTGCTAGTCCTTGCTTGCTCACCGATGCTTGATCAGCATTCTCCTGACCATGCGACTGCAATGGCGCACTATGTTCTTCTTCGGGCGGCTCTTCGTTCTGTGCGGTTGGCGCAAACCACTCTGGTTTCCTCTCCGCTAACCAGTTCAAGCGGCTGCGAACGCGGAAGTCCTTGTAAGCCTCCCCAGGCTGGCGTTTTCGCCGCCCTATGATCCCCTCGATTATCTTCCCATCTTCATGGTTTCCGACCCGCGCACGAGCCAGAAATTCATCTAGCTGCGGATCTCCCTCATAAACGAAGCCCCATTCGCGCAAGGTACGCGCGAGGTCTGCGGGCTCGAGCGAGCGCAGGTTCGCAATGATCTCGTCGTTCAGCATCTCGTTCTCCCAAATTTTGCTTGCCAGTAGAAAACGCGGGCTTACGCACCCGCTAAGAGATTGATCCCAGTGTTGTTTTTTCAGAGGCCCTGTCGTTCGCTTCCAAAACCCTCGTTTTGAGCTTCCAAAACGAGGGTTTTGGGCCCCCGGACAGACCGCTCGTGGGGTTTCAGCAAGGAATGGCCCGGCATGTCGGCTCGGAACCCACAGGCTCATCGCCGGTAACCCCAACCTCAACGACGACCGGCCAGTTGATCACGCGCTTAAGCTTTGCAGACCCCCAACGTTTATGGACAGCCCCGATAAAGTTTTGCAGCGAGATTAGGTGCAGCGACGGAGTCCTCTCGATTCGTTGGATCACTGGCCATCGCTTCATGTGTTGAACTAGTTCAGGAAGCGTCCACGTCGCCCGCATGATGGCCCGCCGGCGGAAATCTGGCTCCCAGCCATCCAAGTTTCGGTCGTCCTCAAGAGACTGCAAGACGTCGCGCTCGGCTTGGGACAGCAGTGGTGCCAGGAGGCTGGTCGAGAACCAGCCGAAGACTTCATTGATGTCCGCGCAGACTGTCCGGTCAATTGCCGGCTTCGCCCGCGGCACTAGTTGGCCCCAGAGATAGCTCAATCTAACTACGACCCCGCCTTTGACGACCAACCGCTGAACTTCAGCCATAACTCCGGAGCGCTCTGCGTAATGAGCTTGTTCGACAAGAATAAAGTCGAAGTTCTCGGCTTGTAGACCAGTTCTTTCGAGAGGGGCATGTCGGTATTGGATCGCCGGACGAACGGGAAGCTGCATTAAGTGAAGCGGCCGCTCCGTTGTCTCTGCAAAGTAGCGATGAATCGTACCGGCCGAGCTCAAAGGCTTCGCCTTTGCTCGTGAGATGACGCCATCGTCCGGATGAATCACCGTTGCATTTGAGAGGTGCTCGGCAATTTGGACCGCGAATGCGCCATCCCCTCCTGAAAGAATTAGGGACCGTCCATTTCGGATGAAACGGTTTCGTATGGCGGAGATAATGCCGAGCAGCTCGTACGAGGCTTCCGGCCCAAAAACGGTCGGGATAAGGGGGCGTCTAAGTAGATCGGTCATAAACTGGCTCCTCTGTTAACGCAGAGGCTCCAGCACGCTTGCCTTCCCTATAGTGAGTCGGACAGTACCGATCTCTGCCCTGCTCTATTCAGATGAGGGCCGAAGAAATTGCGGGCCAAAGTGAAAATAACCGACTTTGCGGCAACTTGTCGCACCTGGAGGCTAGTCTCCTTGCGCCCTTCATCAAGTGCTTGGATGTCGCGCTCTTGAACAGCCCGGAGACGTGTAAGCGCCCCCAGTAGTTCCAGACTAGAGTTGCTCTGACTGGCTTGGGCGGCAGTGAAGCAGCTATATTTTTAATACCCCTCCTACCAGTGCAGGTATGTGTGCCTGGCCCTAGTTCTACCCTCCCGGCAGGCCCACCCACGCCGAATGCACGAGTATCTAAACCCTTCCTGATCTCTGACCAGAAATGCGCTTCCGCGACTGCCGGCGAGTTGATGCTTAACATTACTGCATCCCTCAACTTTCCCACCCGAGTTCTGAATCTCTTTGGCATTAGCCACCATGAGGTTCTGCATGCAACCTACAGCTCTCGCCGACATCACGCCCCTCTCTCGCGTTCCGCTCATTCCCGAAAACATCGTCCGGCGCCATAACGTTCATTTCGAGATCGATACGCGCTTCCGCCGCGCCGCCCGCTTCCTGCAGTACCTTTGGCTAACGGATCACGGAATTCCGACCGGCATTCATGTCCAAGGAACGGGGGAAGACGCAGTTACCATGGACATCGGCTCCTGTCTGAGCGCCGAAGCGGCGGAAGCCGGCAAAAATTTCCTCTCGCCGGCAATTCATGGCCTCGTCCGCCACGAACTGATCATGCGCGAGGAAGGAGCGATGATCGATGAGGACCGTCTCTTCAGAAATGCACTAAGCTCAATGCCCTTGGTCTTCAATCTGTTTGGCCCAATGGTCATCGACCTTCGCCTCGCAACGGCCGTGTTCCGCGCCCTTCTCCCTGACTTCGTCAACACCGTTGAAAGCATCCGGTTTGAGCATTCGCCCGGCCGCCACGATGACCGGTTTCTGTCGGATGGGACGGCCGTCGACGTCGCCATGTCCATCATCACCCCTGACGGCGAAGTGGCCACAATCTTCGTCGAGGTGAAATATTCGGAGGACATGACTGGTCCTGCAGCGCGGCTGCGGCCCCGTTACGACGACGCATCGAGACAGGTCGGTCTCTTCAAGGATCCAGATAGCCAGTTGCTGAGGTCCCTCGCCCTTGAACAGCTTTGGCGCGAACATATGATCGCGCAACTCGCCGTCAACCACGGCAACACATCCAGAGCCCTGTTCATCACAATAGCTCCGAAACTCAATCGCCGCGCGAACGCTGCCTTTCGTGTGTATCGAAGCGAACTGCGGGACGCAGAAGAGGGGCGCGCAGATCACGTCGGCTTTCAGTCGCTTGATCTGGAAGAGGTAATCAAGGCACTGGCCACGACCGATGCCTCAGAGATGGCGAGGAAGCTCTGGGCTCGATATTGCGATTTCGAGCGGGTCTATCGCCTTGCCTTAGACGAATTTCCGGACACAGCGTGCCTGAACATCAACACCGCCGACGCGGATCAAATCGCCAAGGTACCAGCCAGCCGTCAGCGTCGCCGTTCAAAGACGAGTGGTTCTTCATCAAACGCAAACAAGTGAGGAGCGGCGTGATGTCCAACATCGATCTCCTCACGGTGGCAGACCGCGTCCAACTTCTGGTCAACGCAGTCAACGGCGGCGATCACGTACCGGTGGTGAAATTGTTCACGCCAGACGCGCAGGCAACGTGGCTCATCACTGAAGTCGATCCAGACGACCCCGATCGCCTCTTCGGGCTTTGCGACCTGGGTCTTGGCTTCCCGGAGCTCGGATACGTTTCGCTCGCCGAACTGACCGAGCTCCGCGGCCCCCTTGGGCTGCCCGTCGAACGGGATGCTCATTTCGTTCCTGAGAAGCCGTTGTCCGCGTATGCCGAAGACGCGCGGGTCAGAGGCAAAGTCGTCGCATAGTCGCGCTCATGAACTGATGGCCTGCGAAGGTTGCGTGCGCATGGTCGAGGCGCTGGGCCACTTGGTACCCCAGCGCCTCTGGGCGTAGTCGCACCTTTTTGGGCTGAACTGCCAACGTTCGGCAGTCGCTCTACGCCTCCGCCGCGGCGAAAACGCTATGAACCATCGTCTGAGCTTGCTGCGAGCTGATCCGCGCAGGAAGGTTCATAGCCAGCCCCCTACGGGCACCGGTCCTTGACGTTAGCCAGACGACTCAGGGGTAGCCGGTCACCTTGCCGAGCGGCATCGGCATAAGCGCAGATTTTTTGCAGCAGGAGTGGGCTCCGGGATACCCCGACCCACAGATGACGATTTCGCAGATTGATTGTGCGGGGTTCTCCATCCGCGTCAGAATTGAAGCAGCGCATAAAGGCCGACCGCCTGACCCCGGCCTCCCCGTCACAGGGTTGTGTTCAGTCAAACAGCTTACCGACGGCGTGGCTCCGGGGTTCGGAATCATCAGGTAAGAAGGCTTCGCCGCTGCAGGCGAAGCCTTGCCCTTCGGTCAAGGAACAGCCCCCTCAAGCGTTCACCAAGGTTCGAACGATCGCTCTGGACCTCTCAATCCCGAGAGGTCCACTTGCATGGCGCCGAATTCAGCAATCACCCAGCACAGCATCGCATAACCACCCAGTCGTTCGACCAACCGGACCCGCGAGCATCCGCCACACTCGCACTGCCGAGCTCACTCGCAACTTAGACGGTGTCAGCTCGAATAGTGTGTCGAAAGACTGGGGTGCGCACACATGGATTTCACGGCTGTCTTTTTGTATATCAAGGAAGCCATCTCGAAGAGGCTGGCAGGACATTCTATCGACCTCACCGGAACTCTAAAGACAGGCCTGGTTAGAGGGGCCATCGCCGCCGCTCTGGCTCTGGTGCTCTTCGCCGGCTACACGTTCATCCGCGGCGGAGTTCAATTCAAACCGGGCTATATGCCTCAATGCGAGAGCCCCTTCACGCGAGACCTGCTCACGAAAGTGGTCAACGAGTCGATTGCCGGGCAGCAAGGCGTTAAGCTGCTCCAGGTCGATGAGGTCGCGGACTTCGCGGTCCGGGCACCCGCAACATCCGGCGACCCGCACGCTGAGTTCAGAAACTGCAGCGCCTTCGTCCGCACCAACGCGGGCAGGGCCATTCTCTTTTTCCAGCTGACCTGGGGAAGTTTCAAAAAGGATGAGGTTTGGCTCGAGATCACGCAATCGTCGCTCTAGTTGGAAGGCTTCGAGTGCCTTGTGCTTGGCCGCTACCGCGCGCCCCCAAGATTAAGCCCGCCCGAAAGGTTGATCGCCGCGCGACACATTCGTGGTCCTGTCGGTCGACCGATATGTAAGGGAAATCTTCGAAAGCCAAACCCGCTCACAGAGCTACGATGCAGTGTCCAAGTTCGAGAACAACGCTCCCTCCCAAGATCAAGAATAGGGACGAATCGGCTGGTTGAGGGCTGGCGGTCCGCGTATATTATCTACTCCCTTCCGTGCCGAACGGCACGGCATCCACCACCTACTCTCCCTACTCTCCC
>NZ_VSTH01000179.1 GCF_008123965.1 Bradyrhizobium hipponense | reverse complement strand
GTAACCGGTATGAGCTCCCACGTCTGCGGCGATCAGGGGGCGCGTGCGTAGCGGATCGGCATCCAGTATTGGCGCGTGGCCTCGACAGCTGCTGGAATATCGGCGTTACGGAGAAAGTGCCCGGTCTCGGGGTCCCTTGGTGGCAGTCCGAGCAGCGGATGGCCCTGATCGTCGCGACAGTGCAGCAGGATGGGCAGAACCAGGCCGTGATTGACGTTGCCGCCGTCCAGCAACGGCGCCCAGGCCGGCAGCCTGAGCCGCATCGCGGCGTAGAATCCCTGACACCAGGGTCGCGGATCGACGTCGCCATTGGGTTTGCGCCGGTGCATCGGCTCGAACTGGTCGGGCGCGGTCGTAAGGACGTTGCTGATGTCGTTATGGCGCAGCGCGACGGCGGAGAGCGCCGCGAACTCCGGGGTGTCGCCGTGGTTGAAAGCATCGGCATCGATGGCGAGCAGCGGACAGATCCAGTCGAGCGGACTCATCGACACCGGTCCGGCCACGATCGCGGCGACATAACCATCGAGCATGGGGATGCTGGTGGCGGCAGGAAGCCGATCGACGCGAGCCTGCAGCCACCGATCGAGCTCCGCAAGGGGCATCGCGGCGGCCGCCATCGACGACGAAGCCTTGTGACGACGCGGGCTCATGCGGCGGCCTGTGCGGTGTGCTGGTGCGCCGCCCTCCAGTTCCAGGCGAGCAGTTCGTGCAGCTGATGGCTCTTGGTTCGCCCGGACACGATGCGCTCCAGCACGTCGGCGAGGTAGGCCTGCGGATCGAGCTCATGGAGCTTTGCCGTGTTCACGATCGACGCCAAGATTGCCCAGCTCTCGGCGCCGCCCTCGCTGCCGCTGAATAACGAGTTGCGTCTTCCCATGGCAATCGGGCGCATTGAACGCTCGACCGTATTGCTGTCGACCTCGACGCGGCCGTCGCGGAGGAACAGCGTCAGCCCGTTCCAGTGATTGAGCGCGTAGTTGATGGCCTCCGCCAGCTTCGACTGGGAGAAGAGCTGGTCGACAATCGCGGTCAGTCGCGCCTTGAGCGCCGCCATCAACGATGCGCTCCTGGTGCAGCGGACGGCCAGCCGCTGCTCGGCAGTGCTGCCGCGGATCTCCGCCTCGATGGCATAGACCGCCTGCAGGCGTTCGATCACCTCGCGCGCGAACGGCGACTGGGTCGTTTTGAACACCTCGACGAATTTGCGTCGAGCATGGGCGAGACAAAAAGCGAGCTGGATCGCGCCGCCATGATCGCGGGCGAGCGCCTTGTAGGCAGCATAACCATCCACCTGCAGAATGCCGGAAAAGCGCTTCAGTTGTCCGGCGATCTCCTCGGTGCCGCGGCCGTTGGCGAACACGTAGGCAACCGCCGGCGGCGAGGGGCCGCCCCATGGCCGGTCATCCATGGCATGTGCCCAGAACTGGCAGATGCGGGTGCGATGTCGTCCGGGATCGAGCACCGGCATTGGCGTCTCATCGCAGAACAGGCGCGGCGAGGCCTGAATCGTGCGCAGCTGAAGCTCATAGAGGCTCCTGAGCCACCAGGCCGCACGCTTCACCCAGCCGGCCAGCGTCGCACGGTCGAGATGGACACCCTGGCCGGCCAGAATTTGCACCTGTCGGTACAGCGGCAGATACCAGGCGAACTTCGAGACCACCACGTGGCTCACGAGTGCGGTCGAAGCCATGCCGCTCTCGATCAGGCGCGGCGGCACCTTCGCTTGGACCACACCATCGGTGCAGCTGCGGCACCCATATTTGGGACGGATCGTGCGCAGCACCCGCAGGATCGCGGGGATGATGTCCAGCACCTCGCTGACGTCCTCGCCGATCTTGTGGAGCCGACCCTGGCAGCACGCGCAGGCCGTCGCCTCCGGCTCCAGCACCTGCTCGCAGCGCGGCAGGTGCTTTGGGAGTGCGCCGATGTTGCGGCGGGCCTTCTTGCGCACCTTGCCGGGCGGCTTCGCCGCAGGCGCATCGTCGTTGGCCTGCACAGGCAACGTGGCGTCGGTCTCGAGATCGCCCAGCTCAAGCGCGAGTTGCTCGTCCACGAGCACCGCAAGTCGCTCCGAGCGCTTCCCGAAGATCATCTCCTTGAGCGTCTGCATCGCCACACGCAGCTTCTCGTTCTCGGCGTCAAGCGCGAGCACCATCTCGGTCAGAGCTGACGGATCGGTCGGGAGAGCGTCGGGGCGAATCGCCATAACCAGACGATACATCCGCGCGCCACAGGCTCCAGCGAAATCCCCACCTCTCAGCCGACAACGGCCGGCTGCTTCACAGGCTTGGGTGAGACGCGCGTCCACTCAAGCCCGTCGATCAGCATCGCGAGCTGCGTCGCGCTCAGATGCACCACGCCGTCGCGGATCGGCGGCCAGGTGAAGCGTCCCTCGTGCAACCACTTCGTCACCAGGACCATGCCGCTGCCGTCCCACGCCAGAAGCTTCACTCTGTCCATGCGCTTGCTGCGGAACACGAAGACGTCGCCGCAATACGGGTTCGCATGCAGCGCTTCGCTCACCAACGCCGACAGCGTGTGCACCGACTTGCGGAAATCGACCGGCTGTGTCGCTAACACCACCTTGAGGTCGGATCGTAACGCAATCACCGGTCGCCTCGGAGCGCCGCCAGCACCGTCGAAAGCGTCGCCAGCTCCACTCCCGGCTCGACCCGAATGCGCGCCCCGCTCATCTCGATCTCGATGACCCCGGAGAGCTTGGTGACCGGCGCAGCGATCTCCAACGACCTCGTCTGTACCGACGAAACACGCGCGGGCTCGCCAGCTGTCTCGCCTCCGCTCTCCGCCTCGACGTGGATCGGCACGAAGCTCGGCGCCTTGCCGGCCACCGCCGCCGCAACCTGGCGTCGCCACACCGTGAGCAGCCCGCGGGCAACGCCGTTGCGGCGCGCCACCTCGGAAATGTTGACATCAGCCTCAAAGCTCTCCGCCACGATCCGGGCCTTCTCCTCGCCCGTCCATCGTCGGCGCCCGCGGTGCCCGGTGATCACCTCAATGCGACGATACGAGTCGCCTTCCTGCCTGGCATCAAGCATGGCATTTGCCATCGTTGCACCTCCACCGATCAGCTCATGCCAGGCTGTATCGCAGGCGAACCTCGCGACGGCGAGGTGGGGCCCTCATGCCGGTTAC
>NZ_VSTH01000178.1 GCF_008123965.1 Bradyrhizobium hipponense | reverse complement strand
GGGAAGGGGTGCGGGTGGGGATTGGTGCGCGAGACGAGCCAGCAAGCCGCTCGTAGCTTCTTCATAAGCGCCTAGCACCGAATTACGGATTGGATTTAGCTCAGAGTGGAGGCGCGTATTGTCCTTTGGCTTGTTCATGCGACATCCTCCAAGCTCACCCAAAGCCGCCAGGCCATGACCTCCTTAGCGTGCCATGATAGTCATGCCGTCTTCCGCGTGCGTATCAGTAAAGACCTCTTGCGGCGAAGCGACTCCCTCGCCGCAACGACATTGCCCGCCTTTTCTCAAAGTATGATCGGCGACTGCGCGCACTGATGCAGCGCAGAGCCATGTCGTCGATCGATTTCAAACCTGCACCTAGGAAGGGAACTTGGTGGTTACTGGATCGCTGGGACCACTCTTCCTTAGCGCTCATGCAACATCTCCAAAGACTCTCTGTTATCGCTTCTCCTTCGTGGCGAAATCTGGAACAGGTGATGGTGCAGTCAGGAGCGACAATCACGTCCAGAAAGAATGGACGCGTTCGGTCTTCCAGCCAGAAATCTATCCGCACACTATCGAAGGTGAATGCGTCGTGGTCGCTGGCCTCGTCTGCCTGCATCGAAACACCTCCTGGTTCGGCATAGGACAACCTTTTCGCCAGAAGCTTCCTCTCCTAGTTGGGCCGAAGCCCCGTTCAAGACTTGCGACCAACGCTCATGCCCTGGCTGAGCTCGCCATAAATGATGAAGAGCCAATCTTGGAAAAGCATCTCCAGGGCTGCCACGGATATGACCGCGCTTTCGGTGGTGGAACGAGGATGAATTCGGGCAAGTGCCTCGAAGGCCCGCTCCACGCTCACCGCAATTTCGGCCTTCGGTCTATATTCTCTATACTGGCACGAAGAGGATCCTTTTGATCGCATGGCACGCCTCCGGGATAAAGCTGCGCGGCAAACTTCATTTCAGCCTGCCTCTTTAATGGGCCCCCATGGATCGAGGTTCGCCTCTCTCTAGTCTCAAACTCATCAATTGCCCTTACTAGATGCTCGTGATGGACTTTGAAGCTATTTCCTTCGATTGCATGAAGTGCGGCCTGCTCGATGATACGAAAGATGGTTTCGATGCGGCCCGCGCTCAACACAAGCAGACGCGTGCTGGTATCGTCCTGAAGCTCCGTCGCCCTACGGTCTGGTCCCATCGTCTTGTCTCCTCGCCTACTCGATGTTCGACAAACCAGGGCGGATCCCATCATGACGAGACTCCCGAAGAAGTTCGTCAAATCGGCCTCCAGCTCCCCGCTTGAGCCTTCGACAATCATTCTATCCGTCATTGCACGCATACGTCGAGTCAATAATGGACCAATATACGTCAGCTATTACGATATAACATCTTGTAATTGCTTGCTTTATTCTAATCCTTGCCGCGACATACTGCGTTCTAATTTACCGATTTTTATCAAGGATTCAATTATTGCGTGCAGTCTAATCCTTGAAGGCTCTCGAAGGATTCGATTGCACTCAATCGCGCACGGCAAACGGCCTCTCGCGTACATTTCCGGGGGCGGCGCGATTGCGGAGCGAAAAATGCTACGTTCGTTCAACATCAGTCCTTCACTTGACTCGATGGGACTTGCGAAGAGCGCCCCCCAAACTGGATGCCGCCTGTGGCCAATCCTTCAAGACAGCGCCTGCGCGCTCGGGTCGCGGGTGATCGCTGCACAAATCCTTTGCGGCTCGCTTGATTGTAAGCGAACCGCGCCAGTCCCTAGCATTCATGGCGCGGCCCACTAGCGCAGCCAGAGAGCGACGGCATCGCATGGGTGTCAGCAATTTTGGTGGGATCAGCTGCGCTGGTAAGGCGTGCGCAGCGTCACCATAGTGTTCGGACCGAGAGGCTGCGATTCCAAGTCCAACGAAATAAGATCGGCACACGCCAAGGACATGACGGCTCGGCTACCGCGGGAGCCAGTTTCTTTGATGCCTTGAAGGAGATCACCCAACTTCATCGAAGGTTGTTCGGAAAGCAGCTTCAATATACCCAAGCGCAGGTCGAGCGGCACGTGATGTCGATTATATAACCAAACCAGTCGCGAGTTGCTGAAGCGGGGCTCTCGCCGGAGGTCCTCGGATGTTAAGGCCCGCGTCGGAATATTGAGTTCCCCAAGAGCCATCAATGCCAACCCCTCTTCTTCGAGATCTCTGAGCGGTCGAGCGGGAATGATGTCGAGAAGAGAGCGGCCACCCTCGCCCTGCACCACGATTGCGTCTACATCGACTACTTCCGAGCCAACAGTAGCAGACTCTATGTATTCGATCGAACGAACTGCCGCGTCGAGCGAGAATTGGATTAGGGCATCCCTGATTGCTGGGTGTCGAATTGGAATCGCCGCAGTTGTCTTGGCCGAAGTGAAATGCTCGGGCGGACTTGCAGCTTGGCTGTTTTCGGACATGTCTCTTCTCTAGTGCACTGAAGAATAGCCTAGTTAAGGGTCAGCCCAGGCAGTCGTAGCGCTGCCTTCTGCCGCGGCAGTAGTTGCGACGCTGGAAAGCTCGCAGCCGAGCACCTTGGCTCGTGCATCTGAGCCAATCGCTTCCACTTCTTGGGCCCATGACGTCCTCAAGATGCGGTCCAGGCACCTCGTCTTTGTTGCTTACCCACGCAATTTCAATGAATGCATCGATCGCTCTGTCGTAGCGACAAGCGACAATAGACGCGCGACCATCAACTATCTTCTGAACGAGGTGAACGTTTTCAAAGCCAGGCTCAATCGATACCAAGACCCCAATGGCGTGTACGATGCACCGATTCATCAACGTTCTGCCGGTTCGATAAAGGCGCCCGGGCGCACCGCATTCCTCACACGTGCAATGCGAACATGCCTCGGCCCGGCTAACCGCATCGACGATCAGGGATTGTGATGAGGTCCCCAGCTTACCACTCCAATAGAAGCGCAGGGTCCCGAGCCTCTGACTAATTTGCCTCGCTACAAACGTGTCTCCTCCCACAATTGCGCTCTCGATCCTCGCGCAGGCACGCTCTAGGAGACCACGCCATCCATCCCCGCATCGTGGGTAGGCGCGGGACACCGCGGCTTTGCCGGGTAACGCATGGAATACTTGTGGATGAGCCTCGATCAGAGCGATTCGCCAATCTCCCATCTGCAGTCTCCTACGAAACTCATGTCTTATATAACTATATAAATATATAGCTGCTGGCAAGATAATGAAATATTGCAATAGATTCAAATCATTACAGGTCACGCGAGATCTAGTTTAGCGCGCGAGCCTTCGGCAGCTGGTCGGAGCAGTGGGTGCAGTTGTGGCGATGTGTTAGGCGTGGGACCTTGCTGCGATTAAACTGGCAGGCGCGAACCTCGGATGATCGAGAAGAAGAAATCGGCGAAGCGAGGACGTAGATCGCCCGTAGGAGATCGCCGCCAATTCCTCACGATGATGGACCCGGAGATCATCAGGGCAATTAAGACGGCTGCTATAGCGGAAGATCGCGCCGCCTGGTCTGTTATGGAGGAAGCAGCTCGGGAGTGGTTGGAGCGGCGAAAGAAAAGATGAGATGGAGTTTGCCGGTAATTCATGAATTTGTATTCCGGCCAACTTTGAGCAAGCTCTGCAACGTTGTTGCCGACCGGTCTGGCTCCCGATGCGGGTGAAACCTGTCTCCTTCAGCACATGAAGGTCAATGGTCAGAGCAGCCCGGTCATAAGTGTATCCATGTAGGTTCGAGTTCCGCCCGGCCAGCGTATGCGGACGCTTTTGTGCGGACACTTTTAGAACGACTCGATTTGGGCTTTTAGAGCGACTCGATTTCGTTTTAAGAACGACTCGATTTTCTATCCCGCTGACACGCCTAACGAATTTCGCCTCGATTTTTTCCCCGATTTTTGAGCGCGAAAAAACCGAGGGGGTCCTTTCTCTCTTTTCCGACCCTCACTAGGCGAACTGATCGCGCAAAGAGAGGTCGCTGGATAGATTGCGCCGCGTCGTCAGCGTCGGTACGTCCTGCCATTCTTTCCCATTGAAGGCTTTCACGCTGGCAGAAATCACCTCCGTCTTGCACTTCGAACACCCCAGTAAGTCAAACGAGACCAGGGCCTTCTGCCCCTTGCGGTCAAGCATCCGCACTGGCGGAGCCCAAGCCATCACTCCCTGAACCGCACCAAGATCGCCTGTCTTGAACATCTCTATAACCTTGCTCGCCTCGTCGAACGTCAGTTCCTTCGTTTGTTTGGTCTTTAGCTTCCGCAGATACGAGCCGCATTCGGCGCAACGCCACAGACCCTTGATGAAAAGAAACGTGGCCGCCCCGCCGATCAGGAACCCGACAAACTCGATGCCGGCAAGCGCATAACCCATCTGGCCGACTTCTCCAGAGTCAATGCCAGCGCCTCGGCCGACGCGCATGTGTGCCTTCGTCAAAACCAGATCGACATAGCTGCCGAAGTCTATGAGGTCGGCGACTCTGCGGTCATCCTCGAGAACAAATGTCGCGTAGTCGAGATAGTAGATGAGGACCATAGTTGCAGCCGCAACAAGCACCATGAGGATGGCGTCGACGATTGTTGGCTGTATGTTAAAATAGCGCGCTGCGAGAATTGCACCGCTCGCTCCGAGCATCCCTACGCAGATCGCGCCGGCAGGGATGATGAACCACAGCTTGTACGTGAATAGGTTGAGACCAATCATCCTGGTGATGAGGACGTTGGCGACCGCGGCCAAAATGCAGGTGATCGCCATCGCAATCACTAGGATGATGTATTTCATAACGAAACCTCTTCGGTCAGTTCTGCAATGAGCCGGTCTGTGTCGAGAGCGAATTCCTTCCACGCCACACCCGCAACCAAGCCTATGACGAAACCGGCTATGTGCGTGGCATAGGCAACACGACTCGTCAGTTCACCGACTGCTACCGCGACCCATATCTGGAGAGCTATCCACGCGGCTGAGAACTGCCACGCACGCAGATATAGTACGCGCAGGAAAGGAACGATTCTCAACTTGGCCTTGGGGAATATGATTGTATAGGCCCCCATCAGCAACGATAGCGCGCCTGATGCTCCGACAATCGGGATGTGCGAGGCTGGGCCGATCAGCCATGAGCCTAGAAACGCCAGCGCCCCAAGTCCGACGAATGCTACCGCGAATACAGTATATCCCACGAGGTTCTCGATCGAGCGACCAAAGGCAATTAGAAAGATCAAGTTGCCAACTAGATGCTCCAACCCCGAGTGGACAAACTCGGCGGTGAAAAGCGTATACAGCGACACAATGGGATGCTGGCTGAAGTCAAGTGGTACGAACCCGAACACCCTAACAATTTCTGCGCCCGCGTCCGGTGCTAAGCCGAGAAACGTAGCAGCAGCGCAGACCGCCGCGATAACATAAGTTGCGACGGCCAAGCGCTTCCGACGCAGGTTATCCCCGAACACCACGACCATAGGCAGCCCTCTCCCACGCCACAATTCTGCGATAGAAAATAGGCAGCGACAAGAGGACGTTAGACCAAGCGAATCTTCAGACGAAGCTCTCCCGCCTGAAATCGTGAGAGCTTACGAAGACGAGCCTAATCGCGCCAAAGCGTGCTCAAGGTCGTCATTCTCGATCATATCGCGCTTCGACCGAGCAGCAAGTCTCGCCGCCTCGTTCACAACCCATGCTACATCGCTCATCGGATGACCGGCGAGGAATTGGCTCTCCTTGGAGAGATCTGGGAGATCATGCGGCCGATCTTTCAGCATTCCCCGAAGCGCCAGTTCGACTTCTTCCTTCGTAGGATAGTCCACATGCACTGATTGATCGAACCGGCCTTTCCGCAACACCGCAGGGTCGAGAGCTTCCCGGCGATTGGTCGTCCCGAGGACCAGGACGCCGTTCTTCGCCGCGGACTCGATCATTCTGAGGATTTCGGTCAATTCCTCGACCTTATGATCGTGGGACATCGGCCCGCGTGCCGGCGCCACGGCGTCGATCTCCTCCAGAATCAGAAGCGATGGTGCGCTTCGCTTGGCCTGCTCGAAGGCCTTTCGCATCGCCACCGTGGTCTGATGGATGAACGGACTACCGATCTCTCCAAGATCCAGCCTGAAAACGGGCCGTCGAAGGGCGGCAACAAGAGTATCGACCGCGTGAGTTTTCCCGGATCCCGGCGGGCCATAGAGCAGAATGCCGTTCGGAAGTTGGACTCGAAGGGCATCGTATCTCGCAGGGTCCGCACTCGGCTCGATCACGTATTCGCGGAAGAAGGCCTCGAGAGCCGGTCGGCCTGGCAAGGAAAAGTCTTCAGGGGCCGGAGGTTCCAGAACCTCGGAAATGCCCAGTGCCTCCAGGAAGAACTCGATGTCCTGCGCGGACACCCACGGATTCAGCCCTCGAACGGACCCGATGTCCAAAGACGGAATCTGCCCCGAGCCAACTAGGATCTGTGCAGCAAGCCTCTTCAGGTCTTCCGGGCGATCCGAGTCTTTCACCGGCAGACAGACCTCGATCGACGTCACGAACAATGCGCTTCCCACTTCCGCCTGAGGATCTCGTTGGCGCAAATCCGAGATAGCCTTGCCCATCGCTTTAATGTCCGGCGACGTCGGCAAGCCGAACCGCTTCGGCCATTGCAGCATCGGAACTGGCTCCTCGGCCTTCGACATCGATATAGCCAAGAACGACCGGCCGCTGAAGTCGACCCCTTCGAACTTCGTCGCGACAGTGGATGCCGCGGCGCCCTTGCCGGCCGTGCTGTCGCTGGCGATGACCAGCATCAACCGTTCGCTCGACTGGTCATGCAGCACCTGATAGCCGGCGCCCTCTGCCCTGAGGCGACCGACGGTCCCGCAAGCGATCTGATGGCCTATCGGAAACCAAGGGAAGGCGGTCATCTTACTTCATCAGGCCGGCAAGCGCTGCGCTGGCCGCTTTCTTGGCGCTGGTCGGATACTGATTATCCAGGATTTGACCAATCACCCTGCGCAGACCGCTCAGGTCGTTCCGATCAATACAAGCTTCTCCCTCCGCGATGAGACGGTCGTGAAGCGCCTTGTCTGTGGCGAGATGACGCTCACGCGTGAACGAAAGGAACATGTCGACGTGGAAGCCGGGTTGCTCCTTGGCGCCATCCAGGAAAATGGCGATCATTTCCGAATACGATCTGCGGGCATCGTCCGGCCGGCCGTGCTGCAGTGCTTCATGCACCTGCTCAAGCAAGGCATCAAAGCGGTCGTTCGTAGACCGAGGCGCGTGGGCTCTAACGGTGGCGTTGTAAGCTTGCACGAGCCCGTCGACTTCTGCGGTAAGGACCGATCCGACGTTTTCGGGACGGTTCTTGATGCGCGAAATTTCCTGCCGAATGGCGCGGCCCTCTTCAACGATAGAGCGGCGAGTGTCGGCCTCGAATGAAGTTTTCAGGTTCGCACGTTGTTCCTCCAGGCGACGATTCAGTTCGTCTGCTTCAGCGCTGCTTCTCGTGCCTATGGTGCGTTGCAACTCCTCGAGCTCATTCGTGGTCGTGTCGAGGACCGAATTGGCCAAGTCCTCGCCCTCCTGTCCTTCGAAGTTCTTCTTGGCCCCCTGGACCGTGAACATCTTGCCGGTGTCGAACTTGCGGCCGATGGACGGGACCTCAAGGGCGCAGTTCAGTATTCCGTTCTCGTCCAAATTCCAGTGGATCCGGATGAGATCACCGCGGCGGATAATGTCTCCCTGATCGAGTTCAGCGCCTTCCAGCCGGAAGCTGCCTACGTGCAGGTTAAGGGCCGGGTCGGTTACGCCAGGCTCCATCTGGTAGACCTCGACATCGAGACCGTCAGCGTCCCCGCCCTTCAGATCTTTCGCCGCCCGATAGTTTTCGATTCCGTTCGCCGGGATCGACTGCCCTTTCTCTACAAGCGCGTTCAGAACGTTCTTCGAAATCCCCCCTTCGTTCGCGACGACTGTCACTGCGATCGTGTGGGTAATGGGGGTCCCTGCGGACGAGGCGTCGGTGCGCTTCACCACGATTCTGGTTTCCGCATCCGGGATAGCATTCCCCGACTGGTCGAAGACCATGACGCGATAGTGGTTGTCCCCCCGGCGTCCGACTGGAACGTCGTTGACAGAGTTGGTGTCGTCGAGCGGAAGTTGCCCGCTGGTCCATCCCATGTCGCTGTCGATCTGAAGACGATAGCCCTTCCCCTGAGCCTCCGGCTGCGGCCGGATCCGGATCCGGATCCGTGCATCCGAAGTGCGCTCCGGATACCCGTATTCAATCTTGATCGCTCCGCCGGCGCTGACCGTCGCCCGCGTCGGCTTGGCCGTCACCGCTGCGCCAGACCAATCGCGGCTTTCGGCAAAAATTGCGGCCCCGAAGGCAACGGAAGTCATCGGATCCGAATCCAAATCCCCCTGAATGCCGAGTTGCTCCGGCACGCGCGAGCGCACGATGGGCATGCGGGTCGGGCCGCCGATGAACACGATGCGGTCGATGTCGCCAGGCTGATAACCATTCTCCTTCAGGAGCTTTCGGCAGGCATCGATCGACCTCTCGACCTGGTCGAAAACCAGTTCTTCGAGCTGAGGCCGGTCGAACGGGATGTCCAGATAAATCTCCTTACCGGCCCGGTCCCGCGCTGAGATCTGGCTCTCGTCCGCCGAGATGCGCGTGGAAAGTCGGGCCGACAGTTCGATTTTCGCCTTCTCTGCGTAAGACCCGGCGATCCTCAGCACGCGTTGGTAGGTCGGATCCTTCTGAAGATCTTCCGGCAGGTCGAATTGCTCCATGAGCCAAGGACGAACGATACCGTTCACCACTCTGCGGTCGAAATCGGTGCCGCCGAGCATGTTGATGCCACCGTGGCCGACGACATTAATCGTCCCGCCGACGCTTTGGACGATGGCGACGTCGAATGTCCCGCCGCCGAGATCGTAGACAAGAAACTGCCCATCCTTCAGCGCCGAATTGCGCCTCTGTCTGTCGGCGATCGAGGCCATTGCAGCGGCGATGGGCTCCTGGACGAGGCCTACACGACCGATACCTGCGGCTTCGGCGGCGCGCATGGTGGCCTCACACTGCATCTGATTGAACGCGGCGGGGATGGTTATGACTGTTCCCTCCAGATCGAATTCTCCGATCGCCAGCTTGGCCTGTGCGAGGAGCGTCTTGAGCACTTCGGCGCTCGCGTCCTCGGCACTCATCGTCCGGCCGGCGCTCTTGAACTCGATGGGGCTGGAGGTCCCCATCAGCCGCTTGAATTTCTTGCCGACGTTCTCCGGAGCGAAGGCATCCTGTTCGTAGGCGCGCAATCCGATGAACATGCCGCCCCGCCGGTCGATCATGATGGCGCTGGGAAGTACGTCGGCGCCGTCCACCGTCTTGTAGAGACGGAGTTCCCGTCCGTCGTTGCCGACGATGGCCGAGTTGGACGTTCCGAGATCGATTCCGAGGTACATGCTCACTCCTTACTCGCCAGGTAGACTTTTCCCATCAGGATGGGGCGCATATCCGCGATGACGGCGGGTTCGATAGTCCGCGCGACCACGACGTCGGTGCGGTTCGGAAACTCGTCTCCGTTCACCGGGGACGCGGGCAGATTGATCTCGAAGTCCATTCCGTCGAACGACTGCACAGACATCTTCCGTTCCTTGAGGAGATCGTCGAGCCGATCGGCGGCGTAGCGACCCTGCGATGCGAACCTTTCCCGCCGTCCGTCGGGAACACTTTCGAGGGCGCGTTCTAGCACACGGAGCAGTTTCCAATACTCCACCGCGAGCCGAGCCATGGTCTCTTCGCTTTCCGCCATGTCAGGTCCTTCGCTTTCCCGGCGTCGCCGCCGACGTTGTCGATGCGGCATTTTTGTCGATCCCAGCGGTCATCGGTTGACCCGGGGCCTTGGAAGTGAATTCGACTGCCATGTTGCGGCGAGCGCGCGACCCTCGGCATCAAGGGCGTATCGCTTTCCGGGCAGCTCTGCATCCACGGCGTTCTTATCGCTCTGCCGATATCGATAGTTGCTGCAACGCGAGTTGAAGTCATCGATGCCAGTGTTGAAACCCTGTCGTTGGGATTCCGTGGTAATCATCGACCTCGCGGCTTCCAATCTGATACCCTGGTAGGAGCAGTATCGGATATTCGAGCGAGACAGAGATAATCCGGATCCGACCGCTGGCATCGTCTCGCTGGTATCCCCTGGAACGAAAGCGTCGTTTCTGGTCATCGTGGTCGGACTATTCGTCGTAGCCGAATACGATGGGGGTGAAGGCCGGTAGTTCGTGGTCCCCGACCTGTTGTTGTCGTTGCTCGCCACGATCCAGATAAGAACACCCGCGGCCGCGATGCCCCAGAACCAGCGAGTACGGACCACGGCCTTATGCTTGGCGGACACCGTCTCGCGAATTTGACGGGCGCTCTTCAGGTTTTCCTCATCGGTCTCCAGCGTGAGTAGCCGTTCCGCAAGCTTTTCGGCCTCGCCCCATTTCTCAGCCTGGAGACTCTTGCCAAGGTCCGCCTCCACCTGATTTTTGCGGACGACCCTCTGGTCCTCTCGCAGCGCTTTGATCATTTCCGCGGTCGGCGGTTTGTGGTCGGCAAAGTCCAGAATTCCCTGGAGCAGGTTCTCAGCGGCGCGGGGTGCGGAGGAGTCGTTGTTGAGCGAGATCGCCACCTCTCGGACCAGGCGCCACGGCGCGTCGGAAAATGGCAGTTTCGCAGTCGATCCGACCGCGGTCGCGAACTTATCGAAGAGAGCTTTCACACTGCCTGTTGATCCGGGTCCGAAACCCGCCCGGAGCAACTCGGATTCGATGGCCCGATGAGACTTATTCGCCGCCTCACATGCCTGCAGCAGCGGGGTCAGAATCTCTTCCGCAAGCTGCTCGTTCCGTAGGTCGAGGAGTTGGGCGGCCTCCTCCTTCATTTGGGCCGCAGCGCGAGGAAGGTGACCGAAGACACCGGTCGCGATCTCGACGACCTTTCCAGCGCTCTCGAATTCCTTTTTCTCGTTGGCCAACCACAGCGCCAAGTCCCTGACCTTGATGTACATCTCACGGGTGGTCGCATCTTCCCGCTGCCGGTGGATTTCGTAGCTTTGGACCGGACGTAGAAGGGAAATCCAACTTTGTAGGGCGGTGTCGAGCTTGGCGCGGCATGATTGCGATTTCGGGCTCTTCTTGATTGCTTCGCAGGCCGCCTCGATGGCCTCGCTCCGTTTGGAGAGTTCAGGCGCGATAATCTGGGCGAACGTCCTAACGTACACGTCAAGCCTGAACAGCGTCGGGCTGTAAGCGTCGGCAGTGATTTTGGAAACAAAGCGATCGAATAGATCGGTAGCTCCGTCCGAAAAGCCCAATCGTTCGATTACGGCCTTCGTCTGTCGGTCGAGAAGTTTCGAAAGGGCCTCGCTCACCTGCTCCCTGTCGACGCGCCCCAGAGCGATCTCCTCTCGCACGTCGTTGATCGCATCGCATACCGCTCCGGGCGTGACAGTTGCTTGCGCGGCTATGAGCTCGCAGAGACCAGCCATTTCCAACGGCAGAGCCGAACCATAGTGGGCGATGACATTCGATCGCGGAAGCGAGTGAAGTTTGCCCAGTTGTTCACTGATTTCGTCGATCGTAGCGCCGACGCGTATGTTGGAAACAATCTGCGAGGTCAGCCGCGGATCGACATCTAAAAAGCCCCCCACTTCAGCTTCGATCCTGAGGCGGGGTGTCATGAGCGTTTGCTGGGCTCGCATCAGGACGTCGACATCGTCGACCTCATCTTCGACCGCATCTTCATAGGCTTCCTTGACCAATGCTGGCGCTGCCGTCGGTGGCAATCCAAGCAGCACGAAGGGGTTCTTCAGGATGCTGAAGTCGCCACCTTCAATGGGAGCGCGTGAAGACTCGGCAAGAACGCGGTCTCGATGGGAGCGATACAATTCGCCGTTCTGGGGCGCCAGTCGAATAGCTTCATCGAAGTCAACCAGGGCGCGGTCGCGATCACCCTTCCTCGCCCACACCAGGGCCCTCAGTCCGTAGGCATGAGCGTCGTTGGGGTCCAGCGCCAAAGTACGGTTGAAATCGTTCAGCGCATCGTCGTACCGACGCATGCGCGCTTTCAAAAGTCCTCGCTGACGATAAGCCTTGAGATCTCTCGGATTGCGGGAGATAGCAGCCGTGAGCTCGGCGATCTGGGCGTCGAGATCGTTTTCGATCGATTTTTGCACCCCGTCCGACACCACGACCCCAGATCAGCTCTGCCCCCGACACTTTGGCGGTTGGACTATTGTTTCTTGCCTGCGCGGTGCCGCTCCAACCACTCCTTGGCGGCTGTTTCCAGGACCTGGGACGCGTTTTTGTCCAGCCCTATGGCTGCTGCCTGAAGCCTTTCACCCCCGGGCTTTCCGGCCGACTTCTCTTCCGCCATCGCCCCGTCCGTGCGTTGTACAATCCCG
Source organism: Bradyrhizobium hipponense (assembly GCF_008123965.1). Taxonomy (GTDB): domain Bacteria; phylum Pseudomonadota; class Alphaproteobacteria; order Rhizobiales; family Xanthobacteraceae; genus Bradyrhizobium; species Bradyrhizobium hipponense. The sequence continues at coordinate 18,210 of NZ_VSTH01000178.1, read as the reverse complement.
CAAATCGTCCCATGGGTTGCGGGTCGCAGCAAGCGTCTGGGATCGGCGGACAGCCCTTTTCCCCGGCAATCCGTGCTTTTCATCGATCCCAAAACGGTACATCTCTCTGAAATATCGACAATTTCTCCGGACCACACGCCGAGCAGGCTTCCGATTCCTTCAGAAAGGCGGACTACGCGTTGCTCTTGGCGAGGCCAATTCCATGGGATGGCGTCACCGGATCCAGCGCCTCCTGCTCCAGGTGGCGCACATCCGATCCGAACGCCAACCAGTCCGCCAACTCACGGACCGCGCTGTCGGACCTTGCGATCGAAGCCAAGCTTGGATCCGCGACCGCCGGCTGACCTGCCTGCTTCGCCAGATCCTTGGTCATCAGGTGCGGACGTGGGCCGCGGGGCAGATTTTCCTCGAGATACCGGAAAATTCGCACGCCGCCCGCGTCCACATCCCCCCAGTGAAGGAACGGCACATCAGCCGGGACAGCGGTCAAGACCTTCGCCAGAAGCTCGATGATCCCCGCCGCGGGGAAGCCGCCGGTGTAGACGACCAGGCTGCCGTCATCGATCTCGCGGACCTGCCGATTGAAACTGGCGTAGTTCTCGATCGTCAGCACCGCCGTCGGCCGCTCCAACACCGATAGTTGTGAGAGCATCTCCGGATGGATGGAGGCGAACGGCTTGGCGCGGCCATCGATCAGGCGACTGCTCGCACCCTGCACGGCTACGGGTCCCCTAAGGTGAACAGGGTGGCTGTAACGCTCCAGCCCGATGTGCGCCCATACCACGTCCGCCGCCGCGCCCGGCTGCCCGATCCGAACGCCGAGTACGGCTGCGAGACGCGAAGCTTGCCGTTCGAAGGCCTTAGTATCGTTCGTCGCCTTTTGGGAGAACGTTCGCGCGTCCAGTCCTCTAGCTTCCTGCCGAGAGATGGACGCCAGCAGCGTAAAAAACTCGTTCGCGGAATCCGCCTGGGCGGCTGTCAGGCGATAGGCGGACTCACCGCGGGCCCACCTGGCCGTCATCTCGTCCAACAGGCCAACGATCCAAGGCTCTCCCGCTGTGGCGACCGGGAGCAAGTCCTCCCTGAGGCGTTGCGCAGTCGCAGGCGCGGTCGGGCGGCCGAGGTGCCTGGCGAGCAATTCCGGATCCCGCACGCGGATGCGCTCGACGAGATGGCTTCGGTCCCTCTTACCCCACAGCACCTCTACGGCACCGAACCGCTCGGCCGCCGCCATCAAATCGTGGAATCGAGAGACCTGCTGCGCGGTCGAAAGGCGGTCGTACTCCGGGGCCGCCGTGGCGGGCCGTGAGCGGTCCGGATTGCGCTCGCTCCGCTCCAGCAGTCGTTCGAGTAATTCTATGCCAGGATCCGTTGTGCGGACGTCGGTCATTCAGCGGCCTGATCCCGCGGGATACCCTCAGCCTTCTCGGCCGCGATCAACTCGGATTTGAACACGTCGAAGCCTTTGCGGTACGGATCGACAGCGACGATCGCTTCGCGGGCCTTCTCGGTGAGCAATTCGGTGTCGATCATCACCTGATTACCCAAGCGGTTCACGTTCACGACGGTATCGACCACTTCCATGAACACGTGCCGCTTTTCATCGGGGGTGGCCAGCATGACCTGAAGTCCGAGATCCCGCATGAATTCCGAGCACTGACCGATGGCCTTGGTATCCAGACGGTTGAAGGCCTCATCGAAGATGGCGAGGGAAAGTCCGCTCTCGCCCGTGCGCCGGTTCTGGTAGGTTGCGGCCAGCGAGGCACCGATGGCGATATAGAAGGGCAATTGCCCTTCACCGCCGGATCCCGTTCCCGCGCGACTCGTCAGGGACGATCGGATCTTGCCCTGGGCATCCTGGATGTAGAGCTCGAAATTGAAATACTTCCGCGGGTCCTCGATGTCCTCGGTCCGCGCCTCCGGATTCGACAAGATCTCCTCGATCTGGCGAACCGCCCGCATCATGGGAGAGTTCGCGTCGCCGCTGCGATCCCCGAAGAGAGGCAGATTGAACTCCGGCTTCCTGGACTCCTCGACCAGATCGATCATATCGACATGGGTCGGGGCCTCCAGCGCCTTGAACGAGTAGTAGTCCCGGCCGTGAAACTGACGATCCTTCAGGTGACGGTTGAGTTCGTTCAGGGTGTTCTTGATGCCCATGAAGGCATCATCCAGCCGATGCAAGAGATCGTCCCGGAAGGCCGAGGTCATCTCGGTCGCGGCATTCCGGCACTGCTCCTCGTACTGAACCAGCTCGTGCGCATCGAGGCGCTCCTTTTCGGCAGCCGCCCATTGCTCGACGGTCGCCGGCGTCGCTTCTTCAGCGGTGAAGGGCGGCACGACATGGAAGTCCTGACCGTGCTTGTTCATCGCATTGGTCATTTCACGCATGAGACTGGAGCGCCTGGACGTAGAACGGGTCTCCCGGTCCGCCGTCATCCCGTCGATACGGTTCGGTATCGCTTCCGTCGCCATTCCGGCGACCTCCTGCCGATACTCGCGCATCGCCGTTGATTGCGGGAAATCCTGCCGCATCTGACGTGCGCGATCCCGTCGAGCTGCGCGCGCGGCGTCCCGGTTCTTTCGCACGTAGTCCTCGTACGCGCCCTCGGCCTTGTCTCGAGCACTTTTCGCAGCATCCAAGACCTTCTGCGTCTCCGACTTCTTACGGCCGGCCGTCTCGACCTCGCCCGCGAGCCGCTCCAGATCTGCGACCAGCTTGGGGTCGCGGTTCCGCTTGGCGTCTTCGATGTTTTTCCCGATCTCAGCGAGCTTGCGGTCGAACCCGGCCAGCTCGGTGCCGCATCCGCAGCAGGTTAGACTGGACTCGATCATCTTCCGGAAGCGCGCGAACATGTCCTCGAAGAGGCGGGCTTCGTCTTCCAGACGACCGACCTCCCTTGCACGTTCAGCAAGCTGCAGCGTGAGCTCATGGCGCTCGAGCTGAAGCTGCTGGCGCATCTGCGCCTGAGTCGCGCGCCCGAGCTTTAGGTGCTCAGGCTTTGGAAGCCGCCGGACAGTCCGGCCGCCCTGCATCATGCGGTCAGGGGTGATCGCGTTCTCGGCGGCGACCATTCTGTCCATGGTCTCCACCATCATCAGCCGGCCGAGCCGATAGTTGAGGAAGGCCCGCGCATGGCGATTTTCCGTGCTGATGATCTGCGCCAACGAACCCCTTTCGGCGGGGCGAGTAGTGTCGGTCTTGGTCGTGTTTATGACCTCGGCATGCTGGAACGAATATTCGCCGCCGTCGCGGTAGATCTCGAGGGCGCGGATCGCCCGACCGGGCTCGACGATCAACGCCTCACGGGATCGGCCAAGTACGGCCTCCGCCGCCATTCGCCATTTGTCGTCGCGGATTTCCACCAGATCGCACAGCGGCTCGGCTTCGATACCATGCGACAGAAGCTTATCGATCAAATCCCGCGTGCCGCGCTCGATAGGACTGAGCCCTTGGTCCATCCGCTTCATATTACTGTCGATCTGATCGATGCGATCCTGAAGATCCTTGGTCGCGAAACGAGCAGTGAAATGGGCATCCGAGAACGTCTTGCGGACCGCCGCAAGCTTCTCCTGGTCGACGGCAGCAAGCGCCGCGTCGAGATGCGAGGCGCTATCCTTCCAGTCGCCCGGGAGTGTCTTGTCCCATTCGGAAAGTGGCGCCCTTCGTCGAGCGACGACGACCGCGCTCAGCAGCGCATGCAGCAGGTCGTCGCGACGGACCAGCAGGTTGAGTTCGACCGCCTTCCTGACCGAAGCTATCAGACCATCAATTTCCTTGACCGGCGCCATGGCGTTGGCGCGCTGACTCAGAGTTGCGGTCTTGTCCGACTCGTACATCTGGGCAAGCTGCTCGGCGTCGCTGGTCCTGATCGACAACTCGATGGTCTTGTGCTCGGCGTCGAGCGTGGCGTGTCTGGCCGCGGCCGCAGTCGCCTCGACTTCGGCGTTGCCTGCGGTACTCCGGAACTGCGCGAGGGCTTGTTCCTGCCGCCTGGTCTCCCGCCGAAACTTCTCCCATTCCAGGCGAGCGATCTGCCAGCCAGTGGTTGCAATAACCCGCTCGTTCTCGACGGCGCGACCGACGATGCGGAGGATTCCGGCGAGGCTCGCGCTCTGCGCCTTCAATTCCTCGATGCGACGGGTCAGTGAACGCCAATGTTCGATACCGCGCCGAAGCCTGTCGACCTGTAGGGGCTGAACATCGAGAACGTAGTTCCGGACGAAATCCGTGGGATTGTCCACGGGCTTCAGCAGCAGGGCATTCCGGAAGGCCTTCTGGAAGCGCCTCGGGTCGAGCGGGAATCCCGTCGGCGATAGGGCCCTGAGCGATTCCGCCACGAAATCGGTCGCGCTCGAGAAGGCGTCGTCGACTTCGATATTCCGGGCACGCAATGCGTTGCGCACCGCATGCCACTGCAGCGTCTCGACCTCGTCGTCGCCGACGGCAGCGAGGATGTCGCCCTTCGTCAGCGCTCCCTTGGCAATGAAACGCGCTTCGCAGACCTCCTCGCTTCTCGATGCCGATGCCGAAAAGGCGACGCCCAGGCTCACCGCCGAGCCGTCGTCCAGATCCTCGAAGACCAGGATTATGTACGTGTAGGCGTGCTGGCGCGTCGGCTCAGACCGCTCGCCCTTCTCGTCTAGCGAGACCACGCCGAGGCAATAGTCGCGCAGGGTCCGCTTGCTCCTGACGTTGCTTTGGGCGCTCGGGTTGAAGCGGATGCTGGCCATGCTGGCGCCGGATAGTACGGTCTGCACGGCGTCGATGATCGCCGATTTCCCCGCTCCGTTCGGACCGATGATCGCGGTCATGCCGCGCATGTCGACCTGCTGCGCCCGGAACAGGTACCAGTCCACCAGGATGATGCGACGGAGTTCGATCACGCCTGCACCTCGCTCGCGGCGTCGGTTTTTGCCGCTGCCGTCGTGGCGCGGGAGACGAACTCTTCAAGGGATCCGAGAGTGTCCTTGGAGACGACGATTGGCAGGGCGGGCCGCAGAAACAGGGTGAAGTTCCTGTCGTCCCGATCCTCGATCCGCACCAGGCCGCGCTGCCGGAAGCCGGCTAGGATCTCCTTGACCCGCCCGAAGTTGGGGCGCTCCCGATGGGTGCGATCCTCGTAGATCTGCAGGATCTGCTCGCTCTCAACCTCGACCTCTCCGAAATCTTTGGCCTCGAACCGCGTGAAGGCCTCCTCGTAGTGGAGCCGCAACACCAGCAGAAGCAGGCTCTCGTCAAGCTTCATGCTCTGACGCGGAGGTAGCTCGTTCGCCACCAAACCGACGTAGCCGTCGTTGGGCCTACCTACGACCCGATAGCCGAGCGCATCGAACAAATTTTCGAAGTAGCCCATGTAGCGGCGGAGCGTCTCGTAAGAGGTCTTCATGCCCCAGTCGTTCTCGTAGATGAACTGGGCGCGCCAGAGCGATTGCGCGGCCTGACGCAGCTCCTTCTGCAGCCGGTCGCCGTCGCCGCCTTCGGAGTCCTCGTCATCGATCAGTTTGGAAAGATCACGCAGCATCGGCCGTGGTCCTCGTTCTCTCGATCCGGAAGGCGGTCACGTCGATCCAATCGTTTGCGCTGCGCCCCTCCTCAAGCGTGATCGTGAATTCCCCCAACCGCACCGAGCGGCCAATCGCCGCCAGGTTCGGGATAGCCCGGTATGCGAAGAGGTCCGGAATGCTTCCGATCTCGATCTCTTTGGACGAGACCCGGTCGCGCCCCTGCATCTGCCGCCGCGCGAACTCGAGCAGCTTCTGGTCCGTCACGCGCACCATCCGGTCGAATTCCGTCGTGGCTTGGACATAGGCGCGCAGATAGGGATCCTGTTTCGGCAGCTTGAAGCGCGTCCGCTCGGGCGGTGCCTTCGGCGGCGCCGGGGTGTACAGCGCGAGCGATGTGATCGGCAGACCGACGTCTGGCGACCTCAGACGGATCTCGACATTCTCGCCGCCGAGCTTCGAGATCTGCTCAATCAACCGGACGATCCGCTCCGCGGACCCCTCTCCCATTACGTCCATGTAGTGGACGGTGGTGCGAATGCGGCGTTCGAGGCGGTCCCTGAAATCCTCGATCTTGTCCATGAAGGGACCGACGTCCTCGAAGACGCTCTTGATCTTCTCGAGCTCCGCGATGACGCGTTCCTCGGCCGTCGCGATAGTGGCGCCCGGGGCCATGACACCCTGCTCGATGTAGGCGCGCGCGATCTTTCCGAGACACTGGGCGTCCGCGAGCATGTCGCCCGCGAGCGATGCGATCGTTCGGCGATGACGGTAGGGGTTGTTGGATGTCTTGAGCTGCTTGTAGTCGGCGATCAGCAGTCCGTCGACGAAGTCCTGGAAGAAGGTCCGGAGGATGGCCGCCGCGTTCGGATTGCCCAGAATGCGGTCCTCGATCTCGCGCATGCCGGCGAGGATGCGTCGCATGCTGCGGGCGAACCGCGAGGCCGTATCATGCGCGTTGGCCAGACCTTGGGCCATGGTCTCCGGCTCGCGGTTCGCGGCCTCAAGGTTGTTTTTGACGTCGACAACGGCGCCGGCGACGCGCACTCGGCTATTGCCGAAGTCTGTGATCGCGCCCAGGACCATGAACGCGTCCGGGTTCATGTCGACGTAGGTGCGCCACTTCTCGGTCTCTTCTGTGAGCCAGCCGGTATCGCGCAATCGATAGTAGGCAAGGTAGTGAGCCTGGCTCGTGGTCTGGTCTTCATCGGGATCGCCTTCGGAGAGGTCGCCCATCGACCCGATGCCGAACTCCGAAAGCCCGATCTCGATCTGCTTGACGACCTCTTCCCTGAGCGGGGTCTCGAGGATGCGAGCCGAATAGACCCGCTCATACAGCCGCATCAGGAGGCGGGCATAGACGTGCTTCTTCGGCCCGGACAAGGGCTTGAAAAGGGTCTCTGGAAGGTAACCAAACAGCTTCATCTATCGGTCCCTCAGCCGGCGGATTGAACCGCGGCGACTGCGCAACCGCAAGGAAAAACAGAGGAGTTTCAGGACGCTCCTTGCTTTCCTTCCTGCGCAAGAACTCCTTCGCCGCCTGCTCCATCACATCCCAGGAGGCCGATGAAGCGCGCGAGCCCCGATGTCAGTTATATAATTATATAAGATGCTTGACTCCCTCTAATGTTCCTGATTTGTTCTAAGACGCAGCGTTCGGATATCGAGGTGTGTGATGGCCAGATTTCGTTGCGGTACCTGCAGCCGTGAAGGCGAGTTCGCCTACGACTCGCAGCACCACGAATGTCCGCGCTGCGGATCACCCGACGTGATGTCCGCGCTCGGTATCGACGAATTGCCAGAAGAGTTCGTCCAGATGCTGCTTCAAGCTGATCCTCTCGACGACGAAAAGAACGAGGACTGACGTGCGTTTGTGGGTTTTGTCGGACTTGCATGTCGAGTTGACTCGCGGCTGGGACCTGCCGGCGGGCGATGCGCGTCCGCAATTCGACGTCCTAGTGGTCGCCGGCGACCTGATCCCGCGTGCTGAACGTGGGGTGAAGTGGCTGCAGGAACGCGTTCCTGACAAGCCGATCGTCTACATCCCGGGCAACCACGAGGCGTATGGCACGGATATCGACCGTACAGTCGAGAAGGCGAAGGTTGCCGCTGCCGGCACAAATATCCATGTGCTGCGGCACGACTCCCTCCAAATCGGCAATGTCACCTTCGCTGGCGCGACGCTCTGGACGGACTTCAATCTGTTCGGTGACCAGCATCGCGCAATGGTGGTCGCCACTGAGCGGATGAACGACTTCCGCAAGATCAGGATCAATCGGTATCTTGAGCGCTTCCGGCCGGGACACGCCCTAGCTCGGCACCTGCAAGCCCGCGCCTTCCTCGACGCCGAAATGCGCAGGCCGCGCGGTGGGCCCTTGGTAGTTGTCACGCATCATGCACCGATCCCGAGCCGCGCCCGCCGCCTGGGCCCGTACGATTTCGGTGCGCAGCTATCAGATGAAGAGGTCCTGACCGCATATCGCAGCGCCCTGACCTCGCTGATGTGGCCAGCCCCCGTCGCAAATGGCAAGCCTCAGCTGCGACCGGCGGACCTTTGGATCTACGGACACACCCATGAGTCCGAGGATACCGTAATCGGCGCGACCCGCGTGGTGTCAAACGCAACGGGTTACGGGCCTCGGCTACCGCAGCAGCGCACCTGGGACAACCCGCGTTTCAATCCGAACTTTGTCATCGAAACTTAAAGGGAGGCTGGCCATGACCGACATCGACGACCGCTCGAAATCGACTGACCCGAGGTGCCCCAATGCGCTTCGGCCCGTGCGTCCGTCATGGCCGTCGCTGAAGGAATCGAGCCGGCGCAAAATCTTCAATGATGCAACGCCGGATCCGACGCCTCGTTCTGGAAGGTGTTTAGCTTATTCGAAAGGAGACAGGGGATGCTGGTGATCACAGTCGATCTCGTGCCGGGCGGATTTGCGCCCATGCGGCGCACGATCGCTGCCATGAACATATCGAACACTTCGGATCTGGCAGAGATCTCGGCCTATTCGGATCGAGGCGAGCGAGACCAGCAATCCGCTTGCGGGTACTCCGCCGCGTACCGTTCGATGCGTCATCCGCGGACACGCTCGCGCGCAATCGGTATGGGCTCTCCTGGCGAAGGCTTCGGAGGAGATCATGAAGACGGAACTCTAGCGACGTCGGGTAAGAGCCCTTCAGGATTAGCCGCGGCTGGTCCGATCTCCTTCGTGTGGAAGGATTGGTACGATGTCTCGGTCTAGGCCAGACGTGGGAGGTCCGCTCTACTGCTCTCGGTGACAGGGGCTCGAGATGAGTACAGGTGCGCCAGAGGACGACGATCGCCACTCGATGGGACTGGTGACCGACCACGCGGAGTGGAAGCCGGTCCTTGCCGCATTGGAGTCAGAAGGCATTCCCACATCGGCGGCGACTATCCAGCAGGAGCACCGGTGGGATCAAAAAGCGATCCGGTATTTTATGGGGCCTCACGTCAAGATCGAAATACGGGATGCCCGGACCTGGGTCATGAATGAGTCCGAGCGGATTGAACTGGAAGCGAAGCTTCGCGCGGTGGCGCCGCCAGAGTGGAACGGACCTGACCTCGTCATCGTGTGGCGCCGGCCGGTGGCCGATGAATGGGCGGCTGCTTGGCTCGATGCGATCGATAAGGTCTGGCGCGACTGGCGCCGCCGACGCATCTCGGATGACGGGTTTGAGGATGCACGAGAGGCCCTATCCGCGCTTCATCGCCGAGTGTGGGTCGACGCGGAGGATCACGGACCGCTCCTGCCCAACATCGGCGAGATCCTGACCGAGGCACGCCAACATCCGCCAGCAGTGAGGCAGTTTCCGCCATTACCACCGGGCCAGGTCGACGTTTCAGAGGTGATGGACGTCTTGCGCCGCGTCGCGACTGGTTCCGCGCGCCCGCAGGTCGTTTTTCCAGCGAATGGCTGGAAGCATCTTTGGCACGGTGTGGGCGAGTTCGCCGTGGACGGTTGGTCGATTGAGGCATTCAAGCGCAATTTCGGGATGAAGTACGTGCAGGAGGCCCGCACGCCGGACGGGCGGACCGGTGACTACAACTCGTTTGCAGCGCGCGAAGGCAACCCGTTCAGCCTGCTCGAAGACGATGAGCAGGACGCCATCTGCGAAATCCTGGAAGGGCTTTAGGTGTTTGGGAGGTCATGGGATGTCCGAGGTCACCTACTACGTTGCTCTGCCTTTCGTCGCGACCGAGGACGGGATCGCACCTGGCGAGCCTGTCGAGTGCTTCAATCCGAACTCGGCGGTAACACGTGCCGAGGCGTTCTCACACAAGCCCGGCTGCGTCGGCGCGCTCGCGTTCAGCCGGACTGGTGATCCCGCGACGGGGGATTTCCGGGATGCCCAGATCATCCGCAAGTTTGGCTACATTCCGGACGACCTGAGTGCGTTGTGAGGGCGCCGTCCGCGACCGATTGCAGAGGCGATCCTGAGCGAGCGCGCCCCATAGAGAGCGAGGAACTTACTATGGCTCGGGAGATGACAACTACCCGCCTTTGGACGCCCTTGCCAATTGAACTCCTGTGGCAGCGCGGCTGGCCGCCCGCAGCGCTGCTCTTCTGGTCTCGCATTAGCGAGATCGAAAATGTATCGCGCGATCAGGTTGCCGCCGATTTCTGGTCCGGCAAAAAGGAGCGCAGCAAGGTGGCCTGCCGGACGCTCGCCGACCTCTTATTCGCAGTAGGCCACGGCGAGGAGGCGATCGCGGCCCTGATGCTCGCTGCCGACCCGGTCAAACCACAAACGTTCGAAATCGTGCTGCCGCAACTTGGCTACGCCGTCGAGCATCTCTGGGACTGGCCAGTCGCCAGTATCACCAGAAGTCAAGCGTTGCAGCGTCTTGCCATTTGGTGGCGCGCAGCAAGGGGCGATTTCGAGGAGGATGAGCACAGCATCTTCTTTATTACGCGGCTCGAGATGCTGGATCAGGACACCGCTTCCGGGAAGCGATCGGTCACAGGCGCGCTGATTAGAGCCAAACACAAGAACGAGCCTAAAGACTTCGGGCTTGTGGTCATGCCTAAGGACAAGGCAACCGCGCTTAGCAAGCAGCAGTCCGGATTTGAGGACCTCCTCGATGTCAGATTGCCGCTGGTCATCGCTCGCGACCTCGATACTGTGCGGACGACGCTGACGAAGGAATACCCGCACGCCACCACTGCCATCGATCTCGTTCTGCGCGACTTGCGGGAAGGCGAACCGGTGCGACTGAAATCACTCCTGTTAACTGGCCCTACTGGTGTCGGCAAGTCGCGTCTGGTGCGTAGGCTCGGCGACCTGCTCGGGATCGGCGTGTACCGTTATGACGGCTCCAGTGCTTCCGACAACATGTTCGGCGGAAGCCCAAAGGCATGGAGCAACACCACACCATCAGCACCTGCGCGCGCCATCAACCAGATGCGCATTGCCAATCCGATTCTGATGGTCGATGAAGCGGATAAATCAGGCACCTCATCGCACAACGGCCGACTCTGGGACGCCCTGTTACCGTTTCTGGAGCGCGAGACTGCCGCAAAGTACCGGGACGTCTCGCTTGATGCCGAGCTCAACCTGTCTTTCATCTCATATATCGCCACCGCAAACACCGTCGACCTTCTCCCCGCCCCCTTGAGGGACCGCTTCCGCATCGTCAAGGTGCCAGCCCCTCGACTTTGTGACCTGCCGCTCCTTGCAGCCAACGTGCTTCAGGATCTCGCCGTCGAGAGCGGGGAGCACGGATTCATGTGGCCCCTAGCTCACGATGAACTCGAAGTAATGGCCCGCGCCTGGGAAACGGCCGGATTCAGCATCCGCAAGCTGCAAACGATCATTGAGGCCACGATCGAGGCGCGCAACGCCAGCGCCGTGAGGCACTGAATATCGATGCAGAGCTGGTGAAGACGACAGGATAGTGTGGCTCGAGGCGACGGGAAATGGGTGAGAACCAGCATTGTCTTTGCCAATTGCCGAAAGCAGCAGCGACGCCTGGATGAATTGGGAATCCTGCACATGTCAACTGACGATATGGACGTAACGAGACGGATAAAGCTCAACTTCGAGTCCTATCTGAAAGGCGAAGAGCCGCCGCCGCTTGAACTCGCCTGCGCGCCGCTGCTTGAGGGCTGGCGCGCGACCGTTATGCAGCTCAAGCCCGAACACGGTCCGTTGCCGATGGCCCTAGTATTGCTGGGACGCGTCACCGGCCATCCCCGGCACTCTAACGCGCGGGCGATCCAAACATCACAACTGATCTGGCTCGATCGCAACCGCAAGTGGGCTCGCACCTGGAATCGACTCTACCGGCTCGGAGACCGAATGAACGACGAACCCGTTGTCCCGACTTGACCAGCAGAACGGTGAGCGTGCTTGCGCATGGCGGAGAGAGTGGGACTCCTTCAAACCCAGCAAAAGTGCCTTAAAATAGGGGCTTTTCCGTTCGTCGCCGGAGTTTCTCTGTACCAACAGACGGTACCATCTCCGTCGGCTCGGAGCCAGCCCTAAACCAATCCTTGAGCGCAGCCCAAGGATTCGATTGGCGATCGAATGCCCCCTACGGCGGTCGGAATGGCACATCAAGCCCGCCGGTCCCGGCTTGTGGGGGCCCTTCGGGTCGGACGACCGCCGGATACCGGCGAAATCGCGGTCTGGTCGATAGCAAGCGAAGCTTTGCCTGTAAGGGCAACCCCGCGAAGATCTGGGTGGGATAGGCGGCGCTGCCGGAGCCCTCTGGCCGACCGGTGCTGTAGACGTCTGCCCCTCTTCGATATTTCACACACGCGGTCAGTCGCTGCTACAGGGCCGAATTAGGGCGGTGATGTCGAAGGATGAAGGCGCGTATCGAGCGCGAACGCTTCCTGAAGCTGCTGCTGGTACGCGCCTTTCGCCCTGGTCGGGTCGAAGATCAGATTCCAGCTGTGATTGGACACCGCACTTGGGATCACGACGAATTTGTGCTTGGCCAAGAGCGCATCCCCGAACGCCTGCTGGCCTGCGCTTGGGATTCCCGGTCGCAGCCAATTGGCGTTCGGAACGTCGACAGGGCGAACAATATGAACGTCAGACACGTCGACCATATGAAGCGCGGTCAGTATGTGCGGCAGAGTGTCCAGCGCTTTGAAGCCTTTGTGAACCGCCACTTCGAGTATCGCGGTCGCTGGATCAAGCGCGCAATACACGACGCGAACGCCTTTGCTGTTCCACCGTCCGCCGACCTGGAATGCGCCTTCGCCACTATTCTAGGTCGACGCAAAGCACGCCTGATCGAGGCGCCAAGCGATGAGCTTGCCGCCTCCCAATGGCTCTACAGAAGGCGTCATGCATAGACGCCGTATGCAAGGCGTGTGAGGTACTGTTCAACGAGCTCGACGCCCACCGGGGTCGCAAGCAGGTCGATCGGGCGACGCTGGTCAAGACCGATGGCCGGACGCTCGAGCCACTGCTCTGCTTCTTCCTGCGCACCGAACACGTCCGTGGCCTTGGCCAGGATTTCGGCAAACTTCCAGGTCCGCCCACTTTGCTTCTGGCTGAGCGGCTTGTCCGGAGCATCCTTGCGTCGCTGAAAGGTGCGAAGGCTCATTCCGAAGGCTTTTTCCAACGAGTCCGTTTGAATGAAGATGAGGTGACTGACGAAATAGGTCAACGCAGAGCCTGGCAGTCCGTCCAGCAGCAGTTCGTGGGCGTCGAGGGCGCTCGTAATCCGGCGCGACAGGATGCGCGGCCCGCCGAGCAAATCGGCCACCTTCTGCAGATCATTGCCTGGCCCCTTTGGAGCCGGCTTCTCGGCTGCGGCAGTCATGGTAGCCCTCGCGTCACGTGTCGCCTAATGTGTGCCACATGTCGCAATTAATCAAGCATAGCCCTCCATTGAACTCGGGCGAACCTAGGTTGCGAAGTATGCATCCGGCGTAGGCGGCAGGGTGGTTGGATCATTCCCGTTGCCAGCGCGTGATCAGCTTGCGGTTTTCTTTGTAGAACCTGACGAGCTCGATCATGTTTTCGATGCCAAAGTCGGTGAACGCCTGAACACCATCTTCGCCGACGCCATAGACCCAGATCAGGCCGTCCTCGATCCCCATTTCGATGGAAATGTCGCGCAGCCAATCTTCGTCTTTACCGAGGCCCTTTGCGACCTGGGTGATGGTGGTGACGTGATGAACCTTGTTGACGTGTGTGGTCATGCCGCTCGAGCGGAGAACGCTGATGCCGGCGTGAATTTGGGCACTGTGATTGCTCCTTCAGGCTTCCATAATTTCAACGTCCATGGAGTGGGGAATGCCCTTCATTCCATCACCATCGCGTGGTCGTTTTTGTCAGAGGTTGACGCGCTCCGCAGCAGCAGGACGAGGGGAATGGCCGCGAGCGAAAGGACCATCATCAACTTGAAATCGTCGATGTAGCTGATGATGGAAGCCTGCGTTTGTATGGCCTGATCGAGCGCCGCCCGTCCGCTCGCGGTCCAGGGACTGAGGGCGTGCCGCACGATGCTGTTATCAAATACGTGATTGAATGCCGTGACATGGCTCGCGATGGTCGCATGATTGACCTGATTGTTTCTCGTCAGCAGATAGGAGACGACCGATATTCCCACACTGGATCCGACGTTGCGAGCGAGGTTGAACAGACCGGTGCCGTCCGGTCGCTGCTCGGGCGCAAGCGTGGCAAAGGTGACGGTGTTGAGCGGGACGAACAGGAATCCAAGTCCCGCACCCTGGATGAACCCGGTTACTGCGATCGTCCACTGCGAAATGTTCGGATTCCATCCGGTCATGTCGTACATAGCCCAAGCGGTCAACAGCAGGCCGATCAGGATCAGCAACCTGGTATCGATCCGTCCGACGATACGTCCGACCAAAAACATGCAAGCCATCGTGCCGAGACCGCGCGGGCCCATCACGATTCCCGCGGTTACGACGGGATAACCCATCAGCGTCTGCAGATAGGGTGTCAACAAAGCCAGCGACGCCAAATATGTTATTCCGACGATGAAGATGAACAGCACCCCGACCGAGAAATTTCGATCAAGAAACAGCCTCGGATTTACAAAGGAATTTTTCGCCATAAAGGTGTGGACGAGGAAGATGTAAAGCGCCGATGCGCAGACGACCGCCTCGATCAGAATTTCGAAGGAAGAGAACCAGTCAAGTTGTGCACCCCGATCCAGAAACACCTGCATTGCTGCAATGGCGATGCTGAGGCTGCCAAATCCGAGCCAGTCAAGCCTCGCCGCTGCGCTGGTCTTCGTCTCCCTCAGAAAGACCGATAGGCCGGCGAATGCGAGCACTCCCAAGGGCACGTTGATATAGAAGACCCATCGCCAGCTATAGTGGTCGGTCAGCCAACCGCCGATCACCGGCCCCAGTACCGGGCCCACCATGACTGATACCCCGAACAGGGCCATCGCCGACCCACGTTCCTCCGCCGTATAGATGTCGAGCAGAACGGACTGGCCAAGCGGAACCAGCGCCGCGCCGAAGAACCCTTGCAGCAATCGGAAAGCCACGATCTGGACCAGCGATTGCGCAATGCCGCACAGTACGGAAGCAACCACGAAGCCGACGACGGCCGCCATCAACACGCGCTTGCGGCCGAACCTGTTGGCGAGAAACCCCGATGGCGGGGTCATGATGGCCGCCGCCACGATATAGGACGTCAGCACCCAGTTGATCTGATCGGCGCTCGCCGACACGCTGCCCTGCATATAGGGCAGCGCGACGTTGGCGATCGTCGTATCCAGCGCCTGCATGATGACGGCGAGGATGACGCACAGCGTAACCGCGGGCCGGTTGATCGGCTGCGCATTTCCAGCGGCATCAGCCATGTTGAGCTCCCCGATCCAAAGAGACCGGTTAAGAAGCTCGGAAATCCGCGAGAATGTCCGGTGTAGACATTTACCTCCACGCTCATGCCGACGCGCAGCGGTGGCTTTCCGGGCGCATTGGTAACGCTGACACGCATCGGTATGCGCTGCACGACCTTGACCCAGTTGCCGCTGGTATTTTCGGCCGGCAGCAGCGAAAAGCTCGACGCTGATGCTGGGCTGATGCTGTCGACGGTGCCGGCCCATTGCTGGCCCGGATAGCTGTCGACCTCGACCAACGCCTTCTGCCCAGGCTTGACATAGGTCAGTTCGGTTTCCTTCGGGCTGGCCTGCACCCAGACGCGATCGGCCGAGACAATGTTGAACGCGGTCGCGGCGGCGGCAAGGTATTGGCCGGGCTGTAGGGACGGCACATTGGTCACAACGCCAGCAAAAGGCGCGTGTACCACCGTGTGCGCGAACTGGCGCGCCGCTTCGTCTCGCGCGGCGACCGCATCCTTGTATCTGGGATGACCTTCGATCGGCGCATCGGGGTCGCCATTCAGATTGGCTGCGATACCGGTCAGTTGCTGTTGCAGCGAGGCGAGCTTTTGCTGTGACCCCTGCAGGGTGTTGCGGGCGGCGTCGAAGGTGGCCCTTGGCGTAAAGTTGTTGGCGAGCAATTGCTCCTGCCGCTTGAAGTTGACCATGTTGAAGTCGACATCCTCTTGTGCCTGTTCGACCTGGGCCTGCATGTTGCGGTAGCTGGCCTGCAGCGCAACGAGATCGTTGCGGGTATTTCCGATCTGAGCCTCGGCACGATCCAACGCCAGTTGAAACTGCAAAGGTTCCAACTTGAACAGGATGTCGCCCTTGGTGACCTCTTGATTGTCGTGAACCATGACTTGCGTGACGATGCCGGCGACGTCGGTCGACAATCCGACCATATCGGCCTGGACATACGCATTATCCGTCGACATTACGGCGCCGCCGGTCACATAGAAGTAGCCGCCCGCGACAAGGGCTACCGGCAGCAGCGCAAGCATCAGCGGGCGCCCCCATGATTTTTTGCGTGCTGGGGTACTCGCCGCGACCGGGCTGCCGCATGGTTCTTTGGACGGAACGACTTCCGGTTGACGATTTTCCGGATTTTGCATCTTCCCTTCCGCCCGCCTGGCGATCAAGTCAGCCCAGGCCGCTTCGATCCGAAAAGCGCCACGTTGCCTAGCCAGCCCCCTAGGTTCTCGGCCCTGGACGCCTGCAACCGCTGAGGGCGGCCCATCTTCCTCTGCTTCAAACCAGCATGGGCCGCGCCGGCGGCGCGTTGCTCGGCCTCGGTCAATGGGAAGGTGAGAAGGAAGGAATATCCGTCGGCGGCGCAAGACGTATGAACGCGCCCCCCCAAACGGCTGGCCAGCTCGCCGATGATCGCCAGCCCTCGACCGCGCCGGATCGTTTCTGGTGCCGAGCCATTGTCAGAGACCCTGCATTTTACGACGCTGCCTGCAAGCTTCAACTCCACTCGCAATTCTGGATTTCCAGCGTCGAATTGCGCATGTCGCGCCGTATTGGTTAGCAGCTCGGATACAATCAGCCCAAGCTTCCAGCAGCGGGTTCCTTCGAGTCGCAGATCATCGGTTGAGAACAAGAAGCGTATCGCCAGGCGGTTCAGTCGATACTTCGTTATGGAGAGGCAAAGCTGCTGGAGGTACTTCGCGGCATCGGTGAGACGCCCCCGGTCCGGCATGCGCTGCGCGCGATGAACATCGGCGCATTGATGCAAGAGGTCTACGACGTCGAGGAGCGCGGCCTTGACCGCCACGTTGTCCGAGTGCATCGCTTTGGCTGACACCGTGTATATGGCGGAAGTAAGCTCGTTCTCTATTCTGTGATTCAACTCGCGGAGAAGCAACGATTCATCGGAGTTCGCTGACCGCACAATGTGTTTTATCATTTCGTTCTCGTTGTTTCTCTCAGACCACAAATGACGCTGAGCGTCCGCTGCGGCTTCGTTCGGTGGCAATGCCGTTCCAGACGGCTCGCGCAACGAATGGTTTCGGACAGGGACCATTATGGCTCGATACCGCGGCGCGCCAGTTCGGCTTCAATCGCATCGAAGGCAACCGCAGCCGGCATTACCGTCAGATTGATCCATAAGATGATCGCGATGCGCGTGACGACCAGGTAACTTGTCATGCCGGTGCTACTCCCTGCGCGAGATACCCATTAGCTCGACGGTGTCGGTGATCATGCTCCTATTGTGATCTCAGGGTACCGTGCGCACCCGCAATCGTCTTGATCACGCGTGATCTCTTTGGAGGGAAACTGCGTTCTTGCTCTCGATTCTTCGGGTGTAGAAGTCGCTGCGTCGCAAGTCCGTGAGATCGCGCCCAGAGCCAGGTTCGACGCCCCCAGCAGAATGATGCAAACCCGGTCGCATGGAAGGCAGCCGTGGCGGTTAGACCCCGAACGCCTGCCTCGACGACTCCGCGCCGACCGGAACGGCCGCGAACTCCCGAGGACAGCTGCCTTCCACCCTAAACTCCCCTGCCATCCTGTTTGCCGATCACGCAGCGCCACGCCGCCAGGCGCTCGGCGGGATGCTGCTTCATCCACTCTGCGAGCTGCGGTGCGCCCATCAGGCAGGCTTGCATTGAGACCTCAGCGAAGTCCGAGGTGGTGACGGTCTGCTCGTGGCAATTTGCCGGAGAGGAGAGACTGCAGAGCACGGCGATGATCTTGATCACGACAGGGAACTCCCGAGGCTGTGATGGGCATCGGCGCTGCTAACCGTATGACTTACTGGTGCCTCGTTCTGCTTCTCGCTGGCTGTGTCATCCGGTGGGGAGATGCTGTCGTATATCCTGCGGGCCCCTCGAATTAGCATTACAGTTGTTTTT
>NZ_VSTH01000177.1 GCF_008123965.1 Bradyrhizobium hipponense | reverse complement strand
GGGGTAAATTGAGTTTGTGACCACCAACTCACCCTGGAGGATCAACGATGCGTACTGATCACACTGACGCACCCGCCGGAAGCGAGTATGCCACGATTTACTTGGCTTTCGAACTGAGCAAAGCGAAGTGGCAGCTGGGGATAATGATGCCCGGCGCCGAGAAGATGAGTCGTTACCGGATCGATGGCGGGGACATGGCGGCGCTATCTGGCGTGCTTTTGCGGGCTCGAGGGAAGGCCGCGCAGGAGGGCAAGCCGGTTCGTATCCTGTCCTGCTATGAGGCGGGTCTCGACGGTCATTGGCTGCACCGCTGGCTGAGCGACAATGGGATCGTCAATCACGAGATCGATGCATCGAGCATCGAGGTGAACCGGCGGGCACGGCGTGCCAAGACCGATCGGATTGATCTGGGGCAGCTGATGCGCTCGTTCCTGGCCTACCTGCGCGGCGAGGTGGGCGTCTGCAGCATGGTTCGGGTCCCCACGCCCGCGGACGAAGATCGCAAGCGGCGCACCCGCGAGCGCGAACGGTTGCTGAAGGAGCGCACCGGGCACAGCAACCGGATCAAAGGACTGCTGCATGGCCAGGGCATCCGCGACGCCAGGCCGTTGAAGCCGAGCTTCCTGTCGGATCTCGACAAGCTGCGCACCGGCGACGGGCGCACTCTGCCGCCGCGACTACGCAATGAAATTCGTCGCGAGCATGAGCGGCTGCTGCTGGTCTGCAAGCAGATTAAGACGCTGGAAGCGGAAAACATCGCCGCCCATAGCACGCCGGCCAAAGGCTCGGTGGAGGCGAAGGCCGTTCAGCTTGCCCAGCTGCAAGCCATTGGACCGCAGATCGCCCAGGTTCTGGCCAACGAGGTGTTTTATCGCGACTTCAGGAACCGACGGCAGGTCGGCAGCTGTGTCGGACTGACCGACACACCCTACGACAGCGGCGCCAGCCGGCGGCAGCAAGGCATCAGCAAGGCCGGCAATCATCGCGCGCGAACGAGCGCGATCGAGCTCGCCTGGCTGTGGCTGAGACATCAGCCTGACAGCGAGCTGAGCCGCTGGTTCCACGAGCGGGTCGGCACGGCCAAGGGACGCATCCGCAAGATCGCCATCGTGGCGCTGGCGCGCAAGCTGATGGTGGCGCTGTGGCGTTATCTGGAAACCGGCCTCGTGCCAACGGGCGCCGAAATGCGCCCAAGCCTTTAACCGACGCCGGTGCGCCAATGACGGCCGACGTGACCCAGGACAGACGCGTGACCGAACCCGGGCTTGGGTCTTCGGATTCCGCTTTCGTAGATGGGTCCCGTCTCTTCTGGGCCTTACCTTCACCCGTGCATGAAAGATTAAGGTCCGGGTCACCACACCCGACCGGATACAAGTTGATGCGGTGCTTGCCGCATGACCACGACACGGCCCAGTCCAGGATATCGCGTCACGCCGTTCACGACGCGCACCGAAACGTTCCGATCCGAAAGCCTCGCGCCAGCCTCGCCGCTGTCAAGGCCGCTACGCGCCGCCTCCGGCGGTGGCCTGCGGCCAGCCTTGACCGCGGCTGCGTCTGGCGCAGCGGTCAACCATCGGAACGAAAACGC
>NZ_VSTH01000176.1 GCF_008123965.1 Bradyrhizobium hipponense | reverse complement strand
GGTCTTCGTCGTATGCGTACATTGGAACTGAGGTCAGCGACGACGCAAGGCCCTCAATCGCAGCTGCGAGGCAGGGACGTCTGCATTCAGTTGCTTGGCAAGGGGCTACGTGACGACGTGTTGCAGACCATGAGGGCTAAGCGTTGCTCACTGTTCGCATGCAAGGTGCGAGCGTTCGACACGTCCTGGCGTCGAGCAACTACAGCTTATTGCTCAGGCGCGCGCTGTTGCGCTCGGCTTGTCCGACATTGAGGCCGTTTGTAGCTGCTGAATACCAAGACGCCGACGGAATCCCACGCGCCCGTTTTGCAGTCATGGCATGTCACCCCAGCGCCTTCTTGCTCGGCCCGGCGAAACTGCCCCGACGGACTTTGACCAATGCTGCCAGGGCCAAGGAGAGCACCAGAATGGAGTCGTTCGACAAGGCATCGATCGTTTTGATCGAGCCGGCGGAGGTGAGGCGTGAGCCGGCCTCCATAAACTGCTGATAGCTTTGCCCTGCCTGGTAAGCGCCATCATTGACGTTGGCAATCTTCCGCTCGCCGGAACCAACCGTCGGCTCAAACGACCCGCTATCCAGGAGGGTCTCGCCACCCCGTTTCGGCATCGAGGAGAGCGGGGGTGCCTCCGCAGGTGGCATTTCGATCGCTGATCCCTGGAGCGGCGGCGCCGGACCTGCGCGAAACTCCTCCGCGCTCATGGAATAGAATCCGATCGTCTTCCATTGGGTCGAGAGCTCAATCCAGTTGCTGCCGCCGATGCCTGGATTGTTACTGTGATCATCAAGATAGGGGGCCTTCGTGTGTCGCCACCAGTCTGCGCCCACCATGGCCACGAGATGCAAGTTCGGATCGGTGGTCCTGATGTCCATTTGAACATAGACGGCATCCACGGTTCCGGCTGGGTAGGTCCCTCGAGCTTTGTACCAAAAATGGTTGTTGTAGCCGGCTGGAGGAGCGTCGAAGGAAATGGTCGCGCCGGCCAGATGGATTGCTTTCATAGGAATGGCCACATTCCCCACGAAGTCCGGGACGAAATGCCCTCCGGTCAGCTGGGTCTTGGACTGGTCCTGTACCAATGCCCATTCACCTGATTGCTTGGTACGAACGTAGGTCTTCGCGTTTGCGACCTCGATCGCCGCACTTGGATTCGAATAGGGCGGTGCTCCGACCTTAGGGTAGACTTGGCCCCAACCCTCAACCGCGCTGAAATCTGCGGGCGGCGACCATAGCCCCCCGTCGTTCCAGCCTTGGTACCAGTTGTAGCTCGGAGGCACGCCTGCGGGAAAACCTTCGCTATTCCCGCGTGTGTTCTGTCTCACAAGATCGGACATTGAGAAGTCCATCGGCCATTCCTTGTTTACGCGGTGCGCGAGCTGCGCGTCACTCGGCTGGAGACCATTTCGGCGAGGTGAATCGACCCGCATAGGAGAAGAACAGCGTCATCGACGTAAAATTGTCGATGAGGTTCTCGGACAAAAAATAGATGAGCAGCACAGTGTACATGGTTTTCGCCGCCCGCTCCTTCAGCGAAAACATTATGCTGAACACGAAAACGACAAAGATCACGCAGTTCAACAGTCCGTATTCTGCCAGCACGCGCAGGTAATCGTTGTGCGGCGGCAGCGGCAACACGGTCAAGACGCCGGTCTGACTTGCACCGTAACCGAACAATATTCCGCCGAGCCCTAGCGACGAATAAATCTGCCATATGTTCGTCCAGTGGGTGATGCGGAAGAACGCGGACATGTCCGTCGTACCGGTCAAATCGATCAACTGCTTGGTTGACATTCGCGCGATGGTGCTCGGGTCGAGGCTCCAGATAAGCGCTATTGCGTTCAGACCCGTTATCAGTCGATCCAGCGCGCCAAGCGCGTAGGCGGCGAGGCTGGCAATTGCCAACAAGAAGAGCGCGACGAATACTTGTGGTCTCAACGGAAAGAAAGACCAGAGACCAATGGCGACGATGGTTGCCAATGCGGGGCCAACTCGGTTCATGATCGCAGCATTTACGAACTGCGCTATCAGGACCTTGTTTCCGAACCAGGGGGAAACGGCAAAGAAAAGAGCCGAAAAGTACAGCGCTGCCGTGTTTGTGTTCGGAAAATAGGAGAACACGTCAGGATATTCGATGCCGGTATAGACTTTCGTCTGGCCGACCACCTTGAAAAGTAGTGGCAGCGCCGCGAGTGCGTAGATGCATCGCTTCTCGGATCGGTGCAATCGCTCCGGCGTAGTGCGGCCTGCGACGTAGAATGAATAGATGGATAGGAGCTTCAAACCATCCGATAGCTCGAAAGCTCCAAAATTCACCAGATAGCTCGTACCTGTGAAGATGCAGGCGAGCATCAGCAAGATCTTGTAAAAGGCACCGCCCTCTCTCGTTACCAGTACGTGGTAGGCGGACCATGAAATAAGCAGCAGGCTTATCGAGTTGCTCAGGACGTTGAATACACTCGATCCGGTGAAGTGGTAGAGAAACGTCAGGCAGTTCAGGAACACGAGGCCGAAGCAGGTTACCACGAAGAACCGGCCGTGGACTGCCATCGAGGCGGAAACGCGGTGTGGTGTCTCCTCTCCACCTAGAGCTAGATCGTTCACAACAGACTTACTCCACTTCCTTGGCCGGACGGTTCCTGAGGTGTCCCTTAACAGGCTCAGCCTGCTCGAGTTGCGGAAGTCTCAGCGGTCAACATGTCGGAAATCACCGAATCCGATTTGACGGTCGTCAATATCGGTCCGGGCGCTTCAGTAGACGCTGTGGCAATCAGAAGAAGTGGAGCCGACGGTGGAACGTGGAAGACGCACTATATTCGCCAGCGCTTTCGGTCTGTTATGGCGGCGACAGTGGATCATTTACCTGTGCCTGTTGCTCACGTCCGGCGTAGCCTTCCTCTATTACGCGACGGTCGGGGACCGGTACGAGGCGTATGTGCTGTTGCGCGCCGGGCAGGGGATCAAGGAACGTTCCGGCAACGCGACCTCTCCTTTCGGAGAGGGCGTTGACCTTCAAAGCCGGATGGAATCACTGTCGCGCATCGCCAAGATTGACCAGGTTATTTTGGAAGCCGCGAAAAACGTTGGCTACGACAGGCTATCATCGGATTCAAACCCGACGCTCCTCGCCAAGTTTATGGCATGGGGGAAGGAAATCGATCTTCGGGATGTGTTCGCCAAGGAGCCGGCAAAGCCGCAGCCACAGGCGCAGGCGGAAGCAGAGGAAGACATAGAGCGTAACCAGTCTGGAATTCTCAGTCTGCGAGACCGCATCAATGCCAAGCAGGAGGGCAGATCCGACCTGTTGAGGATAACGTTCCGTCACAAGGATCCATCGATTGCCGCGAGCTATCTGAACGAACTCGGGAACGCACTGGTAACCGTTCAAAGTCTCGATGTTCAAATGCCGGGGGCGCAGGAGTTCTTCCAGCAGCAAACGAAACGCCTCGAGGAAGAGGCGGAGGTGGCGGCTGCCAATCTGAAGCGATTCTCGGTTGAAGCATCGATTTATGCCGTTGACGATCAGCGGCAACTCCTGCTCAAGCGCGCCAGTGATCTGGCCGCGTTGATCGCCACGACGCGGGGCGCAATCGAGGATAAGAAAGGGCAGAAACTTGCGATCGCGGACCAGTTGGCCGTCCTGCGGCCGGTCACGCAGTCCAAGACCGTGAGCCGAATGGTGAGCACGCTGGCAGGGCCGGACTCTCGAAAGTCCCTCGATTCCTCCGCTAAGCCGCCGGACCAGTTTGAGGAGCAGCCTCCCTTGCTTCTGATCAAAGTCTACCAGGAGAACATGTCGACGCTGATGAAGATAAATGCCGACCTCAACGGGCAGACAGAGCTGCTGGGTCAATTGGGTGCCGAGCTCGAGAAAGTGAATAAGGAACTTGCATCGCTCTCTGCAAAAGAGGCCGAGTACGGAAGGTTGAAGCGCGTTCTCACGACCGCGTCGTCAGCTGCGGCGCAGTATGCAGCCCGCATTCAGGATGAGCAGATAAGCACCGAGGTCGCCAAAAAGAGCCAGCTTTCCAGCCTCAGAGTAGTGCAGAAAGCGATAACTCCAACGGCGCCTGTATTTCCTCAAGTCTCGCAGCTCGTAGCCTTGGCGCTTGCCGGTGGCTTTCTGCTCGGCCTTGGAGGCATCTTCGGGCCGGAACTCGCGAGAAGCACAGTGCACGCCCAGCCAAGTCCAGGAGGGGCCGTCGGGGATGACGATCCGGTAAGGAATCTGCTGTTGGTGGCGCGGCAAAGAACGGAAGGACTTAAGGATCTTCATTCTACCGGACGGGCAGACCTCAAAGAAGAAGCGGTTGGCGGCCCCGTTCCTCGATCGACCAGGATGCCTCCACTCTAGAGACTAACATACCAACGAATCGCTGCAGTTTTCGCGTGGTGCGTCGGCGGCTCCTAATCGGCGCCAAGTGAGTAGACCTTCAGCATGAAGATTTTCAGCATTTGCTGCGTTCGAGACGAGAACGACATTGTCAGCGAGGCTCTGGAGGCCGCTCTAGGCTGGAGCGACAGGATATTCGTTTTTGACAATGGCAGTGTCGATGGAACGTGGGAAACAGTACAGGCCATCGCGAGCCAGAACTCGAAGATCGAGATCGTTGGTCATGACAATCGCATTTTCACCGACGAACTCCGCGGAGAAATATTCGAAACGCGTCGCGGTGTAGCATCTCCGGGAGATTGGTGGTGCAGGCTAGATTCCGACGAAATCTACATTGACGATCCGGCCCGCTTCCTCGCGCGCGTCCCAAACAGCTACGGCTTCGTCCTCTCTGCCACGTTCAATTTCTACTTCACCGACGTCGATCTTCGAAATTACGAACGCAGTCCTTCGGACTGGCTGGAGCGGCCGGTGCAAGACAGGCTCAAATGTTTTCAGAACAATTGGAGTGAACCCCGATTTGTCCGCCACCGCAACGATCTCCGCTGGGGTGGGTTGGTCTGGCCGCATAACCGGGACCGGACATTTCCGTCGCGGATTCGCTTGAAGCACTTTCCGTACCGCTCGCCTGCGCAGATATCGAGCCGGCTGGAAATACGTCAAAGCCAACCGGCGCTATTTAAGCACGAAGCCAACCGAACGCTTGCAACGGGCTTGCAGCCCGATTGGGCAGACGAAGGCCTGGCACCGATGCAGGAGACAGCCTCCTGGCGGGATCGCGTGCGAAAGGCTGTCGAATGCGACGTCGATCGGGGAGATGGAATTTTCATCACGCGAGACGACCTGATGCCTCCGCTTCCGTCGCCGGCCGTGGACCTGGTCAAAGTTGGCTTGCGACGCAGTCACGTAGGACGGGCAATTTTGTCACCAATTCTCAGGTGGCGTCGGAGCCAGTTCGGTTGGCGGTGAACATTTCGTCTCCATGACACATGCAAGCATCGACGGCTTCGTCAGTGGACTAGAAATCAGGGGAGCAGAGACATGGTAGTCAAGGACCGATTGAAATCGATCGTCAGATCAGCGGGTTATGAAATTCGGCGTCATCACCCGGATTTGGTGGAGTTTCTCCACTCTCGTTCTGTCAACCTTGTCCTGGACGTCGGGGCCAACGAAGGCCAGTTTGCGCAAGAACTCAGGTTGCGAGGTTACACGGGCAGGGTCGTCTCCTTCGAGCCAGTCGTCGACGTGTTCGAACGGCTCAAGACGAACTGCTCAGCCGACGAGAAGTGGGATTGCCGAAACCTGGCTCTCGGCGAGACCATGGGCACCGTCGAGATCAACGTCAGCAGGAATACGGCGATGAGCTCGATTGTCAGCCAAACGGAGGTCGGTCGCAACAGCATCTATGAGGCTGATGTGATCCGCGTCGACAAGGTGCCGATTACGACGCTCGACTCGATGTATTCGGAGTTCGCGGACGATCGCGTTTTCCTGAAGGTCGACACGCAGGGGTTCGAGCAGAATGTATTGCGCGGCGGCAAGAGTTCGCTTCATCGTCTTCTTGGCGTCCAGCTGGAGTTGCCTCTCGTCCATCTCTATGAAGGCACCTGGAAGTTTGATGAGGCGCTCCGCTTCATGCGGGAGGCCGGCTTCACGTTGAGCCAGATGCGCGCTGTGACTTACTATTCTCAGGATCCCGCGTCCCTGCTCGAGGTGGATTGCATATTCAGACGGGCTGACTACGCCGACGGTGTCAGCTACCACTGACATCGGGGACATACGGTCAGCGTGTAGCTTGGGGGCGCATCTGGTCGGGGTTAGGCTCCCACCCGGCCGGAGTCGACGTTCGCGAGTGAGAAACCGAACAGGAGCCGGTAGCGCCAAAACGCAATGACGAGAGACGTGAACAGGATCGCTGCGCCAGCCCCGTGGAGTCCGGCGAGCGGCAGGAATGACACCTGCGCAATCACCGAGACACATACCGATGCCACGTTTGTGACCGTCGTCAGCCGATCGCGATGTGCCGTAAACAGGCTGAGGGCTCCGAAATCCGCCATGTAGCGTACGGCAAGCCCTACAACGATCAGCCAGAAGGCCGACCATTGGGCAGCGAGAGCGGGCTGATCCAGCCACGGCAAAAGGATCTGGAAAGCAAACCCGACCGCAGTGCTAAGCGCCAGTGTGGCGAGCGCGGTCGTCTGCATGAAGCGCCAGGCCAGCTGGCAATGCGCGGACGAGCCTCCGGTCCGATATGCGCTGATCAGCAGAGGGCGCTGCTTTTGCTGGAGGACCAATGCGAGAAAGGTGGTTGCGGAACTCCCGACCGTCCAGAAGAGGAAGTAGATGCCGGCGACCTTCAAGCCCAGCAACAATGTAACGAGATAGCGGTCGATGTACTGGCTCGCAACAAAACCGAGATCGCTTACCAGCATGAGGAAGGACTTCCGGATCGCTCCGGTAATCACCGAAGGTCTAAAGGGACGGGAAAAGGACGCTCGCCATGGCCAGGACCAGCTCAGGAAAACGAAAAGACCTATCGAGACGACGCTTCCCGCCAGCCAAAAACCGAACAGGCACGGAAGTGCCCTAAAGCTCGGGTCCCAGATAGCGAGCGGAACATAGACGAGAATCCAGGCCGCGCCGCGAATAAAGCCGATGGCGTTTGCCGAGAGGTGGTGCTGCAGGCTTGAAAGAAGATAGAAGATGTCGTTACCGACATGTTCGAACAGGATCACGGCAACGATCAGGACCCATAAACCGGAGGCTCCAAGGACGATGGTAACCAGAATGGCGATCGTCAAGAGAACCATGTAGGCCGAGATCACGAAAGACCAGTAATGGCGCATGCTGTCGATCATTTCGCCTGCGGGAGCGGTGACCGCGTCGCGCATCAGCAGATGGTTCATTCCAAGATTGACGACGATCGGAACCGCCGCAATGGCGCCGGCGGCGAGTCCATACAAGCCCAATGACGACAGATCGAGATAACGGGCAATGAACAGGGCGAGGCCAAATTTGCAGCCCATGACGCTGGCCCGCATGGCCATGACTATGAGATCGACGAGGAGCCGGTTGAGTGAAGCGGGCACGGCTGCGGCGCTCATAATGTAGACGGTGAATCAGGCACAGCGAACCACCAGTATGTTCTGTACCCGACCGGCCACGACGCCTCCGGACGCCGCCCGTTAGATCGAATGGATAGTGACTCGTTATGTGAACTGATGACCATGAACTCGCTTCCGTAGGAAATCCTACATATGTCTAGTCCCCAGGATTTGAGGGGCATCAATAACCGCATGGCTGAGAAGATGTGCGTGACTGCGATTGCCGAGCGAGGCGGCGCATGTTGAGTAGCGCGACGACGCCGCGGTGGGTGCCGTCAGGCTAGTTGCTCCGGTGTGCTGTGTCTCAGCCGACGCAGCCGCGAGGCAAGACGTTGTGGACAAAAGGTCACAGCAACGAAGCGAAGAGCGGCCTTCAGGCTGATATCGTAAAGGTCGTGACGAAATTGCCAGGCGACGTTCAAGGTCTCCTGAATGCTGCCGCCGCTCTTGCGGTAATCGGATAGCGTGATCAGCCCGCGGCGCGCGAAGCAGCGCCTGGCGTGGATTTGGATGGTCTTGCGCATCTGCGGGTCCTGGACATGAATCTCCGCGGTCTGTGCGATCAGATCGGCTACCTTGCGCCCGTCGTGCAGAAGCTTCTCGACGCCCAACCGAGCCGTCTCGGAGTCGTCGTGATAGGTGTAGGTCGCGCAGGCCTCATTGATCAACCCAGCTCTGCCCAGTAGCAGGAGCGGCGCCCAAGCGGCGACGTCGGCGGTGTGCGGCAGATCAAGCGGGATGCCTCCTCGTTCGCGCAGGAGTTCGGTCCGCATCACCACACCGCACATATTTACAGTGATCTGATCGGTCAAGAAGGCCTTCAGAATCGCGGCGCCGTCCCGAATGCCTGTATCGCAGAGACGACTGGTACGCGGGGGCCTCGTCTGTCCGAGCGATGCAGCATGAAGATTGCTTAGCGTAATCACGCTCGAAAGCTGCGGCTGTTGCTTGATGAGGGCCGCTGACCGCTCGAGCAGCCACGGCATGACCCTGTCATCATCGGAAACGAAGACTATGTAATCGCCCTTGGCATTCTCGAGACACGCATTCCAGTTTGGGAGCAGGCCGATATTCGTTTCCTGGTTGATGACTCGCAATCTTGTGTCGCTAAAGCTTCTCAGAACGCGGTCGGTATCGTCCGGAGAGGCGTTATTCGAGACGAGGACCTCGAAATGGGGGTAGGTCTGTGACAGCGCCGACGCAATGCATCCCTTCAGGAGCGCGGCCCGATTATATGTAGGAATGGCGATCGTCACGAACGGGTAGTCCCGGCCAGCCCGAAAGTTGTGGTTCGCGACCGTTTGCACGGAATCTAAGGATGCGCCCTTCGGGATGTTTACAGAAGGTACCATGGATCAGGATTGCCGAACGTAGCGCATCAGCAATGCTCGCGGGTGCCATGTGTCCGACCAAATATGCGTCGGTTTCGGATCAGAAGTGAACCTGGTGGCGTGCACGACCGTCTCCCATACTCGATCATACAAAGCGCGCATGGACGGCGAACGGCATCATTCAGGGCACGCCCAGTGTCAACTAGTGCAGAGTGGGCTGACCCGAGTTGACGACTATCAAATTCCGCCTCGCTGCTCTCGAACGGCGGCGGCGTACCTCAGGCGTGCTCATTCCGCGTTGCCCCGGCCTGCGTTCGCGCACTCGATCGGGATTTGCCTCGCGTGGGCTACGAGTCGACGTGGGCGTCGTCCCAAAAAGGTGCCGTTGCGCGACACCCTTTGGGCTGCCTTCGCTCAATCGCCAGCGAACTAATGCTGCCAGGGAAGGGAAAGTGTCTGCGTGGGAGAAGCGTTGGCTTCGCCGGTTAAGACCCTGCTCGTCTCGGCGCCGGAGCTGATGACAGCGGTCGCCGCATATTGGTTCATCAGCGCCATTGCATGACTTGCATCACTCAGCAGGGACGACGAAGCGGCGCTTGGCGGCTTGGCAATCAACGAAACGTTGTCATAGAGCGCACCTAGTCCGTCACTAGACTGGCCTGCCAGCTCGCGGAATGTCAGGCGGTCCTGTCCGCCGGTGCCGGTCACCGTGAAGTCATAGCTTTGCCAAGTGCTACCGGGTGGAACCACGTCAATGACCGAGCCGTTCCACAACACCGCAATTGAGCAGGTAGAGCTTGTGAACCCCGGCCGAGAGCGCGCGTCGAAGGAAAGAGTGTATTCTTGTCCGGCGACGGTCTTTACATCCTGGTACAAGCCATCAAGAGCTCCGGTAAAGTCCAACTCGCCGTAATTGCCTCCGTTGCTGGCCTTCACGCCGTTGAGATTGTTCCAGAGTTCGATGGTGCCGCCACTGATGGCGTGCCAGCCCTGAATGGAATTAAAGGCTCCCCACCGACCGTCTTGTAAGGGCGCCAGTGATGACGACTCGAAGGATCCGTTCACAAGGAGATTCGTACCCGCTGCCGGCGATGACGTGACAGGCTGGGACGCGGCGGTGGTGAGTTCAATATTGTCATAGAGCGCACCGAGTCCGTCACTGCCTTGGCCCGCCACCTCACGGAAAGTGAGGCGATCCTTGGCACCGGTCCCTACCACCTTGAAGTCGTAGGTTTGCCAGTCGGTGCCGGGAGGCACAGTGGCAATGAGTGAGCCATTCCACAACACCTCGATCGAGCAGGTCGAACCGGTGAAGCCAGATCGTGCGCGCGCGTCGAAGGACAAGTTGTAGGACTGTCCGGCAACGGTCTTTACGTCTTGGTAGAAGCCATCTCGAGCGCCGGCATAGTCGAGTTCGCCGAAATTGCCACCGTCGCTCGCCTTGACCCTGTCGAGATTGTTCCAGAGCTCGATCGTGCCACCGGTGATTGCGGTCCAGCCGGAAACGGCCTGGTAGGCTCCCCAACGGCCGCCGGCGAAGGGCGCCAAGGTAGTTGCCTCGAACGATCCATTGACCAGCAGGTTCTGGCCTGCTGCCGGCGGCGAGGTGACGGGAGGAGTCGCACTCACTATCACATTCAGGGCAGCGGATTTCGAACTGACGTTGCCCGCAGCGTCGGTGGCGTTCGCGGTGAACGTGTGGGTCCCGTCTGGCAATTGCGCCGTGGTGAGGCTCCAGGCGCCGCTCGCATTGGCTTTCGTCGTGCCAATGACGGCCGTCCCTTCAAACACCTTCACAGTGCTGCCGGCTTCCGCCGTACCACTCAGCGTCAATTGTTTGGCATCCGTGGTCTTGTCTCCGACTGTACCCGTATCGGGCGTAAACGCAGCGATCTTGGGTGCTGCCGGTGCCAGCGTGTCTGGCGGCACGACCGGAGGCGTTTGTGAAGATCCGAGTAGCGGCGGAGGCAAGTCTGCCTGGAATGCCGCAGTGCTCATGGAATAGTAGCCAACCGTCCTCCATTGGGTCGACAGCTCAACCCAGTTGCTGCCACCAACGCCCGGATTGTTGCTGTGGTCGGAAAGAAACGGAGCCGTCGCGTTGCGCCACCAATCGACGCCTACCATGGCCACCAGTTTCGCGTTCGGATCGGTCGTCCTCATATCCATTTGGACATAGACGCCGTCGACCGTTCCAGCCGCGTATGTCCCTCGCGATCCATACCAGAAATGATCATTGTAGCCGGCCGTAGGGGCATCAAAGCTCGCGGCGCCACCTGGCAGTCGAGTCACCTGCATCGGATAGGCTGAGTTGCCGGCGAAATCGGCGACGAAATGCCCCCCTCCCAGACCAAGCTTTGACTGGTCCTGCACCAGCACCCATTGGCCGGTTTCCTTGATATGCACATAGGTTTTCGCGTTCGCGACTTCGACATCTGCGTTCGCCGAGGCGGCGGCTCCTTCCTCGGTATAAACTTGCCCCCAACCCTCGACGGCGGAAAAACCTGGAGGCGGGGTCAGCTGACCACCAGGGTTCCAGCCCTTGTACCAGCTGTAGCTGTGCGGCACGCCGGCAGGAAACCCCTCGCTTCGACCAAGCGTGTTCTGATTGATCAGCTCCGATAACGAAATCGCCATTTCAATGTCCCGTTGGAGGTGTCGGTATTATGAGAGCAGTAATCAGCGTTGACCGGGCGAGCACCGCCTGCGGCCCTAAAGCATGATCGCCTCGCGCCGCTCACGCTATCCGATCGTAATTTCTGCTGAGACGCGACAATCACAAAGAACGGCCGCACGCCCGCACGGCCCAACTTCCAAGCGTCACTGAGATCGGCCTTGCCGAATCACATTGAGTCCTTCCCCAAAAAGATGAACTAAGCCACAGCAAAATTCAATCGACGCACGTATCGAACTTATCGCAGCTCGCTTGAGACCTGCATGGATTTTATGCACCGGCTGCCAAATTGGGCGATCGACGCAATGTAAACCGACCTCATTTTCAATTTTGACGCTCGCAACAGAATTTGTCGCCAATGTGATTGAGCTGTACTCGAATGGGGTGTTAGTGCGGCCTTCTTCGATCAAAGAGTGACGATGAGGTGGTGTTTGTCTCTTCGAAGAGCGAAAGGCGCTTGAGTGCTCATCGTGCTACAATGAAGAGTTATAAGCTGTTTTTCGCCTTCACCCGTTGTGCAGCCAGCGCGCCTTCAGCGGACTTGCGTCGAATTGTCTCGCGTCAGTTGGGCGCGTGCACGGCTTCTCGAACTCGAGCGTCCTGGGCATCGCGTTGACTCGATTCGCGCATTGTTCGGCAGCTGGGGCAAAGGCCAGTCGCTGATCGTTCTGCGCCGCGCATTATTGAGAAGCGTCAATTCGACCCCGGAAAATAGCGGCTAAGCACTCGGAAAGCTGGCATCGCTTCCCTGATTTGCCGGGTTGCTCGAGACGGAAGGCATGACGTGATCGGTTTTCGCGCGGAGACCGGAGTGTCTCCTGTTCTGTCGGACTGGCTCGACCTCGCCCGCGGACTTGCTGCCGTCGAGGTCGTGGCATTCCATTCCTATCAGTTGATGTTCATGGAGAAGCTGCCGAGTGAGAGCTATGACCCGGCGATCAGATTGGTCTATTCCGTTCTCTGGGCCCTAAGCGCACATGGCCCTGCTGCCGTTCTGGTGTTCTTTGTCTTAAGCGGCTACCTGGTGGGTGGGCCTGCGCTGGTCAGAAGTCTGCGCGGACAATTGCATGTAGTCGACTATTTCTCCGCGCGCTTTGCACGGCTCTATGTCGTACTTCTGCCTGCGCTGACCATCTCCTTCTGCGTCTTTATTTCAGCGCAGCAATCCGCGGGCTGGCAGACCTATGTTTCCTCTCATCAAGACGTCTACAACAGTGCGGCAATCTTCCACGCGCCTGTCGGTGTCGCGACCGCAATCTGCAATGGCTTGTTTCTCCAGACGATAGCTTGTTCGGCATTCGCCGGAAACGCGGCCCTGTGGAGCTTGTCGAACGAGTTTTGGTACTACGTGCTGTTCTTTGCGCTGATTTCGGTCCGCAAGACTCCAGCTTACGGTCTGCTCATCATCGCGGTTTTCGGATTGTTCGTGATGGCGGAGCACTTCGATAGAAGCGGCACGCATATCGGCCTGAAACTCCTTTTTTTCTTTGCCATTTGGTGCCTCGGTGTGACCGCCTACGCTGTGACTGCACCGATCTGGGCGTGGTGTTGCGGCTTCCTCGTGAGCATGGGTGGCTTGTACCTTCTCACATCCAAAGGCCTTTTCCCGCAATGGGCCGCATTCAGCTTGGCCGTGGGGTTGGGTGCAGCCGCATTGATTATCGGCCTCGACTATCTAAAGATACCACTACCCTCATTGCTGCGACGTGGCAGAGAACTCGCAAAATTCAGCTTTTCATTGTACGCGATTCACTACCCGATCCTCTTGCTGCTGAACGTCACAGGTGCAGGTGGTCGTCAGGATTTCACTCTCGCATCAGTCGGGCTTGACGCGAGCTTCATCCTGACTTGCTTGCTCGCCGCAGGCATCGTCTATTTCATGTTCGAAAGTCGTACGCCTGCGATCCGAGACTGGTTAAAGGGCATTATGCTGTACGGCATAGCGGGCGGTGGTCGTAGATTCCGTCCGACAGTGATCGCTGACGCCGTTAGTTCGCGGAGCGCGATCGCGGCAGATCGTGCGATGATGATGCCTGGTGCGGTGGCAAGGCCGCCGCTGCAATCGTCCGGCACCGACGCTACGCTGGTGCAGATCGCCTCTCCGCAAGGGCGACATAGGGCGCCCGCGGCGAACGTTCCGATGGTGCTGCTGAATGACGGCCATGCACTGCCTCAACTCGGCTTCGGTGTCTGGCAGATCGACAATGCGCGCGCCCCTGAGGTCGTCGCTACTGCGATGAATGCCGGCTATCGCTTGATCGACACTGCGGCGAACTACGGAAACGAAGCCAGTGTCGGCGTGGCCTTGAGGCGGATGAATCTGCCGAGAAGCCAGTTGTATGTCACGACGAAGCTCCGTAACGAAGATCACGGATACGATCGGGCAATGCGCGCCTTCGATGCCAGCGCCGCGAGGTTGCAACTCGACGTGGTCGATCTGTACTTGATTCATTGGCCATGTCCTCAACGCGCGGCCTACGTCGAAACCTGGCGTGCGCTCATTGAGCTCCAGAAGCAGGGACGTGTTCGGTCGATCGGGGTGTCCAACTTCGCGGCCGATCATTTGGAGTGCATCATCCATGAGACCGGCGTCACACCGGCGGTGAATCAGATCGAATTGCATCCCGCTTTTCAGCAGCAAATGCTGCGGAATATCCATGAACGCTACGGCATTGTGACCCAGGCATGGAGCCCGCTCGGTCAGGGCAGGGCTCTTGACGATCCGAGGATCCGGGCCATCGCAGAGCGTAGCAGCCGTACCGTCGCGCAGGTTATTCTGCGCTGGCACTTCGAGACCGGCTCTATCGCGATTCCGAAATCGGCAAACGCGGCCCGCATGGCTGAAAACATCGATCTATTCGGCTTTGAGCTGACCAGCAATGACCATGCTGTAATTGCGGGGCTGGACCGGCCCGATGGACGGATTGGCCCCGATCCGGCAGCCTATGGGCAAATGCGCATCCTGCGCCGGTTGACCCGACGCTTCTTGACGACCTGATTGGCGCGCGTCCGCGGCGGTGGATGCGAAGTCGGTCTTGCGCAGCTGATGAACGTTGGACAATCGTCCGTTCTACCGGCTCAGATCATCATCCCAGCTCGTGTGGACCGTTTGCTTAGGAGACGCCGCGTGCGCGGGTTCAGCGGAGCGACGAACCAGAAAGCACCAAGCGAGTACAAGGTGATTTCGTGCACGGTCTACGAGCGTCGAGACGAACGCGAGAATGATCTTCTTCCTCGCCATCACCTTGGATTCAAGCAGATGCCACGATGCTATCGCGAAGATGAGGGTCGCGGCGAGGCTGAGCCCGAAATTGACGTACCACACGCGGTGATCGGGCAACAGCTGAGCCACTGTCTGCTGCACCGGAAATCCGTACAGATACACTCCGTACGAGTAGTCGGCGACCTTGGCGATCGGTCCGGTGCTGAAATTGAGCAGTCCGAGATAGACCGTGAGGTAGGCAATGAAGATAGCGGCGAGATCCTCGCCGGCTCGGGTCGAGGCGAGGACGGAAACAACGAAACCGGCGGCGCTGGCCAGAAAGAGCCAGGGGGAATACGCGATCCTGCTTCGGTTCAGGAATAGCGCGACGCCGCACAGAAAAGCGAGGACCAGCATTCGGCCTGGGGGCGCGGCCGGCGAAGCCGGCTTGCCGCCAAGCAAGTCGCGCAGCGCCAATGCGATAATGATGAACAGAACGGCGAAGAGGAACAGCCGGTGGCGCTTGGTTAGGCCGATCAATGCCGCCGCGCTGATCGCCAGATAGCATTCGAGTTCGTGTGGGATTGTCCAGAGCTGGCTGTTCACCATGTTTGGCACGGGCAAGTCAGAAAAAGCGCCCGGCAGGTAGAAGTGAATATCGCCGATCGTATTGAGGAAGTAGCGGAAGAAGTCCGGATCGGTGAAATAATGCGACAATGGGAGAGTCGTAAAGATTGAACCGATCAATATCGCCGAGATCGTGACTTCCGCGGTCAGCGCAGGAAAGATTCGAATAATCCGCAGCACGGCGAATGACGGAAGATTGTTGCGCTCGAGGCTTCCTGCGACGAGGAAGCCGCTCAGCGTAAAGAAGGCTGGAATGACAAGCCAGACCAGTGGTTTGAGGGGACCGCCATAGAACCACTGCTCGGCGGCCAGACCGTAGCATACTGCGACGGTATGCCAGAGGATTACTGCGATCGCCAATGTGATGCGCAGGACGTCGAAGCCCGCAGGCCTCCCCTTCGTCGCTTCCCATTTGTCTTCAATCGATGTCATCGCTCGGTCCTGCCGAGTGTAATACGAGGTCGCTCTGATACTTGACTATGAGCGGGTGGGATCGGGAAGTTGACAAGCGTCAAATCGTCGACGCGAGTGTGTGACGGCGCCGTAGGCTTATTCGCAGCGCGTGTGCTGCAGGCAAACGTTTCGAGCGTTTGTGCGCGACCGGCAACGAAATGGAAGTTTGGTCTCCTAATCGTGCCGACGACTAACGGCTGCGCTCTGCCACTCAATTCAATGCGACTTAGTCGAGTTGACGGTTATCAACTTGGTCTTGCAGTTGCGACCTAGGGTCCGATCTCGTCGCCCCATCCGCGATTGTCCATCCGGATGAGTCGGGCGGTGTCCCTGAGACAGGAGATCCCGATGAAGGTTGTCATTCTCGCCGGCGGCTATGGTACGAGATTGAGCGAGCATACCTCGGTGGTTCCAAAGCCATTGGTTGAGGTCGGTGGTCGTCCGATCCTGTGGCACATCATGAAGCTCTATTCTCATCACGGACTGAATGAATTCGTCATCTGCTGTGGTCACAAGGGTACCGTGATCAAAGACTATTTCATGAGCTACCTGTCCCATCAGGGAGATTTCACGCTCGACCTCCGGTCCAATCGCATTGAAATGCATCGAAATGGCTGCGAACCCTGGAAGGTGACGCTGGTCGATACCGGCGAGAAGACGATGACCGGTGGCCGGCTTAAGCGGGTGCGCGATCATCTCGGAGATGCGACGTTTTGCATGACGTATGGCGATGGTGTCTGCGACGTCAACATACGCGAATTGATCAAGTTTCATCACCAGCAAGGCGCGCTGGCGACGGTCACTGCAGTACAGTTGCCTGGCCGCTTCGGCGCGATCAATCTCTCCTCGGACCGCCCACGCGCGGCGCAGTTCCGCGAAAAAGACGCGGGCGACGGCCAGGTCATCAACGGAGGTTTCTTCGTCGTGGAGCCGCAGGCTCTCGATCTTGTCGACGGTGATAGCACTAGCTGGGAGAGTGAACCGCTGACGCGGTTGATCGAACAGGACCAACTCGCGGTCTATAGGCACCATGGTTACTGGCAGAACATGGACACCTTGCGCGACAAGACTGTGCTGCAAGAGTTATGGGATGCAGGCAATCCGCCTTGGTGCGTGTGGGGCAAGGGTGACTTCGCGGCGACTGCGAACACGACGACGCCGAAGCCAGCCATTGCCCATCAAGCCACGCTCTGAGGAGATGATCACATGCGCATTCTCTTCACGGGAGCCGACGGATATATCGGTGCGGTGCTTGGTCCCAAACTGCTTGAACGCGGTCACCACGCGACCGGTATTGACACGGGTCTGTACCGTCGTGGTTGGCTATTCGATGACGGCAGGACACGGCCGATGGTGATGTCACGTGATACGCGGCAATTGTCGCGGTCCGATTTGGTAAACTTCGACGCTGTGGTTCACTTGGCGGAACTGTCCAATGATCCGCTCGGGGAGAACAATCCCGCCATAACGATGGAGATCAACCACCGTGGATCGGTGGAGTTTGCGCTCAAATGCAAGGAAGCGGGCATCGAACGATTCGTCTATGCGTCGTCTTGCAGTATCTATGGTGCGGCTGGGGGCGACCTGAAATCCGAGACGTCAACCTGCGATCCTCAAACGGCCTACGCGCGATGCAAGGTACTGGTTGAACGTGATCTCGTCGCGTTGACAGATTCCCACTTCACGCCGGTGTTTTTGCGCAACGCGACAGCGTTTGGAGCATCCCCCCGACAGCGCTTCGACCTAGTCTTGAACAATCTTGCCGGCTGGGCGTTCACGACGGGAAAGATACGCGTCATGAGCGACGGCACGCCTTGCCGTCCTCTGGTCCATATCGAGGACATCTGCCAGGCAATCCTGTGTGCCCTCGAAGCGCCACGCGGGGCAGTCTGCGCCGAGGCATTCAATGTTGGCGACGAAACCCAGAACTATACGGTGCGCGAAATTGCAGAGATCGTGAACGAGACGTTTCCCGGTTGCGAGCTATCATTCGGTCCGAGCGGCCCAGACAATCGCAGCTATCGTGTATCCTTTGCAAAGATTAAGGCTCACATGCCAAGCTTCCGGTGCGGATGGAATGCGCAGCGCGGTGCGCGGCAATTGAGAAGTGTGTTCGAACGTATTCAGTTGGACGATGCCACATTCAATGCGGCGCCTTTTACTCGCCTTTCCGAGCTTCGCCACTTGCAACACACGGAGCAGTTGGATTCCCACTTGCGGTGGACGCCGATTCCCGAATTCGTTCCGGGGGCGAACGCGTTATCATTGCTCGGAGGCTGAGCGCCGGTGGATGGGCCACAAGTGCGATTAGCTCTAGGCCGTCGCCGCACGTGCCGCGACAACAAGCAGAGCCTTACAATCTGGCGACTTTCAATCTGTTGACTTTCTCTTAAGCTATTATATTGTTTTTGCAGTGCCGCATTTGGGTCACGGTCCGGTTGCCAAGAGCGGCTAGGATTCAAGTCGATATTCAGACGAGGCGATTTTTTGCTCGCACTTTTATCAGTCGAGCTGCCAAGGAAGTGAGCATTCCGGGTAAGAGTACGGGTTGCTCGAGGATTGAGCAGTGTCTGTTATATTAGTAGTCGATGCGCACAGTGTTTATCGTAGCGGCCTCCGGGACGTGATTGGGACCCGGTTCAAGAAATCTCGCGTTGTTGATACCTCGGGGCTCGAAGGCTTCGATCTGGAGACCAGTTTCGATCTGATTTTGATCGACCTCGGCTGCCTCACCCCGCGTTCGCTCGGTGTTCTTGCTGAAGTATTCGACATAAGGCCCGCGACGCGTATCGCCGTGATGTCAACGTCGACTACGCGTGAGGATGTGTTGAGGTGTCTTTCGGCCGGCTTCCACGGTTTCGTGCCCAAGCTTCAGTCGGATGAGGAATTGCTGGCCGCGATCGATGATTTGTTGTCGGGACGCATCTATGTACCCCGCTGGCTGGCTGATGATGACGTCCGCCGGCCAGAAACTGCTCAGCCGGTCAACTTCGATCTAGAGGCGCTGCGATTGACGCGCCGGCAGAACGAAATTCTTCCGCTCCTGGCTCAGGGAATGTCGAACAAGGAGATTGCGCGCGAACTGAGTATTGCGGAAGGGACCAGCAAGATTCATACAGCGGCTCTTCTGCGCGCGCTTGGCGCTCGCAATCGCACGGAGGCCGCGTTTATGGCCGCGAAGCTGGTCGGGCCCCGAGACCGGTTAACCACGAAAATGAAGAGCAAGAGGTTCGTGATCAACAGGAGCAATGGCTCAGGTTCCGATCAGATCTCCGGCAACCGGTGGACCGGCCGTTCTTTCGAAGACCGGCGGAGTGATCGCCGCCTTCTCAAATGAGCGGCGTCATCATCTTGTCACGTCTTCGGGCGGAATCCGGCGCGCTGCCCGCATCCAGGAATTAGCAAACAAAGCGGTCGACGTAGCGCGCCGACGAGCCTTTGGTTCGCCGCACTTCTCGGTAAGCGCCAGAGCCTGCAGGAAGGCAAGTGTATCGTCGCCGCCGAATTGCGCTGCGCGGTTCTTCAGGTTGCGTCTTCTCCGTCTGGGGCGTTTTTCAACATACCGGCATCGCACTCGGAGTTCCACCAAAGTGGATAATCCCGGGACGCCTCTGGAAACTCAGACCGTTAAGAGTTACTGCGGGAGCGCGCCTTGTGCATGCTTCGCGTCTGTTGCCCCGCTGTCGCAAATCGGTGCGAACGAAGGTAGGCGCGGAAATCGGCGCGACTGCCGCAGAGTCGCGCATCTTGCCAATCGTTTGCACGAATTTTTCGCTCGATTGAGTGATGCGTGAGCAGCGAATAGTTTTCTCGCCTGACGGACTAGATCGACCGGCTTATTCGGAACCGGCAAAATCCTAACGCATTAGCCTGAATATCCTTCGGATCAAGAGGGCCTACACTTCAATGCGCCGGATTAGGTGCTGAGGTGATAGACATGCTTACGGAATCGGCTTCGCTCGACGACGGAAAATTATCTACGCCAATCTTCAGATCGACCCGTAACGACGCTCTTGAGTTCCGACGGCCCTCCACATCCTTCATACCACGTGGCCGGGCCCTATTCTGGGAGGGAGAAGAAGAGGCTCAAAAGATCGAGATTGTTGAGGGCGTCGTCCGGGCGGTCCGGCTACTTGAGAACGGAAACCGCCAAATCCTCGCCTTCTATTGGCCCGGCGATGTGGTCATGCCAACTCATTCAACCAACCAGCAGTATACCGCAGAGGCCGTGACGGATTGTCGCGTAATTCGATCAAAAGTCTCTGGAGTGTGTCGGAGCGACGAGCCCTGCGGTGCACACCAGGTCTTGGCGGATACGCTCTCGTTGGTGCTGACGATGAGCCAAAAAAATTGCGTAGCGCGCATCGCGTGGCTATTGTTGCGCATTCGACCGCACTTGCCTGCCGATCTCAAACGCCCGGAAGCACTCCGGCTTCAGTTGCCCCGGGCCGATATTGCCGACCACGTCGGAACATCGCTTGAAACGGTTTGCCGCACGCTCGCAGAGTTCAAAGCGAAAAAACTAATTGACCTGCCCAACCGCAAGACCATCAGGTTCATCAACTTGGAAGGTTTGGCGAGGATCTCCAACGGGCCGGCCTTCGATTGATTTGATTTCGCTTTGCGAATGCTTACCGCGGGCCAACGGTTGGAGTGGTCCGCGGGTCTGTTGAAGTATGTTAGAGGCCGGAGCGTCAGGCCTTGAGCGATTCATTTGCTTTTGCGTCGGTTAACATTTGGCATGCCGGTTGCAGAGCTGGATTGGCTCGCCGACGGAATACAGGTTGAACCGATCGACCGATCAGATGGTTTTCCGGTCCGTCTTCCAGCGCCTTCCGGTACACGTCGAGTGCTCCATCGATGGCCTCGATGGTCTGGTCGATATCATCATCAGAGTGCGAATAGCTGACGACCAGTGACGGGGCTAGCAAGCCGCGGCGGATTGTCTCCTGCAAAAACAGCGCGCGAAAGATCTGTGATGGCGCTCCGTCGCCATCCAAGCAGGTATAGATCAAGTTGGAGGTCCGGCCGGCGAGCTTGAAATGGTTGGCTAGTCCGCGACGGCGTGCGGAAGCTTCGACCCCGGTTTTCAGGCGGTCTCCCTGGCGGTGGAGCGTATCGATGACAGGCCGGTCGCGATAGGTGTCCATGACGGCCAATGCCGCGGCCAACGCGTGGGTTTCGGCACCGTGCGTGGTTGACAGCAAGAAGACACGGTCTCGATCATGATCGAGGCCGCCGAGCTTCATGATATCGCTCTTGCCAACCAGCGCGGAGATCGCAATACCGTTGCCCAGCGCCTTGCCGAACGTCGATAGGTCGGCCTCGACTCCGTGATACCTCTGCGCAGAGCATTTCGGCCACCGAAAGCCCGTGATCATCTCATCGAGAATCAAGAGGGCGCCGTTCCGATCACAGAGTTCGCGCAACCCGGTCAGATATCCGGCGGCAGGCGGCACCTCCTTTTCGGCTTCGAGGATCAGCGCTGCGATCTTGCCCGGGTACTGAGCAAAAAGCGCTTCCGCCGAGGACAAGTCATTGTAACGGAATCCGAGCGTCAGCCGCATCGCATCAAGGGGGATGCCCGCGTCCATCGCCGTCGTGCAGATCGCCCAATCGTCGTAGGAGAAGAAGGGGTGGTCGGAACACATGGCGACTATATTCCGGCCGGTGTAGGCACGGGCAAGCCGGATCGCGGCAGTCGTGGCCGTCGACCCGTCCTTGGTGAACTTTGCCATCTCGGCGCCGGGGACCATCTCGATCAGACGCTCCGCGCACTCGACCTCCAGCGTGGATGGCCGCGTAAAATTTGTTCCTTGCGCGAGTTGCTCGGTGGCGGCCTTGACCACAGCGCCAAAGCCATGGCCAAGTGACACAGCGCGCAATCCCATTCCGTATTCGATGAATTCGTTGCCGTCAGCGTCCCAGACGCGGCAGCCGAAGCCCTTCGAGATAAATCCCGGCGCCAGCAGCGGATATTGATCGTCGCCCTTCGCGTAGGTGTGTGCTCCGCCAGGGATCGCCGCGCGGGCTCGAAGTCGTAGCGCGCCAGACGCCGGGAATCTGTCGATATTTTCTCTCGTCGCCGCTACTGGCCAATAACAAAGAGGATCCATCTTCATAACCGAACCCCATCGACGCGTATGTTTCGAAGGAACAGCTGTCCCCCCGCCAATCGTTTGCGTGTCGACCCATTTGGTGGTGCCAAAATGCCGCATACTTGAGAGTTCTCAATTCGGCACCATTCGTTGCAAAATTTTCAGCAGTCATTTCGAGTTGGTCGCTCTCTGCAACGAGATGGAGGCGGGAGGCCCCCGGACTGTAGGCTCTGCCCCTGCGCCGTTCCCCAACTGAAGTCATCGTCTCGCATCCCATCGTTATTGAGCTTCGTCAGATTGAGGAATGCGGCGTCAGCTAGGCTGAAAGGCCGTCGTGTTTCAGGGTTGAGAGCCAAACATGTCTGAAGCTGACCAACTCAGGACTGCAAGATACGCATCCGAAATCAGCGTCGAGAAAACGATGGGGCGAAGCATTGACTGGCCTGTTCTCGGTGTCGCTTTGGCGCTGGTTTGTGTCGTCGCATGGAACCTCGCTCTGCTGTGGTGTGTCTCTCAACTTTGTCGAATCATGTTCTTTTAGAAATTGGATCCTCACGGTCTCTCCTGCAGCATGATATTCTCAGAAACGATCCTCACCGGAGCCTATACGGTAGACATTGACAGGCACCAGGATAACCGCGGGTACTTTGCTCGGATATTCTGCGCCGATACGTTTCTGGCGCACGGTCTCAAACCAGTCGTCGCGCAGGGGAGTATCAGCTACAACGCGAAACGCGGCACGTTGCGCGGGATGCATTTTCAGTATCCGCCGGCAGCGGAGACCAAGTATGTGCGATGCACCAAGGGCGCGGTGGTCGACGTGATCGCCGACTTGAGGCCGGAATCGCCGACCTATTTGCGCTCTGTCACGGTCAACCTGTCTGCGGATAACGGTCGTGGCCTCTACATACCCGAGCGCTTCGCACACGGATTCATCACGCTCACCGACGACACCGAGCTGATCTACCTCATCAGCAACTACCACGTACCGGGCGCCGAAGGCGGGCTGTCGCATGATGATCCAGCGCTGGCAATCGCCTGGCCGACAGACGTACGCGTGATCTCGGAACGCGACAGGGCATGGAAGCCCTACAGCGAAATCGGTGCCGAATTGAAGGCGCGGATGAGGTCCGCTGTGCGGGCAGGCACTTAGATCTTAGATCAAGCGGCGGCGCGACCTCGTCAACACGAAGTCTCGCCATATGCAGCCCGAGAACGGCGCCAGAAACCCAAGCGTGACTTGACGACCGTCAATAGCTCCACGCCGACGAAAGCTAGCGTGTCGGAAACTATCGTCGCTTCCTCGGCAGGAGTCACAGAATGTTGGAAGAAGAAGCTACTCGCCCCCTCAACGGCATGGCGCCATCTGTACGGGCAGCGGAGCCGAGTTGCTGCCGCTTCTGCAATACGCCTCTCGAACGCGTGTTCATCGATCTCGGACTGTCGCCGCTGGCCAATTCCTATCTGCGAGATGAAAAAGCCAAGCGGGACGAGCGGTTCTTTCCGTTGCGCGCGTACGTATGCGGAGAATGCTTCCTTGTTCAACTGGAGGAATGGGAACCACCGGAGAATATCTTCGGGGACTACGCTTACTTTTCGTCCTATAGCGAGTCATGGCTGCAACACGCCAAGTCCTACGTCGCCCGGGCTATGGAGAGATTCGGAATCGGTCCTCAGAGCAAGGTCGTGGAGATTGCAAGCAACGATGGGTACTTGTTGCAATATTTTGTCGAGAAGGACGTTCCGGTTCTAGGAATCGAGCCAGCTCAAAATGTC
Source organism: Bradyrhizobium hipponense (assembly GCF_008123965.1). Taxonomy (GTDB): domain Bacteria; phylum Pseudomonadota; class Alphaproteobacteria; order Rhizobiales; family Xanthobacteraceae; genus Bradyrhizobium; species Bradyrhizobium hipponense. Next base: position 39,792 of record NZ_VSTH01000176.1, on the reverse strand, counting down.
GCCGCCGTGGCGCGCGCGAGGGGGATTCCGACCCGAGTTGAGTTCTTTGGCGAGCGCACCGCCCGCACCCTAAGGCGTGAGGGGTTGCGCGCCAATCTGTTGATTGGAAACAACGTCCTCGCCCACGTGCCGAACCTGAACGACTTCGTCAAAGGAATGAGCATCCTCCTCGAGGATCGAGGCGTCATTACAATGGAATTCCCGCATTTGATGCGGTTGTTCGATGAATGCCAGATCGACACGATTTATCATGAGCACTTTTCATACTTTTCCTTCATCTCCGTCGAGAAGATCTTTGCGGCGCATGGGCTGACGTTGTTTGACGTAGAGGAGCTGCCTACGCATGGCGGGTCGCTGCGGATCTATGCCCAGCACAGCAAAGGATGGCATCCAATCTCGCATCGGGTCGACGATCTCCGGACACGCGAGATCAACGCCGGATACGCCGATCTCGATCACTACGATGCGTTTGAAGAACGCGCCATGCAAACCAAACGCAAGCTGCTCGCGTTTCTCGAGGAGGCGAAACGCCAGGGCAAGCGGGTGGTCGGGTACGGCGCCCCGGCGAAGGGAAACACCCTCCTGAACTATTGCGGAATTACCACCGATCATATCGAGTATACGGTTGATCGAAGTCCACACAAGCAGGGCTGTCTGTTGCCGGGCACTCATATTCCGATCTTCGAGCCTGAGCGGATCAACGTGACGAAGCCGGATTACATACTCATTCTGCCCTGGAACTTGAAACGAGAGATCGTCAGCCAGTTGTCGTTTGCCCGCAGCTGGGGAGCGCAATTCGTGGTGCCAATCCCGGAGCCGAGACTCGTAGATTGATCCGGGTTGAGCTCGTTAGCGAGGCGAGAGATGGACGACATTGCGCGGCATGTAGATCTTGCGAACCTCAGGGAAAGCGAGATGGCGGTCGATCTGTCGGCTGATGAAAGCGGGCAGGCGATTTACGACTTTATCGCGGACATGTATCCGATCTGCCGCAGCATCACGGGAGACGGGGTTCGAAGAACAATTGACTTGATCCGAAACTACATCCCGCTCACAACTTGTGAGGTACCTTCGGGTCTACAGGTGTTCGATTGGACTGTGCCCCCGGAGTGGAACGTTCGGGACGCATACATAAAGAACAGTGCCGGCGAACGTGTGGTCGATTTTAAGAAGTCGAACCTGCATCTCCTCGGCTACAGCATGCCGGTGCGGGGGCGCATGGCACTCGACGAGCTCAAGCCCCATCTTTACTCGGATCCAGAAAGACCTGATTGGACGCCCTATCGCACGAGCTATTACAAGACGACCTGGGGCTTCTGTTTGCCGCACAATCAACTGCTGGCGATGCCGGAGGACGACTATGAGGTCTGTATCGACTCCAGGCTCGAACCGGGCCATTTGACATATGGCGATTTGAGGTTGCTTGGCCGTACTTCAGACGAGGTGTTGATCTCCTGCCATATTTGTCATCCGTCACTGTGCAATGACAACTTGTCCGGAATCGCGGTTGCCACGGCACTTGCCCAGTACCTTCGGAAGATGGACCATAGATATACCTATCGTTTCGTTTTTGCCCCGGGCACGATCGGCTCGATCGCGTGGTTGGCGCTGAACGAGGCACATGTCGGGCGAGTTAAGCATGGATTCGTCGTAACCTGTGCGGGAGATCCGGGGCCAGTGACTTACAAAAAAAGCCGCCGCGGCAATGCCGAGATCGACAGGGCCTGGTCCTACGTCCTCAAGCAGAGTGGCGATCCGTACGAGATCGAGGAGTTTTCTCCCTATGGCTACGACGAACGGCAGTACTGTTCGCCTGGTTTCAATCTTCCGATTGGAACCGTGATGCGAACGCCCTACGGCAAGTTCGCGGAGTACCACAGCTCAGCCGACAATCTGGACTTTGTTCGTCCAGCTGCGCTGCGTGACACGCTGTCGAAAGCAATTTCGACCATCGACATCATCGAGAACAATGCTTGCTACCGGAGCGAGAAGCCGTTCTGCGAGCCAAAACTTGGCAATTACGGCCTCTACAGTGGGCTGGGCGGTGTTGGAGCCGGAGACTACCAGATGGCCCTGTTGTGGATTTTGAACATGTCGGACGGAGAAAACTCACTTCTTGATATCGCCGAACGGGCTCGACTGCCTTGGGAAATGATCAAACAGGCCGCGGCGGCACTGAGCGGAGCAGGGCTCATAAGATCGATTGTCCCGGACCCGGCGAAGTAGCGCGATGGAGCTGGCTCGGCGTCAGGCCGCGGCGGGCCAGAAGGCGCGAATGATAGGGACGCTGAAGGCGATCCACCAGGTGCATGCTGTTTGCTGGCGCCCGACTTGAGCGATCAAGCGAGTGAAGGGCGGATAAAGCCCTTCACAGACGGACGTGTTCTGAAGGCTATACGCGTTTTTCGAAGATGAGCCAACTGCGTGAATGCAACTCTCTGTGGCACCGCGGCAAGCGGGTTGAGAAGCGGGTGAGTCGAACGTCCGATTGAAGAGAATGTGGGTGGGCACGACGTCATGATCCAACGGCTGTCGTTAGTGACTGGCTGGGTGGCACTAGCTTTCATCGCCTTCGCAACACTTTCTCCGATCCGGGACCGCCCGACGCTGGCGGGGCTGCAACTTGAGCACTTCGCTGCCTTTGCCGCCATGGGGCTCGCCTTTGCCTTGGGCGCGCCGCGCCGCACGTTGCTCATCGCTACCATGATGATCGCCAGTGCCGTCGCTCTCGAAAGTTTGCAAGTGTTGACACCGGACCGGCATGGTCGAGTACTAGATGCATTCGTGAAGGCGGCTGGGGGAGTCTGCGGCGTCGGCGTCGGCCGCGTGGGAACGCAGGTCTGGTGGGCGCGGGTCGATCGGGTCAAGAACACCCTGAAGTCCCAACGAACCGGTACATCGGCATAACGAATCAATTCGCGACACAGAATCGAACAGGACTTGCGGCGGTGGTGACGCCTAACGTCCGCGGCGGGCCGACTATCTCTCGCGTAGACTCTCCTGCTTGTACCTCATGATCGGTGAGAGGACGTAGCTGATGATGCTACGTGAGCCGGATTTGACTTCAACCGTTGCAGCCATCCCTGGAGAAAGGCTGACACGTCGGTTGTCGATGTCCATGTAGTTGCGGTCGAGCGATAGCCGCGCGGCGTACACAAGCTCCTGACCCTTCGGTTCGCTGCTGGTTGTCTCCGCACCCGACGATCTTGTGTTGCCGTTCTCCGGCGGTTTGTTGCGGGGAATGGCGTCCTGGGAGATGCTGACAATAGTGCCATGCAGCAGTCCGTAGCGGGTGAAATTGAAAGTATCGATCTTGATGGCGGCTTCCTGGCCTGCTTCGATGAAGCCGATGTCCTGGTTCGATATCGTGGCTTCGACCTCGAGATTACTGTCGGTCGGAACAATCAGCATAAGCTGTTGCGCCGGCGTGACGACGCCGCCGACCGTATGAACGGCGAGCTGCTGCACGACACCGTCGATGGGAGCTGTCAGGCTCTGCAAACCCGTGTGTCGCTCCGCCTTGATGACGTCCTGGGTTAACCCGGCAGCCTTCTGTTCCGCTTTGGCGAGTTCCTCGAACAAGGTACGCTCATACTCGGCGATTGCCTTGTTTCGGGTCTCCATGAGAACGCCAAGGGCGCCGTCCGCCTCGCCGAAACGGCTTTGCTGAACAAGTATCTCCTGGCGTTGGCCGACCAGTTCCTGGAGCTCGGTCAAGTACAACAGCTTCGAGCCCAGTTCTTTCTGATATAGCTGCTCACGTATTTCAACGCGCTGCTGAAGTGGACCGATGGTTGCCTTCAGCTTCTCAATTGACGCTTTGGAGGTCGCTCGCTCTGCTTCCTTCTGCGCGATTTGACGATCAATTGTGGCGAGCTTCGCATGCTGCTCGGTGGTCTGGCTGATAAGATAGCGACGGTGCATCTCGACCAGCACAGGTGACGCGCCGGGCGGGGCTTCGAATGTTGAGGCAGGATCGGTCTTGTTTGAGAGCAAGGACTTCAAACGCGCGACGTCGAGCTGTGCGCTCATCAGATCGCCCTTCAAGTGACTCAGTTCGGCCGCGGAAACAGTAGCATCCAGATCGATCAGGCGTTCGCCGGCTGCGACACTCTGCCCGTCGCGGACGTAGATCGCGCGGACAACGCTGGTTTCGAAGGGTTGAATGGTCTTGGTCCGACCGCTTGGAATGATTTTGCCCGGAGCAATGGCAACAATGTCGACAGTTCCAATGCAGGCCCAGGCCAACGCGACAGCGAGCCCGGCCATAATGCTGACGACGATGGCGCGTCCCACCGGAGACGGAGGCGTCTCGACGATCTCTAGTGCTGCGGGCAGAAAGGCGAGCTCGTGGCTCGGGCGGGCCTCATCGGTGGGCCCGAGCCTTGCGACCGCGCGACCGAGCTTGCGGGCGTGATCTGCGAAGACAATGACGGCATTCCCGGAGCTGCTCTGCGCCGGCCCTGTGGACCGCTGCTCTGCCGTTAATGGCGCTCGGCCGACAAGGCCGGAAAACAGGTCGGTCACTCGAGGCGTCATTACCAGTGAACGCGCCTTCAAATCCTGCACTAGGCCCAGGCAATTTTGAGAGAGGCGCAGCAGCCAAGCGGCGATGGCGCGGCGTCGGATAATCAAAACCAGCCGTCCATCCCAGATGGCTTCGAGTTCAGATCTGGAGATGATAGCCGGCCTTTCGGCGCCGGGAGCAAGGATCACCGCTTCGTTGCCGTGCACTTTTCCAAGCAACAGGAAGCTTTGGCTGCGAAGCGGAACAATTCCCGGCAGAGGATGCTTTGACAGCTCATCCCAATCGGTCAGCGCACAACGTGCAGAAAGGTTGACCTCTCTTGCATAAGCGAGCATGTCCGGAACGCCGATCGGAGCGTAGCCTGACCGTCGGCGAATGTGATCGAGATTGCTCTCAATACCGCGCAGGCGTAGGAGGACGTCCAGGACAAAAAGCCCGGGGTCTTCGATGGCCTGTGTCACGGTCCGCTCCATCGGCCCTCAGCGAGTCCAATACGGAGCGCGAGACGAACAGGCCGGGCCGCATCGTCTCCTTGCGCGGTCGTGAGAGAGGAACATGCTATGGAAGCTCATGGAAACCTGTCTGCAGGCGATAGAGCTTGGAATAGCGCCCGCCGCGATTGATCAGTTCTTGATGCGAGCCGTCCTCGATCAGGCGGCCATCTTCAATCGTGATGATGCGGTCGGCCATTCGCAGGGCCGACAACCGATGCGCAATGATCAGTACAGTCCGGCCCTGTGAGATCTTCGCCATATTCTGTTGAACAATGTGCTCGCTCTCATAATCGAGTGCGCTGGTGGCCTCGTCAAGAAGCAGGATCCGAGGATCGGTTACAAGTGCGCGCGCAATTGCGATGCGCTGACGCTGTCCACCTGACAGGCTACTCCCCCGTTCCCCTACGGTGGTGTCATAACCCTGCGGTAGCTGTAGAATAAAGTTATGTGCACCAGCCATTGTCGCCGCCTCGATCACGCGTTCCGTCGATGTCGCGGGATCGGCGAACGCAATATTATCCCTGATCGAGCAGTTGAAAAGTATGTTGTCCTGAAGAACCACACCAATCTGGCGACGCAACCAGGCGGGATCCACCTGTGCAACGTCGATGCCGTCGACCAGGACTCGGCCGCGCTCAGGTATGTAGAGTCGTTGCACCAGCTTGGCCAACGTGCTCTTTCCCGACCCCGAGGCGCCTACTATTCCAATGACCTGGTTCGCGGGAACATGGAAGTGCATATCCCGCAGAATCTCGGGTCCGTCAATGCGGTAGCGAAAGGTCACGTGCTCGAAAGTGATATGGCCTCGGATCGCAGCCAGTGCCATCTTGCCGGGATTGTAGACTGGCTCGGTCTCGGTATTCAGAATATCGCCCAGGCGTGCGATCGAAACCCTGGCCTGATGAAAGTCTTGCCAAGTCTGAGCCAATCGAAGCACTGGAGCGCTTACGCGGCCGGCGAGCAAATTGAAAGCAACAAGTTCGCCAACGGTAAGATCGCCGCTTATGACAAGTCTCGCGCCGAAATAAAGGGTAGCCGCGCTGACCAGCTTGCTGACAAATTGCACCGATTGACTAGCCACGTTGGCCAGGCTGATGACGCGAAAGCTCGCGGCGACATATCCGGCGAGCTGCTGCTCCCAACGGCGCTGCATCTGGGGCTCGACGGCCATTGCCTTGAGTGTCTCGATTCCAGTCACACTTTCCACAAGAAAGGCCTGATTTTCTGCACCACGCTGAAATTTCTCATCGAGCCGTCGCCGAAACAGCGGCGTGGCGGCTGCGGAAATTCCGACATAGACTGGAAGCGAGACGAGAACGATCCATGTCAGCGCCGGTGAGTAGAAGAACAGTATCGCGATGAAGATGGTCGCAAAGAACAAATCGATGATCAGCGTCAAGGCCGAGCTGGTCAGGAAATTGCGGATATTCTCCAGTTCCCTCACCCTCGCAACGGAGTCGCCAACGCGCCGTGCCTGAAAATAACCAATTGGCAGAGCCAATAGGTGACGAAACAGCCGGGCGCCCAGTTCCACGTCGATCCGATTTGTGGTGTGGGAAAACAGATAAGTGCGAAGGATGCCAAGTATGGTTTCAAACAACGCGATTGCGACAAGGCCAACAGCGAGCACGTCCAGAGTGCCCATGCTCTGGTGAACCAGGACCTTGTCGATCACGACCTGAAAGAAGAGCGGCGATACAAGCGCAAAAAGCTGCAGGCAGAATGATGCAGCCAGAACTTCGGCCAGCAGCCGCCGGTACTTGTGAATTGCGCCAAGAAACCAGGTGATGTCGAAACGGCGAGCGAGATCGGAGAGAGACGCGCGGCGCGTCATCAGGATCACCGATCCGTCCCACGCGGCCTCAATCTCCATTCGCGACATTATGACCGGCTGAGGTCGACCAGGCTCGAGAGCGATGACCTTGTCCTCACTGGCCTTTCCGAAGATCAGGAATTTGTCCTCGCGCAGGACGGCGAGTGCCGGCATGGGTAGACCGGAAAGCCTGGACCAATTCGTTCTGACGACGCGTGCCCTCAACCCCAGTTCCTTGGCGCAGCGAAGCATCTCGGCGATCCCGATAACTCCTCCGAACTGATGACGGATCCGTTCAGGATCAACTGCGACCCCGTGAAATCGGAGCATCATGACCAACGCGATCAATCCTTGATCAGGGATTGCGCCAGTTGGCTCAAGTTGCTCGCGCATTGGCACTCCGCGCCGCATCACGCAGTTTGGCCCAGTAATGCCTGTGGCAGTAAATATCGACCATGATGGTATGTCGTCCGGTGCTGCGCGGGGCTCGGGGCGCAACCCGATATCGGGCCGATTAGGGAAGAAATCCAGCGAGACAGCAGGCCATCAATCCATTTTAGGAGCCGCCCCGAAAGCGAGTTGACGGCTGTCAATATCGGGGGGAGGCGGTCGCATATCATCCCCCGGATGGTTGGAATTGTAACGAGAACAGCCGCGCACCGCCTGGCCGATCGCCAGGCAACAGGAATTGGCGTTGGCATCGGATCTCGGCTTGTTCCGACCTCTCGGTCAGGAACGCGAAATGACTGAATCTTCATTCGAGCTCAGAGAGGAACCAGTAGCGACGTTTTCGACCGAGCGTTCGAGAGCGCGTACTGAACGAGATGTTCAACACACCAGACGGGATCAGCCCAACGATCCGGATCAGCCCAACCTGAAAGTCCTGTTCGCGAACAAATTCTTCTTCCGCAACGGCGGCTCCGAGGTCGTCATGTTCGACGAGATGGAGCTGATGCGGAGCCGAAATGCCGATGTCATTGAATTCTCCATGAATGATGATCGAAATGTCCCATCGCGCTTTCAACCATATTTCGTATCGCAAAAATCGTATCGGGCTCCATCGCGGAGCGACAAGCTGAAGTCTGCACTTTCCCTCATTCACTCCCCGGAAGCCGTTTCGAAGATTACTGATCTCATTCGGAACGAGAGACCGAATATTCTCCATTGCCACAACATCTATCATCAGCTCACCCCATCCATCATCTCCGCCGCGGCCAGATTGGGGGTTCCCGTCGTTCTCACGCTTCATGACTACAAGCCGGTCTGTCCTGTCTACACGCAGCTCAGCAACGGACAGGTGTGCACGAGATGCGCAGACGGTGGTTTCGAGGCCCTTCTCGCGCGACGCTGTGCGAATGGGTCATTGGGCCGCAGCGCCTTACTCTGGGCGGAGGCGCGCTATCACGCGTTGGCGGGAAGCTATCATCGGGTCGGAAAATTCATTGCGCCGAGCAAATTCATGTACGAGGCCGTCGTCCGCCGGTTTGGTGCGGAGAAGGTGGTTCATATTCCGAACGGAATAGACGCGTCGCGTATCGAGGTGCCTACCGACGACGAGGGCTACGCATTGTACTTTGGGCGCTTGTCGGCTGAAAAGGGCGTTGAGACCCTTCTCCTAGCTCATGCAGCAGATCAAGGAACCTGGCGGTTGGTGATCGCCGGCACCGGTCCGCTGCTGGAGGAGCTTCAGCGGAAGTATCCGATGGCGGAGTTCAAGGGGCACCTCAGCGGCATAGAGCTGGAACGAACGATCATGCGAGCGGCGTTGATAGCTGTCCCCTCCGGATGGCACGAGAACAGCCCTCTCTCAATTCTTGAAGCGATGGCATACGGGAAGCCGATCGTAGCATCGCGCATCGGCGGCATTCCCGAGCTCGTGAGAGACGAATCGACGGGTCTGTTGTTTGAGCCCGGCGACGTTTCTCAGCTGTCGGAAAGTATCAGAAAGCTTCTTGCCGATCGCCATCGTCGAGAGGCACTCGGCCGCAGTGCGCGAAGGATCGTCGAGATTGAGTATTCACTTCAGGCGCATGGAGCCGCGTTGTTCTCGCTGTATGAGAGCCTGATTGGAGCGGCGGGCTTACACAAGAGAGTTGGATCATAAAATGGACCTCACTGTCATTTCAACGTTCCGCTGCAATTCGAAGTGCCAGATGTGTTACATCTGGCAAAACCCGACCGAGCCGAAGGAAGAGGTGTCGCTCGACACGCTGTCAAAACTTCCTGCCGGATTTGACAACCTGAATGTATCAGGCGGAGAACCGACGCTTCGCAAAGACCTCTCGGAAGTGATCGACCTTCTCTATCCCAAGGCAAGGGTGACGGAGATATCGTCGAACGGCCTTCACGCTGAGCGCCTGGTTCCAATCATCAAGAAGTATCCGAATATCAAGGTGCGGTTCTCGCTGGAGGGCGATAAGGAAACGAACGACAGGATTCGCGGCGAGAAGGACGGCTATAGCACCAAGATCGCAGGACTCCGTATGCTTCGTGAGGCGGGTGGCACCGATCTCGGTTTTGCGATGGTCATTCAGGATGAGAACGTCGATCAGCTCGTCGATGTCTACGAATTTGCCCGGACGGAAGGCTTCGAGCTGGCGACCTCCACGCTCCACAACGCGTGGCAGTTCTACAAGAACGACAACTACTTCTATGATCGCAAGGCGGTCGCGCGAAAGGTCGAAGGACTGATTTCGGCGATGTTGCGCAGTCCGAAGCCAAAGAACTGGTTTCGGGCCTACCTGAATCTCGGTTTGATCGAGAAGATCCTTGGTCACGATCGGCTGATACCCTGCAGCGCAGGCAGGGATTTCGCGTTCATCGATCCTTGGTCGGACGTATGGGCTTGCAACGTCCGGTCCGATCTTCCCATGGGCAATCTTGCGCGCCAGTCATGGGACGAGATCATGAACAGCGAGGTCGCGCAGCAGACGCGGAAGAAGGTCGCTGGCTGCGGCCAGAATTGCTGGATGGTGACAACCGCGCGGACCGCCATGCGGTCGAACCTGGTCCCTCAGCTGCCGAAATCCGATCCCCTGCTCTGGGTCCTCAAGAACAAGCTGAAGGTATCGATCGGCAAGAGCATCTGCTTTGACAGCTACATCAATTATTCCGACGTGAGGCCGTCCCCGCACGTCGAACGAACGTCCTTCCTGAACAAGAACGTCAAGGCCCGATTGGTCAAGGGGCGCATTACCCCCGACGAACATTACCCGTTGCGAACTTTCATGAACAATTGAATTCGCGGAGGAAATCCAGATGAGCAGGCGTGAGATCTACATGTTCGGCTTTCGTGGTTTCCCGCAGATCCAGGGTGGCATCGAAGCGCACGCAGAGAATCTTGCGCCACGGGTGGTCGAACTCGGCAGACGAGTCACCGTGTGCATGCGATCGCCCTATGTCGAGCCCGGCCTCGCAAAAGTATGGAAGGGCGTCCGCATATTGCGGCTGTGGACCGTGCCAAACAAGTACTTCGAAACGCTGCTGCATGCCGTGATTTGTGCGATTGTTGCTGCGGTTCGGAGGCCGGGTCTGGTGCACATTCACGGCATCGGACCCGCAATCGTAACGCCATTGCTGCGGGCCATCGGTCTGCAGGTCGTCGTCACCCATCACGGCGAGGACTACAACCGCGAGAAGTGGGGCTGGGCGGCGCGGGCGGTGCTGCGGACCGGTGAAGCGATGGGGATGCGCTACGCCAACAAACGCATCGCTGTCAGCCGTAGTATCGGCGACCTTATTGCCTCCAAATATGGCCAGCCGTGCGAGGTGATACCGAATGGGGTCGTGTTCTCGGAGATGCCGCAACAGAGCGACGAGGTCGTCGAATTGGGATTGGAGCCAGGACGATACGTACTCACGGTCGGCCGGCTGGTCCCCGAGAAACGCCAGCTCGATCTCCTGCGTGCGTTTTCGGCCGCGGCGCTGCCTGGATGGAAGTTGGCGATCGTTGGCAAGATCGATCACCAGAGCGAATACGCAGATCAGCTGGTCAGAGAGGCGGCCGGCCGGCAAAACGTCGTCATGGCGGGCTTTCAGACCGGCGATGCGTTGCGACAACTCTATGCGCACGCCGCGCTGTTCGTGTTGCCTTCGTCACACGAGGGCCTACCCATTGTGTTGCTCGAAGCGCTTAGCTATGGATTGCCGGTGCTGGTGAGTGATATTGCTCCCAACCTCGAAGTCGTGGACGATCCCGCCCGCATTTTCCATGTCGGAGATTGCGAGGAGATGCGCGCAAAGCTTTCGGCGCTGACGCTCGCCAGCCTGAATGCGGAGGAGCGCGAAGCCGTCCGCTGCGAGAGTGCTCAGCGATACGATTGGTCCGACATCGCGCACAGGACGCTGGAGGTATACGACGAACTGCTTGGCCGGAGACGGCCACAAGGCAACATCGCGCGTTCGGGCGGGGCCGGGAATAGAGTGCAACAATTGGAATTGGGCAGGCAGGGGGCTGCCCGTTACGGTCTCGCTCGCAGCGTCAACGACAATTTGACGAAGCCGCTCACGGGTGTGCCGTCGGCAAAAGTCAAATTGAAATAGTCGCGGCGTCAATCGGAAGCCGAGGGACGCGTAAGCCGAGCCCTTCTGGTGCTGAGCTCTTCCGCGGGCGGTCGACATCGTTCGTTGGCACGGGTGCATAGGGCTCCTTTGGGTGCGGTCTTTGTGGTCGCCTGCGCCTTAAAGGCCAGTTACTCAGCCCGCAGCCTTGAGGCCGGACATCCTCAACGCATCGGCGTAAGCCTCCTGCAACAGTGGGCTTTTCGCGATCGGGTCCTGCACATCGCCCCGGCGGGCGCAGGCTTGATATTGCCTCGCCGGCTTGATTCTGAGCACAAATTGGGCTTCCGAAAACGACTGAACCCTGAGAGGCTCGGGACAGGGGATTCGCAAGCCAACGAAGCATCGGGTCAGACGCCGAAACGGCTAAGCGTTGCTGGATGTTGTAAGAATGACCAGGGTGGACAAGCCAACGGTAAGCGAGATTGACCGGCTGATCGCACCGATCGTCGAGTTGGCTGGTGAAAACCTGATGTGCCTGTCCGACCCCTCATTTGAGTTCGTACCGGATAGAACGAGAGGAGGAATCTCGGCCATTCATCAGCGCTTGAAAGCGGAGCTGAGGGCGCTTCTGCAGCTGCGCACGGTGTATGGCGACATGATCGCCTGCCGGGTTGTCGCCGGTGAATATCCGTGGGCGCGAGGCGAATTGTCACACTACCAGCATTTAAGACTTGCGTGGTCGCAGTTGGCGCGGCTGAGCGACATGTTCAATGACTCCATGAAGGAGATTGACTGCCTTCATGACGAGACGCTGGAGCTGCTTTCTGTCGATGTCGAGCGAGCGGGTGGTTGGTCGGCTGGCGTCGGGGCCCTGCCAGCGGAGGCTATCGATCGGGGTGCGCTCGTGGATCGCTGGTATGACGTTGCGCCAAAGTCGAAACTGCCAATCTTTGATACCATGAGAATCGCAAGCGAATGGTCCGATGTCGCTCATCCTTTCGCGGATCACTACGGTGCAGCCCGAAGCGAGCTATTGGGACAGATTGACGCAAAGATGCAGGCAGTCGCTTCGGGCATTGCCGGTTTTCTGTCGGATCATGGCGACGAACTCATAGACCTGATTGGACGGTACAACGATATGGTCAGGAACTTTCGAATGCTGCATGACAGAGACATGATATGAAGGACCTCGCGGTGAAGACCGACGATGTCCGCGCACGGGAGCAGGTCAGCAATTAGATTGCACCGGCGAACTGAGCTTATCCCTCGGTTGGGAGAGTGCTCATTCGCAGTTGACTGGCGGTCATCTTGCCAGAGACTGACACGAGCTCGTAGCCTACCCGTTGCCCCTCGAGCAACGTGGAAAGGCCGGCTTGTTCAACTGCCGACATATGAACGAATATGTCTTTGCCTCCGCCGTCGGGTCTAATGAACCCGTAACCCTTAAACTTGTTAAACCAAACTACAAATCCGGTCGGCACAGTACCTCCAGGCAATTCCTTGGTCTTTTCCGGAGCGAACGCCGTGATGAGGAGCTGAAATCAGCGCAGATACGGGGTTGTTGAAATTGAGAATGGGGTCTCTTGCAGTGAATCAGGATCGCTATCTATTCCTTCCCCTCTCCCTGAGTAGTTGCGCAGACGATCCAGCCTGTTGCCGACAGCATCTCTGGCCGGAACCGCACCGCTCAAGTAGACAATCAGCGCTGGATGTTGCTTAAACAAGCAAGGTGCCTCGCAAACAGGCGTTCCATCTGGTGGGGATTGGATCTCAAGATGAGTCCCTCGCACCTAGCGTCGGCCGGATCGTCTCGTTGTTTGCGGTGCAGATGTTGGCCCGCCGTACCAGATGCTCACGGCCAGCACCTATTACGGTAGTATGTTCAACACGGTAATACGTTCAACGATACCCTCCACATAGGCGTGCAGGAGGCGAAGCGGGACGGCAGTCCGACGCTCAACAACTACAATGCCGGCTAGAAGTGATCGCCACGCTGTTTCCGGACAAGAGCTACACTGGTTTATCGTCGGTCCGTGGACTTTGAAATGTTGGTATTTTTGTTGGTATCGAGCAGCTTCTTCGGACAGCGAAATCAGACGGTTACGTGCCAATATCCATTACCTCGGGGGTAATGGATGGGGTGAAATCCGCATGCTAGGTTTTCGACCATGAACGCACATGCATCCACGGCCCGGGCCGAACGCAGCCAGCCGATTCATATCGGCGACCATCTGCGCGAATGGCGGCAGCGCCGCCGCATGAGTCAGCTCGATCTCGCGGGCGAGGCCGAAATCTCCTCCCGGCATTTGAGCTTTGTCGAGACCGGCCGCGCCGCGCCCTCGCGCGAGATGGTGCTGAAGCTCGCCGAGCGTCTCGACGTGCCCTTGCGCGAACGCAACGTGCTGCTGGTCGCCGCCGGCTATGCGCCAGCGTTTCCGCAGCGTCGGCTGGAGGATCCCGCCTTGAAATCAGCCCGCCAGGCGATCGACCTCGTCCTTAGGGCGCATGAGCCCAATCCGGCACTCGCGGTGGACCGGCACTGGAATCTCGTATCCGCCAACCGCATGGTGGCGCCGCTGCTCGAGGGCATTCCGCAGCGGCTGCTCGACCAGCCCTTCAACGTGCTGCGGCTCGCCTTTCATCCCGAGGCTCTGGCGCCGCGCACGGTCAATCTCGCGGAGTGGTGTGGACATCTTCTGGAGCGATTGCACCGGCAATGCGAGGCGACGGCCGACGCCGAGCTGATCAAGCTATACAACGATCTCAAGAGTTATCCCATTCCGGCGCGGTCGGGACCTTTGTCGAGCGACAATGTCGCGATTCCCTTCAAGTTGCGCCATCAGGGGGAGATCCTCAGCTTCTTCTCCACCACCATGGTGTTCGGCACGCCGGTCGACATCACCCTGTCGGAGCTGGCGCTGGAGACGTTCTTTCCGGCCGACGAGCGCACCGCCGAGCGGCTGAAGCAGATCGCGGCAAAAATGGGCTAGCGCTCTTGCCTCGAGGCGCCTTGGACTTATCTTGCGGGGAACCCGCATCGCCCGAAGGAGGCCCTGATATGAGCACGCTAAAACCGCTCCAGATTGACGTCGTCTCCGACGTGGTGTGCCCCTGGTGCTACATCGGCAAGCATCGGATCGAGAGCGCGCTCGCGCTCGTGCCCGACGTTCCTGTCAAGCTCAACTTCCGTCCCTTCTTCCTCAATCCCTGGGTTCCGCGCGAGGGCATCAGCCGTGAGGACTATCTCACCAAGAAGTTCGGCTCGGTCGAGGCCTATAAGGGCATTGCCGGCCGCGTCGTCGCCGCCGCGGGCGAAGAAGGCCTCGTCTACCGGCCCGAGCTGGTTGCACGCCAGCCCAATACGACCGACTGCCACCGCCTGATCCTCTGGGCGGAGGCAATCGGCAAGGCGCCCGAGATGAAGCAACGTTTGATGGAGCTCTATTTCCGCGACGGCGGCGATCTCACCGACGCGAACGTACTGGTGCAGGCGGCGGCCGATATCGGGCTCGATGCAGACGACGTGCGCCGCCGTCTTGCCACCGACGAGGACGTCGCGCGCGTCTCGGGCGATGCGCAGGAGGCAGCGGAGAAGGGCATCTCCGGCGTGCCGACCTACGTCTTCGCGCAGAAATACGCTGTCTCCGGCGCGCAGGATCCGAACATGCTCGCGCGTGCCATCCGCGAAGTCTCGGCGGAGATCAACGCGCAGGCGGCGGAGTAGCTCGCTTTCATCTGCGCAGCAGGTGGATGACGCGCCGCACTGTTTCGTATGCGAAGCCGTGCGCGATCAACGTCGCGTGAATCAAGGCCACCATTGGATCGTTCCGCTTCAGCGGAATCAGTACGTCGCCGACCGCAAAGCGCCCGCGCCAGATCGGGTTGATCATGGGATGATCGGCGCTCGCGGTGGAATCCGCGCTGGCGATTGACGGATCGGTGCAGAGATGGCGGGTGAGCTCGAGCGTGAGCTGCACGCCTGGCGAATATTTTGCGAAGCGCTCGTCGATGCCAAGTTTGAAGAAGAAGGCGCGGTCCTGATGCCGCAGCACGATGCCGGCGGCAACCGGCGTCGTGCCAGCACGGAGCGAGATGATCTCGCATTGCGCGGTCTCCGCCAGCGCCGGCACGGCGCGGCGGATGAAGGTCGCATCGCCGGCATCCTGGAGCAGCGCGGTACCGCGGTTGCCCTTCCAGCCGCTGGCTTCGAGCTGCAGGAATGTTTCGAGTGCGGGCCCGATCTCGTCCGGCCTGCGCGCGACGTCGAACACGACCGGCCCGTGCTCCTCCAGGCGATGGCGCTGGCGGCGCAGTTCCTTGAGCTTCTTGGCGCCAAGCGCCTCGCGCAACAGCACGTCGCCGTCCTGCGTCGCATCGAGACAGGCACGGATGTAGGAGCTGAGGATGCGCGGCTTCAGTCCGGATCGGCCGAGGACCTCACCGAGCGACATCAGCGCCGCGCCGTCGAGCGCGACGTCGCGCAGGATCAACGCGTGTGCGCCAGCCTCTCGGGCTTGCTGCAACAGCCGTGTTGCCGCTTCGATCGTGGCGTCGCGGTCGATCAGCGGGCCGCACAGCGTGCCATACGGATGCGCGCTCACCAGCGCGGGCAGGGGGATCTTCCAGGCACGCCAAAGCGGGATCACCGGCATCAATCCGATCAGCCGCTTCGAAGAGCCGTCAAATGCGGGGAGCGCCGATGCACCGGTGCGGTCGCGCGCGGTTGCGCTGACGGCGAGCTCCCAACCGGGCAGGTAATAGCCGTTCGGCTCGATCGCCCGCTGCGCGAGCGCGCGCCATTGGCCGGGTTCGATCGCCGTGAGCGGGACGAGCGCGCAGGTCGTCGCGGCGCCCTTTGCCGATGCCGGATTGATCGCAGCCTGGTGCGCGATATCGACCACGTCCCGTCGTCCCCGTTCACGCGGGCGAAATCCGCGCCACGCGGCCATGCTTAGCGCAAAGATTGGAAAATACGGTTGGGACGCCCCTTCAATTCGAATGGTATTGTTAACGTCTCGTTGATCATTCGGGCGGCAATCCGCCGGATGCAGCGATGAACGCACAAGAGGTGCTCTCGAGTCGGAGGATCAAAATGGTTGTCACGCCTTTCACGCCGATTGCCTCGCTGCTCGGCGGTGCCTTGATCGGGCTCTCCGCGGTGCTCCTGATGTGGGCGACGGGACGGATCGCCGGCGTCAGCGGCATCGTGGCGCGACTGTTCCCGCCTTACCAGGACCGCGAGTTCACCGGCCGGCTCGTTTTCGTCGCAGGCCTTGTCGCTGCCCCCGTGCTGGTGCGGCTGGTCACCGGCAGCTTTCCGACGCAGACGATCGAGGCCGGTGCGGCGGTCCTGATTGTGGCCGGATTGCTCACGGGGTTCGGCACGGTGTGGGGCAGCGGCTGCACGTCCGGCCATGGTGTCTGCGGCCTGTCGCGGCTTTCGGTGCGCTCGCTGGTCGCGACCGTCACGTTCATGGCAATGGCGATAGCCACCGTGTTCGTGACGCGGCACTGGAGCTGACGGCGATGGCAATATTCGTTCAATTCGCAATCGGCCTGGTCTTCGGCCTCGGCCTTATCCTCTCGGGCATGTCGAACCCGGCAAAGGTGCTGAACTTTCTGGACGTCGGCGGCATTCCCGCTGGGACTTGGGACGCCAGCCTCGCTTTCGTGATGGCCGGCGCGATTGCCGTCACCTTCGTCGGCTTCAACCGGGTCTCGAAGCTTGCGCGACCGTTCTTCGCCGAACGATTTTATGTTCCGATGCGAAAAGACATCGATCCGAAAATTGTTATTGGCCCCGCCATTTTCGGCATCGGCTGGGGACTGGCGGGCTTCTGTCCTGGACCGGCGCTGACCGCGCTTGGGTTCGGCTCGATCTCCGCTTTCATATTCGTCGCCGCGATGTGTGCCGGTATGGTGCTCGCACGCTTCATCGCGCAGCTTCCGTCGTCGACGCGCGCAGTGACGCCCGCCGATCCTCTCGAAACCTGACATGGACAGGACCGGGCGGGCTGTCTCGTCCGGTCCCGTTCCTCGAGTCTTATCGATTACCAGCGATCGCCGACACCGACGCCCACGCTGACGCCGGGCCTGCGAATGCCGACGCCAGCGCGTCGGCCGTCGTCCCAGTCGCCTAGATCGGCTCGTAGGTTTCCGTCCCGCAGATGTCCTCGGCCTCCGCGCGTCGGCGGTCGATCACCTTTCCGCCAGCGATCGTCACGATGTAGGTCTGGGGGCCGAGCGCCGTTCCGGTCGCGGAGGTGAGCTGCGCGCGGACGCAGGCGGTCCAGCCCGATCCGCGGACCTCGTGATGGGGCAGGGCGACCTGCACTTCGCGAGGGTAGGACGTCGTGAGAAAGACCACTTCGATCTGTTCGCGGACCACGCGTTTGACGTCCGGGGGCGGTTCGGGCGGCGGCTGTTCGACCTCCTTGATGCGCATGAATTCGGGCACCGGCGCCCGGCTGTCGGCAAAGCCGCAGCCGCCAAGCGCAAGCGCGCCGGCGAGCAGCGCCGCATGAGCAATGATTCGCAACATTCGTGAGGGTCCCCTGCGGGCCATCAGATAGGCAGGAATGCGATCCGGCGAAGTCCCGTCCGATCAACATTTGCTGAAGTCGGTGACGCCGCGGCATTGGCTATTACGGGGATTGCGGGCTAATTTGTACCCCGGACGAGGGGGATTGCGCCAATGAGGATTTTGATCATAGCGGCGGCCGTGCTGGCGCTGACGGCCGTCTCGGCGCAGGCGCAGATGGGCGGCGGCAGGCGCCAGCCCAATGAGGCCGTGGCCAAGCCGGACAACAAGCCCAAGGTTGACGAAAAGGCCTACAAGGCGGCGCTCGAGCGCATTCCCGAGCCCAAGGATAAGTATGATCCGTGGGGCGGAGCCCGCCCGAGCGAACCCACGAAGAAGCTGAAATAAAGCTTGGCGGGCCGTAACGACCCGCCTGCGATATCCTGCCCCGATGCCGCCTTCGGTACAACGGGCGCTGCCGCATGATGCTGCATCGTGTGCACGATGCGAACGTTCATTCACATCATGTGCATGACTATACGAAGGCGAGGCCGACGCGCCTGTCGTTGCGCCAGACCGGCCGGCAATTTCGCACGAAATTGTCGCGTGAAATCGACAGCGTGAACGATTGCGGCAACGTGACAGGGTTTTCGAGATCGATTGCGGCGCCGCTCGCCGACATGTTTCGCACCGTGCACGCAAAACCACTATTTTCAAAGGCGATCGTGCCACCCTTGAAGACCCGGTGCCGCTGTGCCGTACGCTTTTCGATCATCCGCGTTAGTCCATAGCGATGATTGTGAAATAGTGCATAGAAATTACCTTGAACTAAACTCAATACTGCCGCTACTTGCACCGCGCTTCAGACTTCGTTTACGAAATTGAAGCGGAGCGTCTCTCCGCCGCCGCGGTGCGCTTGGCGCTTCACGGCTCTCCGATCATGCTTGTCCCGGCAGCATCGCGAACGCGCTCGACACCATGGCCACCGGCTTGTTGTCGGTGGCGGAGAGCAGGGTGACGCGGCCGAAGCTCATGGTGCGCCCGAGGCGCACCACGCGCGCGTCGGCCAGCACGTCGGACGAGGAGACGGCGCGCATGAAATGCGTGGTCTGGTCGACCGTGGTCATCGGACGGTAGCCGCGATTGGCGGCCAGAATTGCGATCACCATGGCGGTATCGGCCAGTGCCATCAGCGCCTGGCCGCACACCACGCCGCCGTGGCGGCACAGCCGCTCCGAAAACGCCAAGCGCAGCAATGCGCCCGGCTGCCAGTCCGGTGCATCCGACGGCGGGGCGTGCTCGATGCGCTCGACGGAGAGGTTGAGATCTTGGACCCAGGGCGCAAAGACCTCGCCGAGGATCCGTCTGGCGTCGGCGATGCCGAACTCCGCTTCTGGCTGCGATGGCATGCTGTCGTTGTCCTCCATTGTTGCCGGATGTTTCGGCCATACTGCGCGCATCGGCGCGGCAAAGTCACCCGGTCTCCCGTGGGTCCCGTCGGCTTGAAGTCCCGTCGGCTTGAAAATGCCTGACTTCGCCCTCTATGATGCCGCGCTTGGGAATGGGGTGGACGATGTTGCGTCGATGTGTCCTGGTCGTTTGTCTGGCCGCGCTCGGCCTTGTGCTGAACGGGTGCACCAAATGCGGCCCGATCTGGGACGACTGGCTGAATGCGCCGAAATCGTGCAGATCGGACCGGCTCTAGCGGCCCCGAGCGACCCCAAGGTCGCGACCGGGGTTGAACAGGGACGACAAGGCGCGGGGCGATCCGCCCTTCTATGGATGATCAAGGAGCGAATGATGAAGCTTTTCCGTATGGCTGCGGTGCTGGCCGTGCTGGCCGGACCGGCCTATGCGCAAATGCCCAATATCAACCTGCTGCAGGATGGTCCGAGCAAGACCCCGGAGGAGAAGGCGGCCGAGGCCGAACGTGAAAAGGCCTACAAGGAAACGCTGAAGAAGATTCCGGACACCAAGGCGTCCAACGATCCCTGGGGCGGCATGCGCTCCGATCCGCCAAAGCAGCCGGCGCCGAAGGCATCGGCCGCGACCGGTGCGCCCAAGAAGACCAAGACCGGCACAGCCGCTAACTGAACGATCACGGGCGGAGGCGGCTTGCGCCTCCACTCGGGACTCCTGTTCGGCCCGCCCGCTTCCTACATTCCCGAGAGAGTGTTGCGTTGAGGAGGCATCACATGGCCGATCGGCCGCGGGATCTCGCCGAGCGGATGGCGCGCCGGCACAAGGCGGGCGGTAAGCCAGCCGAACAGAGCGGCGACGGCTATTTGCGTGAAACCTTCACCTTGCCCCGCCCGGCGGCGCGCGCAAGAGCGCAGGCCTTCTTCGCCCGCTACCCCAAGGCTGGTTATATGAGCGAAGTCGAACACTGGCGCGAATTGCCCGGCGGCGAGATCGAATTCACCATGCGGCGGCTTCCCAGCGCCGACTAGGCCAAGCTCGGAGACAAAGACCTACTCGAAGGTCTCGGCGACGATACGGATCCGGAACACGGGCTCTTTGGCTTCGTCGAGCAGCTCCATATGCCACTCCGAGTTTTCCTGGAGCTTGCGGGAGATGCCCGCGGCCATGTCGGCGCAGACGCTGGTCATCTCCTTCCAGGCCGAATCGCGATCGGCAAATTCCGTCGCATGCTCGGCACAACCGGAATAGCGGCCGTTCCGGATTCGAAAGAAATAATGCGGCATGGCTGGCACCGGTCGCGTAATGGCCTGCCCCCAAGCCACAAGGCGCTCAATCCAATCCCAAATGGCCGGCAGATCAATTCCGGGCGTCTACGGAATGGCCGCCCATGGCGGCTGCCTGCGGGCCCAAGCAAACCGCGCCGCGCTAAAAATCGACCTGAAAGCCGCCGGTCCGCCGGTTCAGGCGGTTTTCCGTGCCAGCGCTTTCAGCTCCCGATCGATGCGCAGCTGCACCCGCCGGATCGCCAACAGGTCGATCTTGGTCTCGGTCTTGCCGCTCTTGACCTGGTCGCCGATGCAGAACTCCCACTGCCAGACACCCGGAATCGCCGTTTTGGCAACGGTGAAGTCGATGCCCCTGTGATTCATGGTCACCTCCACGATTCACCTTTCCGGAAGCATGTTGGGCATCACATATTCCGCCGACAAGTGAAATCTTCCGGTAAGCCTTGGATAATTCACGAAAATCTCGAAAGTGCGCGCGGCTCGCAACAAACGAAATCGGATTCCGAAAGACGTGGGAGCGGAAAACTCGCAGCGCGCCTGGAGCCGTCGTCGCCAGCGGCCAAGTCCCTGCCGACGCGTTCCACCGCAACTCGGACAGATGGCCCAGGAACTCTGTTCATGGTCGGAGAACCACGGACAGGTTCGGTGGGTGAATCATTAAAACCGCGGTTCCCATCGCGCGGCGGGAATGACCGGAAGCCGGTGACCAAGCCGCCCTCCTGCGATCCACGGCACATGCCTTGCTTGCCAGATAGGCAAAGGCAACATGGGCGCATCATGCTCGGCATTCCCCGTCGCTACAGTCATTTCGTCTTCGGCGTCATCCAGTCCGGCCTGACCTCGCTGATCGCGGCGGGGATCGCCAGCTTTCCGGCGCAAAGCGCGATGCTCTTCGTTCAACATTGGACAATCTCGTGGCTGGTTGCATGGGCGGCGATGCTGCCCATCGTGCTGCTGGCAGCGCCTGCGATTCGCGCGTTCGCGCTGCGGCTGACGCGGGAAGAGGGGACTGGCTGAGCAGGTTGCGGAAACGAAAAAACCCCGCTTGGGGTGAGCCAAGCGGGGCGAGAGGTTATTGGAGGCTGAGGTGCTGGGCTTGCAACACCATAAGCCGGACCACCGTAACCGGCGCTGCTTACGGCAGCCTGACAAGCACGCGGACCGAACCGCAGAGCGATGTGCGCTTCGACCGAGCATGGCGCCATCGTGAATGAAAGGAAGGGAGCCTTTTGAGGCGCTCCAACGTCCCAATTCGAACACCCGATTGCACAACTTACGACACACGCGTCGGCGAGATTCCGTCCGTTCGGCGAAGCCATGGGGGAAACGTGGTGCGCCGACAACGGGGTGGCATCATGGATAATGTAGAGCGGTCATTCGCCGCCGCGACGGCGGCTGGCTTCGTAGTGCTGGTGATCGGCATCGTGCTGTTGGCGCTAATCTAGACCGGCACGACGAACGCGACAGCGGCGGCACGGCGAACAGCGACGATGCGGCCCCGAGCGTGGATCCGCGCGAGCAGGCTCGGTGCGCACTCAAAAAATATCGAAAACAACCCCATGCAAAGTAGAAACCGCGGCCGGCTCTGGCCCCTCGCGGTCGACGACAACAACCAAGCAGGTAGTCCCGGTCGCAGTCTTCGAGCGGGAGACTAATCGAGACGGCCCGTAAGCCCGCTCTAGGGCTTGGGCTGCTGCAACCCGGGTGAAGTCAGCCACTCGGCGATATGAGCCGTGGTCTCGTCCAGTCGGGCCTTGCGGAGGAGGCTTTCCCGCCGGGAGCCGGGAGGCAGCTTCGTGGCCTCCTGTCTCAGCCGTTCGGCTTCTTCGGCCAGACGTTCTTCGAGGGGCGAGCTCTGTTTAAACCGGCGGCGATGTTTCATGAGTGGCCTGTGCATACGGGTCCTAACCGTAAGAATGTGCAACCTCGATCCTATTATGCCCGCGTGCGCCGCGCGGTTCCAAAGTAAACACAGCGAATTGGAATAGGCCAAAATTTCAATTTGGGATTAGCTCTTCCGCGGCTACCGACTCCCCTGAGGCGGCAGAGCCGCCACGGAGGAGCAGGAAACGCTTTTCGGAAATTCAAGCTGGTTTTCGGAGTTTGCAGTCCCGGCGGCGAAAAGAACATATTGCGAACCTGGAACAAATAGGGTACATTATTTTTGTCGCCGGCCCGCCCCACCCACCGTTTGTCCCTCTAGCGAATCCTCGCCATAAGGAGCACGACCCAATGTCCACCACTGCCCTGCGTATCGTCGAAGGATCTTCCATGGACAAGAGTAAAGCTCTGGCCGCCGCGCTCTCCCAGATCGAGCGCCAGTTCGGCAAGGGCTCGGTGATGAAGCTCGGCAAGAACGACCGTTCGATGGATGTCGAGGCGGTGTCCTCGGGCTCGCTGGGGCTCGATATCGCGCTCGGCATCGGCGGCCTGCCGAAGGGGCGGGTTGTCGAGATCTACGGGCCGGAATCTTCGGGCAAGACCACGCTGGCGCTGCACACGGTGGCGGAAGCACAGAAGAAGGGCGGCATCTGCGCCTTCATCGACGCCGAACATGCGCTCGACCCGGTCTACGCCCGCAAGCTCGGCGTCAACATCGACGAGCTCCTGATCTCGCAGCCCGACACCGGCGAGCAGGCGCTGGAAATCTGCGACACGCTGGTGCGCTCGGGTGCGGTCGACGTTCTGGTGGTGGATTCGGTTGCGGCGCTGGTGCCGAAGGCCGAGCTCGAGGGCGAGATGGGCGATGCCCTGCCGGGCCTCCAGGCCCGTCTGATGAGCCAGGCGCTCCGCAAGCTGACGGCTTCGATCAACAAGTCGAACACCATGGTCATCTTCATCAACCAGATCCGCATGAAGATCGGTGTGATGTACGGCTCGCCGGAAACCACCACCGGCGGCAATGCGCTGAAATTCTACGCCTCCGTCCGTCTCGACATCCGCCGCATCGGCGCGATCAAGGAGCGCGACGAGGTGGTCGGCAACACCACGCGCGTCAAGGTGGTGAAGAACAAGCTGGCGCCGCCCTTCAAGCAGGTCGAATTCGACATCATGTACGGCGAGGGCGTCTCCAAGATGGGCGAGATCCTCGATCTCGGCGTCAAGGCCGGCATCGTCGAAAAGTCCGGCGCCTGGTTCTCCTATGACAGCCAGCGTCTCGGCCAGGGCCGCGAGAATTCCAAAGCGTTTTTGAAGGCCAACCCCGACATCACCGCCAAGATCGAGACCGCCATCCGTCAGAACTCCGGCCTGATCGCCGAGCAGATTCTGGCCGGCACCCCCGAGCGCGACGCCGACGGCGACGAGCCGGCCGACGAGTAGCCTTAACAATAGAGTTTTCGCGAGGAGCGGGCGCTGAGGACGTTGAGTTGCCGACGTCTTCGGCGCCTGTTTCACTTTGCCTGGAGTATTTAGGCGATGAAGCGTGCGTTTCTGACGAGTTCGTCGGGCTTTGATCTCATACGCTCAGATCTTGCCGAGGTCGTCATTCCATTCACGTTCCGCTTTGTTGACGGGCCTCTGCCTCTCGACGAACTTGCGATCTATGTTGCCGCACGGTCAGGAACGGCGAATCCTGGAGGGCACTGGTCGGACTTCATCGGACGAAGGCCCCAGGGCGTCAGAGAACGGCAGCACCTGTCGCTGACCGAGTTTTGCCAATCTTACGATATTGTCGAATTGTGGTTTGATTCGACCCCGAATGATCAGCTGCAGCTAATTTGGCTGCTCGATTTTCTCCGCTCGCATCCAGAGATCGTGGCGAAGGCAAAGCTGCGTCTGATCGATTTCAATCTGATCTCGCAGGAACTTAAATCTATTCGCAAATCGTTGGCCTATATTCCCGATGTCGAGGTCACCGCAGATGAGCTTGAAACAGCAAGCATGGCCTGGCAGGCCTATGCCGCGCCGACACCTGAGGCCGGCGTCGATCTGGTCGACAAAGATCTAAGTGCCTTGCCAATGCTGAAGCCGGCTTTGATCGATCTCTTGGCAGAGCTTCCATCACCCTCAACCGGGCTCGGCGCGACGGAAATGCGGTTTCTTGAACTCGTTTCACGGGGCTACGAGCGGACGAACGCGCTGTTCCACTTGCGCGGGCTCCGCCGTACGCGTGTCTTCAGCGAGTGGGAGCTGGGCTGGCTGCTCCAAGGGCTCGCGCTAGGTCCGAGACCCGCGGTTGCAGGGCTTGGCGATGAACTGCGCACGATCGACCGGGGCAACCTGAGGGGCCGTCATGAGGTTTATCTGCGGAGCAGGCTGTCGATAACGGAGTTTGGCAAAGCTGTGCTGGCGGGGCGGGAAGACTTCAGCCTTCACAACCCAATCGACCGCTGGTGGGGCGGTACGCGGCTGACCAACGAGCGGCTGTGGCGCTTCGGCTCTGTCCTGACGAGGGCTTGAAGTCACGAGCATGACGCGGCTTATTCTGACAACAGATTCGTCCGCCGCTGGCGCTCTCGAGCAAGCCGACGTTGGCGATCTCGTGCTCGCAATCGAGCGCCGCCTTGTCTGGGGCCCTCTGCCATCCGACGCAGAGCTCGAGGCGTTCTTCGCGCCGCGTACGACTCTGCCACACGGCGTTCATTGGCTGGACGATACGCCGCGATGGCGCCTCGAAAAATCGGGTGCGAAGGACCGCGCATTGCTTGAACTGTCCGCGGAATATGACTCAGTCGAATTGTGGATGGGGCCGGAGCCAAATTCGCAATTGATCCTGCTTTGGCTGCTCGACCATTGTCGCAGCGAAGGCGCGGCGGCCTCCGAGTTCGTGATGCGTCACCTCGATATCGCCATCGGTAACATCGACCCGCTGCGACTTGCGAAGCTCGACCCGCCAGCTCTCAGACTTACGCAAGATCACCTCGAACTGGCCGGTCGCGCGTGGCGAGCCTATCGCGCGCCGACGCCGCAAAGCTGGTTCTACCTCCTTAAGGCAAATTTGAATCTGCTTCTGCACCTCGGTCAATGCTTCGTGGACCTCCTCGAAGAGCTTCCGAGCGTCGCCACCGGTCTTGGAACGACTGAAACGAGAATCCTGGAGTTGATCGCAACAGGCGGCGCGCGGCCGTTCGACGTTTTCCCGGGTGATCGGAAGCGCAACGAGCGGCGCGTTTTCGACTACTGGGAAGTCGGGGTGCTGCTTGATAGGTTAGCGCGGTGTCCGGCGCCGGCCATATCCGGGCTGGAGGAGGGGCCGTTCTCGCTCGACATGCACGACGATCCTCTGCGCTACGCACGATACAAGCAATCTGGCTTGTCGCTCACGGAACTCGGGAAGGCGGTGCTGGCAGGAGAAGAGGATTTCCTCCGCTACAATCCGATCGAGCGCTGGTGGGGCGGTACTGAGCTGACCCATCAACGGCTCTGGCGTTGGGACGCGGAAAGCCGCTCATTGGTCGCGCCTACCTAATGTCTGCATATTTGCTCAATGTGATCCTGTACTCCGTATCAAATATTTGAGAGGCGACCGTGTCCCATCTGATCCTGGCGACAAACTATCTTGCTGCAGACACGCTTCGCCAGTCGGGCGCAGCGAACATCGCGCTCAGCTTCTGCATGCGCTTCGTCTTCGGCCAATTGCCTTCCGCGGAACAGCTTATAATGGGGCTGGAGCGGCGATCGGCAAAGCACTGCAATCCAGGCGATCACTGGCTCGACGAGGTTTGTCGAGACTGTCTGGAAGGTTTCGGCACGCGCGATATCGGTTTCTTCGAACTGTGTGCGAAGTTCGACTCGATCGAAGTGTGGGTCGATCCCCAACCCAACGATCAGCTTGTACTCGTCTGGCTGCTCGACCTGCTTCGTCCTTACAAAGAGATCACGACGAAGCTGAGTCTGGTGCACACGGATGATGCCGTCACGAAGTATCATCCGGAATCGGTGACCAAATGGAAGTTACCGCTGTTCAAGGTTACCGATAGCCACCTGACGATGGCTAGTCGGGTTTGGCACGCCTGGCGCGCGCCGACACCGGAGCCCTGTTTTGATCTGCTCACCAAGGATCTGACGATTCTTCCCCGATTGCGGCCAGCTCTGATCGCGATGCTCGAAGAATTGCCTGGTCGAACGACAGGTCTCGGCGTGAGCCAGTTCGGTATGCTGGGGTTCGGAAGACGGTGGTACCGAGCCGCGCGCGGTGCTCTGGGGAGCCGAGGACACGTACGACAAGCGGGAGGCCGGTGAACTGCTCTTCGACCTGGCAGACTGCAAGGCGCCAGCAATCTTTGAACTTGGCGAGACGCCGCCCGACTCTCGTGAAGAGAATCGGCCTGTTCAATACAAGGGCGGCTTGCTCGCTCTGACCGAGCTTGGACGCGCCCTTTGGGCCTGTGAAGAAGACTTTTCCCGTCACAACACGATCAAGCGTTGGTGGGGAGGCACTGAATTGACCAACGAACGGCTCTGGCGGTGGGACGACGAGAGCCGTTCGTTGATTGCGCCGTAGGCTCTTCCTTACTCCGCCGCCTCGGCGTAGTCGCTCACCGGCGGGCACGAGCACACCAGATTGCGGTCGCCATAGACGTTGTCGACGCGCCCGACCGGACTCCAGTATTTGTCGGTGCGCGAGGTGCCGGCCGGGAAGCAGCCCTCGGCGCGGGTATAGGCGCGCGTCCAGTTGTCATCGGCGATGTCGTGCACGGTGTGCGGGGCGTGGCGCAGCGGCGAGGCCTCGATCTTGAACCGGCCGGCCTCGACCTCGGCGATCTCATTCCGGATCGCGATCATGGCGTCGCAGAAGCGATCGAGCTCGGCCTTGGACTCCGACTCGGTCGGCTCGATCATCAGTGTGCCCGGCACCGGAAAACTCATGGTCGGGGCGTGGAAGCCGTAATCGATCAGCCGTTTTGCGATGTCGTCGACGGTGACGCCGGACGTGTTCTTCAGCGCGCGTGGGTCGACGATGCATTCATGCGCGACGCGGCCCTTCGCGTTCTTGTAGAGCACCGGGAAGTGCGCATCGAGCCGTGCCGCGACATAGTTGGCGTTGAGAATCGCGATCTCGGTGGCGCGCTTCAATCCTTCGCCGCCCATCATCAAAATGTAAATGTAGGAGATGGTGAGGATCGAGGCCGAGCCGAAGGGAGCTGCCGAAACCGGGCCGACCGGAGCGTCCGCCTGCGTTGACGGGTGGCCAGGAAGGAACGGCGCGAGATGTGCCCTCACGCCGATCGGGCCCATGCCGGGGCCGCCGCCGCCGTGCGGGATGCAGAAGGTCTTGTGCAAATTGAGATGGCTGACATCGGCGCCGTAATCGCCGGGCCTGGAGAGACCGACTTGCGCGTTGAGGTTGGCGCCGTCCAGATACACTTGGCCGCCATTGCCGTGCACGATGTCGCAGATCTCGCGGATGTGCTCCTCGAACACGCCGTGGGTCGAGGGATAGGTGATCATGACCGCGGCGAGATCGTTCGAATGCTTTTCGGCCTTGGCGCGGAGATCGTTGACGTCGACGTCGCCGTTCTTCTCGCAGGCAACCACCACCACGTCCATGCCGACCATCGCGGCCGAGGCCGGATTGGTGCCGTGGGCGGATGAGGGGATCAGGCAGATCTTGCGATGCGCCTCGCCGCGTGCGGCATGATAGGCGCGGATGGCCAGAAGCCCGGCATACTCTCCTTGCGCGCCCGAATTCGGCTGCAGCGAGATCGCATCATAGCCGGTGATGTCGCACAGCCATTTTTCCAGCTGCGCGAACAGCGCGTGGTAGCCCTTGGCCTGCTCGCGCGGGGCGAACGGATGCAGGCTGGAAAATTCCGGCCAGGTCAGCGGCACCATCTCGGTGGTGGCGTTCAGCTTCATGGTGCAGGACCCGAGTGGGATCATAGCGCGGTCGAGCGCGAGATCGCGGTCCGAAAGCTTGCGCATGTAGCGCAGCATCTCGGTCTCCGAGCGGTGCGCGTGGAACACCGGATGGGTGAGGAAGGAGGTCGCGCGCTTCAGTGCGTCCGGCAGCGCCTCGCGCGTGGCCGCATCGATCTCGGCGTACGTGAGCTTGCCGCCGAACGCGCGCCACACCGCTTCGACAGTCGCCGGCGTCGTGGTTTCGTCGAGCGCAATGCGCAAGGCGCCATCGCCGAGGCCGAGGTTGATCTTTTCAGCCGTCGCGCGCGCGACGATCTCATCGCGCTTGCCGCCGGCCTCGACCGTCACCGTATCAAAGAAGCTGTCGGACTGCGGTGCGAAGCCGAGCTTGCGCAGCCCAGCGGCGAGCACGGCCGCGCGGCGATGCACATTGCGCGCGATCTGGGTCAGCCCTTCGGGGCCATGATAGACCGCATACATCGAGGCGATCACGGCGAGCAGCACCTGCGCGGTGCAGATGTTGGAGGTCGCCTTCTCGCGGCGGATGTGCTGCTCGCGGGTCTGGAGCGCGAGACGGTAGGCGGGCGCGCCGCGGGAATCGACGGAGACGCCGACGATGCGGCCGGGCAGCGAGCGCTTCAGCGCATCGCGCACCGCCATATAGGCCGCATGCGGGCCGCCATAGCCCATGGGAACTCCGAAGCGCTGCGCCGAGCCGATCGCAATGTCGGCCCCGAGCTCGCCAGGCGAGGCGAGCAGTGTCAGCGCCAGCAGATCGGCGGCAACGATCGCGAGTGCGCCCTTGGCCTTCAGCGCCGCGATCGCGGGCCTGAGGTCGCGCACCGCTCCCGAACTGCCGGGATATTGCAATAGCGCACCCAGCACGTCCGTGTTGTCGAGCTCGGTGAGGGGATCGCCGACGATCAGGCTCCAGCCCAGCGGCTCGGCGCGGGTGCGCATCACCGCGAGCATCTGCGGATGCACGTCCTTGTCGACGAAGAAGGCTTTTGCTTCGACCCGCGAGTGCCGCTCGGCGAGCGCCATGGCTTCAGCTCCCGCAGTCGCCTCGTCGAGCAGCGAGGCGTTGGCGACGTCGAGCCCTGTGAGGTCGCAGATCATGGTCTGGAAGTTGAGCAGCGCCTCCAGCCGGCCCTGGCTGATCTCGGGCTGGTAGGGCGTGTAGGCGGTGTACCAGGCCGGGCTTTCCAAAATGTTGCGCTGGATCACCGCTGGCAGGATCGTGCCGGAATAGCCCTGGCCGATCAGCGAGGTGAAGACCTGGTTTTGGGCTGCGAGCTCGCCCATATGCGCGATCGCCTCGGTCTCGCTCAAGGCCTTGCCGAGATCAAGCGGCGCGGCCTGCCGGATCGAGGCGGGCAGCGTCTCCGCCATCAGCGCGTCGACGCTTTTAGCGCCGACGGCGTCCAGCATCGCGGCGACATCGCGCGCCGAGGGGCCGATATGGCGACGAACGAAGCTGGCGGCGGTGTCGCCGTTGGATTTGCGGTGCGCGGTCATCGCTTGCTCCATCGTTCTCTAAGCCGTGTGTGCCTTGTAGGCGGCTTCATCCATGAGGCCGCCGAGTTCGCTCTTGTCGGCAATCCTGATCTTGAAGAACCAGGCCTTGCCGCCTGCGTCCGAATTGACCAGTGCCGGCTCTGCCACGACGGCCTCGTTCACCTCGAGCACCTCGCCCGTAACAGGCGCGTAGACATCGGAGGCGGCCTTGACCGATTCCACGACGGCGGCGGCTTCCGCCTTTTTCAGCGCGCGGCCGACCTTGGGCAGTTCGACGAAGACAACGTCGCCGAGCTGCGACTGCGCATAGTCGGTGATCCCGACGGTGGCGATATCGCCGTCGATGGCCAGCCATTCATGGTCGGAGGTGTACAGCGTCGTGGTCATTTTCGATCCTCAGCGTTTGTAAGTGTTTTTCACGAAAGGCATGGCGGCCACGGTGAGCGGCAATTGCTGGCCGCGCACCTCGGCGAACAGTTTTGTATCGAGCGCGCTCAGGGCAGTGGGCACGTAGCCCATCGCCACCGGCGCATTCAGGCTCGGGCCGAAGCCGCCCGAGGTGACCTTTCCGATCGGCTGATCGCCGGTCGCATCCGCGAACAGCAGTGCGCCCTCGCGCACCGGCGCACGGCCCTCAGGTCGCAGGCCGACGCGGCGGCGGCTTGTGCCGTGATCGAAATGGGCCAGAATCTTCTCTGCGCCGGGAAAGCCACCGGCGCGGGCGCCGCCAGTGCGGCGGCTCTTCTGCACCGACCATTCCAGCGCCGCCTCGACCGGCGTGGTGTCGGTATCGATGTCGTGGCCATAGAGACAGAGCCCGGCTTCCAGCCGCAGGCTGTCGCGGGCGCCGAGCCCGATCGGCAGCACGTCGGGATTGTCGAGCAGCGCCTTGGCCAGCCGCTCGGCATCGGCTGCGGGAACCGAAATTTCAAAACCGTCCTCGCCGGTGTAGCCGGAGCGCGAGACGAAACAGGCGATGCCGTTCACCTTGTGGGGGCCGGCGTCCATGAACTTCATGCCGGGCGACTCTGCACACAATTTCGCCAGCACGGCTTCCGCCTTCGGGCCCTGGAGTGCGATCAGCGCGCGTTCGGTCAGCGAATCGATGATGCAGTCATCCGAGAGGTGCGCGAGCAGATGCGCTTCGTCCTCGGCCTTACAGGCGGCGTTGACGACCAGGAACAGGTGATCGCCGAAATTGGCGACCATCAGATCATCCAAAATGCCGCCATCCGCATTGGTGAACTGGGCGTAGCGCTGCCGTCCGGGCGCAACTGCAACGATGTCCTGCGGCACCAGCCGCTCCAGCGCGCGGGCGGCATCTTCGACCTTGCCCGACTTCGGCCGGAGCGCGATCTGACCCATATGGGATACGTCGAACAGGCCGGCTCGGATGCGGGTATGGAGGTGCTCCTTCAGCACGCCCGCAGGGTATTGCACGGGCATGTCATAGCCGGCGAACGGCACCATCTTGCCGCCGAGGGACACGTGCAGCCCGTGAAGGGGGGTACGTTGCAGGGAATCTTGGTCGTCGCGCGCTAGCATCAGAGGGGCCCTCGGCGGTTCCCGGGGAGGATTCCCCGATGGACACCAGTCGAAGCCCCATCTGTCGCTGTGCCTGAGAGTATTATCCCGTCGGCGGGCGCCACCCGGGTTTAAACCCGTCGGCGCCTCTTTCCAGATGCTGTCAAAGCCACGCGGTCCGTTTGCCTGAGAGTTTCCGGGGCGGTTGCTCCTTCGGCGCCGGCAATGAAGCCGGTCTCTCCCGACGTGGCCGTACCATACAGATAGGTAAAGACCACAGGCCGGCCAAGCCTGTCAACGCGGGTCCAGCGGCTTTCAACCGGGATTGCAACGGGATTGCGCGCCTGCGGCAACCCTCTGATCTCTCTGCACAGTTTCTGGACAGCGAAGCTGGCCTTGTCTAAAAGCGCTTCTGTCCGCAGATATCAGCCTAATCTTTCGGTTTGGAGGGCGTGTCGCGGGCCGAAGCCCACCCGATTGGATGAACATGAGCGGCGTCAACGAGATCAGGTCGACCTTTCTGAACTTCTTTGCCGAGAACGGCCACGAGATCGTGTCGTCCTCGCCATTGGTGCCGCGCAACGATCCGACGTTGATGTTCACCAATGCCGGCATGGTGCAGTTCAAGAACGTCTTCACCGGCATGGAGAAGCGGCCCTATCAGCGCGCCACCACCTCGCAGAAATGCGTGCGCGCCGGCGGCAAGCACAACGACCTCGACAATGTCGGCTACACCGCGCGCCATCTCACCTTCTTCGAGATGCTCGGCAATTTCTCGTTCGGCGACTACTTCAAGGAGCGCGCGATCGAGCTTGCCTGGAAGCTGATCACCAAGGAATTCGGGCTCAAGAAAGACAAGCTGCTCGTCACCGTCTATCACACCGACGACGAGGCTGCCGACCTGTGGAAGAAAATCGCCGGCTTCTCCGACGACCGCATCATCCGCATCCCGACCTCGGACAATTTCTGGGCGATGGGCGACACCGGTCCGTGCGGCCCGTGCTCGGAGATATTCATCGACCGCGGCGAGCACATCTGGGGCGGTCCGCCGGGCTCTCCGGAAGAGGACGGCGACCGCTTCCTCGAATTCTGGAACCTGGTGTTCATGCAATATGAACAGGTGACGAAGGAGGAGCGCGTGCCGCTGCCGCGTCCCTCGATCGACACCGGCATGGGTCTGGAGCGCATGGCCTGCATCATGCAGGGCGTCGATAGCGTGTTCGAGACCGATCTCTTTCGTCACCTGATCGATGCGACCGCGTCCGCGCTCGGAAGCGGACCGAACGCGCAGACCGTCGCCTCGTTCCGCGTCATCGCCGATCACTTGCGTTCCTCGGCCTTCCTCGTTTCCGACGGCGTGCTGCCCTCGAACGAGGGCCGCGGCTACGTGCTGCGCCGGATCATGCGCCGTGCGATGCGCCATGCGCAGCTGCTGGGTGCGAAAGACCCGCTGATGCATCGGCTGGTCTGGGCGCTGGTGCGCGAGATGGGCCAGGCCTATCCGGAGCTGGTGCGCGCGGAAAACCTGATCGAGGAAACGCTGCGGCTGGAAGAGACCCGCTTCCGCAAGACGCTGGTCCGCGGCCTTGCCATTCTCGACGAGAAGTCGGCGTCCCTGAAGAAGGGCGATATGTTCGACGGCGACGTCGCCTTCACGCTCTACGATACCTACGGTTTCCCGCTGGATCTGACGCAGGACGCGCTGAAGTCGCGCGGCATTAGCGTCGATCAGTCCGCCTTCACCGACGCGATGGACCGTCAAAAGGCCAAGGCGCGCGAGTCCTGGAAGGGCTCGGGCGAAGCGGCTTCCGAAGCGATCTGGTTCCCTCTGCGCGAAAAGCTCGGGGCCACCGAATTCCTGGGCTACGAGACCGAGAGCGCCGAAGGCGTTGTCTCCGCGCTGGTGAAAGATGGCAAGGAAATCGAAAGCCTCAAGGCCGGCGAGACCGGCGCCCTGCTGCTGAACCAGACGCCGTTTTACGCGGAGTCGGGCGGTCAGGTCGGCGACACCGGTACGTTGCTAGGGGAGGGCGGAATCAAGTTCCGCGTCACCGACACCCAGAAGAAGGTCGGCGATCTCTTCGTGCACGTCGGCACCGTGGAGAGTGGCGAAGTGAAGCTCGGCACCGCGCTCCAGCTCGAGGTCGACCATGGGCGTCGCTCGTCGATCCGCGCCCATCACTCGGCGACCCATCTCATCCACGAGGCGCTGCGCCAGGTGCTCGGCGACCACATTGCCCAGCGCGGCTCGCTGGTCGCGCCCGACCGCCTGCGCTTCGACTTCGTGCATCCGAAGCCGATCACGCACGAAGAGCTTGCCCGCGTCGAGGACATCGCCAACAACGTGGTGCTGGAGAACGACGAGGTCACGACCCGTGTCATGGGTGTCGACGAGGCCCGCGAGGCCGGCGCGCGCGCGCTGTTCGGTGAGAAATATGGCGACGAGGTCCGCGTGGTCTCGATGGGCCGGACCGCGCGCGAGCGCGGTGCCAATGCGCTCGGCTGGTCGGTCGAGCTCTGCGGCGGCACCCATGTGAGGCGCACCGGCGACATCGGCCTGATCACGCTGACCGGCGAGAGCGCGGTTGCCTCCGGCGTCCGCCGTATCGAGGCGCTGACCGGCAATTATGCACGCCGGCATGCCAACCACACCATGGCGCTGGCGAAGACCGCGGCCAACGAGCTGCGCACCTCGATCGACGACGTGCCGGCACGCATTGCCGCGCTGATGGAGGAGCGCAAGAAGCTCGAGCGCGAGCTGTCCGATGCCCGCAAGAAGCTCGCGATGGGCGGCGGCGCATCGAGCGGCAACGGCGCGGCCACCGGCGTGCGCGAGATCGGCGACGTCAAGCTGATGGCGCGCGCGGTCGAGGGCATCGAGATGAAGGATCTCAAGGGCCTCGCCGACGACGGCAAGAAGCAGATCGGCTCCGGCGTGGTCGCTATCGTCGGCGTCACCGAGGACGGCAAGGCCGGAATCGTGGTCGGCGTCACCGCGGACCTCACCGCGCGCTTCAACGCCGTGAACCTGGTGCGCGTCGCCTCCGAAGCGCTCGGCGGCAAGGGCGGCGGCGGGCGGCCGGACATGGCGCAGGCCGGCGGCCCCGACGGCGCTAATGCCGCTGCGGCGCTGTCAGCAATCGAAAAAGCCATGTCTGAACAAAAATCGGCAGGCGCGTGAGGCCGTGCGCCTCATTCCGCAAGGACGTGGCTCAGCCGATCCCGACTTAAGGGACCGCCTCTACGAATTGCTCGAGCACGATCCGCTGGCCTACTCGGCGGGGTCGCGCTTCATCCAGCTGATCATCGGCGTCATCGTGCTCGACGTCGTCGCGATGATCCTCGCCTCGGTGCCGGAGCTGGACGCGCAGTTCGGCGCGCTGTTCGCAGGCATCACCATCCTGGCCGTGATCGTATTCGCGCTGGAATATCTCGCGCGCCTCTGGACGGTGGCGGGCCACACGCCGCGCAAGGGCTCGGCGCTCGCCGACCGGCTCTCCTACGCCTTCTCCGCGCTCGGCATCATCGACCTGCTGGCGTTCCTGCCCGCAGGAATCGTGCTGGCGTCGGGCCGGCACGCGACGCTGGCCGCGCTCGGCGTGCTGCCGTTCTTCAAGCTGATCCGCTATTCGCCGGCGATGCGTTCGCTGCTCGCGGCCGTGCATGCCGAGCGGCGGGCGCTGATCGGCTGCATCGTCATCCTGATCGGGGCCGTGCTGACCTTTGCCTCGCTGCTCTACGCCATCGAGCGCGACGTGCAGCCGGACAAGCTCGGCACCATTCCGCAGGCGATGTGGTGGGCCATCGTGACGCTCGGCACCGTCGGCTATGGTGACGTCGTACCGGTGACGGCGCTCGGCAAGTTCATTTCCGTGTTCACCATCATCGCGGGCTTTGCCATGATCGCGCTGCCGGTCGCGATCATCTCCACCGCCTTTGCCGAAGAGGTGAAGCGGCGTGATTTCGTCGTCACCTGGGGCATGCTGGCGCGGGTGCCACTGTTCTCGCATTTGTCGGCAGCGGAGATCGCCGACATCATGCGGCTGCTCCGGGCCCGCACCATCGAGCCGGGCGAGGTCCTGGTGCGGCGTGGCGATGCCGCCTCATCGATGTATTTCATCACCGCCGGCGAGGTCGAGATCGCGCTGCCGAGCCAGCAGGTAAAGCTGGCCGACGGCACTTTCTTCGGCGAGATCGCGCTGCTGCACAAAACCAAACGCAGCGGCACGGTGACGGCGACGCGCAAGACACGGCTGCTCGTGCTCGACGCCCAGGACTTTCACGCCCTAATCGCGCGCATGCCGACGCTGGCCGCCCACGTCCACAAGACCGCGAAGGCACGGCTCGAGGAGAGCGGCGATCTCGCGGCGGCGGAACTCGCCCAGGCGAAGGATGAGGGCACCGACCGCTGAGCGGTCATTTGCGCTCTTGCGTCGAAGCAATCCAGTCTGCCTCCGTGGAGGGATTCTGGATTGCTTCGCTGCGCTCGCAATGACGAGGCGAGAGAGCCGGCCTACGCCGCCAGCGTCTTCTCGAGGTTCTGAGCGACCTTGTCGAGGAAGCCGGTGGTCGACAGCCAGCGCTGGTCGGCGCCGACGAGCAGCGCGAGGTCCTTGGTCATGTATCCCTCTTCGACCGTGTCGACACAGACTTTCTCCAGCGTGTCCGCGAACTTGGCGAGCTGCGGATTGTTATCGAGCTTGGCGCGATGGGCGAGGCCACGGGTCCAGGCGAAGATTGACGCGATCGAGTTGGTCGAGGTCTCCTTGCCCTTCTGGTGCTCGCGGTAGTGGCGGGTCACGGTGCCGTGGGCGGCTTCGGCTTCCACCGTCTGGCCATCGGGGGTGAGGAGGACCGAGGTCATCAGGCCGAGCGAGCCGTAGCCCTGCGCAACGGTGTCGGACTGCACGTCGCCGTCGTAGTTCTTGCAGGCCCAGACGTAGCCGCCGGACCATTTCAGCGCCGAGGCCACCATGTCGTCGATCAGGCGGTGCTCGTAGGTCAGGCCCTTGGCCTCGAATTCGGTCTTGAACTCGCGGTCGTAGATGTCCTGGAAGATGTCCTTGAAGCGGCCGTCATAGACCTTGAGAATGGTATTCTTGGTCGAGAGGTAGACCGGGTAGTTGCGCAGCAGGCCGTAATTGAGCGAGGCGCGGGCGAAGTCGATGATGGAGTCGTCGAGATTGTACATCTCCATGGCGACGCCGGCGCCGGGCGCCTTGAACACTTCCTTCTCGATCACGGTGCCGTCCTCGCCGACGAACTTCATCGACAGCGTGCCCTTGCCCGGGAACTTGATGTCGGTGGCGCGGTACTGGTCGCCATAGGCATGACGACCGATGATGATCGGCTTGCTCCAGCCGGGAACCAGGCGCGGCACGTTCTTGCAGATGATCGGCTCGCGGAAGATGCAGCCGCCGAGGATGTTGCGGATGGTGCCGTTCGGCGACTTCCACATCTGCTTGAGGCCAAACTCCTTCACCCGGGCTTCGTCCGGGGTGATGGTGGCGCACTTGACGCCGACGCCGACCTTCTTGATGGCTTCGGCGGCATCGATGGTGACCTGATCGTTGGTCTGGTCGCGGTGCTCCATGCCCAGGTCGAAATACATCAGCTCGACATCGAGGAACGGGTTGATCAGCTTGTCCTTGATGTACTGCCAGATGATCCGGGTCATCTCGTCGCCATCGAGCTCGACGACGGGGTTGGTCACCTTGATTTTTGCCATGATCGGGGAAGCCTCTTGGGAACGGCGCTATTGGCGCGCCACGGGAATATCCGCCGCCTCTTAGCACCGGGACGCGGCGGGCGAAAGCCAAGGGATTATGCAGTTTTAGCTCATCCAGCTTCCGCAGATGGGCAGCGGCCGCCCGCCGCTCGGTTGAG
The DNA here is from genome assembly GCF_008123965.1 of Bradyrhizobium hipponense. Lineage (GTDB taxonomy): Bacteria > Pseudomonadota > Alphaproteobacteria > Rhizobiales > Xanthobacteraceae > Bradyrhizobium > Bradyrhizobium hipponense. Next base: position 2,495 of record NZ_VSTH01000176.1, on the reverse strand, counting down.
GTCGGCTGAGGTTTCAGGAGAGATTCAAAAGTCGAATCCAACCCGTTATTTCTCTTGAGAATTTTGTCAGGACAGGCAAACGACAGGCGCGCGGGACAGCCGGACGGGTGGCCGGCTTGAATCAAAACCTGAGGCGGCCGCTCCAAGGCCTTGAGAGAAAGCGTGAAAGCAAAGCAAGATGTCAGGGACTGACAAGAGCAAGGCGGGCCTCGCCCTCGATGGTCCCATCGTGATCCTGGTCGAGCCGCAGCTCGGCGAGAACATCGGGATGGCCGCGCGCGCGATGGGCAACTTTGCCCTGAGCTCCTTGCGCATCGTCAACCCGCGCGACGGCTGGCCCAACATCGCCGCCCAGCGTGCGGCGGCCGGCGCCGACCACATTCTGGAACGGGTCGAATTGTTCGACACGGTCGAGCAGGCCGTCGCCGATCTCGACCTCTTGTTCGCCACCAGCGCGCGCGCTCATGATCAGGCCAAGCCGGTGGTCGGGCCGGAGGCGGCCGCGACCGAGATGGCGGGGCACATCGCGACCGGGGGCAAGGCCGGCATCCTGTTCGGCCGGGAGCGCTGGGGCCTGACCAACGAGGAGGTCGGCCTCTCCAACCGCATCGTCACCTTTCCGGTCAATCCGGGCTTTGCCTCGCTGAACCTTGCCCAGGCCGTGCTGCTGATCGGCTATGAATGGTTCAAGCGAGCGACATCCGGTGAGCTGCCCCATACCATGCCCGAGCGATCCGAGCGCGCCTCGCAGCATCAGATCCAGGCCTTCTTCGAGAACCTGATCCGCGAGCTCGACAAGGTCGAATTCCTGCGCCCGGCCGAGAAGCGCGACACCATGCTGGTGAACCTACGCAACATCTTTACCCGCATGGACCCGACCAAGCAGGACATGCATACCCTGCACGGCGTGGTGATGGCGATCGCGGAAGGGCGCAAGGGCCCGGCCAAGGGCGGCGTCCTCGACGGCGAGCAGGCGACGCGGCTGCGGGCGCTGTTGGCCGAGCACGGGCAGGGCGGTGGTGTGTCCGACAGCGGCAGCACGGTGCGCGGGCTCGCGCGCCTGCTCCGCCGCAACCCGACCGATGCCGAGCGGCTGCTGTGGCAATCGCTGACCCGCGACCGCCGCTTTGCCGGCCAGTTCAAGCGCCAGACCCCGGTCGGACGACACATCCCGGACTTCGTCTCATTCCCGCACCGGATCGCGATCGAGCTGGTCAACCCGGGCGAGGGCGAGACGATTGCGGCAGATCGGGCGGCCCGGAGGGCGTGGCTGGAGGCGCGCGACTATCGGGTGATCGAGATGCGGGCGGTGGATGTCGAACGGGATCTCGAGGCGGAGCTGTTGCGGTTGCAGGGGATGATCGCGGAAGGACCGAGCGCGTCGTAGGCGCAAGCTTAGGGCGCGTATTCAAAATCCGCTCAGCCCATGTCCACTCGGCCGCGAATGTATGTCACGTCCACTGACCCTTGAGAGGGACAGTGGCGGCTCGCCCTGTCGAGTCTGCGACGCTCCATTTCAGACCGACCAATTCTGACGAAGCAGGCTTCTTTTGCTCGCGCCAGAGAGCCGGTGACAGCGCTTCGTGTGATCCGCCGATCATGATAGGCTGGCTCTCGGCAGAGGACGTGTTCAGCCGGTCCTGGACAACAAGGGGGGCTAGCAGTGAAATCCTATCTTCAGTCGCCGGCAGTCGACGAGTTCGCCACGAGGAGAGCTGACGTACTGATCCTGATTGGCCGTATTCTACTTGCCTGGGTATTCGTCGGAAGCGCGTACGGAGCGCTAGCCAACTTCAGCGGCTCGGTTGGCTATTTCAGGTCCCTGAACCTTCCAGCACCTGGGCTGTTCACTATCGTGAATATCGCAGTGGAAATATTGATATCCGCTGGTTTGATATTAGGCGTCGGTACGCGCTACTGCGCCGTTCTGACGTTCGTGTTCGTATTGGCGGCAACGATTGTTGCACATCGCTACTGGGAATATCCCGCCGGTGCGCAGCAGTTGGGTCAATACAACAATTTTTTGAAGAATATCTCGATCATGGGAGGCGCGATGTTGATCTTCGTCACCGGAGCAGGCCGTTTCAGTTTCGATCGGACATCGTAGCCGGCATCACTTCGGCTTGAGCTTGAACGCGTCCTCGATCGCCCGGCGGACGCTCTTGGAGAGCGGCTTCAAAGCATGGCCCACGAAGGCGAAGAGAAGCATCAGCCACGTCGCGAGCGCGGCACACCACAGCACGACTTCCAGTATCTCAGGCATGATGCCCCCTCAAAAAATAACTTCTCTGAAATGCGGCAAGTGTTGCTCATTGGAGCCGACACCGCAAGTCGTCTTAAGAGTGGTGGCGCGCCGAAACACTCGGAATCAGCATTAAGGAGCTTGCTGGCCGCGGGCAGCCTTGCATCAACGGAGCCTCGTAGGGTGGGCAAAGCGGAGCGTGCCCACCATGTCATTCAACAAGGCCGAGGCAGAGAGTCGTCCGTGAAGAACG
>NZ_VSTH01000175.1 GCF_008123965.1 Bradyrhizobium hipponense | reverse complement strand
AGTACTAACCCACCCTACAGTCCTTTCTTCACCGTCCCTTAGTCTTCACCGCCCCTTGGTCGGGATCTTGTTGAACGGTACGTCCTTGTCGACGCGGATGTCTCCGGGCAGACCGAGCACGCGCTCGGCGATGATATTGCGCAAGATCTCATCGGTGCCGCCGGCGATGCGCATCGAGGGCGAGGACAGCAGCATCTGCTGGAATTGGCCCTGCACGGTCTCCTCGCCGGTGCCCGTGAGAACGCCGGCCGCGCCCTGGAGGTCCATGGCATAGGTGGCGATGTCCTGGAGCATCATGCCCGACACCAGCTTGCCGATGGAGTTTTCCGGGCCCGGTTGCTCGCCCTTGGACAGCGACGAGATCGCGCGGTAGCTGGTGTATTTCAACCCGCTCGACTTCACGGCCCAGCTCGCAAGTTTCGAGCGCACGGCGGGATCGTCGATGGCGAGCCCGCCCTCCAGCATCAGATTGGAGCAGAACTCGAACAGCTCGGGGACGCCGGTCGCCAGCCTCGAACCGATCGACATGCGCTCGTTCATCAACGTGGTCAGCGAAACACTCCAGCCCTCGCCGACGGCGCCGAGGCGCTGGCCGTCCGGAATCACGACGTCGGTGAAATAGACCTCGTTGAACTCCTGCATGCCGTTGGCCTGCTTGATCGGGCGCACCTCTACGCCCGGGCTTTTCATGTCCAGGAAGAACATGGTGAGGCCCTTGTGCTTGGGCACGTTAGGATCGGTACGCGCGATCAGCAAACCGTAGTCGGAATAATGCGCACCCGAGGTCCATATCTTCTGGCCGTTGACGATCCAGTTCTCGCCCTTCTTCTCCGCCCGCGTGCGAAGCCCTGCGACGTCGGAGCCGGCGGACGGTTCGGAAAACAGCTGGCACCAGATCTCCTCGCCGGAGGCGAGCTTCGGCAGATGGCGCCGCTTGGCATCCTCGCTGCCCCAGGCCATGACGGTCGGACCGCACATGCCCTCGCCGATCTGGAACGGCTGCGTCAGCTTGCCGTAGACACCCTCCTCCTGCTGCCAGATCACGCGCTCGATCGGGGTGGCGCTGCGGCCGCCATATTCCTTCGGCCAGTGCAGGCAGGCCCAACCACCTTCGGCCTTCTTCTTCTGCCAGGCCTTGCCGACATCGACGATATCGTGATTGGCGAGCCGGATGCGGCCGAGCGAGGATTTTGACAGCTCCGCCAAAAGCTCCTTCGGCGCGTTGGCATCGATCCATTTGCGCGCGGTCTCGCGGAATGCGGCTTCCTGCGGCGTATCGTCGAAATTCATGACGGACCTCTCAATGCTTGCTCGGTGCGTAGGGTGGGCAAAGCGAAGCATGCCCACCGCCTTCCCTCGTGCTCGACAGAATTGGTGGGCACGGCGCTACGCGCCTTTGCCCACCCTACGATTCTAACTTCTTCCCTTCGTCGAGATCTTGTTGAACGGCACGTCCTTGTCGACCCGGATATCGCCGGGCAGGCCCAGCACCCGTTCGGCGATGATGTTGCGCATGATCTCGTCGGTGCCGCCTTCGACTCGGGTGCCCGGCGCGCGGAGCAGCATCGCCTGGAAGCGGCCGGCGACTTCGGCATCTTCGGGACCGCTGACCACGCCGACGGCGCCTTGGAGATCGAGCGCGTAGGTCGCGACGTCCTGGATCATCGAGCCAGCCACCAGCTTGCCGATGGAATTCTCCGGTCCCGGCCGCTCGCCCTTCGACAGCGCCGAGATCGCGCGCATGCTGGTGTATCGCAGCCCGCTCGCCTTCACCGCCCAGTTCGCAAGCTTCGAACGCACCGCGCGATTCTCGATCGCGGGACCGTCGTCCAGCATCAGGCTGGAGCAATAGTCGAACAGTTCCGGAAAGCCGGTCGGGACGCCCGCGCCGATCGACATGCGTTCGTTCATCAGCGTGGTCAGCGAGACGTTCCAGCCGTCATTGACCTCGCCGAGGCGATGGTGATCGGGAATGCGAACGTTGGTGAAATAGACCTCGTTGAAGTCGGAGGCGCCGCTCGCCTGCTTGATCGGCCGCACCTCGACGCCGGGGCTCTTCATGTCGAGGAAGAACATGGTGAGGCCCTTGTGCTTGGGCACGTTGGGATCGGTACGGGTCAAGAGGATCCCGTAGTCGGAATAATGCGCGCCCGACGTCCAGATCTTCTGCCCGTTGATGACCCAGTCGTCACCGTCCTTCTCGGCGCGCGTGCGCAGGCCCGCGACGTCGGAGCCGCCGGCGGGCTCGGAGAACAGCTGGCACCAGACCTTTTCGCCGGAGGCGAGCGGCGGCAGATAGGTGCGCTTATGTTCCTCGCGCGCGAAGGCCATCATGGTCGGCCCGCACATGCCATGACCAATGATGAACATGCCGGAGAGCTTGCCGAACGGGCCCTCCTCCTGCTGCCAGATCACGCGCTCGATCGGCGAGGCACCGCGGCCGCCATAGTCCTTGGGCCAGTGCAGGCAGGCCCAGCCGGCATCGGCTTTCTTTTTCTGCCAGGCCTTTGCGACCTCCAGAATATTGGCGTTCTTGAGCTGCGTGCGGCCGAGCGAGGATTTGCGCAGCTCGTCCTCATACTGCCTCGGCGCGTTCGCCGCGATCCAGGCGCGGGCGTTGGCGCGGAATTCGGCTTCTTGCGGGGTATCGTCGAAGTTCATGGCTCTTCTCGTGTCTTCGTAGGGTGGGTTAGCCGAAGGCGTAACCCACCACTTCTCTGGAGCGTTGTTGCGGCCCGATGGTGGGTTACGCCTCTCGGATTACGCTTCGCGCATCCGCGGGGCTAACCCACCCTACGCATCTATCATTATGCCGCGTTCTTCTTGCGCATCCGATCGATCAACTGGTCTTCCCAATAGGACAGGCTGCCGAGCCCGAGCGCCATCGCGTTGGCACGGCGGTAGTACATGTGGCAGTCGAACTCCCAGGTGAAGCCCATGCCGCCATGGACCTGGATATTGTTCTTGGCGCAGTGCTGGAACGCCTGCGTCGCGCTGATGCGCGCGGCGGCTGCGGCTTCCGGCAATTCGGCCGCGTTGGTCGAGAGCGCCCAGGCGCCATAATAGCTGTTGGAGCGCGCCAGCGTCGCCGACACGTACATGTCCGCGAGCATGTGCTTGACCGCCTGGAACGAGCCGATCTGCCGGCCGAAGGCAATGCGATCGAGCGCGTAATCGCGGCCCATCTCCAGCGCGCGGTCGGCGCCGCCGACCTGCTCGAAGGCGCAGAGCACCGCGGCACGGTCGAGCACCTGCGTGAGGATGCTCCAGCCTTCGCCGGCCGCGCCCAGCGGCTCGGCCTTGCAATCCTTGAAAGTCAGCTCGGCCTGGCCGCGGGTCGGGTCGAGATTGGTCAGGCTTTTCACCTCGACGCCACCGGCTTTGAGATCGACAAGGAACAGCGAGATATCGCTGTCCCGTCCGCCCGTCCCCGTGCGCGCGGCAACCACCGCGAAGTTCGCGATCGCGCCATCGGCGACCGGCTTCTTAACGCCGCTGAGCACTCCGTTCGAAGCGGCGAGCTTGATGTTCTTCGGCGACGGATTGCCCTTGCCCTCGAACAGCGCCAGCGTCCCGATCGCCTCGCCCGAGGCGATTGCGGGCAGCCACTTCTTCTTCTGCGCGTCACTACCGGCGATCAGCAGCGCTTCGGCTGCCAGATAGACGGTCGAGGAGAACGGCACCGCTGCATTGGCGCGGCCCATTTCCTCGGCGATCACGCAAAGCTCGAGATGGCCCGCGCCCGCGCCGCCGAACTCTTCGGGAATCGCAACACCGAGAAAACCCATCTCGGCGAGGCCCTTCCAGAGCTCCTTGTCATAGGGCGCCTTGCCGTCGAGCACGACGCGCACCGCCTTGGGCGAGCATTTTTCAGTGAGGAATTTGCGGGCCTGATCGCGGAGCTGCTTCTGGTCGTCGGAGAAATCGAAGTTCATGGCGCCTCTTACTCGTTGTCGTTAATTGATGCCGTCATTCCGGGGCGCGCGAGCCCGGAACCCATTTCGCCACGCGTATGCGGCCTGATGGATTCCGGGCCTGGCCCTGCGGGCCATCCCGGAATGACGAGGTGAGAGTTGCGCGCTCATCGCAGCACGATCACGTCATGGTCCGGCTCGTCCGCATAAAGGCGCTCCACCAGCGCGGCGCGGCGCTCGATACCGGCGCGCTGGTTGATGTAGCCCTTGTCGGTGAGCTCGTTGCCGTCGATCGAGGGCGGCTCGGCCATCAGCATGGCGCGGGCGATGATGCGGCTGCTCGCGCCTTCGCATTCCTTGTTATGAGCTTCCAGTCCGCGCCTGAAGCAGGCGATCACCTCGGGGTGCTTGACGGCGTCCTCGAAACTCAGGTTGGGATTGCCGACAAGCTGGCGGCAGGCGTGCAGGTTCGGCCAGGCCAGCAGGCCGATGAAGGAACGATCCTGCCCCGCGACCAGCGCGTCATGCACCACGGGCGTGGCGGCGGCGATCGCATCGGTGCGCAGCGAGCCGACATGGACAAAGGTGCCGGTGGTGAGCTTGAAGTCCTCCACCACGCGGCCGGCGAAAATGATGCCCTGCACCGGATCGGCATCGTCGACAAAGACTCCGGCATCGCCGATGCAGTAAAAACCTTTCTCATCGAACATCTTCCTGGTCAGATCAGGCTGGCCGAAATAGCCGGGCGTGACGTTGACCCCGCGCAGCCGCAGCTCGTATTTCGATCCGCACGGCACCATCTTCAATTCCACGCCGGGGAACGGCAGGCCGATCAGGCCGACCCGCTCGGTGTCCCAATAGGTGCCGGTCGAGGTCGGCGCGGTCTCGGTGGAACCCCAGCCGGTGTAGAACACGATGCGTTCGCCCGTGGTCTTCACGGCGAGGGCCTGCATGCGGTCGTAGAGATCGTCCGGCAGCCGCGCGCCGCCATAGGCCATGATCGAGAGATTTTTGAAGAAGGAACGGCACAGCGCATCGTCCTTCTCCATGGCCGCTGCCAGCGCGGCATAGCCAGCGGGCACGTTTGCGTAATAGGTCGGCGAGACTTCGCGAAGATTGCGCAACGTCTCTTCGAACTGGCCCGGCATCGGGCGGCCATCGTCGATATAGAGGGTGCCGCCATCAACCAGGATCGGATGGAAGGCCGCGTTGCCGCCCATGGTGTGGTTCCATGGCATCCAGTCCAGCATGGTCGAGAGCGGGCCGCCGGGCGTGCGCGGCCGCACCTGCATCATCATCGCCGCATTGGCGCACATCATCTCCTGCGTATTGATGACGGCTTTTGGCATGCCGGTCGAGCCGGAGGTGAACAGCAGCTTGCCGACGGTCTTGGGCGTGATCTTCGCGATCGAGGCGTCGACGTCAGCGGTCACCGGCGTCGCGGCGAGTTCGGCAAAGCTGACGCTGTTGATGCCGTCGCAGGGGCGCACGACGTGAACGACGGTGACGCCGGTGAGATCGAGCGCCTTCAGCGCCTTCTCGAAGGTCGGGCCGTCCTGCACCATCACCACGGCCGGCTTGATCAGGTCGAACAGGTACTTCAGCTTGACGTGATCGTGGCTCATCAAGGAGTAAGCCGGCGACACCGGCGCCGCCGGCGCGCGCGCCTGCATCGCGGCCTGCGTCATCAGCGCGTGCTCGATCGAGTTGCCGGAGAGGATCGCGACCGGGCGGCCATCGAGCCCGAGATCAAGCAGGCCCTGCGTCAGCGCATCCACGGTGTGCTTGGCTTCACCGTAGGAGACCTTTCGCCACGCGCGATCAGCGCCGCCACGCTGCGCGAGCCAGGTGCGCTCCGGCGCTTCCCTCGCCCATTTCGCCAGCGAGGCCGGGATGTGCTTCTCGTAGGGCTGCAAGGGAATGCGCGACTTCAGCACCACCGTGCCGTCGTCGCCGCGTTCGACGTCGATGTCGCGCGCCAGCCACTCCACCTTGCGAAAGGCGGGCTTCGTCGTCACGGCCATCGCGCTCCCACTCATTTTGCGCCTCCCGGAATTACTCGTCCTTTGCGGATCATTTCTCATTCAGCGCCTGATATAGACAGGCTTTCGCCTATCGAGGAAGACCCGGCCGACGCCGTAGCCGTGCACGATCAGCAGCGGTTGGGACATGCCAGCCTCGCGCATCCGCGCTTTTAGGTGGCGATTATTGCGCCCTCTCCCCTTGTGGGAGGGGGCATGTATGTCGCTGCAGCATGCTCGCTGGTGTGAGGGGTCTGCCTCCACAGTTGAGATCGCGGAGAGAACCCTCATCCGGCGCTTCGCGCCACCTTCTCCCACAAGGGGAGAAGGGACGAGAGCATCGCCTACCTTGGCGCCATGCGAATAGCGCCGTCGAGGCGGATGGTTTCGCCGTTGAGCATCGGGTTCTCGACAATGTGCACGGCGAGCGAGCCGTATTCGGAGGCATCGCCGAGGCGCGCGGGATGCGGCACCTGGGCACCGAGGCTCTGGCGGGCCTCTTCGTTCAGGCCCATCAGCAGCGGCGTCAGGAACAGGCCGGGCGCGATGGTATTGACGCGAATTTTTTGGCTCGCGAGGTCGCGGGCTGCCGGCAGGGTCAAGCCGACGACGCCGCCCTTCGACGCCGAATAGGCGATCTGACCGATCTGGCCTTCGTAAGCAGCGACCGACGCCGTATTGATGACGACGCCGCGCTCTTCACCAATGGGCTCTGCGGTAACGAGGCGCTCCGCGAACAGCCGCAGGCAGTTAAAGGTGCCGATCAAATTGACGTTGATGATGCGGGCAAACTTCGCCAGCGGATAAACGCCGTCCTTGCCGACGATGCGCTGCGAGCCGCCGATGCCGGCGCAGTTCATCAGTACGCGCGCAACGCCATGGGCGGCTTCCGCCTTGGCGATGGCAGCCTTGATGCCGTCCTCGTCGGTGACGTCGGCATGGAGGGCGACGCCCTTCACTTCGGCCGCAACCTTCTCGGCGTTTTCCTTGCTCTGGTCGATCACGCCGATCCTGGCGCCCTTCGCGGCCATAGCGCGGGCGGTCGCGGCTCCGAGGCCCGACCCACCGCCGGTGATGAGAACGGCAACATCTTTCAACTGCATTGCTTATACCTTTCCTCTACCTTTTCCTTGGGCGTTTCTTCTCTGGACTTGAGTTTCGGCCGCATCATCCGGCCGCGGCAGCTTCCTCGGCTCTCGTGAGGATGCCGCCGCAGATCAGCGTTTCCATGTGCTTGATATATTGCCGGCAGACTTCGTCGGTGACCGGGCCGACGCCGGTCGCGCGAGACATCGCATGCCGGCCGAAGAACAGATGATCGCAGGCGCCGATCAGGCTGGTGTAGAACAGCACCGGATCGGTTTGGCGAAACTCGCCGTGGCTGACACCTTCGGCGAGCAGCCGGCGATGAAAATCGAGCAGCGGCGCCACGAAGAATTTCGAGACTTCGTCGGCTGAATCCGCAACGCTCTCGTGCAGCAGATAATGGATCAGCCGGTTCATGTAGGGAAACCGGTGATAGGCGCGGATGATGCCGCCGATATGCAGCTTCAGCTTCGCGGTCGACGTGATCGGCTGCGCCAGCAGATATTCGAGATTGGACAGCTCGGTCGCGGCATCCCGCGCGAGCAGCGCCAGCAGCAGGCCGTCCTTGTTGCCGAAGTGATATTTGACCAGCGCGGCATTGGCGCCGGACTTCTGGGCGATGTCGCTCAGCGAAATCTCGATCGACGAGCGCTCGATCATCAGCTCGCTCGCGGCCACGAGCAATTTCTCTGCCGTGGAATTCTTCCCGCTGGGGAGCCTGTTCGGTACGCTGGTAGTCACGGAGATCCCTGTTCTGGCCGCACGCGCGGGCCGCAGATAAGCCCAAGCAGCGCCTCATCACAAGAGTTAATTGATCGATTGACTAAATCATCGGCCACCCCTTAAATCCGCCCCGACAACCAACCCATTCAGAACAATCCAGGGAGAAACCGACATGGCCGAGGCTTACATCGTCGCCGCTGCGCGTACCGCCGGCGGGCGCAAGGGGGGCCGCCTCGCCGGCTGGCATCCGGCAGATCTCGCCGCAAAGGTGCTGAACGAGCTGGTCGACCGCACCAAGGTCGATCCGGCCCTGGTCGAGGACGTGATCATGGGCTGCGTCATGCAGGTCGGCGAGCAGTCCAACAACGTCGCGCGCAACGCCATCATGGCTTCGAAGCTGCCGGAGAGCGTGCCGGGCACCTCGATTGACCGCCAGTGCGGTTCCTCGCAGCAGGCGCTGCACTTTGCAGCGCAAGCCGTGATGTCGGGCGCGATGGACGTGGTGATCGCCGCCGGCGTGGAATCGATGACGCGCGTGCCGATGGGCCTGTCGTCGCAGCTCCCGGCCAAGAACGGCTTCGGCAACTACAAGAGCCCGGGCATCGAGCAGCGCTATCCCAACATCGTGTTCAGCCAGTTCACCGGCGCCGAGATGATGGCCGAGAAATACGGCCTCTCGAAGAATGAGCTCGACGAGTATTCCTACAACAGCCACCAGCGCGCGATCGCGGCGACCCAGGCCGGCCACTTCAACAAGGAGATCGTGCCGCTGGAGATCACCCGCGCCGACGGCTCCAAGGATACCCATCACATCGACGAGGGCATCCGCTTCGACGCCACACTCGACGGTATCAAGGGCGTCAAGCTGATTGCCGAGAACGGCAAGCTCTCCGCGGCCAGCGCCAGCCAGATCTGCGACGGCGCCTCAGGCGTCCTGGTGGTGAACGAGCGCGGCCTGAAGCAGCTTGGCGTCAAGCCCTTGGCGCGCGTGCATCACATGACCATGATGGGCGGCGATCCCGTGATCATGCTCGACGCCCCGCTGCACGCCACCAAGCGCGCGCTTGAGAAGGCCGGCATGACGATCGATGACATCGACCTGTTCGAGGTCAACGAGGCCTTCGCCTCGGTGCCAACCGCGTGGCTCAAGAGCACCGGCGCCGATCCGGAACGTCTCAACGTCAACGGCGGCGCCATCGCGCTCGGCCATCCCCTCGGCGGCTCCGGCACCAAGCTGATGACGACGCTGGTCCACGCGCTGCACCAGCGCGGCAAGCGCTATGGCCTGCAGACCATGTGCGAAGGCGGTGGCATGGCGAATGTGACGATCGTGGAGCGGCTGTAGACTTCTTCCACGCAGATGGTGTCGTCCCGGACAAGCGCGCCTCAAGCGCGCGCCGATCCGGGAGCCATAATCACAGGAGGCTGTGGTTGTGCTGCGCTGGAGCTCCATCTTGTCTCAACAACCGAGGCCTGTGGTTATGGATCCCGGCTTTCGCCGGGATGACACTTGTTTTGGGACCTTTACCTATGACCCACCCCTCCATCCATGCCCGTACCACGCCGGACAAGATCGCCTACCAGATGGCCGGCACCGGCAAGGCGATCACCTATCGCGAGCTCGACGAGCTCTCGAACCAGGGCGCAAACCTGTTCCGCTCGCTCGACTTGAAGGCCGGCGACCACATCGCGCTGCTGATGGAGAACCGCCTCGCTTTCATGGAGATCTGCTGGGCGGCGCAACGCAGCGGGCTCTATTACACCGCGATCAGTCGCTATCTGAAGCAGGACGAGATCGAGTACATCATCGCCGATTGCGGCGCCAAGGTCGTGATCACAACACCGAAATGCGCCGATCAGATCAAGGGCCTGATCAAAGGCGCCGCCGGCGAGCCGATCTTCTACATGATGGACGAGCCGCTGCCCGGCTTCCGCTCCTACGACGAGGAAGCGGCCGCGCAGCCGACGACGCCAATCGCGGGCGAAGTCGCCGGCTACGACATGCTGTATTCGTCAGGCACGACCGGCCGCCCGAAAGGCATCAAGAAGGCGTTCGAGGGCAAGCCGATCGCCGAGCCGAACGCGTTCTTGCGCGTGCTCTGCGCCAATATGTGCGGCATGAACGCCGACACAATCTACCTCTCGCCGGCGCCACTCTATCACGCGGCGCCGTTGCGCTTCAACATGATGGCGATCGTGCTCGGCGGCACCTCCATCATCATGGAGCATTTTGACGCCGAAGAGTTTTTGAAGCTGGTCGAGAAGCACAAGGTGACGCAGTCGCAGCTGGTGCCGACCATGTTCGTGCGCATGCTCAAGCTGCCGGACGAGGTCCGCAACCGCTACAACGTCTCGACACTGAAAGGCGCGATCCATGCCGCCGCGCCCTGCCCGGTCGACGTCAAAGCAAAGATGATCGAATGGTGGGGACCGATCCTGATCGAGTATTATGCCGGCTCGGAAGGCAACGGCGTCACCGTTTGCAATTCGAAAGAATGGCTGGAGCATCGCGGCAGCGTCGGCCGCGCCGTGGTCGGCAAGATCAAGATTCTGGACGAGAACGACGACGAGCAGCCGGTCGGCGAAATCGGCACGGTCTATTTCGCCGACGCGCCGGCCTTCACCTATCACAACGATCCCGAGAAGACGAAGAAGGCGTACAATGCCAAGGGCTGGTCGACGCTCGGCGATGTCGGCTATCTCGACACGGACGGCTTCCTGTTTCTCACCGACCGCAAGTCCTACATGATCATCTCGGGCGGGGTGAACATCTATCCGCAGGAGACTGAGGACGTGCTGATCACCCACCCCGAGGTCGCCGACGTCGCGGTGTTTGGCGTGCCGAACGAGGAAATGGGCGAAGAGGTCAAGGCGGTGGTGCAGCCGCACGATCCCAAGCGCGCCGGCAAGGAGCTCGAGGCCGACCTGATCGCCTACTGCAAGGCGCGCCTCTCCGCGATCAAGTGCCCGCGCTCGGTCGATTTCGAGGCCGAACTGCCGCGCACGCCGACCGGCAAGCTGGTGAAGCGCCATTTGCGCGATCGCTACTGGCCGAAGACGGCGGCTAAGATCTAGCGGTTGCGCTCTCGTGCTTCATCATGACCGGGCTTGTCCCACCCATGACGGTGGGCCTCAATCAAACAAGCTCGGCGTATGGTTCACCAGCGCGCCTTCGATCTCGAGCATCTTCAATTTCGTCACTACGCCGCCATTCGCCGAAAACCCGCCGGGCTTGTTGCCGGCCGCCAACACGCGATGGCAGGGCACGACGATCGGGCACGGGTTGTGCCCGAGCGCCTGACCGACATCGCGTGACAGCTCGACCCCGCCGAGGCGCTTGGCGATGTCGCCGTAGGTGACGGTCTTGCCGGGCGGAATGGTGCGGGCGATCTCGTAGACGCCGCGGTTGAAGTCGGGCACGCCGTCGAGATCGAGTGGAATGTCGGTGAGGTCATCCGGCTCGCCCGCGAGCAGTTTGACGATGCGGTCGATCGCCTGCTGCACCTCGGCCGTCGGCTCGGCCTCGCTGGCATCGGCATAGCGCTGACTGATGCGGGTACGGATCTTCTGCTCGCCGCCCATCGGCAATTGCACGCCGTTGATGCCACGCGGCCCCCACGCGATGGCACATAGGCCGATCCTGGTCTCAAACAGGGTGAAATGCTGGTCGGTCATGTTGTGGTTCCTGGCTTCTCGTCCTCGTTGCACGCCCCCAGTGTGATTTGGTGCCAAATCTAGGCTTGGAAATAGTTGCGATCCACCCGGTTTCCGGGAATCTTGCACAGGAGTTCCGCCCCCTTTCTGGTGAGCCAAGAATGCAAAGCCTCCACGTCAACGGTTACGACATGCCCTATCTCGACGTGGGCGACGACAGGGGCGGGCCGCCGCTGGTCTGCGTCCACGGCTCGCTGTCCGACTTCCGCGTCTGGGGCTGCGTGCTCGGGCCGCTGACACAAAGGCACCGGCTGATCTGCGTCAGCCTGAGGCACTTCTTTCCCGAGCAGTGGGACGGCGTCGGCGACACCTATTCGATCAGCCAGCACGTCGACGACATCATCGCCTTCATCGAGAAGCTCGATCTGGGTCCGGTCGATCTGATGGGCCATTCGCGCGGCGGGCACATCTGCTTTCGCGCGGCACAAGCGCGGCCGGAGCTGCTGCGGCGGTTGATCCTCGCCGAGCCCGGAGGCGAGCTCGACGCGAGTCTCGATCCGGATTATACCGGCGGGCCCTCGCCGCTGCTGGCGCGCTTCACGGCCTCAGCCGAGAAGATCGCGGCGGGCGATGTCGACGGCGGCCTCGCGGTGTTCGTGGACACGCTGGAGGGACCCGGCACCTGGCCGCGACTGCCGGCGATGGTGAAGCAGAATTTGCGTGACAATGCCTTCACGCTGATCGGCCAGGTCCGCGATAACCGCCCGCCGTTCTCGAAGGCGGATGCGGAGGCGATCAAAATGCCGACGCTGTTCGTCCTGGGGGCGCGGACCAAGGGCCTGCTGCCGAAGGTGCTGCATGCGCTCGCCGCGCACGTCCCGTATGCGAAGACGGCGATCATCCCGAATGCGACGCATCCGATGTTCGAGCAGGCGCCGCAAAAATACTCCGAAGTGGTCCTGGACTTTCTGGCGGGCTGATCATGCAGACATTTCGCGTCAACGGTTACGACATGGCCTATCTCGAAGTCGGAGAAGGCCCGCCGCTGATCTGCGTGCACGGCACGCTCGGCGACTTCCGCACCTGGTACTCGGTGCTCGGCCCGCTGTCGAAGGCGCATCGCGTGATCTCGGTGAGCCTGCGGCATTTCTTTCCCGAGCATTGGGATGCCATCGGCGACGATTACAGGATGGCACAGCACGTCGCCGATGTGATCGCCTTCATCGCGCAGGTCGAGCCCGCTCCGGTCGATCTGATGGGACATTCACGCGGCGGCCACATCGCGTTTCGGGTGGCGCAGGCGCGGCCCGATCTGGTGCGAAAGCTGGTGCTGGCCGAGCCCGGAGGCGATCTCGATGTCAGCCTGCCGCTGCCGGCCGGCACGCCTGCGCATCCACCGCTGGCCGCGCACGGCGCGATCGGTCGAGATGATCCGCGCCGGCGACATCGAAAGCGCGCTGCAGAACTTCTACGAAGGCATCGAGGGCGACGGTTCCTGGCGTCGGGTACCAGCGGCGGCAAAACAGCAATTGCGTGACAACGCCATCACCTTCCTCGGTCAGATCAACGAGCAGCGCAGGCCCTACACGCTTGCGGATGCGCAGGCGATCAGGACGCCGACGCTGCTGATCGGCGGCGGTGCGACCACCGGCAGCCTGTCGCTAATCTGGCGCGTGCTGGCCGAGCACATCGCCGGGACGAAGACGGCGATCATTGCCAATGCCGGCCACTGGATGTTCGAGCAAGCGCCACTGGAGTTTGGCGAGGCGGTGAACGCGTTTTTGGCGGAGTAGCCCTCTTTCCCTCTCCATGACTGGAGAGGGAAAGAAAGTGCCGCGCTCACACCTTCCACACGCCGACCGGCATCTTGATCGTGGCGTTGAGCCGGTTCCAGACGTTGATCGTCGCGATCGAGAGGATCAGGGTTGCGAGCTCGCGCTCGTCGAAATGCTTGGCCGCCTCGTTCCAGATCGCATCCGGCACCGGATCTTCGCGATCGGCGAGACGGGTAACGCTTTCGGTCAGCGCCAGCGCGGCGCGCTCGGCGTCGGTGAAATAGGGCGCATCGCGCCAGGCGGACACGGCGAAGAGGCGCTCGTCGGTCTCACCTAGCTTGCGGGCGATCTTGGGATGCATGTCGACACAGACACTGCAGCCGTTGATCTGGCTGGCGCGCAGGTGCACCAGTTCCAGCAGCTTTTCCGGCAGCCCTTGCTTGGTCAGGTTACCCAGGGCTTGCAGGACGCTCATGGCTTCGGGCAGAACCATGACCGGATGGTTCATACGAGCGTGCATCATTTTCTTCGTCTCCGTTTAGGAATTGTCGACGGTTCCGGTCACATCGGCCGGATTGGCGTCGTCATGGGGGTGACGGATCGCGATCAGGGAATGTGACCGATGACGGAAGAAAATTTTCTCGGCCAGCAGTTCGAGGCCAATCGGCAGCATTTGCGCAGCGTCGCCTACCGGATGCTGGGATCGCGCGGCGAGGTCGATGACGCCGTGCAGGAGGCCTGGCTACGGCTCAGCCGCAGCGACAGGTCCGATGTCGCCAATCTCAGGGGCTGGCTGACCACGGTGGTCGCGCGCATCTGTCTCGATATGCTGCGCGCACAAAAATCGCGCCGGGAAGACCCGATGGGCCCGCACGTGCCGGAGCCCGTCGTCGAGGCGCGGGAGCGCGAGGCGGAGATGGCAGATTCCGTCGGCGCAGCACTGCTCGTCGTGCTCGAAACGCTGCAGCCGGCGGAGCGGCTCGCCTTCGTGCTGCACGACATGTTCGCCGTTCCATTCGAGGAGATCGCGCCGATCGTCGGCCGCTCGGTCGACGCCTCGCGCCAGCTTGCGAGCCGCGCACGGCGTCGCGTGCAAGGCGCGCCGGTGCCGGAGACGGATCTGTCGCGGCAGCGGAAGATCGTCGATGCCTTCCTCGCCGCCTCACGGGAAGGCAATTTCGAGGGCCTGCTTGCGGTGCTCGATCCCGACGTGGTGTTCCGCGCCGATCAGGCCGCAGTCCGGCTCGGCTCGCTGCCGGAAGTCCGCGGCGCCGATGCCGTTGCGCAGATCTACAAAGGCCGCGCGCAGACCGCACGGCCGGCGCTGGTCGACGGTGAGATGGGTATCGCTGTTATCTTGGGCGGCCATCTGCGGATTGCGCTGCGCGTCAGCTTCAGCGGCGACCGGATCGCCGGGATCAAGGCGATGGCGGATGCGGAGCAGATCGCGGCCCTCGCGCTGGAGGTGCTGGAGCCCTGAGACAGGGAAGCACTTTTTCTCGAAAACAACCCCATGCACAGTAGCCGGGCCAAGTAGTATCAATAGCTTAGCGGCAGCCAAACGGCGACCGGTGCAGCGGGCCGGAACGCTTGACGCTCTCGGCCTCCCGCCGTAAGTTTGAACACGGAATTCCGTATTCCATTGCATGAGCTGTTGGAGCTTCCGGCGTGATCCCTCTCGACCCGTTCCCGAACCTGATCGACCAGGTCTATGCACGGATCCTGGAGGCGATCTCCGACCGCACGCTGCAGCCCGGCCAGCGCATCCGGCAGAACGAACTCGCCGACAAGCTCGGCGTGTCACGCCAGCCGGTGTCACATGCGCTGCATCTGCTGCACCGGCAGGGTCTGGTCGCCGAGAGCGGCCGGCGCGGCTTTGAAGTCACCCAGCTCGATCCCTCGCGCATCCGCCAGCTCTATGAGGTGCGCGGCGCGATCGACGCGCTGGCGGCCCGGCTCGCCGCGGAGCGCGCGGCAAGCGACGCGGCGGGACGCGCACGGCTGGGTGCAGCGCTCGCCGCCGGACGCCGGACCGACGGCAAGACGCCGCTTGCCGAGCTCATTGCGCTCGACGTCGACTTTCACCGCGCGATCTATCAGCTCGCCGGCAATCCCGTGATCGAGGAGACGATCGCGCCGCAATGGCCGCACATGCGCCGCTCGATGGCCACCGTGCTGTCCGAACTCGACTATCGCGGCAGCGCCTGGGCCGAGCATGCTGACATCGCCGGGCACATTCTCGCAGGCGACGCCAAGGCTGCCGAGCGCGCTGCGCTCGCGCATGCGCAGACGGCGGGACGGATGACGGAGGAGAGATTGAGGACGAGCGAAGGGGTGGCGGCGTAGCCGTTCAACGCCGTCATTCCGGGGCGATGCGCAGCATTGAGCCCGGAATCCATCGGCCGGCAGAGTTGGTGGATGAATGGATTCTCAGATGCGCAATTGCGCATCATAGTTCACGCATCGCGTGCCCCGGAATGACAAGAAAAACAACCAAGGAGGACGACCCATGAAACTGTCCCAGGAGCAATTGGAGTTCTTCGAGCGCGAGGGCTGGCTGTTTCTGCCCGAGCTGTTCAGCCCGGAGGAGGTCGACTTGCTGGCGCGCGAGGCGGTCGGCATCTACGACGCCAACCGGCCCGAGGTTTGGCGCGAGAAGAGCGGCGCGCCGCGCACGGCGTTTGCCGCGCATCTCTACAACGAGGCATTCCGTCTTCTCGGCGCGCATCCGCGCATGATCGAGCCGGTCGAGCAGCTGTTCGGCGAGCCGGTCTACATGCACCAGTTCAAGATCAACGCGAAATCCGCCTTCACCGGCGACGTCTGGCAATGGCACCAGGATTACGGCACCTGGAAGCGCGACGACGGCATGCCGGAGCCGCGCGCCATGAACATCGCGATCTTCCTCGACGAGGTGATGCCGATCAACGGCCCGCTGATGCTGGTGCCGCGCAGCCAGAACGCCGGCGATCTGGAAGCCTCGCATGACCTTGCGACGACCTCCTATCCGCTGTGGACGCTGGATGAGGCGACGGTGACGCGGCTGGTCGAGCAGGGCGGCATCGTCGCGCCGACCGGCAAGCCGGGCGGCATGCTGATGTTCCACGGCAACCTCGTACATGGCTCGGCCGGCAACATCACGCCCTATCCGCGCAAGATCGTGTACCTGACCCTGAACGCCGTCTCGAACTACATCCGCAAGCCCACGCGGCCAGACTACATCGCGCATCGCGATTTTGCGCCGATCAGGACGGTGGACGACGACGCGCTGCTGCGGCTCGCACGTGCGCCGCGGCAGGCTGCGGAGTAAGGTACGATTCGCGCAACACCTCGGCCGTCATGCCCGGGCTTGTCCCGGGCATCCACGTCTCGACACGACCGCTAGCAGTAAGACGTGGATGGCCGGGTCAAGCCCGGCCATGACGAATTGGATAGAGACACGCGTCTCACGAATTTCTGTATCACCGGAAACATCCCCATGAACCTCCACCGCCTCCTCCAGGCCCGCGTCTCTGCCGGCAAGCCTGTCCGTGTCGCGCTGATCGGCGCCGGCAAATTCGGCTCGATGTTTCTGGCGCAGGTGCCGCACACACCGGGGCTGGAGGTGCCCATCATCATCGACATCGACCGCGACCGAGCGCGCGAGGCCTGCCGCACCGTTGGCTGGGATGCGGCACGCATTGCCGCGACCACCTTCACCGATGATGGCGCACGCGCCATTGCCGGCGGCGCGATGGACGTCGTGGTGGAGGCGACCGGCAATCCCGCCGTCGGCATCCGCCACGCGCGCGCGGCGATCGCGGCGGGCAAGCATATCGTGATGGTCAATGTCGAGGCCGACGTGCTGGCGGGTCCGCTGCTGGCCGAGGAGGCGCGCAAGGCCGGCGTGGTCTATTCGCTCGCCTATGGCGACCAGCCGGCGCTGACGGCGGAGATGGTCGACTGGGCCCGCGCCACCGGTTTTCACGTCGTCGCCGCCGGCAAGGGGACGAAATATCTGCCGGCCTATCACGACGTGACGCCGGATGGCGTCTGGCAGCATTACGGCCTGACCGCAGGCGAAGCGCAGTCGGCCGGGATGAATCCGCAGATGTTCAACTCCTTCCTCGACGGCACCAAATCGGCGATCGAGATGGCCGCGATCGCCAATGCCTGCGGGCTCGACGTGCCCACGGAGGGATTGTTGTTTCCGCCCTGCGGCGTCGACGATCTGCCACACATCGTGCGGCCGCGCTCGCGCGGCGGCGTGCTGGAGCGGTCCGGCGTGGTGGAGGTCGTCTCCTCGCTCGAGCGCGACGGGCGGCCGGTGTTTCGGGATTTGCGCTGGGGCGTCTATGTCGTGCTGGAGGCGCCGAACGACTATGCCGCCGATTGCTTCAGGCAATATGGCCTCAAGACCGACGCCAGCGGACGCTTCGCCGCAATGTACAAGCCCTATCATCTGATCGGGCTCGAGCTGAACATCTCGATCCTGTCGGCGGCGCTGCGGGGCGAGCCGACCGGCCAGGCGACGGGCTTCCGCGGCGACGTCGCGGCCGTGGCCAAGCGGCCTTTGCGCGCCGGCGAGGTGCTGGACGGCGAAGGCGGCTACACGGTATGGGGCAAGCTGGTGCCGGCGGCGGCGAGCCTCAAGG
Organism: Bradyrhizobium hipponense; assembly: GCF_008123965.1. Classification (GTDB taxonomy): domain Bacteria; phylum Pseudomonadota; class Alphaproteobacteria; order Rhizobiales; family Xanthobacteraceae; genus Bradyrhizobium; species Bradyrhizobium hipponense. The sequence goes on along the minus strand of NZ_VSTH01000175.1, from coordinate 2,354 downwards.
CTGGCGCGCTGCCGATCGGCCTTGCGCACCGGGTCAAGTTGAAGCACGACGTAGCCCACGGCGAGATCGTGCGCTGGAGCGATGTTGAGTTCGACCCCAACAACGAGACGGTGAAGACGCGCAGGGCGATGGAGGCGACGTTCGCGAAGGAAGGTTAGGCGGCCTACTCGTAGTCGAGATTCGTTGCCACGGCTTGAGCGATGTCCGTTAGCCGATGCTTTGCGGACTCAAGCTGGGCATCGCCTCAGGTCAGCTAAGGGCCAAAAGGCGACATTGGCGGCCCGCATTCGATCTCTATTCAGGCGCACCCCGGGTCAGCACAGTTGACGTTTCAACTTAGCGCATGACCGAAACCGTCAAAGCGCGTTTGGCGCAGCGCTCTGATCCGTCGTAGAGTATGATGGGTTGGCGGGCCTGGTGCGGGCCATGGTGCAAGAGCGGGGCCGAGTCGAGCGTAGATTATCAGCGATCTTGGCCGCCGACGTGGCTGGCTATTCTCGGCTCATGCACAATGACGAAGAGGCTACACACGCCAAGCTGACGGCACTCCTCGCCGGAGGTGTCGAGCCCGCAATTGCGCAGCACGGCGGCCGCATCGTGAAGAACACCGGCGACGGGTTTTTGGCTGAGTTTCCAAGTGCGGTCGAAGCGGTGCGGGCTGCCATGCAGTTCCAGTCCCGCATCAACGAACTTAGCTGCGACGACGCGGAAGACAGGCGCATTCTCTTCCGTGTGGGGCTCAATATCGGTGACATCATCGTCGAAGCCCATGACATCTTTGGAGACGGCGTCAACATTGCGGCCCGGCTCGAGAGCATCGCCGAACCCGGCGGCATCTGTATCTCTCAGACTGTCTTCAATCACGCGCGCGACAAGGTGCCGTTCGATGTTGAGGAAGCGGGTGAGCAAACTCTGAAGAACATTGCCCGGCCTGTCCACGTTTACCGCATCATCATCGACCCGGGCCCGCGGACTGCGACGCCTAAACGCGAGATTCCGGCGCTCGCGTTGCCTGACAAGCCGTCTGTCGCCGTGCTGCCGCTGACCAATATGAGCGGCGACCCCGAGCAGGAATTCGTCTCCGACGGTATAGCCGAAGATGTGATCACGGCGCTATCGCGCTATCCCTCATTGTTCGTCATCGCGCGCAACTCGTCGTTCACTTACAAAGGGCGAGCGGTTGATGTGAGACAGGTCGGGCGCGAGCTCGGCGTCCGCTACGTGCTTGAAGGTAGCGTGCGCAAGGCCGGCAGCCGTATCCGCGTGACCGCGCAGCTCATAGAGGCGGCGACCAGCAATCATGTGTGGGCCGAGCGCTACGACCGCGATCTCGCGGATATTTTCGCCGTGCAGGATGAGCTTACCCAAGCGCTGACGACTGCGCTCGCCCCCGCCATTGCAGACGCCGAGCTCCGACGCGCCATGCGCAGGCCGCCGGGCAGCCTTGATGCCTGGGCAGCCTATCAGCGCGGCCTGTGGCATCTGAGCAAAGCGATCCCAGAGGACGATGAGAGCGCAGAGAAATTCTTCGGACAGGCGATCGATCTCGACCCGACCTTCAGCGGCAGCTACAGCGCGCTCGCTCTGTGCCAGCTGCAAGCGGCCGCGCTCTACCAGAAGATTGGCCTGCGAGACGCGCAACTCTCGGCGGAGGCGTTGGCCCGCCGGGCGGTCGCGCTCGATGGTGCCGATGCCGAAGCCCGTTCGTGCCTTGGCTGGGCCTTGCAAGCACGCGGCGAGGCCGACGATGCGTTGGCGGAGATCGAGCGAGCTCTCTCCATGAGTCCAAATCTGGCGATCGCGCATGGTCATCGAGGCGCGACGCTGATCTTTGCCGGACGGCCTAAGGAGGGGGTCACGTCTCTCAACGTGTGCATCAGGCTCGATCCCCGCGACCCCTATCTGGCAGTCCGCTTGTTGCACATTGCGTGCGGTTTATATTTCTGTGGCGAATACGAGGCTTCAATCGAGGCCGCAAAACGCCTAATCCGGTCGTATCCCAATTTTCCGATGATCTACCGCTGGTCCGCGGCCGCGCTGGGCCAGCTTGGCCGCACAGTGGAAGCGAAGGAAGAACTGGAAAAGGCCGTCTCGCGCGCACCGGGGGCATTAGACATGTATGTCCGCAACAGAGCTCCGTGGTTTCGGCCAGAAGACCACGCTCACCTCATTGAAGGTTTGCGTAAGGCGGGGTGGAAGGGGTGAGGCTACATGGAACGCCGGTCCATTTGGCGTTAGCTTAGAGCGGCCTGTTCTACGCTCCCCCCGCACGACGCCTGTTTGGATTAGGAACGTCCGCCCCCGGGTCATTCGCGTCGATTTGGCCGGAACCTTGGCGACTTTCGCGGTAGGGA
>NZ_VSTH01000174.1 GCF_008123965.1 Bradyrhizobium hipponense | reverse complement strand
CCTCCAGGGGAGGGTAAGCAGATCCCTCAAAACACCACGCCCACGCGCGTGCCGCGCTTCCAGGCGATGCGGCAGCGTTTTTTGGTGTTGACGTGGAGCAGCTCGAAGCGGTCGGGGATTTTCACCTGGCCGCCGAGATCGACGCAGGCGCCGCCGGGCGAATAGTCGATCAGCGTGCACGGGATCACCGGCGCGCGGGGGTCGGTGATGATCTTGGCCTGGCGGGACACCAGGCCTGCGGGTTTGACCCGGGCATGTCGTCGCGGATGCATTGGCACTCTCCTCCAATTCCGCAGGGCTCGCGGTGGTGGGTTGCAATGATGCCGGATAAGTTGATGCGATACGGCTAAGGCGCGGGTGAGAATTTTAATGAAAAATGGTGGTAGCGAGGTGGGGCGCTGCCCGCGCCTCGCTCGACCCTGGTCCTAGCGCACGCGTTCGAGCGAGATGAAGCTGCGGTTGCTCGCCTCGTACTGGAAGGCATAGACGTTGGCTTCCTGGCAGCTATCGCCGACGGCGGCCCGGCGCTCGAGGTCCTTGAACTGGGTGAATTTCCGGCCCGTCGCGTCGGCGTCGTACTTGACGTGGACCTTCGGCGAGGAGTTCTCGTTCGAGCGATCGTAGCGGTGCGCGATCTTCCAGGCGTCGCCGGGCGAGAGGAAGCGAGTCTCCCAGTCGCCGTCGCCGACCTTGCGCATGTAGGTGATATTGGCCCTGGTGTCGTTCCTCAGGCAGACCACGCCATAGTGCTTGTCGTTGGCAGCCTCGGCCGCCGCCGACCACATCGCCGCGGCCGCAACGCCGAGCGCAATCGCAGAGTGTGTCATGGAAAAATGCGCGACGGGAAATGAGGACTTCGTCATTGGAAAATCTCCTTGGTCGAATTCACCTTCGTTGGTGAAGGTCGGGTGCAAGGAGGATACGAACTAACTAAGCCGGATGCGCATGATCCAGCTCACAATCTCTGCGCTAGCCGACCGACCGGCCGCGAGACATCTTGTCGCGGCTGGCTCTGCCATCGTCCTGGTTCGCGGCGACAACCCCTCATCCGGCTTCGCGTGCCGCGAAGCCACCTTCTCCCACAGGGGGAGAAGGAAAGTCGCACACCTCCACCTCCGCCGCGACCTCCACTCCCTCCCGCACCGGCATCGGCACTGTCACAAAACTCTTCGGCATGTTCACCGGCCGGTAATCCGGCATGCTTGCCATCCGCTTCACCACGCTCTCATGCACATGGGCGCCTTCGGGGATCACGCGCGGCTCGCAGTCGGGGATGTAGAAGCCGAGCACCACTGTCCGCTCCGGCCATTCCTTGTAGGTCGCGCGCTTCGGCACGAACTCCAGCAGCCGCCAGGCCGCATTCATCGAATCGTGCAGCTTGCCGCCCACATCCGGCGCGACATATTTGAACGGTGAGTTCTTGCGCTGGACGCCCCAGGCGAGCTGGTTCACCGTGCGCGGATTGAACTTCAGCCCCGCTTTGTCCGCTTCCTCCAGCATCCAGATCAACGGATATTTCGACACCGCGCTCTCGGTCTCCGGATAGCCGCCGCCGACGTCGCAATGCACGCCTGAGAACCACACCTGCAGAATGTCCTGCGGCCCCTTCTTGTCGTCGGGCACGAAGCGGTTGCTCCAATATTCCTGCGGCGCCTCCCACTGTTTCAGGCGGAACATGCAGCGCCGCTCGTCGATCGAGATCGCCTGGCGAAAGATCTGCACGCTCGGATTTCGCAGCGTGAAGGCGAGCTCCTCGAAGCTCGGCAGATAGAACCGGTCGGCGCGCGGTACGATCACGCTCGCCACCGTGTCCCACACGCCGATGAAATGGATGGTCGGCCAGCGCGACGAGGTGATGCGGGCGAACTGCGCGGCGAGATCGAACTTGTCCTTGGGCAGCGGCCCGTCCTCGTCGCTGCCGACGTCGGTGAGGTCGGCGACATCGTTGCCGCGCCCCGATCCCGAATATTGCTTGTAGGCGACGAGGCCCGAGCCTGCGAGGTTGGCCTGCTCCGGCGAGATCAGCCCGATCTTGTGGATCAGCCCCGCGAGCACCCGCACCGTGTAGGCGCCGCGCGAAAAGCCGAACAGGTAGATCTTGTCGCCCGGCACATAATTCTCGACCAGGAAGCGGTAGGCCGAGAGCACGTTGTCGTCGAGCCCGTAGCCGGTGGCGAGCCCCAGCACCAGATTGATGTTGGCCTTGAAGCGGTGCCACGTCGACGGCTCCGTCACCGTGCCGACGCCGGGATCATAATACACCAGCTGCCGCGGCCGCGTCTTGTCGGTCTTGCGCAGGCAGCGATACAGTTTCAGGACGTTGGAGATGTTCTCCGAGATCTCGTTGCCGGTGCCGTCGCAGCAGATAACGAGGTTTTTCGGCTCGGATATGTGCTCGTGCTCCACAGGTGGCCCCTCCGGGTGATACTACCCCGGCGAGTATAGCCCAAATGCGCGGAGGAGAGGAGACGGTGGCGCTCTCTTACCCTCCCCTGGAGGGGGAGGGTCGGCTCGCAGCGCGATAGCGATGCGAGACGGGGTGGGGTGATCTCTCAACACGGGCAGTGTGCGATGCGGAGAGACCGTCACCCCACCCCGCTACGCATTGCGCTACGCTCCATGCGTAGCGACCCTCCCCCTCCAGGGGAGGGTAAGGATCCCTGCGCCGCTTAAACCTACTTCTTCTTCGCCGGCCCGAAATCCGGCTGCCAGCCGGCTTCCTTGCGGCTGGGCGCTGCGGCGATCACCTTGGCTTTGTCTTTTTTCGGCTTCTTGGTTTCGCGATTGCTGCGTTGTTGTCCCTTGGCCATGACGTCCGTCTCCTGTGCTGGTCTGAGTTCGCCCGGATCCGAGATGCGATGATGCAAGCGAGCCTACGCCTGCGTCACGCCCATAGCGAGAGCTAAAAGGGCGCGCGACAGTGCCGCGCTGCGGCGCAAGCGCCCGTGCGCGGACATTAAGGCTGGCTATTGCCCGGCAAGGGGCGCATGGTCACAGGCAGCTGGCGTCGGTTGGGGCCCCCCTTTGCGAAAGGCAGGCGTGCATGACCATCCGCTCGCGGCGAGAAACAATCACCTTCAAGCATCCATTCCACATCCGCGGCATCGCGCGCGAGTTGCCGGCCGGCGCCTATGAGGTCGTCACCGACGAGGAGACGATCGAGAGCCTGACCTTCTCGGCCTATCGCCGCATCGCCACCATGATCACGGTGCCTGCCGAAGGCGCGCACGGCGCGGTGGAGATGCTGTCGATCGGCTCGGTCGACCTTGCCAATGCGCAGGCCGCCGACGCGAGCGCCGCCACATGACTGACCACACCGTCGATCTCGACAAGCACCGCGGCATGGCCGCGCAGAAGGCGACCGATCTGCGCCGCGCGCTGGCCGAGGTCGAGGCCAATGTCAGGGAGCTGCGCGAGCGCGAGGCCGATCTGGAAAACCGCATGATGACGGTGCCTGCGATGTCCTGGCCCGAGGCCGCGGTGAAGGCCCGCCATTTGCTCAACCTCTATGCCGCGAGCCTGCCCACCGAAGACACCCGCCACCGCGCCCTGGTGGCCGCCCTGTTCGACGATTTCGCGAGACTCAACGGCGACGGCTGAGGACGATGCCGGCCAAGGCGGCGGTGCCGCTTCACCTCTCCCGCTTGCGGGAGAGGTCGGCGCGCCCCGGGCGATGCGAAGCATCGTCCCGCGCGCGGCGGGTGAGGGCTCTCTCCTCGTTGGGGTTCTCGCCTGCGGAGACACCCCCACCCCAACC
>NZ_VSTH01000173.1 GCF_008123965.1 Bradyrhizobium hipponense | reverse complement strand
GGCACGGGCGCGCCATGACCGTCCAGCAGGTACACCCGCGTGTTGGCAATTGGCCGCCCGATCGGGACCACTGACCCATTAAAATCAGCCGGGCAAGTCCAGACTGTCGCGAAGGTGGTCGTCTCGGTCGGGCCGTAGCAGTGAATGAGACGTACGGGGCCTTTTTCTTTCAGCAATCTCAGAAATGAGGCAAGATCATTGCGCTCTCCTCCGCAGAGAAGGTACTTAAGTTGCGCTAACGTCGGAGCAATCGATGATGTATATTGGTTGAATAATGCTGTTGTTAGAAACAGTGACGTCACCCGGTGCTGTTCAAGCGCCCGGGCAAAACTGGGAGTATCCCTGACGGTGGCGGCATGCATGGCAACAATGCAACCACCGTTAAGCAGCGGCGCCCATACTTCGAATGTGCTTGCGTCGAAGGCGGGATTGCCAGCCCATGCCACACGATCTCCTGCATCGATCTTCGCATATCCACTGTTGATCACGAGCCGGTTGACGGCACGATGAGGAACAACAACTCCTTTGGGAAGGCCAGTTGAGCCGGAGGTGTACATTACGTAAGCGGCAGTCTCAGCGCTCAACGCCAGACCAGGATCGGAACTACATCCCGTTCCAACTATGAGCGGCTCAATAGCCAGAACAGGTATCGTCGCCTCAACCAGATCATCACCGTAAAGCACCAGGCGTGCAGCACAATCGGCCATCAGCCATTCTTGTCGCGCAGACGGAAGGGCGCGATCGATCGGCACATACACTCCGCCCGCCTTCAGGATCGCCAGCTGCGCCACCACAAGAGCGACGGAGCGGTCCAGCACTGTCGCAATGCGATCCCCCGGCTTGACCCCGAGGGCGATCAGATGATGCGCCAGCCGGTTGGCCCGCGCATTGAGCTCGCCATAGCTCAGCTGCTCGTCTTCGCAGACCAGCGCCACTGCCCCCGGCGCCTTTTGCACCTGCGCCTCGAACAGCTGATGGACGCATCGCTCCGACGGATAAGGCGCCGCCGTCCGGTTCAGCTCCTCCAGCAGATACGTGCGCTCGGCGGTCGACAGCAGCTCGATGCGGCCGACCGGCTGCCCCGCGTCGGCCACCATCGCCCGCAGCAGCGTCAGCAGATAACCACGCTGTCGCTCGATGCTCGCTTCATCAAACAGCGCCGTGGCATAACCGAACGCCCCGGCGATCTCCTCGCCATGTTCACAAAGGTTCAGCTCCAGATCGAACCTGACCTGATCGAGCCCCTCCCCGGCAGCCTCCACGCTCAGCCCGGCAAGGTCGAACGACTCGACGGCGTCGTGCTGCCAGGCCAACATCACCTGGAACAGCGGCGTGTGATCAAGATGCCGGGGCGGCTGCACGATCTCGACCACCTGCTCAAACGGCAGGTCCTGATGCTCCTGCGCAGCCAGCGCCGTGCGCCGCGTCCGTTCCAGAAGCTGCGACACGCTCGGCGCGCCCGACAGGTCGAGGCGAAGCGCCAGGGTGTTGACGAAGAAGCCGATCAACTCTTCGATCTCGCGCCGGCCGCGATTGGCGCTCGGCACCCCGATCACAAGGTCGTCCTGCCCCGACAGACGCGCCAGCACCGCCGCCCACGCCGCCAGCACCGTCATGAACAACGTCGTGCCATGTTGCCGGCTCAGCTGCTTCAGCCCCCGCGTCAGATCCGCATCGATGACGACAGGCACACTGGCCCCGGCAAACGACTGTTGCGCAGGCCGCGGCCGGTCCGTCGGCAAGTCCAGACGGGCCGGGGCGCCAGATAGATTATTGCGCCAATAATGCGCCTGGCTCTGCAGCCGCTCGCCCGAGAGCCACTGCCGCTGCCAGGCGGCATAATCCGGATACTGGATCGCAAGCGGCGGCAAAGGATCGTCCTGCCCAGCCTCGAACGCCCGGTACAGCTGACTGAGTTCACGCACCAGCACGCCCAGCGACCAGCCGTCCGAGACGATGTGATGCTGGGTCAGCAGGAAGACGTGTTCCTCATCCGACAGCCGGATCAGCCGGCCGCGGATCAGCGGGCCATGCGCCAGATCGAACGGCCTGCGCGCCTCTTGCTGGCACAGCTCCGCAAGCGCGGCGTCCGCATCTACCCTGTCCTGCAGATCGTGCTCCACCACCGGCAGCCCCGCATCCGGCGGCAGAACCTCAACCCGGGGTGTGCCCTGCGGTGCGACAAAGACACTGCGCAGCGCCTCATGACGCGCAAACAAGCGGTCAAGGCTGCGCTGCCAGGCGCTGCGGTCGAGCCTACCGCGCAGCCGCCACGCCAGCGGGATGTGATAGTTCGTGCTGCCCTCGTCCAGCTGCGCCAAAAACCATAGCCGCTGCTGCGCAAACGACAGCACAAGCGGCTCATGACGCGACACGGCCGCAATCACCGGCAGCTCTTGCGGACCGGCGCGGCTCAACATCTCGAGGATGCTTGCCGCCAGATCGGCCAGCACCGGCCTGGCGAACAGCGTCGACAGCGGCAGTTCGACCCCAACAGCCTGTGACAGCCGGCTCGACATCTGCACGGCCAAGAGCGAGTGGCCGCCCAGTTCGAAGAAGTGGTCGTGGCGCCCGATGCGCT
>NZ_VSTH01000172.1 GCF_008123965.1 Bradyrhizobium hipponense | reverse complement strand
CATATTGCTCGTAACAGTTGTGGACTGCATTCCAGCCAGGACTGCTCGTCTGCATCGGCGAACTCAATAGAGTTCGCGATACTCAAATTGAAAGCTGGTTGACCCAGCCGCGACCCCCAGGGTCCTCTGCAGCTTCTGGTAGCCTGCGAGCGGAACAACGATGCAATCGGAACTGCCGGCATAGCAAACCTGAACCCGGATCGATTCGCCGCAAATGTTTTGAACCAGAACAATTTGGTCGATGATCTTGGGATTCATAGTTTGCGGATGCGTCAACGGATTGACCGATATGCAAAGCTTCCCGTCCGGCGTCTTGTGATTTGGAGCGTAAGTGCCTTCCATGGGCCGCATTGAACTCGAAGGCCGAGTCGAAATGCCGGAGCCGCCATACATCGGTGGAGATGTGCGGCCGTAGCCCGAAAGTTGTGCATCGGCCGTCGTTGCGAGGAGCGATGAAACGACCGCCACGCATATCGCCACGAAACCATCTGAGCTCGTCGATCGATCGTCACACATCTTCACTACACATCTTCACTGCTCGTTCTGCATGGATAGCGTTGCAGTTGCGGCAACAGAATGACAAACAAATTGTTCCATCGATCGCGCCAGATCGAAACGTTCCTCTTCCTTGCGATGGAAAGCCTATGCTAGAGAGTGCACTCTTCGTAGATAGAGTGTCTGGTCATTGAACATCTGTCGAATATGATACTGTGTCGGCAGTCATATTGTGTCGGCAGTCATATGATGAGCATCCTCAACGCGAGTATTCTCGGCGTCAAATGCTGAAGCAGACACCAAGACACACTGTGGTGCGGGGCGCTAAACTGGCGAACCTACCGAGCCTTTCCGTGATCATCCCGAATCACAACTACGCCGCTTACGTGGGATCGGCGATCCGCAGCGCACTGGATATACGATGGCCGAAAGTCGAAGTGATCGTCGTTGATGACGGTTCGACGGACAATTCGCTTGACGTCATCAACGAATTTGCAGACGAGGTCGCGATCATCAATCAGGCGAACGCCGGGCAGATGCCGTCTTGTGTGAACGGCTTTCGCAGATCCTCCGGCGACGTCATCATATTTCTCGACTCGGATGATGCCCTGCATCCCGATGTGATGACGGAGATTGCATCCGTCTGGTCGGAGGTCGCGAGCAAATATCAGTTTCAGATGCGCGTCATCGACGCAAAGGGGCAGCCGACTGGAAATGTCCTGCCGCAGTTCTTCTCCCGTCCGGCCTCGGAGGACATCGGCAGGTGGATGACGACGACCGGTGCCTATCCGACGCCGCCGGGGTCGGGAAATGCCTACCCGAGATGGTTTGTCGAGCGTGTTTTCGGCTTTGAATCCGACTTTGTCGACCGGGCGCCGGACAGTTATCTGCTGGCGGCCGCTCCCGCGTGTGGCCATATCGTGACGATCACAAAGCCCTTGGCAGACTATCGCGTGCACGGCCTCAATCACGGGGCCTTCCTTCAACTGGACGATACCCGCTTTGCGAGAGAGATCGACCTCACGCGGCGGCGCTACAAATTCTTTACCGAGATCGCGAGCACCGAGAAACTACCGGTGGCGTCCGATGCGCTCAACAGAAACGTCATATTTCTTTGTTTGCGGACCGCGTCGTTCAAGCTGCGGCCAGATCTCCATCCACTCGCCCAGGACAGCTCATTGCGTATCGCTGCCGATGCGCTTCGGGCCGTTGCGACTCCGCAAGGGTTCTCGATATCCCAGCGCATATCGTTGCTGGGCTGGATTTTGTGCGTACTGATCAGTCCGCGGTACTTTCGACGTGCCCTGGTGAGTTTGCGATACGTGCCTGCCCAGCGGCCGAAATGGTTGCGCGCTTTGCTCGGTCTATTCCGCGTCATTCGATGATCGGGGCAGGGCTGGACTGCATCCGTTGGACGGAAGCTGGACGGCGGATCGACCTCAGGCCAGCGCTTGGCGGCTGCGACCATACGCACAGCATTGCCATCATGATCAGAAATGGAGCCATGGCGAGGTTGCCGCCGCCGAGCTGATAGCAAGCCAGCATCGTCAATGCGAGCATCGAGTTGTCTTTCCTGAAGATCGAGAGGAGGAGATAAAACAGAAAGACTATAAGCCCGATAATTCCATAATCTGCGACGAGCTTGAGAACGGGATTTCCGCTGCCGCCAAAGTAGGCAGGCGACCGCTCCAATCCGCCGGGCCCCGAGCCGATAAGCACTCTGTCGGTCTGAAAGAGATAGTTCCAGGTCTGTAGTTGTGCGACGTAGCGCGCATAGCCGCTCGACTTGGTTGAACTGAATTCGTCCAATCTATTAACGATAGGATCGAAGGGTTCCGGCGCAACGAGGTAGGCAGTTCCGACTATCAAGACAGCCGTCGCTCCAATGGCGATAACGCGCAGCGATTTGAGCGGAGCAATCAGGGGATAGACGCCGAGGGACACGGCGAGCACCAAAAGGCCCGATCCGGATCGAGTCAGGACGTATGAGATGGCGTACAGCGGAAGATAGCTAAATCGCCGCAATAGGAAGACATCGACGATTACACCTATAGCGAGCAATTGGGATAGTGCTCCGGGCTCCATCGGGAAAAACCCGTTCGCGCGTCGATTCAAGGACCCATAAAATTCGACCGCATTTTGGTTGTACGCAGACTCAACGAGGACCGGGTCAAGCGCCGGGATTGCATCCTTGAATGAGAAGATGCGTATGCCGCCGAACTGGAGGGCAATCTGAACGATGGCCAGAACGGCGCACAAGCGAACATAGAACAGGAAAGTGGGAAGGACAGCCTCGTTCGAGAATCTTGTTGAGGGTCCGAATAGGAAGATCGAATTCGTGACAAGAACCATCGCGAGCGACGCCGGGCTGGTCTCCACACCGCGATCAGGAGATTCGGCTGCAGCGACTGCGCTGACGAGAAACCAGATGACGACAAGTCCGAACGCGAGAGTCTGCGGCCCGCGAAGGCGTACAAGACCAACCCACCATCCCCACGCCACGAGCGCAAAGAATCCGAACAACGAAAAGAAGATCTGTCCGGTTCCTACGAGGAGTCCAAAGCGCTGCATGCAAATGCACAGAATGAAGGCGATATGCGCGAAAATGACGCTGTTGCTCTCGTCACTTGACGCTGCTGCAGCGCGCTTGTTAGACGAGCTTCTGGCTGGGAATGTATCGAGGCTCACCATGTTCGGACTCGTCGATCCCTGTTTCTTGGCGCCTCGGTTGGTAGTGTCCGCTTGGGCGGCGCGGGACAACAATCGCGATCGACCTTGGTCTCGCTCGTGAGGCTGTTAACCCTCTATACTAGAGCCGGTAGCAACTTCCACATGGAACACGACACGAGCGCAAGATTTAACCCTTACGTTCATGGCGCCAGAGGTCTGTTTTGCCTCATGGTATTCGTCTATCACGTTGTTCATTCCGGACTCCCGACGTTCGAGTTGTTTGCCAGGGGGCTGTTTGGAGAAGCGCTGCAGACCGGAAAGTTCGGTGTCGAGTTTTTTTTCGGCATCAGCGGAATCGTCATTCTGCCAAGCCTGTATCGAGCATCCTCGGTCGTGACCTTTATCCTTGACCGCTATGCGAGGATTCTTCCGGTCCTCTGGGCGACGGTTATCGCGATTGCGATTTTCGGCTGGGTTTCAGGAAAGGGTCAAAGTCTGCTGCTGGTGGGCGCAAATCTGCTCGCGCCGCCTCCATTTATTGACGTCATTCAAATCAATCCTGCTGCGTGGTCGCTCGGATACGAATTCCTGTTCTATGGCGTATGCGCCGTCGTCTTCCTGATCAGCGGTTTCAGTCGGCCGCTGGCGTTGGCACTGGCCGCCGGTTCGCTGATCTTCGTCGTGTACTACCCCCGCGCGCTCCTGATGATCGGCGGCGTGCTTGTCGCGGAGAAATATCTATCGTCGACGTTATTGCAATCCTTGGCGAAATACCCGGCTATCTTCTTCGTGCTGTTCTTGACTGTCTGGAGAGGCCTCGAGCTTGTCAGCGCAGCGGATTACGTGGGCTTTGTGACGCCGGCGCATCTCTCATTCCATGACTGGATCTCCGCATTTCCATTTGTCGTTCTTGGCGGCCTCTTTGGGACCATTTTCCTGCTGGGCATGTCCCGCGGAAACGGTCCGTTCGGAAGAATGCTCAGTTGGCCGGTCATGCAGTGGTTGGGTACGATCAGCTTCAGTTTTTATCTCTGGCCGCCGCTCGTCATGGCCGGGGTCAAGCTCATCATGTATCGAACGGGTATGGTCGATGCGTTGGGCCACGGGTCGCAACTGGTGTTCTTCCTGGTCTCGCTTCCGCCGTCGCTTGTCGTTGCAACGATCAGCCATCGGTTCCTTGAAGTAAAGGCGACGGGACGGATTCGAAAACGGATTGACAGGATCTCTCAGGCGAAGCCGGCAGTCCGGCCGATCATGGAGGACGCGACAGCGAAGGAGGGAACCTGATCGGGGGAGCAGTCAAATGTTCTTGAGTGGTCGACAAGTCATCGCCTCAAAACGATCGCAAGTTGAACATCTACTCGGGAAAAAGCAGCAGGGCCGTGTGCCTGAGCGTGCCGGCTCGCGACGTGGCAACGTCACCGTTGCCATCGTCTTTGCGCATTGGACCGGCACAGCGTCCCCGCCGGAGCCAACAGCCGAACCGAAAGGATCTCGATGATGATCGCAGTCGCGCGCAGGCAAGTCCTTTGTGTTGCCTCGATAGTTCTTGCGCTCGGATCGGCAGCGCCGGCCTGGAGCGCCGGCTGGGAGCTGGTGTTTTCGGATGAGTTCAACGGCGACAAGCTTGATCGAACCAAATGGGCGACCCGGTACATCTACAACAACGAAACGCTGGACCGGTTCAACGACGAAAAGCAGCGCTACCGCGACAACCACGTGGTGTCCGGAGGTGTCCTGAGCCTGACTGCAAAAAAAAATGAGTCGTCGGACACGTTCGATTCCGCGATGATCAGAAGCCACCAGACATTCTATTACGGCTACTATGAGGCTCGGGTCTTTCTTCCGAATGCGCGGGGATCGTGGCCGGCATTCTGGCTCGAAGCCGATTACGACATCGATGGAAAATTTTGGCATCCACCGGAGATCGACATCTTCGAGTACGTCATCAACGGCGTGGAAGACAAGCCGAACATGCTGCACTCGAACGCCATGAGCAAGGACAAGTGGACGCCGCAGTCCTACACCTACGTGGACAACTCGTTCGTACTCAGGTTTCAGGACATGGTCAGCAAGGAGGACCTGAACAAGGATTGGCATATTGCCGGTTTCGTTTGGGCGCCTGACCGCATTTCGTTCTTCTGGGACGGCCGCCTCATCTACACGCGCACCTACCAGTGGCTCAGGAAGGACGACCAACTGGGGCCGCCGGCGCACATCGATCTTAATTACGCTGTCGGCGGAGCGGCTTGGGCAGGCCGGCACGGGGTCGATGACGCGGCTTTCCCGCAGACGTTCAAGATCGACTACGTTCGTGTGTGCCAGTTCACGACGTCCGAGCGGGGAAGCCGGAAATGTGGTCCGAGCGATGTGACACCCGATCCGAATGATTTTGGATATACGGCAGCGCTCAACGATATGCCGAAGCCAACTTTCCTCAACGTCACGAAGGCGGTAGCGGATAAGAAACCGAATGCAGGGGTATTGTCGCTGACCACGACCGATCCGCTCAAGATCGAAGTTCCGATCAAGATTCCGGATGACTATCCGACAAATCGAACGCTTCACGTATACGTCTTCGACGAAACGACCGGCGCCATCGTCGCATCGGCGAAGAAGCCGCTGCAACCGGTCTCTCGCAAGGAAGGGGAAGGTGGCGCCAGTGTGATCGAATTTGCGCTGCCGGCCGTGCCGCGCGAGGGAAACTACCTGCTGGGCAGCAAACTGACCGCTGACGTTGCCGGCGAGGTTGGCCCCAAAGAAGTCCCCGTTGCCTGCGACACTACGCTGATCCAACCAAAAAAAGCCAGATCTTGCCGTCTATTGTCGCTGCATGTGGGACGCTGATCGGGAAGGGTGGATCCGGCGCAAGTACAACTCGTCGTGATCTGGATCAAGCCGAGTAGCGCTGGTTCGGATCGGCAAGCTGTCCGATGTCGGTCTGAGTTTTGCTTTGGCTGTGGCAGGTGAGCCCCCTTCGTGCGGGCTTACCTGCCACAGTCGGTGTCTTGCAAAGGTGTAATCGTCCATGAACTCCAAGGTTCGGGCCGTCAGGCAAATCCTCCGTGGTGCGTTGCGCGGCAGCCCGAGCCGGCTCTGCGATCATCGCACGTGGCGAAGCGAACATCCGCACACCTGGCTGACTGCAGTCGAAGAAGAGGTGCTAGCGCGGAGGGCGCCGGTTCGATTCGGCAGCCGCGACGCAGGGTTCGGTGAAAGCGTTGACAACAGAATGCCTGAGCTGGGCGTTCTCAGCCTGAACAATGCCCGCATTCTCGGTCCCGACGGTTGGCTCGTGACAGAAGATGGATCGCTGCTCTACGAGAGCACCTGGTACGGATCTTCTTTCTCGCGCCATCCAAGATCAATTGCCTACGGGACGCCGCTGCCGCTGAGTGGCACCTGTCTCGCGCTGGCGAGTGATTTCGGCGGAGGGAACTATGGGCACTTTCTCCTCGACTGCCTGGGACGCCTGGCGCTTTTCCAGAACAGTGGCCTATCGCTCGATGATGTGGATTATATCTATTTGCCCAAACCGACGTCCGAAACAGCAGCCAAACTCGTTCGCCGGCTCGGAATTCCAATGCACAAGTGCGTGTGGGCAGGCCAGGACGATATCCAGGCCGATCTCGTGATCGGCACTTCGTTTCCGGGCTTGCGGCGGAACTATGCGCCGTGGCTCACTGAGTTCTTCCGCTCGCAGGTAGCCAAGTCGCCGCTTCGTCACGACAGGCGCGTATACGTTCCGCGCAAAGGGCAAAGGAAGGTCGCCAACGAAGATGAGCTGATGCCTGCGCTGAAAAAGTTCGGCTTCCAGGTCTACGACTTTGTTGATGTCGAGGATGAAGCGACGTTTTTCTCGGAATGCTCGATTGTCGTTGGCCCACATGGTGCAGGCCTGACAAATCTCGTATTCTGCTCACCGGGGACAAGGGTCCTCGAGCTGATACCCTCAGACCACGTGCATCCCTACTACTACACGATCGCAACATCCGCGGGCGCGGAATATTCTTACATTGTGGGACCCAGCAAGGGAACGCGCCCGCAGGGCGCGTTTGGACCCAGTCCATTCGATTTCGAGGTTGCGCCTGACATCTTCGAGCGCGCGCTGGAAACCATCTGTCAATGAATGAGCGTTGAAAATGGTCGCTGCTGGTGCGCATGCGGGGCTTCCTTTGTCGAAAAATTCAATCGCCATCGGAGCTGCCTGGATCGGCGTGAGCCGGCTGGTAGTCGCCAGTCTCGGCTTCCTGAACACGCTCATATTGGCGAGAATGCTCACGCCGGAAGATTTCGGCCTGGTTGCCGTCGCGACGGCCATCATTGCTATCCTGACGTCGATGACCGAACTGTCCCTGACATCGGCGCTCATTCACCACAAGGATCCAACTGAAGACCAATTCCACGCCGCGTGGACGTTGAGCATGGCTCGGGCTTGCTTGCTCGCACTCCTGCTGTCGTTGCTCGCTTATCCGGTGTCGTTGTCCTACGGCGATGGCCGTTTGGTTCCGATCCTGTTGGTCCTGAGCTGCTCGATTGCGATATCCGGTCTTCGGAATCCGATGCTCGCAATGATGCAGCGTCAACTCGTCTTTTGGCAGGAATTCGTGACGAGCATCAGCCGGGCGCTCGCAACCATTCTGGTCTCCTCCGGGATCGCCATTTGCTTCAAGAGCTATTGGGCACTGATCGCCGGGGCCGTCGCCGCCAATCTCGTCGACGTCGTCGCCTCCTATTTGATCCGGCCGTTCCGGCCAAGATTCCGGATAAAGGGCAGTCGCTCCCTGTGGTCGTTCTCTGTGTGGCTATCACTCGGACAGGCCGTCAGCACGCTGAACTGGCGTTTCGACCAGATCATCATCGGATATTTCCTCGGGAAATCCGCTCTGGGCGGATATGTGCTGGGCAGCGACCTGGCCGCCACGCCGACAAGAGAAGCCACAAACCCGCTCGCAGGAACGCTGTTTCCCGCGTTCGTCAAGCTGAGGGACGACAAAGCCGCCCTGCAGCGAGCTTATCTGTCGGCGCAATCAATCCTGTGTGCGATCGCCTTTCCGGCGGGGTTCGGCTTCGCGCTGATCGCCGATCAGTTCGTGCCGCTTGCTCTGGGTAAGGCCTGGGCAGGCGCGACGATCGTGATCCAGCTTCTCGGTGGCGCAATTGCGTTGCATACGCTCAGCGCGACCGTCCAGCCCCTTGGTCTGGCCCTTGGGCAGACCCGCAGATTATTTCATCGCGACGTTGCGATCCTGATCGTAAGGCTGCCTGTCATCGTTGCCGGCTTGTGGGTAGGAGGAATACTTGGCCTGCTTGTCGCTCGCGTGGCGATTACACTCGGCGGTGTCGTATACAACATGGTCCTCGTCCGCGAACTGATCGACACTTCTGTCTCCCGGCAATTTCTCGTGAATCTGAGGACCGTTCTGTCCACCTGCACGATGATCATTGCCGGTCTTCTGACGAATTGGGCTTTCGTCACATTTTTTGGCCATGAGTCTCACGTCTATGCTCGATTGATCGCCGTAGTTCTCGTGAGCGCTCTTGCCTATGTCGGGTCACTGTTTGGAGTCTGGCGAGCGGCAGGCTCGCCGACTGGGCCCGAGCTTGAGATCCTGCGAATCCTCGTCGCAATCGCCAATAGGTTTGGGAAACTGGGAAAATCGTCAATGACAACCGTGCAGCCGGGTGAGCAATTATGAATGAAAGGTCGAAGCGCCGCGTCGCGCTGATTACGGGTATCACTGGTCAGGACGGTGCCTATCTCGCCGAGTATCTGCTCGGCCTGGGCTACACCGTCCACGGCATCAAGCGGCGATCGTCCTCATTCAACACCGCCCGCGTCGATCATCTTTATCAGGATCCGCATGCCGGCAACGTGCCGTTCCTCATGCATTACGGCGACATGACGGATTCAACGAATCTGATCCGTCTGATGCAGCAGATCCGGCCGACCGAGATCTACAATCTGGCCGCGCAGAGCCACGTCGCGGTCAGTTTCGAGAGCCCGGAATACACCGCGAACGCGGATGCGATCGGAACGCTGCGGTTGTTGGAAGCGATCCGGATTCTCGGCATGGAGAAGGAGACGCGGTTTTACCAGGCGTCCACCTCCGAGCTCTACGGCCTCGTGCAGGAAGTGCCGCAGAAGGAGACGACGCCATTCTATCCGCGTTCGCCTTACGGCGTCGCAAAATTGTACGGCTACTGGATTACGGTGAACTACCGTGAGGCCTACGGCATGTATGCTTGCAACGGCATCCTGTTCAACCACGAGAGCCCGATCCGCGGCGAAACCTTCGTCACCCGCAAGATCACGCGCGGCGTCGCCCGCATCGAGACGGGCCTCGAAGAAATGCTCTATCTCGGCAATATCGAGGCCAAGCGCGACTGGGGCCATGCCAGGGATTATGTCGAAGGCATGCACATGATCTTGCAGGCCGACGGGCCCGACGATTTCGTGCTAGCAACCGGGGAGACCCGCTCGGTGCGCGAGTTCGTGGAGCTCGCCTTTGCCGAAGTCGGCCGCAGTGTCGAATGGCGGGGCAAGGGCGTCGACGAAACCGGCATCGACAAGAAGTCAGGCAAGATCGTGGTGCGGATCGACCCGACCTATTTCCGTCCCACCGAGGTCGATCTCTTGATCGGCGATCCCAGCAAGGCGCGCGAGAAGCTCGGTTGGAAACCCAGGACCCCGTTCGCGCAACTGGTCAAGGAAATGATGGCAGGCGATTTGCTCGAGGCCAGGCGAGAGGTTGCCAATGGTAAGCACTCCGTTTGAACTGGCCGGTAAGACCGTCTTCGTCGCCGGCCATCGCGGCATGGTTGGCGCCGCGCTGGTGCGGCGGCTGGCAGAGGAAAATGTCGAGCTGCTGACGGTGTCGCGGAGCGAGGTCGACCTGCGCGACCAGACCGCTGTCGACAAATGGTTCGCTGCAAAGCGTCCGCAGGCAGTATTCCTTGCTGCCGCCAAAGTCGGCGGCATCGTCGCCAACAACACGCTGCGCGCCGAGTTCCTCTACGATAATCTGGCGATCGCAACCAACGTCATTCACGCCGCGCACGTCAATCGATGCGAGAAGCTGATGTTCTTCGGCTCATCCTGTATCTATCCGAAACTCGCAGCCCAGCCGCTGCGCGAAGAGTCGATGCTGACCGGCCCGCTGGAGCCGACCAACGAGCCTTACGCGATCGCCAAGATCGCGGGCATCAAGATGATCGAGGCGTATCGCAGCCAGTACGGATCAAACTTCATTAGCGTGATGCCGACCAATCTTTACGGTCGCGGCGACAATTATCATCCCGAATACAGCCACGTCGTCGCGGCGTTGATCTGCCGCTTCCACGAGGCCAAGATGTCGGGGGCGAAGAACGTCGAGGTGTGGGGCACCGGCACGCCGCGGCGCGAATTTCTCTTCGTCGGCGATCTGGCGGACGCCTGCATCCACCTGATGAAGACCTATTCGAGCGGCGAGCTCGTCAACATCGGCACCGGCGAGGACATCACGATCGCTGAATTCGCTCGCGTGGTCGCGGCGATCGTCGGCTATTCCGGCGAGATCAGCTATGACACCTCGCGCCCCGATGGCACCCCGCGCAAATTGCTCGACGTCAGCCGGTTAGCGAAGCTGGGTTGGCGGGCCAAGACCTCACTCGTGGATGGGCTCAAGCTGGCCTATCAGGCGTATCTCAGCGAAAACGCGCAGGCGGCGGAGTAGGGAACGCTACCGCTTTGTTGTGCGGGCCAACGGTCGCGTGAGCGCGCGACCGTTGACGGCAGTTGGCGCGATTGCATCGGGGCGATCACTCCGGGGTGAACCAGCAGTTCGGCAGCGCGACGTCGTCTCTGTTTGCGACGTTTCTCCGGTCGAGGTCGTGAGGAAACCTTCTCGCAGGCGCCCGACGAGAAACGCGATCCTTGCGCAAGAACGAGAATTCCATGATCGGGGGGACCTTGAAGTCCCTGTATTCGATCGGTTTGAAGTAATTATTTGGATGGATGTGTACGACGTCGAAGTGCTTGGTGATCTTCTTGAAAACGGCTCCGATGAGTTTGAGACCGATGGGATTGAGAAGTCTGTCCAAGGAATGGAACTCGATAATCATGATCCTGAAGCGGTTCAGGTACTCTGAGTTCGTCTCGATGAGAACCTCGTATTCGCCGCCCTCAATATCCATCTGGAGAATGAGGTCGCCGGTCTGAGGGCCCTTTCTCGACATCCAGTTCTCTAAAGTCATGAACTTGGCGTTGTTTTCGTTCCCGAGGAATTTCTTTTCGAAATCCAGCAGATCATTCTGGATCGCGGGTGCATCCACTGAGAAGTCAGCCAGGAAACACGGTATGCCGCGTCTGGCGAGCCCGAGCTCGAAATCAGAGACGTTGTAAACGCCCGGCGAAAAGCAACCGACGCATCCATCCAGGTCGTCCGGAACCAGATAGCCACCATCAGCCGGTCCGCCCAGTCGAATCAATTTCTTGTCCGTTGCCACAGGGAAGAGGTCCCGGAAGTACTCCCTGAGCTCCTCCTCCTTTGAGGTGCCGGATATCATAAGGTCGTTATCGAGCAGGCGTGACTTCACATAGTCCTTCAACAAACCAATCATGCGGTTGACTCCGAGCTCGCTAACGCATCCGGGTGCCGCTTGCTGCAAGAAGCGGCACTCCGGGTAGGTTCGTTGCCTATGTTCGTTGCGATGAACACATTTGCCTGCCTTAAGACTTCAATAGATTCGATTTTTGTCATGAATATGTGCGGTGCTGTCGGTAATCGGGAGCGTTGCCGACACTGCCTGTGGCTGCTAAGCGGATCTATTCCGTTCTCTGGAATCTGATCTGTTCCGCGCCGGCGAGGGACGCCAGGGGACGCGAGAGGGTGATTGAGGCAGAAGCCGGCTGAGCGCGAAAGATCGAATCTGATGCCTGACGCAGGAGCCCGGCACCGCAAACTGTCCGGCACTCTCGCTGGCAGCACGCAGATGCTGTAGCAAATACCTCGCGGAACGCGGAAGTGGATTTGTCGAATGCGAATTTTGGGTAATGCATCAGAAGCCGTTCGATGCTGTGATGCGACCGGCGGCACCGAAGAGTTCAGGACGATGGCCGAAAATCCCATGAAGGGTTCTCGTACCCTCATCACGGAATTGCAGAGTGAGATCGACAGGGTCATCGGGCCTTATCTGGAAGGCGTCGACGACTTTGCGCTGGTTGACTTCCCGAACCATCCAAATGTGGGAGACAGCGCCATATGGTTGGGTGAAGAGACCTATCTGCAAAAGAAGCTGGGAAGAGCGCCGTCCTACGTGTGTACCTACGACACCTGGGCAAAGGAGGATTTTGAAAGAGCGGTTCCTGCCGGACCTATCCTCATCCATGGCGGCGGCAATTTCGGTGACCTGTGGCCAAGTCATCAGGAGTTTCGTCTCAGGCTTCTATCGGAGTTTCCCGACCGCCAGATCATCCAGTTGCCGCAAACCATACACTTCTCCTCGAAGGCAAGCCTCCAGCGCGCCGCGGACATCATCAACGCTCACAAAAAGTTCCTGATTCTGGTTCGCGACGTGCAAAGTTTGAAGGTCGCCAGAGAGGAATTCACGGCGCCCGTCGATCTCTGTCCGGACATGGCATTTTGCCTGGGGCCGCAGAGCTCGCGAGCGGCAATAACGAGGGAGTTATTGCTGTTGCTTCGAACCGATCACGAGAAGGTAGAGCGGCCGCGTTCTCGTCCGCTTCCGAACTTTGCAGTTGTCGAGGACTGGTTGACGGAACAGCGCGGCTTGGGAAAGTGGTTGTTTCTCAAGGCGCTGCTTGAGACGTCCCTTCTCGCGTTCAAAGGCAGGATGCCATCCGAGCTCGACGCGCGCATTCGATGGTTTCACCTTTTGGCGTCGAACCGTGTAGCGCGTGGAATGAAGCAGGTTGGATCGTCGGCCTATGTGATCACGGACCGGCTTCACACGCACATATTTTGCGTGTTGTTAAATGTCCCGCACTCGGTCCTTGACAACAATTATGGAAAGATCAGCACCTTTGTCGACGCCTGGAGCAAGCCCTTCGAGAAGTTGGGCCGACCATTGAGCACGAGTGTGGACGAGGCGGTGGCAACCTTTCTGGATATATGCAAAGGCGCTCCGGCGTCGCCGAATCAAGGATGACGGTCGAGCATCATCTTCCGTCCAAGCGGCCCGCCGGATCGTGCGCGTCGACGGTGAATGTGGTCGCCCTCGTTGTTGTCTGGCCCGCGTTGTTTGTGCAGGAGATTGTCAGGGGGCTGACCCCTGTTGCCGTTGGTGCGCCGATGATGAGTCCGGTGGAAGCGTCAAAGGAGAGACCCTGCGGTAGTCCTTTGACGGACAGGATCTTCGGCATCATGACGCCGGCGTCGCACTCCCCATAGATATCGTGGCGGTAGCGGTCGCCCACGGCGGCCGAAAGGGGGCCGGTCGTCATTCGTGGGCCGCGATTAATGGAAAGTCGCAGGGGTTCCATCGTCGAGCCATCAGGCTTGTAGCCATAGACGACCACGTGAGACCGCCCGGCATTGCCCGTGCCGGCGGTGAAGTCCGCCCTGATCGTGCGCGAGGCCGCGTCGTACGAAATTCCTGCCGGGAATTGCGTAAACGTCGTCTGCTCCGCCATGCCTGGTTCGGAGCTGTCGTACGGGACGACCTGGACGAATTCGGTGACGCTTGCATCACCCCAGAGGGCCTGGGCGCTCGGGAGCACGACCTTGCCGTTGCCGTCATAATCGACATTAAGGCCTTCGACGGAAACCAGCGGCTTCCAATGCGCGACGCCTGCCGTCCGCCAGCCGCGGATCCAGTCCACGTCGAGATAGGCGGTCGCCGCGCCGGCCCACGCCGCGGCGTCATACGCCTCGCCCGCGAACGTATTATTGAATATGTGTGACGTCAGCAGCACAAATGAGGGCATATTCTTGGTATTGGAGTCCACGCCAACAAACTGGGACCGAAGGGCACCATCGACGTAGAGCTGGGTGCTTCCGCCGTTTCGAAAGACGAAGCTGAAGACGTAGAACGTATCGTCCATATAGTCGAACGGTCCGGCGCTGTTGTCGGTCGAGATTGCCCCCGACGTGTGGACGATATTGCTGAAGTGCATCCCTTGAGAGTTGCACTCCAGATCCCACTCGTTGCCGGTTGGATTGAGCACGGGTGTGACGGAGTAGGTCCAGAATGCTGGATGAAAGCCAGCCGGATTTGTAAGCCTGGAGCTGAACCGGGCACGTATCTCGATGATGACGGCGTTGGTGGTCGGGTAGTATGCAAATGCCCCGGCGGTATGAATCATTGCGGAGAGGTGCGGGCGGACGCCTCCGTTGATGGACCGGTCGGTCGGTGTAAGGAATGCCTGCTCGCGCACTGTTGCCTTGCGCGCCCCGAGCCGCAACACCGAACTGGAAACCGACATGTTGTCGAAACCGACCGCGACGCCGCGGTTACGGTCTTTGTAACCTGTCGCTAGCGGGTCGGCATCAAAGGCTGTCCCTAGCGACGTGGTATTGCCGCGGATGCCTGGATGATAGGCGCCAGTCGGGAAGAACTTGCCGCGAGGGTTTGCCGGACCAATGATATCGAGGGTGTCGAAATCGTCACCCCAGGACAGCGTATAGCCCGCATAGAACCCACTGCCATTCTGGCCGACGACGGCGCCACCGACGATCTGGCTGCTTTGCTTGAAGGGCGTGAAGGTTCGCAGGCGCTGTCGCACACCATCGTTGCTCAGGCCTAGATAAAGTGCTGAGCCAGCAACAAACAACGACGCGACGAACAGTGCTGCCATGGTGCCGTTGATTCGACGCTTTGATGGCATCCACGCCTCTCTTGCCTGACCGTCATGATTTTCGCGGCGTACACATTCACTCGCAAGTGAGGAACCTGCGGTTCGCACCAAGGCGTCCGAATTCGGACCATTCTAATGTATAGCCGCAGATGTCGTGCTGACGGGGATAACAATGTGAAACATCGTCGCGAGCATGGCAGCCCTGGGCGCTTGCCTCCTCCTTGTCAGCAGAGACAAGTTCGCGCTAATCCTTTCGAGATCATATGCAATGCGATTCCAAGTTGACAGCGCAGGACTGACTAATCAATGGGCAGCAATCTCAGAGTTGTGGCGATTAGTTTGGCCGGTTCCCAGCGCCGCGAGCGCGCGAGTGCAAATCTTGACTCACTTGGTATTCCGTGGACCTTCTTTGATGCCCTGCGTGTGCCAGCCAAGGGGCTCCCGCAATATGATGAAGCGCGGGCCATCCGCTTTTGGGGCAGGGGCCTTTCACGAGCCGAGATCGGCTGCGCAGCGAGCCATATGAGCATCATGGCGCAACTGGCGGCATCAGACACCGACGATTCATGGACACTTGTGGTGGAAGACGATGTTGTTCTCGACGCCGGATTCAGCTTTCGATCGCTTCCGGATATCTGCAAGGCTGCCGACATCGGTTATCTGCGGCTGTATGGGCGACACATGGCGCCGTGCAAGCACGTAGCTTGGCTGGATCAGCGGGAATTGGTGCGGTTTGAGCGCGCGCCAATGGGAACGCAGGCCTATCTGATCTCCAGCCGCGCAGCGCGTCGATTCATCGACAGCGTGGCGACGATCCATCGGCCAGTCGACTGGGAGATGGATCGCTTCTGGGCAAATGGGCTGTACAACTATGGCTTGTTTCCATTTCCGTGCCTTGAGCTGACGCTGCCATCGTCGATTGCAAAAGCGGCCGAGACGGTCCGTGAGCCTACTGCGCTCGACAGGGCGGCGTGGTTTGCGTGGAAATCGAAGGAATATGTTCTGCGCTTGTCGGAAAATATTCGCCTTCGCCAGTCCGACAGGCGGATTCGCGTCCGCCTTGCCGGCGTAACCAGTCTTTACGGGCCAATGCCGGAGACAATTCGCAGGATCGAAAGCCTGTGATTGATGCCTAGGCGCGCGATGAGGGTCTGACGAGGCGGGTTGCCTTTGCGCCATCGCGCATTCAGGCGTGCGTGCGTCGGATAACGCTGCCGAACCTCAGGAGCGGCCTCAGGAGTTCTGCTCTGTTGAACCGGAGCATGATCAGCCGGTATGCAAGCCACGATGGACTCAAGAATAACGCAGTGAACCAGACGATATGAGAGGCGGCGGTCCGCCATTGTGTCGTCTCGGTCAGGGCCAGCCATATGCCACGACGCAGAAGCGAGCTCGACGTGTCCGCATCCTCGCTGACATACCTCAGTCCCAATTTACGCGACGCCAGGCGATAGTTGATAAAGACGATCTCGTTATCGATTGGCCTTGCCGATTGCACATGTATCGACTTCCTGTCGCAATGCGCCTTCAGGATATCGAACTCGGCAACGCGAAACCCGATTTGCCTAGGGAAATCGGGAAAGGGCTGCGCGCGGCCCTTCGCGTCGTTCCGGCTGATATTTCGACCATGGAGTCGATATTGCCCCAAGGTTGCCTGCACCGTGACGACGTCCCCGTAAAGAGGCGCAATCGAGTTGAGAGCGCCATCGTATCCGACGGGCGGATTGAGAGGGATGACCTGACGAAGAAACTCTCTGGAATACGCGTTTCCCGACATGACCGGCCAGATGTACGTTCCCGACCGGATAAATTCTGCATGCACGTCCTGTGACGTGTACGACGTCGGAAACGCACAAAATGAGCGTCCAAGAGGCGTGCCAGCGCCGTCGATGAGTGCCAGATTGAATTGAACTTTCGAGAGACCCTCGCGCCAGTGTGCGACGACATTTTCCACTGCTGTCGGCATCAGGATATCGTCCGCATCGAGGAACAGCAGCACATCGCCTGTCGCTTCGCGATACCCAACTTCGAATGCTGCGATGTTGCCTTGATTTGCCTGAAATATGGCTCGAATCCTGTCACCATACCCGGCGATAATCTGACGGGAACCGTCGATGGAGCCATCGTCGACGACAACGATTTCATCCGCTGGGCGCGTCTGATTCAACGCGCTGTCGATTGCCAATCCGACATACCGTTCGTAATTGTAGACTGTTATGACGATGCTAATCTTCAACGTGTGTCGCTCAGGAAATCCGCCAGTGTCACCCGAAGGCTATCAATCCATGCGTTGATGAGCCAGAAGTAATTTCACGGTCCGCAAAGCATGGTTGGTGAGACAATCGCATGAAAATCGCTCTGATCGATCCGTCACTGTTTACCTGGCCGTATGATCTTAAATTAGCCAAAGGATTGACCGATATTGGGCATGCAGCCAGCATTGTCGGGCGCCAGCTTGGGCAGAAGCCGTCCGTCGACGAAGTGCGGTTTCTTGACCGGCATTTTTATCCTGGGATGCAGTCGCGCTTTTTCAAGAAACTTCCGCGCAACGTGCAGCTGGGACTGAAGGGTCTCAGTCACGCTGAATCAATGGCTCGGCTGATCAGGCGCTTCAGGAGAGCACCGCCCGATGTGATCCATTTCCAGTGGGCGCCTCTGGCGATCGTTGACAGCCAGTTCGTTCCCAAGTTCAGAAAGGTCGCGCCAACTGTGCTGACCGTTCATGACTCGAATCCGTTCAACAACAATCCGAGCTCGCGGATACAGCGGATTGGCGCGCTCAAGATTCTGCATTGCTTCGACCATCTTATCGTTCATACGACCGTTGCACGCGATCGCCTATTGGGCGTCGGTATCCCGGACGAGAAAATATCCGTTATCGCGCACGGATTGCTGACGGATCATATCGCCCGACCGGCCGACGAGCCTTCGACCGGGGGCGGGCGCGTTCAAATACTCCTATTCGGCAAGATAAAGCCCTACAAGGGCGTCGACGTCATGCTTCGCGCGCTTGCGCTGCTTCCTCAAGAAGTCAGGAGGCGTTGCGTGGTGAAGGTCGTGGGCTGGCCGGAAATGCCGATGGAGCCGCTGTTTGCGATGGTGAAGGATCTGCAGCTCGAAGAGTATGTCGAATTCGACCTGCGTTTCGTTCCGGAAGATGAAGTCACTTCGCTGGTCGCGCGCGCGGACATCCTGGCTTTTCCGTACCGTGATATCGACGCGTCAGGTGTGCTGATGCTGGCGATCGCAGCGGGACGTCCGATTGTCGCGTCGAACCTTGGAACGTTTTCGGAATGGCTGAGCGATCAGGCAGAAGGGACGCTCGTTCCTCCAGATGATCCCGTCGCATTGTCCCGGTCGCTCGAGCGCTTGATCAGCGATCCTGATTATCGAAACTCCAAGAGTCAAGGAATGCTGGATCTCCGCGACTCCGTGCCGACGTGGACCTCGATTGCACGCCTGACCGAGTCCGCTTATGCGAAGGCGGGCCAGCGTGTGGGCGCAGATGCCAGCGCCCAGGTTCTTGAGGCTTCACGAAACTGAAGGGGTCATCTGCCAGGTGGTCTGGCGGATCGACAGGATGCCCCAGAAAAAGCCCAGCGCCCAGGCGAAATGCATCACGACAGCGGCCGGCAAGGCGAGCAGTCCGCAGATTGAGCGATGCTTTCCTGCAATCATCACTGCGGTCAGTGCCAGTATCGCCAGATAGGCCGCCGGCAATGCCAACAACGCTGGCGCCAACGGAGACAGC
Source organism: Bradyrhizobium hipponense (assembly GCF_008123965.1). Lineage (GTDB taxonomy): Bacteria > Pseudomonadota > Alphaproteobacteria > Rhizobiales > Xanthobacteraceae > Bradyrhizobium > Bradyrhizobium hipponense. The sequence continues at coordinate 29,488 of NZ_VSTH01000172.1, read as the reverse complement.
AGAATGGCGCAAACCGTGAGTGCAACATGAGTGGGCACTAGGAACTGACGCAATCGCAACGATCCGGGATGCCGTCTCACGGTTCTCGATCGACCGCGACCATAGTTGAAGTATTGCTTCGCCAGGCTCACGAAACCTGATCGCGGTCGATATGAAAGGCGGATGTCCGAATCCAGAAATATCCGGCCGCCGATTGCACGCAGCCTGCAGTCAAACTCTGCATCTTCATTATGAGTGAAGGTTTCGTCGTAACCACCCGCCCTGCGGAACGCGTCAACGGTCATGGCCGCATGATGTCCGTGGTCGACAAAGCCGCTTTGCGTTCCGCCGCGATGTGCCGATCCGCCTGAACCGACCTTCGTGTCCGAGACCCACGCGACGGCTTTCTGTAGGCAGCCGTCGCCACGCGAGTCCATGGGGACCACGACCGAATCGGCTTTGCGCTCGTCCAGGGTCTTAAGGAGGCTCGAAACATAATGAGCCGGATATTCGCAATGGGCGTCACACCGCACCAGGGCCTGCGCACCCGTACCGTAGACCTGGACGGCCAGATTGACGCCGGCGCTCTGTAGCCGCTGGGGATTATGCAGCAGATTGACGCCGTCAATTTCGCTGGCGAGAGCGCGGACAATGTCAGGCGTCCCATCCGTGCTGCCACCATCTGCAACCACTATTGTGCGGTCTTCGAGGAGACTGTCCCGCGCCAGGTTACGGACAACCGTCTCGATGTGGGACGCCTCGTTCAACACCGGTATGACGATCAGGACTTTCCTAGACACGGTTTAGCTGCCCACTTGCGTTTTTTGTTCAATCCGTTGGCAGGCGCGGGAACGCTAATTGTTGATGCACGCCAAGGGACAAGCAACAGTCGGCCAAAACAATGGCCAACTCGTGACCTCTCGACTTGGCCTCTTGGTGTCTCGGCAAATGAGCGAGTATGACGACTGAGGTGCCTTAAAACCGGCGATCTATTTTGCGTATCTGCTGTGTACCCGATCGCCTGAAGATCGGAAGCGAACTCGAATGGGAGCTATAAGTGAGAGTTGCTGTTGCCGTCTTCGCCTCATTGCTTGCCGTATCTCATCCTGCATCGGCTGATCCGATGACGCTGGATTTTTCTTGGCACGGGGCGCAGGGCTGCGTCACGCTCTTCCCAAATCCCGAGATCCGTCTGCGCAACGTTCCTGCAGATGCCACGTTGATGTCGCTCACGCTGGCACAAGGCACTCGGGAAATGGGAGGCCAGGACGTCCCGGTTCCCGCTAATGGCATTCTGCCATCGGGGAGAATCCGGACATTCGGTCCTTGCAAGCCCGGTCTATATGAATGGACTGCCCTGGCGAAATCGTCGACTGGGCAAGTTCTGTCGGAAGCGCATCAAGAGCGGTTCTATCCCGCTGGCGAACCCGCGATGGGACAATAGTTTCGCAGCTAGGCGCCGCGCCAAGGACGCGATTGCGTTTGGCCGACGTCTGGCAAGCTCGAGTAGCATTGGTGCCGGAAGTTTCGCGATTGGAACCGGAGCCGAGCGCCGCTTCCAGCGTCCCGCATAGCAGCACTGATTTCTCGACATTGGAACAAAACGACCGCTCGTCTGCGTTGAAAGCGAGTTGTGTTGAGCTGATTTCACCCGCCCCCGTATTGACACGTCCTTGAGTGATAGGTGCTCCACCTGTCACTAGTTTTGTTCTCCATGCTTCAAATTGTGTCGAATCCATAAGGCCCATTTGAACGTGGTTGTCGTTGGCTGTCGTGCAAGGAGCACGCAAGGGAGCACGCAATTCATGACCACAATCAGCGGCACCGCCGGTGCTGACGTCCTGTTTGGCGGCAGCGGAAACGATCTTCTGACCGGAGGAGCAGGTCAGGATACTTTCGTCATTTCGAAGGGGTATGGCTCCGATACCATCACCGACTTTCAGGCGGGCGTCGGCGGCGACGTGTTGCGGGTGCAGAATTACGGCTTTGCGACGTTCGCCACGTTCCTGGCCGCAGCCACGCAAGTGGGCTCCGATACGATCGTAACTCTGTCGTCGACCGAGACGCTTACCCTGCAAAATGTCGCGCTTTCGACTTTGGTTGCAAATAATGTCGCGCTGGATAATCCGCTGCCGGCAAGTGGAACCGCGTGGAACTGGGCGGGTACTGTCCCCGCAGGCGGCACGCTGACCACTGGTGCCACAAATGACGGCATGGAGGCCGGCGGCACGGGCGTGACCCTTATTGGCGGAGCCGGGGATGACACCTATTACGTCTACGACCACAACACCAAGGTCGTCGAGCAGGCTGGAGAGGGTATCGATACGATCCGTGTCTGGAACATCAATGGATACAGCCTCGTCAATGCGCCGAACGTCGAGAACCTGGTCCTGACGGATAGCGTTCCGTCTCCCGCCACCGGCAACGATCTCAACAACATCATCATCGGCAACGCCGGCGATAACATGATCGACGGCGGGCGGGGCAACGATGTGCTGACTGGTGGCGCCGGTCGTGACACCTTTGTTGTGACCACGGGCAACGGGAACGACATCGTCACCGACTTTCAGGCGGGCGCGGGCGGGGACATCCTGCAGCTCAACAACACGGGCTTCAAGACATTCGCCGATGTCACGGCGGCGATGAAGCAGGTCGGCACCGACGTTGTCCTGACGATCGCCAGCGGCGAGACAATAACGCTCGAAAACACCAGCCTGCAGAATCTCAAGGCGGCCAATGTAAATATTGTCAGTCCCCTGACAGGATTGGTCCAGACCTTCAACGACGACTTCAACACGCTTTCCGCGGGGCAGGATCCCAGCCTGACCTGGCGAACAAGCTATGCCTGGAGCGGAGCAGCAGGCTACGGGCTGGCTGGCGAGCAGGAAGTGTATGTCGATCCCAGCTTTTCCGGGCTGCCGGCAACCCAGGCAACAACGTCGCTTGGGCTGAATCCGTTCTCGATTCAGGACGGCCATCTTGTCATCACCGCGCAGCCCTTGCCTGCAAGTGCAACGCCCTACACAGGCAGCGCCATTTTCTCGTCGGGCATGATCTCGACCCAGAACAGCTTTACCCAGACCTACGGCTATTTCGAGATGACGGCTACGTTGCCCAGCACGAGCGGCGCGTGGCCGGCGTTTTGGCTGCTTCCCAGCACTGCCAATAACCTCAAGACGGAAATCGATGTGCTCGAGGCCTTTGGTCAGGATCCTGACCAGGCCCATTGGGCCATTCACTCACCGTACGCGCCCGCGACGAATGGGGGTTGGGCAAACACAGCCAACCTGACCACCGGAGAACACACGTTTGCGCTCAAGTGGACGCCTTACGACCTGACGTTTTTCGTCGATGGGAAGGAGGTCGCACAGCAGGCCACGCCAGCCGATATGAATGCGGCGATGTATATGATCGCCAATCTCGCGATGGGCGGGAGCTGGCCGGGCAACGCCGCTCCAGGATCGACGGCAACGATGACCATCGATTCAATTAAGGCCTATCAATTGCCGGAATACACGCTCGCGAACTACAGTCTTCTCGTGAGCGGCACCCCGACCAACACGATTGCGGGAAGCGCGGCTGCGGACACGTTGACTGGCACTTCCGGCAATGACCTGATCGGTGGCGCCGGAGGCGCCGATACCATGACCGGCGGCGCCGGCGATGACACCTACGTCGTGACCGATTCGGGCGCGAAGATTGTCGAAGCCTATGGCGGAGGCATCGATACGGTAAACTCTTCGGTGACGTACGCGTTTCCCAGCTACGCCGAGAATCTGACGCTCACCGGTTCAGCGGCCGTCAATGCCACGGGCAATATCCAATCCAACATCATCACCGGCAATTCCGCGGCCAACGTCATCACCGGCGGGCTCGGCAATGACATCCTGACCGGTGGTGGCGGTGCGGATACCTTCGTACTCAACTCCGGCGACGGTTCGGACATCATCACCGACTTTGCGCCGGGATCGGGCGCCGGACACGACATTGTCCAGCTAAACGGCTTTGCCTTCACCTCATTCGCCGACGTGCAAGCGGCGGTGAGCCAGGTCGGAGGCGACGTCTATCTGAAGCTGACGAGCCAGGATACCCTGGTGTTTCGGAACACGACGATCTCGGCGTTCACCAGCGACGATTTCCAGTTGCCCGCAACGCTGCCGGTCGGCGGCACGATTACGTCCTGGATCAGCGGGAAAGCGAGCAGCCGCATGGTGTACGGCACCGCGGCAAACGACAAGCTCTCAGCAGTAAATATCGATGACACGCTCGTCGGAGGGAACGGTGACGATACCTACGTTATCGGCAGCGCGACCCAGAAAATCGTCGAGAATCCAGGGAGCGGCATTGACAGCGTGGAGGCCTGGACGTCGTACACGCTGCCGGCCAACGTGGAGAACCTGACGTTGATGATGGGCGGGCTCGCCGGTGTCGGCAACCAGATGGCAAACCGCATGGTCGGCTCGAGCGGTGACGACATCCTCGATGGCGCCGGCGGAAACGACTGGCTGTTCGGAGGAGCCGGGAACGATACGTTCATTTACCACCCAGGCGGCGGCAACGATACGATCGCAGATTTCCACGTCCCGACGAGTACAACTGCCGAACACGACAAGCTGATCCTGAAAGGCTATGACAGCGGCGCCTATTTGACTCATGTGAACGACGTGTGGACCGTTCACTACGCGGGTGGAGCAGATACACTGCGCATTGCCGGCGTCACCAGCTTGGCGTCGTCGGACTACTCGTTCGTCTCTGCGACGAACGCGCCGGTGACCATGACGCCCCTCGCCGTGCCGACGATCTCGGTTACCAACGACAGCGGTTCGATCGTGTCGGGCCTCACCAACACAAATCATCTCGTCCTCACTGGCCACGCAGAGGCAGGTGTAACCGTCGAGGTATTCGACGGGGCCAATCAGATCGGCACAGTGATCGCGAACAACAACGGTAGCTGGAGCTTTGCGACCGGAACGCTGGTCGACGGCGCCCATGCCTTCGCGGCTGCCGCAATGGACGGCGTCGGCAATCTCAGCGCGCTCTCGGCCGGGGCCAATGTCACCATCGACACGGTCGCCCCCACTGTGCCCAAAATCGCGTCGTTCTCGCCCGACAGCAATATTGCTGGCGACGGCGTCACCAACGCCAACCAGTTGAATCTGACTGGAACAGCTGACGCGGCGAGCGCAGTGCAGGTCTTCGACGGTGGCACGTTGATCGGAACCGCGCTCGCCGACGCCAATGGAGTCTGGTCCTTCGCGACGGGACCGCTGGCGGATGGCAACCACATCTTCACCGGCACGGCCGCGGACGGCGCCGGCAACGCCAGCGCTTCCTCAGGCCCGCTAAACGTCACGGTCGATACGCGTGCGCCGGCTGCGCCTGTCCTGACCTCGGGCATGCCAGCCGCTTCGAATGCCATAATCGTTTCCGGAACGGCGGAGGGCGGAAGCACCGTCCGGCTGTACGAAGGCTCGACTTTGCTCGGCACAGGCGTGGCGGCGCTGAGCGGGGCCTGGAGCATCACCGCCGGGTCGCTCACGGCAGGCCAACACAGCTTCACCGCGACCGCAACCGACATTGCTGGCAATTTGAGCCAGCTCTCGAACGCCTTCAGTCCTGTCATCGGCACGGTGATCGAAGCGGCCGGCTCGACAACGCTCACCAAGGTGGGAAGCAACTTCTACCTTTCGACGGCCGGGTCATCGGTGCTCTTGAAGAATGGTGGGACGGCGGTTGTCGCAGGGCAGCTTGGCCCATGGACGCCGGTCAGTGCGGAAGCATCATCGAGCGGCTATCTTGTTGCATGGAAGATTCCCTCCACCGGCCAGTTCACGATCTGGAACACCGACGGCAACGGCAATTTCGTATCCAACTATCTGAACAAGGTATCTGGAACCGACCCGGCTCTGGAGTCCAGCGAGCCCCTATTCCACCAGGATCTCAATGGCGATGGTGTGATTGGTCTTCCGCCGCCTTCCACCACAACAAATACCACCACGACAGCTTCCGTCACGACAATCGAGGCGTCGGGTTCAAGCAGCCTGGTTCTGGTCGGCAAGAATTACCTGCTCGACTCAATGGCCAGCGGCAGTGGACCGACGCTGAAGTATGGTGGCGTAGCAGTCGTGCCGGGGCAGTTCGGCGTGTGGACACCAGTGGCGGTGGAGCAGACGTCCGGCGGTTATGACGTGGCCTGGAAGATTCCAGCCACCGGCGAATTCGCGGTGTGGACCACCGACAACAACGGCAATTACATATCGAACCTGCTGAACAAGGTCTCCCCGACCGACCCGTCGCTCAAGGCGGTCGAGACGACGTTTCACCAGGACCTCAATGGCGACGGCGTGATCAACACGTCATCGACCGTTCTCGATATTTCCGGGAAGGTCGTATTGAACCTCGGCAACATGACGCAGGCCGCAACGATCGAGGCCGGCGCCACACTCGAATTGTCCAGCGCCGCTTCCGGGTCGATCACCTTCAAAGCGTCGACAGGCAATCTGGTGCTAGACCATGCGGCGCAATTTACGGGAACGCTGCTCGGTCTGACGGGCGATGGCACTGCCACCAATTCCAACCATATCGACCTGAAGGACATCGCGTACGGAGCCGGGACATCGGAGTCCTTTTCCGGCAACACAGCCGGTGGCGTGCTCACCGTGGTCGATGCCCAAAATCACACGGCACATATTTCGTTCGTTGGTGACTACACGAGGTCGACCTTCAATCTCTCCAACGACGGAACAGGCGGCACGCTGGTCATCGATCCTCCGAAAGCTAGCTTTGATTTCGCGCCTGTTCCGGCATCGCAGCCTCCTGCGACCACTCCGGCCGTAACCGCGGCGCGCGTGGGACACGAAGGATTTGTTTTCGAGCAATCTGCCACCTCGAAGGGCGCCTATGAGTTCGTCAACGAGACGTCCCATGAATTGTTCAGGTCAGCGCCCCTCGTGGAGACCAGTCGCTCAGATGCCGACCTTAGCCTTCATCAGGCCGACCTCGTTCACGCGGCGGCTCCCATCGATGCCCATCTGGCGGAATTGCACAACTTCACCCTTCGCTGAAGGTCTTTGAGAACCGGACGACTGCGAACGTCAACAGTCAGCCGACCTGATCAGATCGTCAGTGCGAATTCAGCAAGGTGAACTCAATCGCTGCTCAGCGCGCATTGGTATGACGGCTGTTAAGGTCCGGTTGGCTGAAAGCCGCCGGGCTTGCGCCGGTTCCTGCAATCCGGGGAAGTTTTGCCTAGCCTAGATTTGCGGGGCTGCCCTTCGATAACCGTAGCGCAACAGACGCCTCGCGAGTGCCCTTTTCTGCGCAAAGAAGCTGATGGCCACGAGATATGACGCATAGGCAAGCGCCAGCAGCGTAGCCAGTCCAGCCAGAGAGTTTCCATCCAGCAACGAGATGGTCGAAATCCTTGTGATGGCCGCCGCAACGAGACAACCGATCCAATGCGGACCGGTCGTTTCGATCAGGCGCCTCGTCGTCACGGGGCCATTGCGACCGATCAATGTCGCGTAAAGCGGCAGCACGATGGCGCAGTTCACCAGCGTATATGCCATGGCAACTCCAAGGGCGCCCCAGGGAAGGCCGACGACGAATGAGGTCACGTTGATCAGAGCGGTCCAAACACCCAGCCTGAAGTACTCCCGGCCACGGCCTTGACTGAGAAACAGCCAGGCTGCCGTCGCGGTCGCCACTTGGATCAAGCCCGCAACGCCAAGCCACGAAAAAATCGGGGCTGCACCCACCCAATGCTCTCCAAGGACAATTCTGAAGAGCGGCTCCGAGAGCAGGATGGCGAAAACGATTCCTGGCTGACATACAAGCATGACCATGGAAAGGGCATCGTCGTAAGTGCTCAGGTATTCTTTCTTATCGAGACGAAGCCGCGAAAGAAGCGGGACGATCACCTGGCCGATCGGGTTGTGCAGTTGAACGATCGGGAACAGCAATAGCTTATAGGCCCGATCGTAAAGGCCGAGTTCGTCGCCGCCGCGGAATTTTCCGATAAGGATATTGTCCGCGTTTCTCGAGAAATAGTTGACCAGATTGAACCCGGACACGTGCAAGCCGAACCTTGCCATGTGCCGCGTCTCGCCGTCCAGGTGAGGATACCCGGGACGATAGCCCGAACAGGTCCAGATCCCAGCTGTCGAAACCAGCGTGAGAACGAGCGTGGACAGGTAAAGCGCCCAATAATTTCTCAAGATCATCACGGCAACGATCCCCGCGACGATGGACGCGGTTGTCGCTGCGACATCCAAGACTGCCAGGGACTTGAACCTGGACTCTCTGGCAAGCAGGGCGGCGGGAACGGTTGACAGGCCTGCAATGAAGCTAAGCCCTGCAATTGCGACGATAAGCTGTTGAAGCCTGGGATCGTCGTAAAACAGTGAAAGCGGATATGCGCTCAACGTCAGGGCGAGGGCCGACGCCGCGGAAGCCAGCACCGACAGCCAGAACAGCGCATCGATCTGGCCCTTGGCGATTTCCGGGCGTTGAATGATGGCCTGTCCGACGCCGAGGTCCTTGATGAGCCCGAGGAACGTTGCGGCGGTCGCGGACATGGCAAGTAGGCCGAAGTCAGACGGTGCAAGATTTCGCGTCGAGAATATCGTCAAAACGAAACCGGCCGACAGTTTCCAGGCCTGAGCCCCACCCGTTATGAGAATGTTGGTTGCGGCCCGCGACTTGCTGTCTCTGTCCAACGAGTTCACCCGCGATCTCAAACAGTTCTTCCTCGGTCTTGCGGCTGCCTGCAAATCCCGGCGGGAAATCTATCGCTCTCAACTATGACGGTTCCGACCGTCCCGGCTTTTAGCTCGGCTTTGACACGAACGGAAGATCTGATCGAGCTATGTGGGATCGGCGGACTCTGAGGCGATTCTCGTCGAGGGAGGCGTATGAGCAACTTCGAACGATTGCTTGAAAGTTCACCAATGTCGGTATGGAGACGCGCAGTCACACATCAATGCCCGCAGTTTGTCACATTTCAATTCGTAGTATTCAGGTTCCCGCAAGATGATTTTGTGAGCACTCCCACCGGGGAAGGCCAAGCCTGCGCTTGCGATGCTTGCAGGACGCAATCGATTCGATAATGTTCGGTTGATCTGCGATCGCGCAGTTCCGGAGGTCCCAGACGGGGATGGCGCTATACACCGTTGCATCACGGCAAGGAACCCGGTCTGGCATCTCGTCGCTCGCGGGACCTCTCTTCCTCCTTGCAGTAGCCGTCGTTCTTTCTGCGATTTCGCGGCGGGCCGTCACGCATCTCGCGCGCTGGTCTGACATTTACGCGTTTGTACTGTTTTGCGGGGTATTTGCCGGCGCGCTCGCCTTCAACTCGATTCGCTATCGGGATTTCTCGCCGCCATTGCGGATCACCGCGTTCGCGATCGGAATGGCGATCTTCGTGCAGTTGCTGTTCGATTCACTCGGGCCCTTCGCAGGCCCTGCCAATATCCTTTTCGGTTCGGGCGACAGGATCCTGTTCTTTCGCTACGGCGCAGTGCTTGCGGTTGTAGCCGGCATCGCCGCGATCTGGCGTCCAGCATTTCTCCTGCCGCTGTTCTACTTCTACCATGCGTGGCGCGAGCTGGTCAGCGTCGTGTCCGGCATCTTTGTGACCGAGACCGATTATCTTGGCATGCTCGACGTCGGCAACTTCTGCGTCCTTGGCGTGCTGGGCACGATCGTCCTCACCAGTGCCTGGGCAATGGATCGCGTGCCGCAGTTGCGGACTGTGTTCGCTTCCGCAGATGGCGTGAAAGAGCTCCGCGATCGCGCCTACGGCCTGATTTGGGCGTGCGCCGTCGGGGCGCATCTCGGCAGCTATTTCTGGTCGGGAATCGCGAAGCTGCAGGCAGGCGGCGAGAAGCCGTGGACCTGGCTGCTTGCGAACCCCACGCAGACCTCGATCCTGATGGGGCTCGAACGTGGCGACGCCCCGCTCGGCCTATGGCCGGGCGCGTTGCAGACGATCTGGGACGCGATCGTCAGCAACCAGTTGCTCTTCAACGTCTTTGTGCTGGGTGCGCAGCTGCTGTCGCCGCTGGCCGCGATCTCGACGCGCGCGTTGTCGTTCTTCTGTCTGTTGTTCGATGTCTTCCACGTTGGTGTGTACTTCACGCTCGGGGCGCTGTTCTTCTTCTGGATTGCGCTCAACCTTTTCATCGTCGCCGCGGCGCGCAGGCTGCCGCGCGACGGATTCACCCCGGCCATGAAGGTTGTGATGGTCGTGGCTATCATCTGCGGTCGATTCTTCTTCTACACCAACTTTCTCGGCTGGTTGGACGGGCCGAAGCTGGCAAGCCCGCGATTCTTCGTCGAGACCCGGGATGGCCGCCAGATCCTCGCCCCGTCGACCTATTTCGGCATCTACTCGTACATGATCGGGACCGGAACCATGTACATCCCCGAAAACCATTTCCGGGCTCGCGTTGGCGGTAACAACCACGACCTTGCGACTTGGCACGACGCGACTACCTGCGGCCCGGAGGTTCTTCCGCGTCAGGACACAGGAGTAGCCATAGACGCCGTGGAGAAACTGGTCCGCGAGACGGACCGCTTTTTTCGCGTCTATCCCTGGGTCAAGGACAACAACAGCTTCTATGCCTATCCCCATCACATGCTCGCTAATCCATGGATGTACCGCGAATTCAACAAGCTGAGCATGGACGACATTGTCGCCTATCACTACGTAGTGGATTCGGTATGCCTCGGCCTTGCGGAAGGCAAACTTGTGCGCAACGTTCGGAAGCAGACGGACTATCGAATTGACCCAAGATGGCGATGACGAGATCTGGGTTGTGTATGACGGTGAATGCCCCTTATGCAGCCGTTATGTTCTGTTATACCAGTTGCGGGAGCAGGGGCAGCGCGTCCACCTGATCGACGCGCGTTCGGAACATCCGATCGTGGGCGAGATCCGCGCGCACAACCTCGATCTAAATGAAGGCATGGTGGTTCGCTGGCGTAGGCAGTATTACTATGGGGCCGAGGCAATGTATCTGCTGGCAACGCTTGCCGGCGAAGCGACATTTTTCAACCGGGTCAATCGGCTCGTGTTCTCACGGCCGCGCCTCGCACGGGCACTTTATCCGACGCTCGTGCGTGGAAGGAAACTTCTCCTTCGGCTGCTCGGCCGCAAGCTGATCGGTGAGCTCTGATCAGTGCGTGCTCCAGAACAGCGCGTACCGGTCTTCCAAAAAGTTCATCAAGTGGAACGATGGAGCCCGGTGACGATTCGAGAAAAGGACTCCGCCCGATGTTTCGGAAGCGATGGTTAGGGTTATCGCATCGCGGCCTGGTAGGCCGGGGAGAAGCGCATCAGACCGCAACTGACAATATCATCCGACGATTGGTAGATCCGGCTTTTCGGATAGGTGAGTTCGAATGACTGATCCTGAGCGAGCCGCTCCGCGTAGCGTTTATACTCGACCGATCCGCGGTAGTAATTCCCCTCGCGAACGGCGGCGGCGACCTTGTCTGTGAAGTCGTGGAGAAACTTGAAATGGAGCAGGGCGCCCGTGACGTCGCCTGGCTTGCCGCGCGGGGCCATCAGGTGACCGGCGGCGATATAGCGACGGCCGGGCAACCAGCGCGCGAGCGGCACCTTAGTAAGCAGCGGTGGCTCCCAGCGCGTGATGTTGACTGCAGGCAGAAGCCGCGCCAGTCCGTAGGGCTCAAGCAGCCGTACGAGCGCGTCGTAGAGCGCGATCTTCAGCGGCATCGACTCATCATAGAACAGTCTCGCTCGCGCTCCGCCAATCAGGTAGTTCGTCGGAAAGCCGCGCCGACGGCGCTTCACGTAGGTATCTGAATCGAAGTAGGGGCAGAATGCGACAAGGCTCTCCCCGGCGCGGTAGCGTTCCGAGCCGCCGAGCACGCGTGGATACATATCAATCATCTCCGCAGTCATGCAATCCGCGCCTGCGCTCTCCAGGTAGCGGCACAGCCATCGAAGATCAAAAGTTTCGCAGCCGGGGTAGACAAAGAGCTCGTCGGCGTCGAGCGTCAGCGCCCACCGTCCCGGCGCGAATTGGTCGAGCACGGCGCTGGTCCAACGCGCGCCACCACGTGATTCTGCAAACGGCTCGCGGATCTCGAATACGTGAACATCTGGCTGATCGAGGAGGAATTCTCGCGTGCCGTCGTCCGAATGATCATCGATCGCGAGGAAACGTCTGACCCCGAGTCGGCGATGGTGGCGCAGGAAATCGGGTAGTCGCAGCATCTCATTGCGGAGTTTGCCGACCGCCACGATCTCATCGGCACCGATATCGAGCGGCCGGGTATCGATCCGGTGAATGACGGGACCGGGACGCTGCTTCGGCCGCAATCGTGTTGGCATCGAGAGAGCTACAGCCGCTTGATCCGTTTCGATCGACTCTTGCAATGCGTCCCATGGGCCGCTACGGCGTCCTGCTGCCGCTGCTCTCGCCAGCAGTTCCATCTTGGATCCTCCAGTCAACCAAACACATTGGCGCAATCTTAAGACAGGACACGACAAAGACGGCGAAGATAGGTGCCATCGACGGCAGTCATATCGGTTCAGCGAATCTGCATTTCATAAGTCCATTGGCGAGGCCATCTGTGCGCTTCTTCTGCACAATAGAGAAATATCGGCCGGGGATTTCACAGGCGCCGGTTCCAGATCCGCCTCGCCATTGTCATCAATCCCCGAACAGCGTGAGTCACTGCTGACGTAATGCTACTAGTTCATTGAGGAGATCGAGCCCAGGTGGCATTCAGTGTGGAATGCGACGTGCGCTGACGTGACGCGGGACAGGCTTTCCGCTGACGGTTTCGAGGTGTTCGCAAGCCGACTATGACCGGCGGTGCACCGACTGCAAAATCTCGACAGGATCACAATGAAACCGGTCGACGGGCAAACCGACGGCTCTGTCGACGTGGAAAATACCATCTATGGCACGCGCGACTAAACGAGCTTGAGGCTTATCCGGGGCACGTCGCAATGCGACGAAATCCTCGGCATGCGTGCCCACTGTCGCGCCAGTGATTGATTAGAGCGCGACTCGTGATTCAGGCAACGGCGGGGATGCCTCCGACTGTACTTGATCGAGCAGCGAGAGGTTCTGGCGAAGCAGATTGGTTAGCAGGGTCGCGAAATACGCCACCTGCATGACCACGGCGCTGACGACAAATAATATCACACCGGTCACCAAACCCTGCTCAGTGCCCAAATACCACGCTGGAACCATGATTAGCATCGTTGCGGGAATGAGGACCAACGCGCGAAAAGTGCGTCCCAAAAGAAGTCCCGCCACGCCGCTTGCTACCAACAGCAAGATCAAAATTCCGTCCTCCTCAATTGCGACAAGAATGTCCTGGACAGGGGGCACCATCGCATTTCAACCACAGAACTGTTGAAAAGATACCACTTTCTAACTGTGCCTGCTAGTCAATTGGTGGGTGGGCCACTTTCGCCCAAAATGGGCAGTGGCTCACTCGGGAACATCCTCGGCGTGGCTCAAGCAGCCGGTCGGCACCACCACCTGCAAAAGGCGAACTCGCAGACATGGCGAAAGACTTTTGATCAAACCGACTCGGAAGTAGAGGGGGCCTAGACGTCCTGCCTCCGGCGCTGCAGGAGTGCGACCAACTCCTCGAGGCTCTGTTCGAAGTTCGCGGGCTGCAAAGATCCAGCGTCTGGCTCAGGCCGATGAGCCTGGACCAGATGCAAGTCTCCGCCAGCAGGACTCGCCGGGTTTTCTGGCTTGCGGTCGTGAATGGATATGTCCTGAAACGAGCGCGTGATGTCGTGGTTCGTCCGTCGCCTTTCAGCCATTGGCGATTCAGACCCGGCATGTCGCGTCCTCGTGCGTCCATCAGAAGATGATTGCCTGGGTCTGAGCGCGGGCGAAATGTAGGGTTGTAATTGCAGGTACTCCGCGTGTCGCTTGCGCGAGATTAGCTCGCGCGTGCCATAGCCGGCAGCGAAGCCAATCGCGACCAGAACAAATATGATAAGGAGCCCTGCCATCAAGCTATACGTACGCTCTCACAATTATGCCCCAAAGCCAGCCTGCTGCCGTCTATATCCGGTAATTGACTATTTGAAGGCGCGTTGTTCGCGCATTCGTCCTGGGCCGCGCTCGTTCAGTATCGTGTCCTGATGATTAATGTGGCAGCACTGTCGATTGACAGGCGGTTCAATCTGGCCAGTATCGCAAGTAGCAAACCACGAAATGCTGAGATCGCCCATCTTGTTATTACAATCTCCAGGTTCCGCCGCCATCGCAGAAAGCGGCGCGCAGAAGATCGGGGCCGTCAACGGCCTTCGTGGACTCGCCATTATGATGGTGATCGTCTTTCATCTGTTTGTCCCGTTTACATCCAGCACGCCGTCGTTTCCCGGCGAGCTCGATCCCAATGGTCTCCTTGCCGTTATCGCGAAGCACGGCTTCTTGGGCGTAAATATCTTCTTTGTGCTCTCTGGATTCGTTCTGTACCTTCCCTATCGCACAAAAAAGAGGGCGATCAATCGGCTAGCGGATTTCCCGGATTTCTATTGGCATCGCGCTGCCCGATTGCTTCCCCTTTACTATATCGTCGTCCTCGTGACGGTTGCACTCCATGCCAAGTCTCCCGCTGGATCGCACGGCTGGTATATGGAGCTTGGCGGACTCCTATCGACACTTTTCATTTTTGTGCCGCACGGGTTTATGCCCCCCTCCAATCCCGTGTTGTGGTCCGTCGGTGTTGAAATCTGGTTTAGCCTTTTGTTTCCGCTGTTGATCCTTCTGATCGCGCGGTGGAGCCTCGAAAGGCTGGTGCTGTTGAGCGTGGTCGTATGCTCAGCCTTCGTGGTTGTCGGAAATCTTATCGCGGTCGACCGGATCGGCATATTTCGCCCGTTTGTGGGCGGCATCTTCGGGTCGTGCTACCAATTCATTTTCGGAATGTTGGTTTGCGATCTTTATGTCAAGTCCAGGGACAGCGCCTCGCTCAGGCAATTCTATTCGCATGGGCTGCTGCCCGGGGGGCTGCTGATGATTGCGGCCATATTTCTCAAGGATCATGGCCCCTGGGCCGTGAGCATTCTCTATACGACGATATTTTGCGCCGGGTTTTCCGTGGTGTTGCTTGCGGTGCTGTGCGGGGCATGGTCGGCAAATCGTGTATTCGAAGCATGGGCAATTCAAGTCGTCGGATGCATGTGCTACAGCATCTATGCATGGCATTCGATCATCATGGTCGAAATGATCCCGCCGGATACATCTTCCTTGAAAGACACGCTTCGATTGTCATTGCCGTATCTCGCAATAGTGATCGCGCTGAGCGCTTTGAGCTATCGCTATATTGAGTTTGGTCATCGGCGCGATTGGAGAGCTCTGTTCTTGTTGCGCAACTCCAAGTCCAACGAGCTCACTGGCGCACGACGATCCAGTCGCGATCATGCCGAGTCTAAGCCCGTTGCCTCGTCCTGACAGACCTTGCTACAGCCCCTCGACTTCGATCGAAGAAGGACGCGCAGTTCATGTGCTGGCATCCGAGTTAGTGTGATTTATCGAGGTCCGAGCAGCCGAGGCGCAACTCCGGCTGCGCAATAATTCTTCGCAAGCGCTTTAGTCATGCAGTATCTTGCTGCGTGTGGTTCTGAGGTGTACACGTGAAACATGATCGACGAAACGCATTCCATTCGAGCTCGCGGAATGATGGCGACCATCAAGGCGCAAGGCGCCGAGATGTGCTCGCTCAAGGACCAGGACGGCCTCGAATTCATCTGGCAGGCGGGGCCGGCCTGGCCGCGCCACGCGCCGCTGTTGTTTCCGATCGTCGGGCGTCTCGCGAACGACGAGTTGCGGCACCGCGGCAAGACATACCGCATGACCCAGCACGGTTTTGCGCGCGACAGCCGCTTTGCCTGGGCGGAGCGCGGCGAAAGCCGCTGCACGCTGGTGCTAGGCGACAGCGAGCCGACGCGCGCGCTCTATCCGTTCGCGTTCCGCCTGACGGCGACCTATACGCTTGATGACGCTGGGCTCGACCTTGCGCTCACGATCGCCAACACCGGCGCGGAGACATTGCCGGCCTCGCTCGGCGGTCATCCCGCCTTCAACTGGCCGCTCCAGCCCGGACTATCGAAGGCGAGTTACGCGCTGACCTTTGCCGAAGAGGAGTCATCTCCTGTCTGTCGTCTCGATAAGGGGCTCTTGCGCGCCGCCACAGAGCCGAGCCCCGTCAGGGGCACAGTGCTTCCCTTGTCCGAGTCCCTGTTCACCGACGACGCCATCATCTTCGAGTGCATCAACAGCAATTCTGTCCGCTACGCGGCAGGGCAGGGTGTATCCAGCGGCCCCTGGCTGAAAATGTCATGGCGGGGCTTTCGCGAACTGGGCGTCTGGTCGAGGCCGTCGGGCGCGCCGTTCCTCTGCATCGAGCCCTGGCGCGGCTATGCCAGCCCCGCAGGCTTCGACGGCGAGTTCAGCGACAAGCCGGGGCTGATGCATATCGCAGCTGGAGCGGAACGGCAGTTGTCGTTCCGGATCGAGGTCGGATCTTCCTGAGAGCCTGACCGCAATCACGCGCCGGCACTGCGGCCGTCCAGCACGATACCTGTCACGGCTACGGCCTCTGCGCGCGGCGCGGTCTTGGTCGCTGAAGAGGTCAAGCGATGCGCGAGATCCTGCGTGCGACGCTCGATCAGGTGCCACGTCACGCGCGCCACGACATAGCCGAGCGCCGCGATGACGACATAAGCAAGTAGCAGCGAGATCAGCCCGTCCGCGAGCGGCCAGACCTGGCGCAGGCCGTAGATCACAGCGAAGTGCGACAGATACATGGAATATGAATTGCGGCCGAGCGCCTCGAGCGGTCGCCAGCGGATCGCGAAGCGGATGCACCCGGCGACGCCCGCGCCGAGTACGAGGTTGATCATCAGATAGTTGAATTCGTGCGAGCCGGTGGCGCGGTCGGCTGCATAGGACAGTGCGACGAAGGCGGCGAAGATCGCCGCGTCCGATTTCGCAAAGCCGTCGCGCAACGAGAAGAACAGCGCACAGCCGACCAGGAAGACCGGGAGCTGGTTCAGAAAGCTGATGTGCAGCGCGTTCCAGACGAAGGCCTCGTTGCCGGGGCCGTAATAGGCCGAGAACAGCGCGAACGCCCATGGCTTGAACAGGCAGACATTGACGAGATGCAGCACGATCGCGAGCGCGAGGTAGAGATGGCGGCGCGATCCGAAGGCGGTGATCACGAGCGGAAAGACCAGATAGAACGTCATCTCCGCTGCGATCGACCAGTCGCCCGGAACAACGCTGTTGACGCTGTCCGGCCAGAAGCCGTGCAGGAACGTCGCAGTCAGGATCACCTGGAGCGGCCTGATGCCATCAGGTGCGTTGTAGCTCGGTCCCGTGCCGTTGACGACGAGGTAGACCGGGATCGCGAGCCAGAACAGCGGCGCGATGCGCAAAAATCTCCGGACGTAGAATTTGCGGGTCGGGTTCGATTCCGATGTGCGCTGCGTCCACATCAGGCACATCGTCATGGCGCTGACGAAGTAGAACACGTTGACGCCGACCCAGCCGCACATGAAGCCGAAATCAATCGCCCGGATGCCGGACGGAAACGACTGGGAGACGTGGATCGCCATCACGCCGGCGATGCCGAGGCCGCGCAGGAAGTCGAGCGTGTGCGAACGGCCGAACGGCGTGACTGCGCCTTTGTCGGTTCGACCCGCGGCCGACCGGGCCTGCCCCTGCATCAAATTGCTCCGTGCTTTTGCGACCGCCTTGCCCTGCGAGGCAGGACCATAATGGGGCCAACGCGGATTCCGAAGCTGAAGGCTTGGTTTACGTTAACCAGCGTTTGAAGTTGCGCCGCAACGAGCGGATTTGGACGCCCTCGGCGCGAATTCCCGGGTGGGCGATGCGCCGAACGAGAAGTGTGGGCCAATTCATACTTAATACTTCAATACCGTGACCAATATTGTTTGGGCATCACAACACGCCTAGTTCAGCCGCTGAAACCGACGACGAACCGAATGGCGAGGAACGCAGACAAGGCCAGGGCGGCGGTCGCCGAGATTGCGAACAAAACCCTCAAACTATTGTGCATGATCTCTATTCCGGTTCAGGCTTCAAAAATAGCTATTCGTTCTATGGATGCGTCTAGCGGCCGACGATATTTCAACGTGATGCAACTCGTTTCCATCTCGCTTCGATGCGAGCCTTGATGAGGCCGATCCGGGCCTCATGCGCAGCCCAGTATGCCCGGCTTGCTGCTGTCGTACCTTGACGGTAGCGCGCATAAACGTCCTTAGGCTTAGTCTCCGCTTTCTGAGTGCGAGCTGATTTCGTCGCCGGCGCAACCGCTACCGCCGTTGGAGCTGAAGCTGGGATGGCTACAGCCTCGGCTCGCCCGACTGCGGAGTCCATGGCGAGAAGACGATTGCGGGCGCGATTGCAATAGACTTGCGAACGCGGAGTCATGGACTCCTCGCCATGGCCTGCCCGATATTTCATCAGGGCGCGACAGAGGTCCCCGCCGGCCAGGCGCCATGCACGGCTGAGATAAAGCACGCCGTAATGGATATTGATGGCCGGTTGCGCGAGTTCTGCGCCATTTCCGCGAAAGCCGAGCATCGCAGCCGTTTCGGGCCGCACCTGCATGAGGCCGATTTCGCCGGCGCTGCCGATGACGGTCGGGTTGTAGCCGCTTTCGACAAAGACAACAGCCTCTGCAATGTCCGCAGGCAGATCGGTCTTGGCAGTTTCTCGTTCGATGATGTTTCGGATCGCGGCTCGAGATGTCGGCGTCTCTCCGGCGCCGAAGTCTCCATCGTGACTGGCAATTGTCGAGGTCGTCTCGGCGTCGTTTGGAGGCTGGTCCTCTGCATGCGCGCACATCGATGCCAACCAAAGCACGACGACCGCAACGTGCCGCCATGTTGCGTTGAGGTTAAGGCGTGCCGGATCCCACAACATGAGGCATGTCATATATCTTGCGAGTTAACAACCGATTTGCTGAGAGCCGTGGCTGCTCCCGGCCGGGTTGGAAGGTGCGCCGCTTACCATTCTGGGGCGCTCGGCATGCGATGAATTGGCATCGCGCGCCTCGCGCCGCAGGATGACGGACATCTCGCCCAAGGAACGGCTTGCCCATCGCGCGTGTTGTGCCCTTGGCGCGGGCAGGGCCGATGCTATGGTATCCCGCAATCTCTGCACGACAGGACGAGGATATTTCAGTGGCTGATGTTGATCCCGCGGCGGGCAAATTGGTCTCGCCGGACGCACTCACCAACGTTCCGCGGCTGGTCACGGCTTATTTCGCTGGCAAACCGGATGCGGCGGACCCGGCGCAGCGGGTGGCGTTCGGCACCTCCGGCCATCGCGGCACCTCGTTCAAGAACACCTTCAACGAGGGCCACATCCTTGCGACCACGCAGGCAATTTGTGACTACCGACGAGAAAAGGGGATGACCGGTCCGCTGTTTATCGGCATCGACACCCACGCGCTGGCCGAACCGGCGCTGGCCAGCGCCGTCGAGGTGTTTGCAGCCAACGGCGTCGATGTCATGGTCGACAAGGACGGCGGCTACACGCCGACGCCGGTGATCTCGCACGCCATCCTCACCTACAACAAGGGTCGCACCAGCGGCCTCGCCGACGGCGTCGTCATCACGCCGTCGCACAATCCGCCGGAAGATGGCGGTTACAAATACAATCCGCCGCATGGCGGCCCGGCCGACACCGATGCGACCTCCGTGGTCGAGAAACGCGCCAACGCCTATCTCGCCGATGGCCTCAAGGGCGTCACGCGCACGGATTATGCCAAGGCGCGCAAATCCGCGACGGTCCACGCCTACGACTTCGTCACGCCCTACGTCGCCGATCTCGGCAACGTCGTCGATCTCGACCTGGTCAAATCCGCCGGCATCAATATCGGCATCGATCCACTCGGCGGCGCCGCCGTGCATTACTGGCATCCGATCATCGAACGCTATGGTCTGAAGGCCACCGTCGTGAACGAGGCGATCGATCCGACCTTCCGCTTCATGACGGTGGACTGGGACGGCAAGATCCGGATGGACTGCTCCTCGCCCTACGCGATGGCGGGCCTGATCGGGATGCGCGACCGTTTCGACGTCGCGTTCGCCAACGACACCGACGCCGATCGCCACGGCATCGTGACGCGCACCAGCGGCTTGATGAATCCGAACCACTATCTTGCGACCGCGATCTCCTATCTGTTCGCGCATCGCCCGAGCTGGAGCAAGGATGCCGCGATCGGCAAGACCGTGGTGTCGAGCTCTATTATCGATCGCGTTGCCAAGAAGCTTGGCCGCAAGCTGGTCGAGACACCCGTGGGCTTCAAATGGTTCGTCGACGGCCTCCTCGGTGGCGGCTTCGGCTTCGGCGGCGAGGAGAGTGCGGGGGCCTCGTTCCTGCGCCGCGACGGCACGGTGTGGACCACCGACAAGGACGGCATCATCCTCGGCCTGCTCGCAGCCGAGATCATGGCCAAGACCAGCCGCGACCCCAGCCAGCTCTTTGGCGATCTCACCGCCGAATTCGGCGTGCCCCATTACGCGCGCATCGACGTCGCCGCCACTGCGCCCCAGAAGAACAGCCTCAAGTCGCTGACGCCGGAGCAACTCGGCCTCAAGGACCTTGCCGGCGATCCGGTCCGGGCGACGCTGAGCAAGGCGCCGGGCAACGGCCAGCCCTTCGGCGGCATCAAGGTCGAAACCGATTTCGGCTGGTTCGCCGCGCGTCCGTCCGGAACGGAGGACGTCTACAAGATCTACGCGGAGAGCTTCCGCAGTACGGAGCACCTGAAGCAAATCCAGCAGGAAGCCCAGGCCGGGCTGGCGAAGGTGTTCGCGTCGTGAGACGCCGACGCGGGCGCCTGCCCGCGCGCATTCGCGCAGCCGTTGCAGCGCCGTCATGGCCGGGCTTGTCCCGGGCGTCCACGTCTTGGGCTCGGCACGAAGAGCGTGGATGCCCGGGACAAGCCCGGGCATGACGGGGTTTGCGGAGCGTGTGCCGGAAAAAATCAATCCTGTATACTCGAAACTAGATTAAGGTATTTAGATAAGGCTACTTTAGCCTTGAACCATTCGATCTCCCCGCTATTGTATACATAACGTATGCATAAGCCCTGGGAGCGAGACCGATGCCAAAGCCCTTCCCGATGAATGCCTGGTACGCCGCCGCCTGGGATTCCGACGTCAAGCCGGCGCTGCTGCCGCGGACGATCTGCGGCAAACACGTTGTGATGTACCGCAAGGCCGACGGCTCGGTGGCCGCGCTGGAAGACGCCTGCTGGCACCGTCTGGTGCCGCTCTCCAAAGGCCGGCTCGAAGGCGACACCGTCGTCTGTGGCTATCACGGCCTGAAGTACAATTCGCAGGGGCGCTGCACCTTCATGCCCTCGCAGGAGACCATCAATCCGTCGGCTTGCGTCCGCGCCTATCCCGTGGTCGAGCGTCACCGCTATATCTGGCTCTGGATGGGCGATCCCGCGCTCGCCGATCCCGCGCTGGTGCCCGACATGCACTGGAATCACGATCCCGCCTGGGCCGGCGACGGCAAGACCATCCACGTCAATTGCGACTACCGCCTCGTGCTCGACAACCTGATGGACCTCACCCACGAGACGTTCGTGCACGGCTCCTCCATCGGCAATGATGCGGTCGCCGAAGCCCCGTTCGACGTCACCCATGGCGAGAAGACGGTGACGGTGACGCGCTGGATGCGCGGCATCGAGGCGCCGCCGTTCTGGGCCAAGCAGCTCGGCAAGTCCGGTCTCGTCGACCGCTGGCAGATCATCCGCTTTGAGGCGCCTTGCACCATTGCGATCGACGTCGGCGTCGCCCCGACCGGCACCGGCGCGCCGGAAGGCGATCGCTCGCAGGGCGTCAACGGCTTCGTGCTCAACACCATCACGCCGGAGACAGAAAAGACCTGCCATTACTTCTGGGCCTTCGTGCGCAACTACCGCCTCGGTGAGCAGCGCATCACCACCGAAATCCGCGAGGGCGTTTCCGGCATCTTCCACGAGGACGAGCTGATCCTGGAAGCGCAGCAGCGCGCGATGGACGAGAACCCGGACCGGGTCTTCTACAACCTCAACATCGACGCCGGCGCGATGTGGACGCGCAAGTTGATCGACAAGATGGTGGCCAGGGAAAACCCGCCGCAGCATCTTCAGGCCGCGGAGTAGGGACATGGCCGAGCGCGAGGTCGACCGCTCCGTCTCGCAGACCGTGAAGGCGCAGCTCGCGCTACGCGACCAGATCCTGTCGGGGTCTTTGCGTCCGGGCGAGCGCATCTCCGAGCTGCAGGCGGTGGAAACCACCGGCGCCTCGCGCACGCCGGTGCGCATGGCGCTGGTGCGGCTGGAGGAAGAAGGCTTGTTGGAGGCGATCCCCTCCGGCGGCTTCATGGTGAAGGCATTCTCGGAGCGCGACATCTCCGACTCCATCGAGCTGCGCGGCACGCTGGAAGGCCTCGCCGCCCGCTTCGCCGCCGAGCGTGGCGTCTCCGCCCGCGAGCTCGAGCCGCTAAAGGAGTGTCTGGCCGCGATCGACGAATTGCTTCGCCAGGTGCCGATCTCGATCGATGCCTTCTCGTCCTATGTCACGCTGAACGCGCGCTTCCACGCGCTGCTCACCGAATTGTCGCGCAGCCCGCCCTTGATCCGCCAGATCGACCGCGCCTCCGCGCTGCCGTTCGCCTCGCCCAGCGCCTTCGTGATGGCGCAGTCGGCGCTGACGGAAGCGCAGCAGATCTTGATCATCGCGCAGGAGCATCACCGCGTCGTGATCGACGCCATCGAGAACCGCGAAGGCGCCCGTGCCGAAGCCGTCATGCGCGAGCATGCGCGGCTTGCGGTGCGCAACTTGAGGCTCGCGCTGCGCAACCGGACCCATCTCGACCTCTTGCCGGCGCTCGCGCTGATCAGGACCGCAACCGACTAGGGGAGTGCCATGCGCTTCATCGAAACCTGGACCCCGGCCACGCTGGTGTCGACCCGCGATCTCGCGCCCGGCATCCGCGAATTCCTGATCCTGCCGGATCGGTTCGACGGCGCCGCCTATCCGGTCGGCAGCCACATCAATGTCAGCATGACCATCGACGGGCTGCCGGAGACGCGATCCTATTCACTGGTCGGCGAGGCCTCGTCGCGTGGCCTGCGAATCGCGGTGCGCCGTGCCGAGGATTCCCGCGGCGGCTCGCGCTACATGTGGCAGTTGGCGCCCGGTGCGCGCCTCGACATCACGCAGCCATCGTCGCTGCTCGCGGTCGACTGGACGCGTGAAAGCTACTGCCTGATCGCCGGCGGCATCGGCATCACGCCGATCCTCGGCGCGGCGCAGGCGCTGGCCCGGCGCGGCGCCGATGTCGCTCTGCATTATGCCGTGCGCTCCCGCAATGAAGCGGCCTATCTCGATGACCTCGCCGAGACACTCGGCGAGCGGCTGGTTGTCCATGCCAGTGACGAAGGCCGCCGGCTCGAGCTCGACGCACTGTTCGCCTCACTGCCGCAAGGTGCGCTCGCGCTGCTCTGCGGTCCGATGCGGATGCTGGATCCAGCGCGCCACGCCTGGATCGCGGCAGGACATCCGCTTCCCGATCTCCGCTACGAGACCTTCGGCTCCAGCGGCACGCTGCCGACCGAGACATTTCGCGTGCGTTTGAAGGACTCCGACGTCGAGCTCGAAATCCCCCGCGAGCGCTCGATGCTGGACGTGCTCAACGCCAGCGGCCATGAGGTGATGTACGACTGCAAGCGCGGTGAATGCGGTCTGTGCGCCATCGACGTGGTCGAGGTCGACGGCGAGATTGACCACCGCGACGTCTTCTTCAGTGACCATGAGAAGCAGGAGAACCGCAAGATCTGCGCCTGCGTCTCCCGCGCGAGAGGCACCATCACCGTGGACACGCTGCTGCGGGCGGATGCGGTCTGACAGGGCCCGGGCAGGTAATGCGTATGCTTTGTCCGCTCTGCCCTCGGGAGCGGACAGGTTTTGTTGGCCGAGCGAGTCCGCTAAGGGGCCACAACCGGACAGAAAGTCGACCGCGGTCTTGAAGCTATTGCCAGCTTCCGGCAGCCCCATGCACGAAGGAAGCTTCTTCCAACATTCCCTTGCTCATTCCTGCTTGGAAGATTTGACTTCCAGGAACGACCCGAATGTCCTTGTGTTGCTTCAATGAACCATTTTGGGTGATGATCTTTGAAATAGCATTTGGCCCGGTGACACCAAAGACCAACGGATAAACTGATTTTCCTAGCAGCTTAGCCACCACTCGCCTTGCAAATCGGCCCGCTTGCGCAGTTGGAGACTGCACGGTTCGAACGTTCTGGGTAATTCCATTGAGGATATCTGTCCAAACGGGATGCTTCGGCTCGCTTGCAAATAGGCAGTTGTGCACACTATCAGTGATCGAACGATCGTTGGGCCAAGTCCATTCCCGCTCGACAAAAATGACTCCCGCGTCAAATTCAAATCTCTTTCTGAATAGAACGTCAGTGTCGCAGTAAACTCCACCATAGTGATCCATCACGAGGTATCGGACAGTGTCGACAACCCAAATGAATTTGGACATCTGGGAGACCGTGCTCTCATAATACTCAGAATAGTTTTTCTTGATGAATTGCAGTATGTCATCGTCGTCGTGGATCAGTATTTTGTAGTCGGGATAGAAGGCTCTTATGACATCGACATTGCCCTGCGCGGTCGAAGACAGTTTCTTACTCTTGCTTGTGAGGTGGAATATTTTAGGGATCATGGCTTACCCTATACCAATCGTTCGCGGCTCTCCTGCACGTTTTCCGGTCACATAAGCTACCTACAACTATCTTCGTTCCCTAGCGCTGCCCGACGGCCGTCCTTCAACTTGGTCACTGCCAATCAAACTTCCCGTTTCCCGTTTCTCGTAAGCCATGCAACGTCCTCCTTTGATGGGAAGGTCAAGTTCCTCTCAGCCGGAATGTCCTACTTCTACATTCGAGGAGTTGCCGCCGATGGCAACCCCGGCATTGCTCCTAAAACGGCTGCGGCTATTTCGTAATTTCAAGCGAATGCAATCTCGATATCGGGGGCAGATGGATTGTTCGGGGCGTCGAGAGCAGATGGGAGACTTACGACTTTAGCCCCGCCCACGCTGTTTTTGGACAGCGTTAGCTCAACAACGAGGGGCGTTCCCTCGCTGATCGGAGACCAATTGTTGGCGTGAATATGCAACAGATTAAACTTCAAATCATTCACAAAACTCACAATCCGATCAAGATGAAGATCAACCTCGTGGAACTCGATAACGACGCTAGAAATTCGAGTCCGATTGCGCACGATTGAATCGAGACACCTGTATTCACTCCCTTCAATATCCATTTTCACGAATACATTCGAAGCAGTAATCCGCGAGAAGACGTCATCGAGCGTACAATGTATTCCTCCGATCGGAAGGCCAACATACTTCGCAACATGTCGCCTTTGCCCTCTGAAAAACAGCCGGAACGCTCGCAATTTCCATAGAAGCCCTAATGCCAATTTCGGCTTAAAGTCCAACAACGCCTTAACCGCTTTTTTCATAAAGAGCTTCGCGTTGGTGGAGGCATCGTATGCGTCCAAAGGAACATCATTGATATTCACAAAATCGCTCTCAAATCTCCAATCGCAATTAACACCAAAAGACAAAAGGAAATCGGAGCGAACAACATCTGAGCGAGACACCAGATATCCGCCGTCGCCCTTGCCCCCCAACCTAATTAGATCCTGGCAAGCCGCGGGCTGCAACGTTGCAGGCAATCTAGCTTTCATGGAAAACCTCTGTAGCTGAAGACATGCTCATTCGCCTGGTCGCTACTGCCGCCACTTCGCTGATGGGCCATGAGCCGCGCGCGCCCCTAGTTGAATCATGACAGCGCAACCTTAAACTAAGGCCAAAATGCGATCGACCGAATGTCGGTTGAGGGTCAATCGCGGCGGTTTCCCGCTGAGCGACCGACTTCCGGTCCTCCCCGGCGTCCGGACATGTCGCTGCACTGCGCCCGCTGACGCGATGGGCCCACAAGCAGACATGCTGACGCGCTCGCAGCAGTACGGTAGGGTAACAATGCGGACCATCGCATCGCTGACTTCCAGACGATTTTATGCGACCAGCTCATTCATGGCGCCGACGATTCGCACGGCCAGCGGTTCCGCGCGGCCGCGCACGTTTACCTCGCGCACGGGAAACCCGCTCATTTCGACGCCGGCGGTGGCGGCGACAATGTCGGACACAACGAGCTGACAGCCATAATCTTTGGTCAGCTCCTGGAGGCGCGCGGCTACGTGTACCGAATCGCCGATTGCCGTCAGGACGAAGTGATCCCGGTAGCCAAGCTCGCCCAGGATAACGTTGCCGGCGTGGAGCCCGACGCCAATTGCAATTGGTTCCGACAATTCGTTAGCCAATGTTCGGTTCATGTCGGAGAGGCGGCTATGAATCAGTTGCGCGGCAACCAACGCTTGGGAGCAAGCTTCATGCGGTCCCGCGTGTATGCCGAAGATCGCCATCATGCCATCGCCAACGAATTGGTTGGGCATGCCGCCGGTATCGACTACCGCGCCTGCCACGGCGTCGAAGAAGTGGTTCAGCAGGAACACCACGTCATAGGGGAGCCGCTTCTCGACCAAGGCCGTTGACCTGCGGATGTCCACAAACATGATCGCGACGAAACGTTCAATGTCCGAAGCCTCGGAATAATCACGTCGACGCATCTCGCTCGCGCCGATGTCTGGCGGCAACAGCGGAAGCACCGCGGTATCACTGCGCGGACGCAGTTGACACGCCAGACGTACACTCGGACCAGCGCGCAAACGATCCAACAACGCTTGCTCGGAAGCGCTTGGCGGCGGCAACGTATCGACCCCACGCAGTACGCGGATGCGGCACGTTGTACAGCGACCTCGTCCGCCGCAAATTGCAGCGTGCGGAATGCGGGCGCGGCGGCTGGCATCGAGCACGGCACAGCCCACTGGCACGCGAACGACGCGGCCGCCGGGATACGCGATGTTGATCAGGCCATGATGGCGTTCAACCAGCCAGCGCGCGGCCCATGCGACAAACACGAGCGCCAGGAGCACAACATAGATCCAGTAGAGCTGGACTTCGAGATCCCAGCTCGGCCCGTTCACGCTTGGATCGCGCACATGCCCTTCGCGAACGGTCATCTGAAGCCATTCCGGGTGCAGTTGCCATTGTGCAAGTACTTCGCGCGTGCCCTGCCAGATCCCGAGCAAAGCGAGCACTGGTAGGAGTGTGGCGGATGTAAGCAATAACGGAGCAAACTTATGATAGTTAGATCGCGCACGCAGCCAGTAATGCACGCCGAGGCAACCGTGCGTCCAGGCGACCAGGAGCACGGTAACTTGCCGCCACCCCCAGAACGGAACAAAGGAAAAATAGACGGTGAGCACTACGTCGTAACGGCGCGTCACGTCGAACGCTGAATATACATACCGCCCCGCCGCAAAGTGATGCAACAAGAGGGGTAGAATGGAGAAACCTAGAACAAGCCGTACTAACTCGCCGACGCCGATAGGAAGCTCCGGCGCGCATAAAGAGCATAGAACGCGAGCGTAAAATGGACTGTGAACGCGCCGTAGAGAGCGATGGTCCCGGGCATACTGTGCCAGACGAAATCATGAATTCGAGTAGCTGATTGCATTGCCTCGAACGAGACATTGCCGAGCGCGTGCATGCTAAGGTGCAGCGCGAGATAGGAGAGCATGATGAGACCAGCTGCGAGACGGAGTTGCCGGATCGTCATCTGGTCGCGGAAAATGGTGGAATCTATCATCTTACGCCTGTCCCGCCCGGTCGGGACGCAGCATCGTACCACTCTTCATCTGTGTTCTGGAAGGGCGCGAACGCGACTCGATGTCCGCTTGGGGTCTACCCGGTAACCCTCAGAAGGAGCAAAATATTTCTCACGCCCGCCGAGACGGTGAAGTCGCCCCGCCGAAAGTGCGGCATGCTCACGTTTGACCTGACAACTTATTACATGCGCCAGGTACTACGGGAGAGATGTGAACTGGCAGGGCTGTAGGGACAGCCACACTCGCTGCGCCTGTTTGGCCTCATGGCTCCCGAGAGGCCAGATAGGCGGCGAGCGAGACTAGATCTTCTTCGTCCAAGTTGGCGACAACCCTAACCATTAGGGCACTCCACGGCCCGGTGCGCTCTCCGTGCTTCATATCGTAGAGTTGGCGGACGGTGTAGCTTGGCGAGCGACCAGCGATACTCGGTATGGGACCGAGGCCCTTAAGATCACTGCCATGGCATATTCCGCACTGAATGGTCTTGCCGACGCCGCCGGTGGCAACCAGCGCCTCTCCCTTCGCAACACTGCCGACCGGCGCGTACGCAGTAAATTCAGCACGAGCGTCGTAAGCCTCGAACTGACTGAGCTCGTCCGGCACTTCGACAATACGTTGGCCAATTGGTTCCTGCCCTCCATCTTTTGACACGGCGTAGATCAACCAGTCGACATAGGTCTTTGGGACAGCGTTAGATTCGATGACCTTGATGAGCTTTTTCGGCTTCAAGGAGGAGAAATATGCTGCGGCCTTCGCCACCTCATCGTCAGTTATGGCACGGGAAACTGAAAGCATTAGAGTCACTGGAAGCCGATGCGGCACCGAGCTCCTTCTTGCTCCACTCCTGAAATCAACCATTTGCTGCATGATGTAATCAGCAGGAAGCCCGGCGAGGCTTGAGTTTTCAGGACCACCAGACCCATCCGCCCGATGGCAGTGACCACACGCAAGTACATCTGGCTTCCTTCCATACGCGACAACTTCGGGCATCGGGGGATGATCGTCGGGGTGCCAATCCTTTGTGAAGAAGCGATCACGTATTTGACTAACACTGAACGCGGCCGAACTGTCTGGTACGTGCCTAAGCTTGCCGTCGTCCGGCGGGAGCTCGAAACCCGGAGGTGTGAGGGGATACGCCCACGCTGGCGGCGGCCCATCGGCACTGCACGCACGGTTTGTGGCTTCTGAGGCGGCCGTCAGTACAAGTACTCCGGTTAGGAGAGGCAGGCGGGCTATCATCGCCCGGAACGAAAAAAGCGCTATTGCGTAGTGAGATTTCATGACGTCTCTCTCCTACTTGCTGCTGATCGCTGACGCATACGAGCGTGCAGTTACAATGCCAATTACCGCCGTGGCCTGCATGCGAGGTTCGTGGCAGGATGTCCACGGGTCAGGTAGCGGTCTTATCGATGCCGCGCCGTATTCTACTGAAATTAGTGGCTCGTGGCTCGTCTGTCGGTGCGTATTGCCGTAGACTTATTAGGTTGCGCCGTGGTCGTTCGGCGATTTCATGTTTCGCCAGAGTTGTGGGATCCCAAGCATGATCAAGATTCGCAGGCCGGGCAGTGTATCTCGAGATGCTGCGGCAGTATGGCGAAGCATACATATCGCGTGCTTCGGTTTGCTTTCAGCAAATAGTGCTACATCCGCTAATGGGATGGTCCG
>NZ_VSTH01000171.1 GCF_008123965.1 Bradyrhizobium hipponense | reverse complement strand
GCCCCTTGTGGGAGAGGGCAGCGAGGACCGCGCCGCAAACTCATATGGGTGAGGGGTTGGCTCGGCATCGAAAGTCTCTCCGCCGAAAGAGACCCTTCATCCGGCGCCATAGCCGAAGCTCCGCTTCGGCGTTCTTAAGAACGGCGGCCGAAGGCCGCCTATGCCACCTTCTCCCACAAGGGGAGAAGGGAAAAAGTTCAATCGCACGCGGTCGCCTTGAGCGCCGCGATGACGTCCTCGCGGGCGATGATGCCGACCAGCTTCTGTGCACCGTCGAGCACGATGATGCTCCTGATGCGATGCTCGACCATGATCTGGAGCACGCGCGTCAACCTCGTGTCGGGACTGACATAGATGAACTCGGGCGTCATGACGTCGCCGACCTTGCGGCTCATCAGGTCGCGATAGCGCGGCAGCATCTGGTTCGGCGTGAAGGCGAAGCACTTCAGGATGTCGAATTTGGTGACGATGCCGACGACTTGCTCGTCGTCCTCGACTGGATAACTGTTGAAATCGTCCTGCTCGAACATCTCGCTGAGTTGGAGCATGTCGAGATCGCGCTTTACCGTCCGGACGTTGCGCGTCATGTAGCCATCGACGGTCTGCTCAAGGAATTTGTACACAGTGCATCCTCATCGATTCGTTCTATGGCTGCCCCGCCGTCAATGCGACAGCAGCACGCAGCGGGCGGTTTGCGCGACCAGATATTGGGTAACGCCCCCGAGGATCAGCTCGCGGAAGCGCGAATGACCGTAAGCACCGGCGACGATCAGCCCGGCTCCGACGTCGCCGGCGAGCGTCTCCAGTTGTTCGGCAGCAGTTTGGTTCCGCCCGCCGTCCGGGACGCGTGCGGTCGCGGTGATACCGTGTCGGGCGAGCCATGCGGCAACATCGGTGACGCGCGCCATCACGGCCGCGCGGGCCTCATCGCCCTCGGGAATTTCGGCGACGGTGACCTCCCCGGCCTTGCGCAGCATCGGCAGCGCGCCGGCCAACGCCCGCCGGGCCTCCGGGGTATCCTTCCACGCCACCAGCACGCTGCGCAGATCGAGCCAGGTGACCCCGTCGGGCACGACCAGAAGCGGGCGGCCGGCTTGCATCACCAGATCCTTGGGGCTGGCGAGCGCGAAGGCATCGGAGAACGCCGGGCTGCGCCCGCCGCTGACGAGAATGTCGGCACAGCGCGCCTGCGCCAGGACGAACCGCGCCGGAAAATCCATCGCGCTGCGCCACTGCGCATGTCCGTCGCGATTCCTCGTCGCAGCGCGGAATTGCGCCTCCAGACCCGCAAGGCGCCTCTTGACGCAGGCCTCACCCTGGTCGATCAGGCCCTGGGCCTCGGCGCCGTCGGCGAAATAGAGTGGCGGGGCGAACTGCGCCGCGGCAACCCCGACGATGGCGGCCTCGAATCGTTCGGCGAACTCGCCCGCGACCTGAAGACGCGCCTCGTTGGGCTGATCGAGCGCCAGGCTGACCATCACGGTCGCGTATGTCATCGGGAGTCTCCGCTGCGGTGAGCTTTCGCAAAATAGTAGGCCCGCCGCGGTTCGAGAGGATGAGATAGATCAAACCGCTCCGCGCCATGGCACGGGAAATCCGAATCAGACATCCGAACTTGCCTCTTGCCCGGCCTTGGGCGACATTGCCGCAACAGAACTGCATCCGGCTGCCGCATGACGATGGGAGCAATCATTTGCCGCCGACGCGCGTAACGCATCCGCTAGACGACGCTCGCGGCGAGCATTTTCGGGTCCGGATCGAGGGATTCGGCGTCGGCACCTGGGATTTCGACCTCAAAACGCGGGAGCTGGACTGGTCCGAGACCGCCGGGATTTTGCTCGGCGTCGAACGCGGCCGGCCGGCGAGCTACGACCTGTTCCTGTCGCGTCTCGAGCCTGAGGACCGCGAGCGGATCGAGAGCGCAATCAAGCGCGTCTCCGAGTGGGGCGGCGGCTTCGACGTGTCTTTCAGAGTCGGGGGCACCTCCGGCACAGGACAGTGGATTCGCGCCCGCGCGGGACTCATCCGGGACGAGGCCGGGGCGGCCCGGCATCTCAGCGGCATATTTCTCGACATCGACGAGGAGAAGCAGGTCGAGGAAGCGCTGCGCACCCGCGAGACTCACCTCCGCTCGATCCTCCACACCGTTCCCGATGCAATGATCGTCATCGACGGCCACGGCATCATTCAGCTATTCAGCACGGCCGCCGAGCGTCTGTTCGGCTGGTCGGAGCTCGAGGCGATCGGCCAGAACGTCAGCATCCTGATGCCGGAGCCAGACCGCACCCGTCATGACAGCTACATCGCCCGATACCGTACAACCGGCGATCCGCACATCATCGGCATCGGCCGGATCGTGACTGGCAAACGGCGCGACGGAACGACCTTTCCGATGCACCTGTCGATCGGCGAGATGCAGACGGGCGGCGAGCCCTATTTCACCGGTTTCGTCCGCGACCTTACCGAGCATCAGCAAACTCAGGCGCAGCTCCAGGAATTGCAATCCGAGCTCGTCCACGTCTCGCGCTTGAGCGCGATGGGCGAAATGGCGTCCGCGCTCGCCCACGAGCTCAACCAGCCGCTGGCCGCGATCAGCAACTACATGAAGGGCTCGCGGCGGCTGCTCGCCGGAAGCCACGATCCGAATGCGGCGAAGATCGAGAGCGCACTGGACCGCGCCGCCGAGCAGGCGTTGCGCGCCGGCCAGATCATCCGTCGCCTGCGCGACTTCGTCTCCCGCGGCGAATCGGAGAAGCGGGTCGAGAGCCTCTCCAAGCTGATCGAGGAGGCCGGCGCGCTCGGGCTTGCCGGCGCGCGCGAGCAGAACGTGCAGCTTCGCTTCAGCCTCAATCCGGACGCCGACCTCGTGCTCGCCGACCGGGTGCAGATCCAGCAGGTGCTGGTCAATCTGTTCCGCAACGCGCTGGAAGCGATGGCGCAGTCGCCGCGACGCGAACTCGTCCTCACCAATACGCCCGTCGCCGACGACATGATCGAGGTCGAGGTGTCAGACACCGGATCCGGCTTCCAGGACGACGTAATTCCACACCTGTTTCAAACCTTCTTCACCACCAAGGACACCGGCATGGGCGTTGGACTGTCGATCAGCCGCTCGATCATCGAGGCTCACGGCGGCCGCATGTGGGCCGAGAGCAACGCATCAGGCGGCGCGACATTCCGCTTCACCCTGCCGGCAGCCGACGAGAACTGATCCATGACGACCAAGGGAATGATCTACGTCATCGACGACGACGAGGCGATGCGGGATTCGCTGAACTTCCTGCTGGATTCTTCCGGCTTTGGCGTCACGCTGTTCGACGACGCGCAAGCCTTCCTCGACGCCCTGCCCGGCCTCGCCTTCGGCTGTGTGGTCTCCGACGTGCGCATGCCCGGCCTCGACGGGATGGAGCTGCTGAAGCGGATGAAGACGAAGAACTGCCCGTTTCCAATCGTGATCATGACCGGTCACGGCGACGTACCGCTCGCGGTCGAGGCGATGAAGCTCGGTGCGATCGATTTTCTCGAGAAACCGTTCGAGGACGACCGCCTCATCACCATGATTGAATCCGCGATCCGCCAAGCCGAGCCGGCCGCCAGGAGCGAGGCTGTCGCCCAGGATATTGCCGCCCGCGTCGCCTCCTTGAGCCCACGCGAACGGCAGGTCATGGAGGGGCTGATCGCAGGCCTCTCCAACAAGCTGATCGCCCGCGAATATGACATCAGCCCGCGTACCATCGAGGTGTACCGGGCCAATGTGATGACCAAGATGCAGGCCAACAGCCTCTCGGAGCTGGTGCGGCTGGCCATGCGCGCCGGCCTAATCAAGGATTGAGACAGGTCAAGGCCCTTGCGCCGGCCTGTGCTAGCCAGTCAGCATGATCGAGATCGGCTCGCAGCATCAGCGGCTCCCAACGGCGTCATCGGCAAAGCCCACCGTCTATGTGGTCGATGACGATGCCGCCGTGCTGGGCTCCCTGCGCTTCCTGTTGGAAACCGACGGTTTTGCCGTGCGGACCTTCAGGAATGCCACGGCGCTGCTCAATGCGGCGGGCCCATCCCGCGCCGACTGTTACGTGATCGACTACAAGATGCCCGACATCAACGGCATCGAGTTGAGCTCCCGCCTGCGCCAATCCGACGGCGATACGCCCGTGATCCTGATCACCGGCTATCCCGACCAGAACATCGCCGCCCGGGCGGCGGCGGCAGGCGTGAAAGACGTGATTTTGAAGCCGCTTCTCGACGAAAATCTGGTCAAGGGCATCCGCCGCGCCATCCAGGACCGGCACGAAACCTGACCTGCGGGATTCTACGTAAGGGCACCTCCCTAAGATATCGCTCGAAATTTCCAGTTCCCGCAATCCCGCGTAGCAATGCGTCACCACAACGGAGATGGCGCAGATGCTGACCCAGACGTTCAACACCCAGCCGATCAAGACCCAGATCAACGGCAGCAAGATCGCCCCAGCGCATCCCGTGTCCGACCAGTTCGGCGCGATCACTGGCCATGTCGGTCTCGTCGCCACCGAATTCTCCTATCGCAAGGACGAGGAGATCTACGGCGAGGACGAACCGGCAGAATATGTCTACCAGGTCGTCTCCGGCGCCGTGCGCAGCTACAAGCTCCTCTCCGACGGCCGCCGCCAGATTGGCGCTTTCCATCTTCCCGGCGACGTGTTCGGCCTCGAATCCGGCCCTGCTCACCGCCTTGCGGCCGAAGCCATTATCGACACCGCCGTACGGCTCGTAAAGCGTTCGAGCCTCGAGAAGGCCGCAGGCATCGACGTCCTGGTCGCCCGCAAGCTATGGGTCATGACGGCTGGAGAGCTGCGCCACGCCGAGGATCACATGCTTCTGCTCGGACGCAAGACCGCAATGGAGCGCGTTGCAACTTTCCTGCTCGAAATGGACCGCCGCCTGGCCGTCGCCAGCATGATGGCGCTGCCGATGTGCCGGCGCGACATCGGCGACTATCTGGGCCTCACACTGGAGACCGTGTCGCGCGCGCTGTCGCAGCTTCACGCACAGGGCATTTTGGGCTTCTCCGGCGCCCGCCAGATCGTGCTGCGCAACCGCCAGCGCCTGCACAGTCTCGACGCCTGATCTCTCCCTCCCCGCCGACGATCGACTTGGCCGGCCGAACTCGTTTCGGCCGGCCATCTTCTTGTCCATCTATCTAGCCGCGAAGCGACGGGTTTCCGGCATCACCAGGAGGATCAGCACAAATCCGGTCGCGGCGACGCCGGAGAGCCCGATGAAGGCGGTGGCATTGCCGAACTTGTCACTGACATAGCCGCCGAGCACCGTGCTCAGCGACGCGCCGATGCCGGTGGCTGTGCCGACGATGCCTTGGGCGAGATTGAAATGGCCGCTGCCGAAGGCGACGTCCGCCACGATCAGCGGAATCATCACCGCGAACACCGCCGCGGTGAAGCCGTCGAACACCTGCACCAACACCAGCAGATAGGGATCGCGCACGGTTGCGAACAACAGACCACGGATCGTCAGCGCACCGAAGCCGATCAACAGCAGCGGCCGTCGGCCCCACAGCTGCGCCTTGCGTCCGACCGAGGGCGAGAGCAGTGCCACGATCGCCTGCGGCACGACAATGCAAAAGGCGACGAGCACCGTCGCCCATTGGCTCGACCGCGCCGTCACCGCGCTTGCCATCAGCGGCATCATTGCGCCATTCGCGAGCTGCAACAGCAGCACGCTGAGCGCGAAGACAATGAGCGGACGCTGCCGGATCAAGTGCCAAAGATTGGTGTCACCACGGTCCGCCGCTTCACGCGGCATCTCGCCGTGGCAGCGTGCAATGTCGACCTCATGTTCGCGGATGCGCGAGAGCGCGATCAGAGTGGGGATCGCGAGCAGGAAGGTGACCAGGAACACCGAGCGGCTCGACAGAAGATAGCCGGCGGTGCCCATCACCGCGGCGGCGACGCCGTTGCCAATGGAGGCGAAGCGCGCGTTGCGGCCGAGCCGCTCGCCGATCGCGACCGGGCCGACCAGACCGAGGCTGATCGCCGCGATCGCCGGACCCAGCACGCAACTCGCAGCCGCGTGCAATGTGGCCGCAGCCACCACCACGGGAAGGATCGGCATGGCCGCATAGGCCAGCGCGCAGCAGCCGATCGTCACGATCGCAAGCGCCGCGACCAGCCGCTCGGATTTCGCGGCGTCGATGATCGCGCCACCCGGCATCTGCCCGATCAGGGCAACGATGCCACCGATCGACAGCACGAGGCCGATTTCGACCTGGGTCCATTTCTGCGTCGTCAGATAGACCGCGATGAAGGGGCCAAATCCTGTCTGGACGTCAGCAAGAAAGAAGATGAACCAGTCGAGGCCGCGCAGGCTCTGGCGTGAGGGAGCCGGAATACCGGCCGGCGGCGGCGCGGCGACGTTGTCCAGCTCAACGTGGCGACCGCGATCTCCGGCGGCATGGTTCGGCTTTCTCGACGACAACACAGGCGGCCATCCCTCCCCGTGCCTCACTGGATCGCTTGCAGCGGTTGCAGGCTGCCGGATGCGCCAAGCACGACGATCGGCGCGTCTTCCTTGTATTCCGGCGCAGCCGCGACTTGCGCCTTGGTCAGTTCCAGCGTGATGCTGTCCTTCTTGTTGGCGATCTTGCCGAATCGCATCGCGTTCCAGTCCACCACGATCCTGCGGCTGCCGACGCCGAGAAAGCCGCCGAAATCGATCACGGCGGCGCGCACATGACCGGTGCGATCGACGATGATGTCGACGATGCGCCCCATGCCCTCGTCCGCGGCGCTCCGCACGTCGCGGCCGAGGACACCATGGGCATCGCTCGCGCCGATGATCGTCACCGACGGCGGCGGCGCGGCATCCTTTGGCGTGACCGGCACCGTTGACGCCGGCGGCTGTGCCGTCGGCGGCGCATTTGCTTCACTTGGGGGCACGGGCTGCTCCTCCGCGGCGCGCGACACCGGGGCGGTGAAGCCCGCGGCGATCGCAACGCTCAGAACCAACCATCCAGCGGCACGCATATACCCTCCTCGCGGCCCGCCTTGCTAGCGTGCCAGCACGATCGACACCTGGATCTGGCCGCGCGTGCGCAGCACCTCCAGCGCCACATCGTCGCCGTGGCGGCTGACGCGCAGATCGACGCTGGACTCGCCCAGTCGCAGATCGCGCAGGATCACCTCGTTCAAGAACGACGGCAGATGCGGATTGCGCAGCCGGATTTCGCCGCGCGCCACGTCGAATTCGATTCCCAGCGCCGCCTCCAGCAGCGTGAACGGCGTCGCGCTGGCCCAGGCCTGCGGCGCGCACGCCACCGGATAGAGCGTCGGACCGCGCCGCTTTTCGCGTCGGAACCCGCAGAACAATTCGGGCAGCCGCCGCAGGTCCATATAGGTCGCAGCGTCGAACAGGCCCTTGAAGACGTGCGCGACACAATGCTTGAGCCCAT
Organism: Bradyrhizobium hipponense; assembly: GCF_008123965.1. GTDB lineage: Bacteria > Pseudomonadota > Alphaproteobacteria > Rhizobiales > Xanthobacteraceae > Bradyrhizobium > Bradyrhizobium hipponense. Next base: position 14,577 of record NZ_VSTH01000171.1, on the reverse strand, counting down.
AGCGTGCGAGCCCGAGTGCAATCAATGCATTGTCGTGCGGCCAGATCGAGCCGTCATGATAGGACATCGGGTTATAGCGCACCTCGCCTTGCGCGACGGTGCGGATGCCCCAGCCCGAGAAGAAGTGCGGCCGCATCAGGTCGGCAGCGACCAGCCGCGCGCGGTCCTCGCGGATCATGCCGCTGAACAGGACCTGTCCCGCATTCGAAGTCCGCACCCTGCAAGGCCGCTTGCCGCCGTCGAGCGCGAGCGCGTAGGTGCCAAGCTCCTCGCACCAGAACGCCTTCTCGAAGCGCTCGGCCAACGCCTTGGCCTCCGCCTCGAGCTTCCTCACGCGGTCTGGCTTGCCGAGCCGCAAGGCGCAACGCGCGGCGAACTGCTTTGCCGCGTAGACGTAGCCCTGGACTTCGGCGAGCGCGATATTGCCCTCCGCAAGCTGGCCGTCGGCATGGAAGATTGCGTCGAACGAGTCCTTCCAGCCCTGGTTGGCGAGACCTTTTTCGGTGGCCCGCTGATATTCGACGAAGCCATCCTGATCGGGATCGCCGGGCCCGTCGATCCAGGCGAGCCCCGCCTCGATCGCCGGCCACAGCTCGATCAACGTCTTCTCGTCGCCCGTGCGCTCGAAATACCGCCCGGCCAGCAGCACGAACAACGCGGTCGAATCCACGCTGCCGTAATATTGCGAGAACGGCACCTCGCCCAACGCAGCCATCTCGCCGCCGCGCATCTCGTGCAGAATCTTGCCCGGCGCGGCGTCCGCCAGCGGATCGACCGCTTTCGCCTGGAAATGCGCGAGCCGCCGCAACACGCCCTTGGCGATCCGCGGGTCGACCCACAGCATCTGCAGCGCGGTGATCAGCCCGTCGCGGCCGAACGTCGTCGAGTACCAGGGAATGCCGGCGTAGGGATAACGTCCCTGCGGCGTCTCGGTCATCAACATGTTCAGATCGGCCATCGCCTGGCACAGGACTTCGTTGAAAATGTTATTGGAGGTCTCGATGCTGGCGGCGCCCATGGTCGACTGGCGCATTTCGCGCCGATGGGCGAGCAGGCCCCGGAAGAAGGGCACCGGCTTCTCCGCCGGCGGCCGGTTGCAGGAGACGGCCACGAACAGCGACTTGGCCTGGTGCGACTCCAGATCGAGTTCCCAGGTCGCGGCATTGACCGAGAGCCGGGTCGGACGCGGGTCGAAATGCAAGCCAGCGCTACGCTCGGCGTCATCGAGGCCGCGATATTCGAACAGCACGTCGGTCGGTCCGAACAGTCGGCTCGTTCCGATGCCGCGGCGCGGCCGCCGCTCGCCGCGGACCTCGAACAAATCGGCGAAGTCGTTGCCGAACAGCAGCGTCAGCGGGAAGCTGGTGCGCCGATCGCCATGGTTCTGCACGCCGATGCGCTGATAGGCCGTACCGCGCCACAGGAAGATCGTGCGAACAATGTGCAGCAGGTCTTTTTGCAGAACGAGGCTGCCCTCCCGGTAGATGTCCGGGTTGGTGAGGTCGACGGTCAGCGCCGAATTGTCGTCACGTAGGTTCGAGCCGAGCAGCAGCGGCTGGAGATCGTCGAGCACGAGCTCGAGCCGGGCAAGATAGCGCGTGTCGTGATGGAACAGACCGTCCGGCCCGCCGGCCGAGGCGCCGATGTCGCCATGACTGTCGAGCACGATGAAGGTGTCGTCGTGCTTGAGCGAACGCCGCGGCCGGGCCGATGGCCCGGTCATCGGAATGTAGAAAGGCTGCTCGGCGACCTGCTCCAGGGTCCGCGTCACAGAGACGAATTGGGTTACGGCTTCGGCCGACATGAACTCTTCCCCTGCGCTTGTTTCGAAACGCAACCGACGAGAACGCGACTTCTGATTTACGCGGCGGCTTGCGAGAGCCGGCTCATTTCCTGCGTAACCAGCTCACGATAGGGCCCGTGTCCCTGCATCAGACGCTCGGGTGAGCCGTCCTCGATGATCTTACCATTCTTCAACACGACCACACGGTCGAAATTGCGCAGCGTCGCGAGCCGATGCGCAATCGCAATCACGGTGCGGCCACGCATCAAGCGCGACAGCGCTTCGCGGATCGCCTCCTCGGATTCGCTGTCGAGCGCCGCGGTCGCCTCGTCCAGCAGCAGGATCGGCGCGTCCTTGAGGAACGCCCGCGCAATCGCAATGCGCTGGCGCTGGCCGCCGGACATTTTGACACCGCGGTCGCCGACCATGGTGTCGAGACCTTCCGGCAGGCTCTCGACGAAATCGCAGCGCGCCGCGATCGCCGCCCGCAGCACCTCGTCGTCGGTCGCATTGGGGCGGCCGTAACGGATGTTCTCGCGGATCGAGCGATGGAACAGAGAGATATCCTGTGGCACGACGGAGATCGCCTCGCGCAGGCTGAGCTGGGTTACCTTGGATATATCCTGCCCGTCGACGGTCACGCTGCCCTCGTCGACGTCGTAGAAGCGCTGGAGCAGCGTGAACAGTGTCGACTTGCCGCCGCCGGACTGGCCGACCAGGCCGACACGCTGACCCGGCTGGAGCCGCAGGCTGAATCGCTCGAAGATCTTCGCGCCGCCGGGATAGCCGAAGGTGACGTTGTTGAACGCAATCGCGGCGCCGCTCTTGACCAGCGGTTCCGCATTGGGGTGATCGCGCAGTTCATGCGGCACCAGCAGCGTCGCGATTGCCTCGGTCAGCCGCGCGACGTGCTGGGTGACGTCGACCAGGGCCACCGCGAGATCGCGCGTGGCATTGAGAATGGAGAGGCCGAGGGTGCAGACCAGCACCACGTCGCCCGTGGTCGCCTCGCCCTGCTGCCAGAGCGTGATCGCCCAGGCCATCAGTGCAACGGTGAGCACCACGGTCACGCCGGCGTGAGTGAGCCGCAGCTTTTCCAGGTAACGCAGGCTGCGGCCGCGCGCGGTGAGTTCCCGATTGACGGTGGCGTCGAAACGTTCGTGCTCGTGGGTGATGCCGCAGAAGGCCCGAACCAGCGGCATGTTGCTGATGACGTCGATCATCTCGCCATCGACCACGGCCGCCTTGTCGGCGAAATCGTCATGCAGCGGCTTGCCGGCGGCGGCGAGGTGGAACATCGCCAGCACCATGCCGCCGGCAATCACGATCAGGCCGAGCGCCATATAAGGGCTGACGGTTCCAATCAGCGCGATTGCCGCAATTGTGGCAATGCAAGGCGGGAGCACATTCCAGACGAACATGTTCTCGACCGTAAACACCGCATTCGACGTGGCGGTGATGCGGCTGGTGAGCATGCCCGGCATCCGGTCCGAAAAATAGCTCGGCGCGTGCCCGGTCAGATGGCGGAAAATGTCGCGGCGCAAATCGCCGGTGACGCGGACGAACGTGAAGCTCGCGGTCCAGCTCGCGATCCGCCACAGGAAATTGTCGGCGGTAATCAGCGACATGAGGAAAACGAATGCCAGCCATACGCTACCGCCATGCGAAGGTCCGGCCGACAGGCTGTCGACCAGCGACTTGACGCCGTACTGCGTGCCCACTGAGCAGGCAACCGCCGCCACCACGGCGGTCAGGATCACCAGATGCGACGCCATACGGCGCCGTAGATAGCGCAGAACAAAGGCAAATGGCCTGCGCGCGTATCGAGAAAGATGATCCATTTAGCTGCGACCCCGTCGTGATGATTCCAATTTTGTTACTGATCGACTGAACATCGACCGCTTTGCCTCGGTTCCCGAGCCAGACCATCACGACATGGGGATGCGGACGATCTGAGATCAGCTGATGGCAGGACCAAGATCGCGCGCCACGTGTCGAATAAGTAACATTCGTTGAGAGGAACTTCGCAAGTGCGGGAACGTTCCCTTCGCTGGCGTATGCCGGTGCCGAACAGGCGGGGGCTTTCTATAATCATGGTCGTACAGAGGAGATGGTGAGATGCGCATCGCGCAGGTAGCTCCGTTGACGGAGGCTGTTCCACCCAAGCTTTATGGCGGCACCGAGCGGGTGGTGCATTGGTTGACGGAAGAGCTGGTTGCCTTGGGACACGATGTAACGCTGTTCGCCAGCGGCGATTCGCAGACATCCGCGAAGCTGGATGCTCTGTGGCCGCGGGCACTCCGGCTCGACGGTTCTGTGCGCGATCCCAACGCACTGCACATGGTGATGCTGGAACGGGTGCGGCAAAAATGCGACGACGAGGAGTTCGACTTCCTCCACTTTCATCTCGATTACTATCCGTGGTCGCTGTTCTACCGCCAGCCGACGCCGTTCGTGACCACGCTACATGGCCGGCTCGATCTTCCCGAGCATCAGCCGGTATTCAATACGTTTCCGAAGGTTCCGGTGATCTCGATCTCGAATGCGCAGCGGCGTCCGGTGCCGCAGGCCAACTGGGTGAGGACCATTCACCATGGCCTGCCGGAGAACCTGCTGACGCCGAGGCCGGCTCGCCAGGAATATCTCGCCGTGCTCGGCCGCATCGCGCCGGAAAAGGGCGTCGACCGCGCCATCAAGATCGCCACCCATTGCGGCATCCCGCTGAAGATCGCAGCCAAGGTCGATCGCGCCGATCAGGATTATTATGACGAGCTGATCCGGCCCATGATCGAGAAAAATCCGCTGGTCGAATATATCGGCGAGATCAGCGATCACGAGAAGTCGGATTTCCTGAGCGGCGCGCTCGGCCTGCTGCTGCCGATCGACTGGCCGGAGCCGTTTGGCCTCGTCATGATCGAGGCCATGGCCTGCGGAACGCCGGTGGTCGCCTTCAATCGCGGCTCGGTGCCTGAGATCATCGATGAGGGGCTGACCGGCTTCGTGGTCGAGGACGTCCTCAGCGCGGCCGGCGTAGTCAAACGGCTTCCGGAGTTGAGCCGCGCCGCGATCCGCAAGCAGTTCGAAACGCGGTTCACCGCGCGGCGCATGGCGCTGGACTATCTCGCCGCCTATCGCAACCTGACCGAGGAGCAGGCGCCGCGGATCAAGCTGGTGAGCAGCGCGGAGTAGCGGGTCTCAACCTCAACTGTCGTCCCGGACAAGCGAAGCGCAGATCCGGGACCCATAACCACAGGGCGTAGTTTGGCGAAGACTGGTGGCTACCAGTCTCGCCCCGAACTTCTGCCTGGGTTATGGGTCCCGGCCATCGCCGGGACGACGACCGAATGTGTTGCGGCTCCAACGCGTCAACAGAGACGCCTTACCTCACCGCCGCCCGCTTCGGCTCGACGATCTCGAACATGCGCGGGAATTCGTCCATCAGGCCCATCAGCTCGGCGAGCCGCATCGGGTTGCCGGCGAGCTTGACCTTGCCGGCGGCCACCGCCTCCGGAAAGCTCGTCAGTTTCCCGATCACTTCATCGAGTGTCGCGCGCGCCAATGTGAAGCTGGCGTCAGCGCCTTCCGCTTGCATGCCTGCGATATAGGTGAGCGCGCAGTTCTCCAGGTTGAGCACAAAAGTCTCGCCGGTGTCGGAAAAGCTCCAGTTCAGCACGATGTGCTTGCCCTCGGCCTTGGGGCCGTTGAGGCGGACGCCGAGCATGTCCCAGAGCTGGGAGGTGCGCAGCGCCGCGAGCGTCTCGCGCGGAATCGGCGGACGCGGCGGCGTCTTCGGCATGCCCTGGCGCAATTCCTGGGCGCCGAACAGATAGGCGTTGCGCCAGGTAGCGCTTTCGGCCGCATAACCGAGCTGCTCCAGCGTATCCGCCAGCAGCGCACGCGCCGCCGCATTGTCCGGCTCGGCGAACACGAGATGGCCGAGCGCCTGCGCCACGAAGCGGAATTCGCCCTTGTCATAGTCCTTGTGCGCGCGAGCGAGGATCGCGTCGGCGCCGCCCATATATTCGACGTACTTCTTGCCGGATTCGACCGGCGGCAGCGGATCGAGATTGACCGGATTGGCGTCGTACCAGCCGAGATGTTTCTGGTAGATCGCCTTCACATTGTGGCGGATGTGGCCGTAATAGCCGCGGCCGTGCCAGGCGCCTTCGAGGCTCTTCGGCAATTGAATGGTCTCGGCGATCTCGGCGGCGTTGAGACCGTGGTTCATCAGGCGGATGGTCTGGTCATGCGTGAACTTGTAGAGATCGCGCTGCTGGCGGATCATCGTGCCGATGCGCTCGCGCCCCCACACCGGCCAGTGATGCTGGCCGCACATCGCCTCCGCCTTGCCGTCCCATAGCTGCATCGCCTCGCCGAGATATTTCGACCAGGCCAGTGCGTCACGCACATCGGCGCCGCGGAATGGCAGCAGGTTGTGAAAATTATGCGTGCAGTTCTCGGCGAGGTTCAACAGCTTGTAGCGCGGAATGAAGAAATGCATCTCCGCCGGTGCTTCGCTGTTCGGCGCCATCTGAAATTCGAATTCGACGCCGTCGATCATACGCCAGTCGCCGGTCGCCATGATCAGGTCGGTCGGGCGCAGCAGTGCGACCGAGCCTGCCGCCATCGACTTGCCGAGGCCGCAATCGACCTGCCCGCGCACGCCCTTGGCGAGGAACGGGCCGAACTGGTACTGCGCCCGCCGCAGCATCGCCGGTCCTGCGATGATGTTCTCGGAAACAGCATGCTCCATGAACAGGTTCGGGGCGATCAGCGGCACTTGGCCGGTGGCGAGCGCGTCCTCCTCCAGCACGCCGCGCGCGCCGCCCCAGTGATCGGTATGGGTGTGGGTGAAGATCACGGCCGCGACCGGCCGCATGCCACGGTGCTTGTAGTAGAGATCGAGCGCAGCCCGGGCGCCTTCGATCGATGTCAGTGCGTCGACGACGATGACCCCGCGCTCGCCCTCGATCAGCGTCATGTTGGCGATGTCGAGCCCGCGCACCTGGTAGACGCCGGGCACGACCTCGAACAGGCCGTGATGCATGTTGAGACGCGACTGGCGCCACAGGCTCGGGTTGACCGTCGGCGGCGCCGCTTCGGTGGACAGGAAGCCGTAGGGCTCGAGGCTCCAGACCGTCCGCCCCTGCGGATTCGATATCGCCGCATTCTCGATCGTGCCGAGGAAGCCGCGCGCGGCATCGTCGAAATCCCGCGTGTCGGAAAAGGGCAGCGCGTTCAGCATGGCGTCCTGCTGCGCGATGACGGACGGCGACGCTTCCTTCGGCGTGTTGCTGTGTTCAGTCATTTTGCTTCCTCCCGGCCGGTCGTAGCCATCTAACTGCATCTCGCAGGTGAATGCCATCGTGGGCAGGGGGGCAAACACATAAGCAGGTGCCCTCTTCCCTTCTCCCCTTGTGGGAGAAGGTGGCGCGAAGCGCCGGATGAGGGGTTGCTTCAGCGAACTCCCATCACGAAATTTGCGCGCGGAGAAATACCCCTCACCCGGCTCGCCGCTGCGCCATAGCCGATGCGAAGCATCGGCGTTCTAAGAACGGCGGCCGAAGGCCCTATGCCACGCTCTCCCACAAGGGGAGAGGGTGCATCGTGTATGCCGCTACATCCCCAGCAGATTCGGCAGCCACAGTGACAGACCCGGCCAGTAGGTCACGAGCGCGAGGAACGCCAGCATGGTCAGGAGCCATGGCCACACCGCGACCGTGAGCTCGGTGATACCCATCTTGGCGATACCGGAGGCGACATAGAGGTTGAGCCCGACAGGCGGATGGCACAGCCCGACCTCCATGTTGACCGTCATCAGGATACCGAAATGGATCGGATCGATGCCGAGCTTGATCGCGACCGGAAACAGGATCGGCGCCATGATCAGGATGATCGAGGACGGCTCCATCACGTTGCCCGCCAGCAGCAGCAGCAGGTTGACGACGAGCAGGAAGCCGATCCAGCCGAGGCCCTGATCGATCATCCATTGCGCCAGCGCCTGCGGCACATTCTCGTAGGTCATCAGGAACGAGAACAGGACGGCGTTGGTGATGATGTAGAGCAGCATCGCCGAAAGATTCGCCGACGACAGCAGCACCCGCGGCACGTCCCGCAGCTTCAGGTCCTTGTAGATGAACACCGCAACGACGAAGGCGTAGACCGCGCTGACGGCGGCAGCTTCGGTCGGCGTGAACAGCCCGCTGTAGATGCCGCCGATCACGATCACGATCAGCAGGATGCCCCACATCGACTTGCGGAACGCATCGAGGCGCTGCATGAAGGTCGCCTTCGGCATCCGCGGATAATCGTTGCGCCAGGCGCGATAGAACGTCGTCGCGCCGAGGAGCGTGGCCAGCACAAACCCGGGCACGATGCCGGCGATGAACAGCTTGCCGACGGAGCTGTTGGTGGAGACGGCAAAAAGCACCATCGGAATCGAGGGTGGAATGAGAATGCCCAGCGAGCCGGAGGTCGTGATCACGCCCGCGCCGAACCGCTTTGGAAATCCCTGCGCGACCATCGCGGGCAGGATCACCGAGCCGATCGCCACCACGGTCGCCGGCGACGAGCCGGAAATCGCGGCAAACAGCGCGCAGGCGACCACGCCCGAGAGCGCAAGCCCGCCGTACCAATGGCCGACCAGCGCAGTCGCAAACGCGATCATCCGGCGCGCCACCCCGCCATGGGTCAGGAAGTTGCCGGCGAGGATGAAGAACGGGATCGCCATGATCTCGAAATTCTCGATGCCGGTGAACAGCTTCAGCGCCACCGATTCGGTTCGCACGTCGGTCAGCGTGAACATGAAGCTGAGCACGGTCAGACCGAGCGCGATCGAGATCGGCATGCCGGTGAGCATCAGCGACAGCAGAAGCGCGAAAACCACGGCGACCCGCAGTCCCTGCGGCAACGTGATGACGTGCGCCGAATGGGCGAAGCACAAGGCGACGATCAGGACCGGCAACAACATCAGGACCCAGCCGAGCGGACTGCGTTCGTCGCGGACAACCTGGCTGCGCGTGACCGGAGCCGGATGAACCGGGTCTATCTCGACGCCTTCGACGCCGGCCATGTCGTGATGGGGCAGCTCGCCGGTGTGATAGAACGACCAGGCGACCTGCAGGAAGCGGAAGCACATCAAGCCGGAGCCGAGCGGGATAGTCAGGTACACCATCCACATCGGCGCTTCGAGATCGTTCGACTGCTGGCCGGTCTGCCACATCTGGCCGACGAACGCGGCACCGAAATAAGCGACGATGGCCGTGAAAAGCGCTCCGCACAAAAGACCGAAGGTGATGACGCGGCGGCGCGATCCACCGGGCAGGATGTTGACGAGCACGTCGACGCCGACATGGATGCCGGTGCGAACGCCATAGGCCGCGCCGAACTTGGCCATCCAGATGAACATGTAGATGCAGAGCTCTTGCGCCCAGGACAGGTCGAGGTCGGCAAGCCAGACGAACACCGCGCGCGCGGGCACGGCAAGGAAGCTCAAGTTGCGGGCTTCCGCCCATTTGGCGAGATCGATCGACAGCCCCGCCCCGTAGCGGTGCAGCACGGCGACGAAGATCAGCGATGTCGCGGCCGCAATGAGCGTCGCGATCAGCCATTCTTCGAGATGATTGAGCACACGATTCAAAACACGCAGCAACTTGGTCCCCCCTGCATCGGCTCTTCATTCAAGAGCGAAACGGCCGGGAGCGCGTGACCCCCGACCGTTCGTGTTATTGTTGTTATAAGGCGCGGCCGTCAGTTCATCTTGACGTCGAGTTCCTTGGCGAGAAGATCGAGCACCTCCTGCCCGACCCGGCCCTTCGCCCATTTGTACGTCGGCTGCATCGCCTCCTGCCAGGCCTTGCGATCGGCGTCGGTAAGATAATGCAGCGTGGTCTTGCCCACCTTCTTGATCTCGGCGAGCGCGTCCTCGTTCTCCTGGCGCGCAATCGAGTTGGTATAGTCGGTCGCCTCGGTCATCGCCTTCTCGAGCTGGGTGCGAATATCGGGCGGCAGGCCGGACCAGAATTTCGAGTTCACGATGACGGCGTATTGCAGATGCGCGTGATAGGACACGGTGATGTCCTTCTGCACTTCGTAGAATTTCTGCGTCCAGTAATTCGACGCCGTGTTCTCGCAGCCGTCGACCACGCCGGTCTGGAGCGCCTGGTAGACTTCCGAGAATGCCATGATCTGCGGAATCGTGCCGACCAGGCGGAAATACTGGTCGGCGACCTTCGATCCGGAGATGCGGAATTTCAGTCCCTGGAAATCGGTCGGCTTCACCAGCGGACGGTTGGCCGAGACCATGTGGAAGCCGTTGTCCCAGTAAGCGAGCCCCGTGATGCCCTTGGCCTCGAGCTTCTGGAACAGCCATTTGCCGACCGTGCCCTTCATCGCGTTGGCGTAGGTCTCGCCATCCTTGAACAGCCAGGGCAGGTCGAGCGCCTCGAATTCCTTGACGCCGAGCGGCGCGAATTTCGCGGTCGAGGGCGCCAGCATGTGCACGGAGCCGAGCTGCAGCGCCTCGATCTCCTCCTTGTCCTTGTAGAGCGTGGAGTTCGGATAGACCTCGATCTTGACCTTGCCGTCGGTGTACTTCTCGGCGAGCTCCTTGAACTTGAGCGCGCCCTTGCCCTTCGGGGTGTCGTTGGCGACGACGTGGCTGAACTTGATGACGATCGGGCTCTGGGCCTCGGCGACGGCTGGGACCACAAGAATAGCCGCGGCGGCGACCGCAAGAAGCAGCTTGCGCATGAAGTAACCTCCCAACAACCTCTAGAACCGGGTTCTTTTTGTTTTCCGGTTTTGAGTAGTGGCAGCAATCCACCACCCGAACAACTAGACCTAAGCCCAATTTGCCGCAGCCAAGCTAGCTTGCCCGCCGGTGTCTGCGCAACTCAGCACCCGCTCCAGCCTGCGCAGCGAGCGCTTATGTCGCATTGCGGCAATGCCATCAGCCCTTGCGCTGGGCAACCATGAAGAGCCGCCGGAACGGGAACAGCGTCTGGCCCATCGCATTCTTCGGATAGGCCTTTGCTACCCGCTCGCCATAGGCGGCCTCGAACGCCGCTTTCTCTTCGCCCCGCAACACGTCGAGATAACGCGTCAGCCAGGTGCCCTTGGTCCACTCCTTCACGGGATTCTCGCCCTCGAGCACCTGGAGGTATTCGGTTTCCCAGATGTCGATGTTTTGGGACAAGGGCAAAAGAACATCGTGATAGAAGGCCGGCCCTTCGACCGGCGGCGGCGTCACGAGATGCTCGACCTTGGACCGCCACGGCCCGTTCAGTGCAGTCTCGCCGATCAGCACATGGGAAGGCGCGAGGAAGTTGCGCGGCATCTGCACCGCGAGCATGCCGCCGGGCGTCACCTTCTCCATCAGCGAGGGAAAGAGTGCCGCATGATTGGGCAGCCAGTGCAGTGCGGCATTGGAATAGACCACGTCATATTGCTTCGCCGGACGCCAGTGTCCGAGATCCTGATGCGACCACTCCACGTCCGGCGCGGCCTTCCGGCCCGCGGCGACCATCTCGGCCGAGCCTTCGACGCCGGTCACAGTCGCGCCCGGCCAACGCTCCTTGATCAGCTTGGTGACGTTGCCGGCGCCGGCACCGAGATCAGCAATCTCGCGCGGGGCGAAATCCGGAATCCGCATCAAGAGATCGACCGCGGGCCGGAGCCTGTGGCCGGAGAATTTCAGGTATTGCTGCGGATCCCAGACCATCGGCTCACGCCTTTTCGTTTTTCGTGTTTCCTTCACCGTGGCTCTTGGTTACCACTGCTCCTCCCGCTCAGGCAATTCGCTGCCGGCAGGGATGGGCAGGAAACGAACAGCAACAAGCAAGAAGCAACCAAGAGAGCGTTGACCATGGACCTCGGGCTCACATCAAAAACTGCTGTCGTCACCGGCGCGAGCATCGGCATCGGCCGCGCCATCGCCAAGGGCCTGGCGGCCGAAGGCGTGCGCATCGTGGCGGTGGCACGGCGGGGCGACCTGCTCGCCCAACTGGTGCAGGAGGTCGGCGGCGGCGCAATCATCCCGTTCGAGCAGGACGTGATGGCAAAGGATGCAGCCGAGAACATCGCAGCCTTTGCGCTGAAGGAGCTCAGCCATGCCGACATCCTCGTCAACAATGCCGGCGGCAGCCGTCCGCTGCCGGTCGATGCGCCCGACAGCCAATGGGACGAGGCGATCGCGCTGAACTTCACCAGCTACCGTCGCATCGCGCATGCACTGCTGCCGCAGATGGTGGCGCGCAAATGGGGCCGCATCATCAATATCACCGGCAAGTCCGAGCCGGAAGGACTCAACGCTGCGTTCGCGGCCAAGGCCGCCGTGCACGCCTGGGCCAAGGGCCTGTCGCGCGAGATCGGCGAGCACGGCATCACCATCAACTGCATCCCGCCCGGCCGCATCATGAGCGAGCAGATCCGCCGCAACTATCCGCCGGACTATCGCGAGCGCTTTGCCGAGGAGGAGATTCCGGTGGGCTATTGGGGCGAGCCGGAGGATCTCGCAGCACTCGCGGTGTTTTTGGCCTCACCCGTGGCGCGCTACATCACGGGCACGGTGATTCCGGTGGATGGGGGGTTGAGGAGGTATCAGTTCTAGCGATTGGGCTGTTAAATCGACCGAGCTGCGCTAGGGCCAGCTACGGACTCATGCGCCGCAGCAATAACACGATCCCTCGACAGCCCATCCGCGTAGCGACGGGACACCACTGAGTGCTTTTGGTAGTGCCGGATTTCACGTTGGACATGCTACTTATAAGCTACCGCTGCACTTGCAGCTCCTGCCAACTGAATAATCTCACAACGGCTAAACCCTGCCTCTTTACACCACTCGGTAAACTGGGCCCCGGTGAAGTCAAACGCATCGCCAAACTCGATCAGCATGTTCAGCGACATCATGAGCCCGAAGGCGTTTTGCCTGCGCTCGTCGTCGATGATGTTCTCGATGGCAACAAGCGCGCCGCCGACCGGCAACGCGCGGAAGGCCTTCGCGATCAGCATCTTCTTGTTCTCGAGATTCCAGTCGTGAAGAATCATCCCCATCGTGATGATGTCTGCTTTGGGAAACTCGTCCGAGAAGAAGTCAATCGTCTCGGCAGTGATCCGGTCGCCAAGGTTGCGCTCCCTGACCCGCCGCTCGGCGATCGGCCGCACATCGGCTAGATCGCACGTCCAGCATTGCATATGCGGATGCCGTGCCGCGACGATGGCCGAAAGTTGGCCGGTGGCGCCGCCGATATCCGCCAGGGTCTTATATCTGGAAAAGTCGAATTTCTCGGCGAACGCCATGAAATTTCCCATGGAGATGCCGCTCATCGCGTCCATGAACTGCTCTAGGCGCGCCGGGTCTGAATAGAGCGCGTCGAACATGGACTTGCCTGTCTCCTTGATCTCGTTTTGAGGCTTTCCGGTTTTCAGAGCCGGCGTAAGATCGCCCCAGAACCGATATAGCCGCGCGTTCGCCATCTCGAGTATCCCGCCGATGTATTGGGGACTCTGCTTAACCAAGAAGAGCGCGGTCGAAGGGGTATTGCCGTATTTGCCGGTTGTGCCAGCGCCATCCCTCTGCAGTAATCCGAGCGCGACAAGGGTGTCGAGAAAATCATACGTCGCACGCGGATGCAGCCCGATGGTGCCTTGCAGCTCGAGGCCAGTTTTGGGACCGTCTGCAAGCCGCGAGAAGAGCTCCAGTTCCACGGCGCTCAACAACGTCTTGGATGGCCAGAACCCAAAGCCAATTTGTAGTATGCGGTCTGGAGAGATTTCGCCTTCCATTTGAGCCTCCCGCGACTGCCCACCCCCCGCGCGTCATCACGCCGAACCGTCCCGCGAGCGGTATCATCAAGACTACACTACGTCATTGAAGCACGGAAACGGTGCGCCTTTGCCGGAGAGAAGTCCACCGATATGTCGTGGATCGACGACCCAAGAATTGTCCGAGGCTACGGCGACTGGAAAGCAACCTCATTCGATCACTTGATCTGCGCGCAACAAGAAGAACTCTGGGACGTTATCCCAAGCGCTTTTGCAGTTCTGAGGTTGATGGCTAGTTCGAACTTTGTTGGTTGCTCAACGGGCATATTCGTTGGGGTTGCCGCCCTGCAAGGTTTTGGTCACGACGAGCGCACTTTGCCGAAATACCTCAGGACCACTAGGTCCCCGACTTCAGCAAACGACCGCGTTTGTGTCGCCGCTGACAGGCTGTGCTTCAGCGCGAGTTCGGCGTTCGATGGCCGCGGGATCAATGCCAAGAAGATCCGTGTTGTTGAGAAGGGCTTCCGGCGTGAAACCAAAATCAACCAGGACGTTGCGCGTCTCGTTGCCGCGTCGCGACTCGACCTGCATCGCAAGGCCGAATTCGCTGACCAACGTTTTGCGCGGCGACTTGTCGCTAAGACCCCAGCCAAAGTTCTGGATATCGAATACGTCTCAAGTCAAATATGATCTTACCGACTAACTGCTCCGTCAAGAAAAATGCCGGCCTGAGCTCTGACTTGTCGATCTGGCAAAGCTGCTTCCCTTTCCGACGGGTCGATTCGAGTAGCGGCTCGCGGCATGTCCGGTTGATAGCATGTTCCCCTGTTCTCTTTCCCATCGCTCGTCTTTCGGCCGCCGATGTGCTCTAAATCTGATCGAAAGAGGGATGGTTCAAGGGCGCTTTCTGTCGTGTGGAGCACGTCGTCTTTAACGACAGAGAGGTGCAATAGTGGCATCAGCTATGTGACGGCTCTAATATCGCGACTAGATTTAATTGATCCGGGCTAATACTACTGAGTCAAGTGGTC
>NZ_VSTH01000170.1 GCF_008123965.1 Bradyrhizobium hipponense | reverse complement strand
GCTCGGCAGCCTGCCCCTGCTTCTCTGAAACGAAGCAAAACCGCCGACGAAAGCCTCGCCGGCGGTTTTGTGTCTGCTCGGACCTCTTACGCCACGTGGACGGCGTTCGCAGCAGGTATGCCCGTGCTGATATGGGCAAGATCGACCGCATGAGCAGCCGTGTTGTCAGCTGAGTAGTACAGCTCATTCGTAGTGGTGTTGAAGAAGAAGTTCGTACCCGCGAAGGCGCTGTCGTGCGTTTGATCGCCTGCACCTGCCGTACCTGAGTTGAACGTGACCGCCAGGGCGGTATCGATCGTCAGGTTCAGGTTGGCAACATCTACCACGATGCTGTCACCGGCGTTGAAACCGTTGATAATATCGTGACCGTTGGCAGCGGCGGTGCTGTTCAGGACAAAGGTGTCGTTCCCGCCGTTGCCGGTCAGATTGTCGTCTCCTGCGCCCCCGACGAGGGTGTCATTGCCGATACCGCCATTCAAGGTGTCATTCCCGCCGCCACCGACCAGAATGCTACTGCCGGGAATGGCAGTAAGTGTATCGGCAAACTCAGATCCAATGATATTCTCGACCCCCTTGATCGTATCACCCGTCGCTCCGCCCCCAACAGCAGCCGCAATTGCGTCAGTCTCAACAGTCAGATTGACGGTCACACCCGTACTTGAATTGTGATAGTCGACGGTGTCGCCCAATCCCGTTCCGCCAGTTATGACGTCGTTCGCGCTACTGGCGACAATGACCTCAGGGGTGGTCGTGCCGGTCAGATTGGTACCTGTCCCGAGTAGGGAAACGTTCAGATTGTCTGGACTTGTGTAAGTATCCCCGTCGCCATCAGTTACGCTCAACGCAAAATTGAACGCAGTGTTAGCGACAGTCGTTGTTGTTGTCTGATTATAAGTAAGAGACAGCAAGACAACTTTCGGGTCATCACCTGCCGCACTCGCGATGTTCGTCACATCCGCTTCGTAGAAGTTCTGGAATGCATTCGACCCGCTCCCCGTCCAGTGAGCCGCGTCGATGTTGAGGACCGTACCGTCAGGCTGCGAGATGTCCTCGGTTGCCAACAAGTGATGAAAATTGTCGTAGAGCTTGACCTGGAAATGTTCGCTCGTATCGTTATTTCCCTTGCCTATGTCGACGGCGACATGGCTCTGCTGTGACAGGAACGTGAATGTAATGGTGTCCGTGACGTCAAGATTGCCGTCATTGACACCCATACCGTTGGCGTTTTTGAAAATCCTGTTTCCGGTATTAGGATCGGTATTGCCCGTGAAGCCGTCAATGATCAGGGGAAAAGCGCTGCTCGGAGCGACTGAAGCAGTATTTTGCCCCCCCACGTACGATCCCACACCGGCAGCACTAACCTCCACGAAACCACCATTTCCGTTGGGTATGCCATTGACGGCATCGAACGTTGTGGTGGTTGTAGATGTAAGAGTGTTGGTATCGAGATGGAACGTGTAAGTCCCATCGATATTCACCTTCAGCTCAAAGAATGCAGTATCCGCATTCGCATTCGTAAATGCGAAGACTTCTCCGGTATGTGTGGCCGGATCATAGGTGGTGTATTCGTAGAACGTGTAGGATGACGTTCCATTATTCACCACGACTTGTTTGAGATCCTGACCCATCACCACGTCAGGTGCATCCGTCAACGTATACGTAATTCCGTTGATAGTACCGGTCGCCAAGGCCACGCTGATTGGAGAAGTTGCGTTCGCGCCATCAGCTCCGAAGACCGGCTGCCACGTACCGTCGGCCTGAGTGTCGCTCAGGTTCGGCATTATCGCGTCCTGGATCGCCGTGATCGTCGGACCGTCATCGTAGAAGTTTACCGTCAGCCCGCTGGCGGACGTGTGTGTGGCAACATCGCTATCCCCGTCCGTCACCGTCTGCGTCACGTAGATCACGTTCGACAGCGACTTGAAATCGTCCGGCGTCCCCGACAGGTTGTCCTGCTTCAGCGCCTCATACAGCGCCACGTCCAGCTTGTTGCTGCCATCCAGCGCGACCGCAAACGCAACCGTTCCCGCGGCGTTGAGCTCGCGGCCGACAATCAGGTTGCCTTCCGTGAACAGGAAGATCTCATTACCCGTCGCTGTCGCTTTGAAGCCGGAATCCGCCCCGTTGAACGCACCGCCCGCCGAGTCCGTCAGCGCATACGTCACTGACCCAGCGCCGTCGGCGCCAAACGAAGAGGCGTCGGTCAGCACCGCACCCGCCGACTGTGCCCACTGGATCGGCGTTGCAGCAATCGATGAGAACAGACCCGGCACCACACCGCCCTGGTCGTTCTGCTGCAGCCCGGCCGTCTCGTCGATCGAGACCGCCGTCACGCCAGCCGTAAACCCGGCAGCCGGGCCGTCGTCATGGAACGACAGCGCCGTGGCAATGTTGATGCTGTCGTGGGTGGTCGCGGTGTCGAGGTCCTTGTCCGTGATCGTGTCGGTCCGCGTCAGCGTGATCAGGTCCGCCGACGACAGCGTCACCACGTCGTCCGGGTTGCTCGCATCGGGATGCGCCAGCGCATGGATCTGGTCCAGCGTCACGTTGCCCGAAGCATCCACGCTCACCCGGAAGTCGATCGTGCCCGACGCATCCGGCGAGCCGCTGGAGCCCACCCGGCCCACAACGTCCGCCCCGTCCGTGTACAGGTAGATGTGCTGCCCGGTCGCAACGTCGATCAGGCCGGAGTCAGCCCCGACGCTCTTGATCGTCAGCGCATAGGCCGAGCTGGTCGTGCCGGCGCCGTCCGCACCGTAGTTGCTGCTTACCGTGAAGTTGTCGGCAAAGTTCGCCGTCGCGTCGCCCGCCAGGTTGGTCTCGTCGACCACCAGCGCATCCGCCGCCACACTCGCCGTCACCGTGATCGACGGGCCGTCGTCATGGAACG
>NZ_VSTH01000017.1 GCF_008123965.1 Bradyrhizobium hipponense | reverse complement strand
TTGCCTCGGATTCCGCACGCAGGATCCGCCCAGTGACCGCCGCCTCCTAGAATCTATGGCGGTAACGGGCGCAGACGCTCTGGTAGTGCAGCAGGTCGCCTATGAAGCCCTTATGGGGAGCGGCCATTCGAGGAGGATCGGCACGTGGGTCCCCCGTGGAAGCATGGGACCCTTAGCTGGTTCCAAAGGGGCCCTGGCTTCAAAACGTTCGGGCTAAAGCCTTGGGCCTCTGCTCAGCCGAACAGGGCGGTGTGCTCCCCGGGAAGTACCGGCGGGGCCTCCGCTCGCCGGAGGTCGGGTGGGGCAGCGCCTTGCTTGGCACTCTGGCGCTGATGCTCCTAGGAGTCTCAGCGGACTCCCTCAGTAGCCTTTCTACCTAACCGCTGCCGGGCCCGGCCTGGCATCAAACGCTGCCACGGGCCTTCCTAGGGGCCCGCAGGGGGATTGGCAGGGCGGCTTACGCTCCGCCCAAAGCGGACCTATGGGCCGTAGGCACATATATGGCCGAATTGACCAAAAATCATCCAACTGTCTGTAGTATCTTAGTAATTACTCTTAAGCGGGCTTGCCGCGCTTCGGGCTAGCCTACCCCAATGGGGTGCTATGGGTTGGGGTAGGCGGTAATGGGCCCTTGGTGCCCTGCGGGGGCCCTCAGAAGGGCTCCTTGTCCTCATCTACCTGCGTCGGATCAAAGGGGCGGCGCGGTTCCCAAAGGGCCATAAGCTCCGCTGGCAGCCCGGGGTCTAGCATCTCCAGTGCGAGCGCGGTGATTTCGGGGTTCTTTGACAGATGTAGCTTCGCCCTCTCGATATCGTTAGCTAAGTTCTGCGCTCGCTCCTCTAGCCAGCTAGCTTCGTCAAACGCCTGCTGCTCTTTTCCGTCCAGCTTGGCTATTGCCTGTCTCCAACTGAGGTCCGCGATCCCCTCGTATTGCCCGCTGTGCAGCTTCGTCCACGCCTCGCGCATCCGGTTCACGGTGCCTTTGCCTACCGCGCACAGTGCCACTGTATCGCTGATGCTGTCCGGCCACTCCCCCGGCTTACCTAGCTTCACTAGCCGCCATGCCGCCTCTGTTCTTTCTTTAGCCGTCATCGGCAGCTTGTTCTTGCTGTTACTCCTCAGCGCTTCGCGGACGGCCTCATCCAAGCTGCCGCCAAAGACTATTGCCGGAATATGGCCCTTCCACCCTGCCGTTTTGTAGGCCGCAAGCCGGTGATGCCCGTCGATCACGTAGTATTCATCCGCCACCGGCAAGACGACTATCGGATCGAGCGCTCCCGTGTTCTGGGTAGCCTTCGCCATGTCGAAAATTAGGTCATCACTCGGCACAATGCCCGGACTTCTCCACTGGAACACTTGCGTAGCTACGCGGATGTCCTTCAGAGCTAGCTTCACTACAGCGCCCGCCGCCGCGTGCTTCCGCGCCCCACCAGCATTTGCGGCTAGCTTCGCCGCGATGCGCTCCACGGTTTCCCCGGTGTCCGTTGGCCTCTTGATGCCCGCGCGGGTGATGGCGCGCCGCCTATCTGTCTCTTTTCGTTTCGTCGCCATTACTGCTCTGTTGCCTTTTCAATCTGATTAGCGCCCCAATCGAAGCGACTTGTAATGAACGCCACTTGCTGCGGCTCATCGGCGTGATGCCAGTGTATCTCCAAGGCTCCCTCTGCGGGCCGCATGACCATCCTGCGCACCGCCCCTCGCAGTGCCTTATTGGCCTCCTCGGTGTCTATGGTCACCGCTGTGAGCGCCTTCCCCACCGCTGCCAGCCGTAGCTTGACGTTGGTGCTCGTGAGCGTGTCCCGCCGCTCCATCAGCAGCCTCAGGCTATCCTTGGCCTCCTCCAGTTCCTGCTCGGCCGTGTGCAGAGCCTGCCTCGCCACCCTGCTTTTGTCAGTGATAGTCAGCTCCAGCAGCTCGCGTACCCTGTCTTCGCTTACATCAATCGCTGCACGTAGCTGCCCAATCTTCTCATCCATCTCTGCGGTGTCATTGCCACGGGGAGCCTCATTCAAGACTTCGTGGATTACTCGGCGCATCTCCCCCTCAGCACCGTGGTAGGGGACGCTTTCGTACTTGCATGTGCCGGACTTCGCGTGCGCTGCTGAGCACACGAGGTACACATGCTGCCCTTTGTTGACACGGGTTACAGTGCCGCCGCAGTGCTGACACTTTAGCACGCCCGCGAAAATGGACTGCACCGTGACGGTGGCGTTCCGGCCCCGCGCTCCTGTAGTGCTTAGGCGGGCATTCACGCGCTCGAATAGCTCCCGGTCCACCGCCGCAGGGAAGCGGTGGGCAATAGGCTCCTGTGGAGTCCGTTCCTTGCTGCGCTTGCCCGCGACCTTCCGTACCGTGTGGGGCACAAAGACCCCAATGGCAGCCCTGTTGGTCAGCAGCTTGCGGATATAGGAGCGATGCCAGTATTTAGCCTTCCACCCACCGGCTCCCCAGGTATCAACCCCGGCCTCATTGAGCTGCGCTGCAATGCTGTGTGCCCCTACACCGTCGTCGGCCAAATCGAACATCCACCGCAGCCGTTCCGTCCTATCCTCAATCAACTCATAGCTGGCGTTGCTCTCAGACCAGCGTATCCATGCCGGTAGCCTCAGTGTGTACGGCTTGACGAGCTTCTCCTGACCGGCAAACTTCTCCCGGCGCGCTGCATGGGCCTTGGCCACACGCACGCCCTTAGTGGTGCTCTCCTCGTTAGCCCGAATGAAGCGGACCACCATCATCAGGAAAAGCATGGGGTCCTTGTCGAGTGTTTCGGCGCTGTACTCCCTGCCCCCGTCAGACAGGTCCACAACCGTGACCCCCGCCTCCACGATTTCCTCAATGGTACGCACTGCCTTCCGGGCGGCCTGCCTGCTTATGCGATCAAGGTTCTCAACTAACAGCCACGAGCCGCGCGGTATCGTGCCGTCCTTGACGCGCTCTAGGAACACGCCAAGTGTTCCGGTCTCAAGGTTCGCCCCGGTGAATCCAGAGACGCCCTTGTCTTGCAGCGTCAGCTCCTCGTCCAACGCCACCCCGTTCGCAGCGGCCCACGCCTTCGCGGCGTCAGTCTGGCGCTGGAGCGAGTGGCCCTTGGCCTGCTCTGGCGTGCTGAACCTGACGTAGCTGTATGCCTTCGCGGGCCGCTGCGTATCCATGCGGCGGCCTCAGCGGCTGCGCAGGGTTTCTGTGGTGATGGTTGCTAGAACGTCATCGACGCAGCCCCACCGAACGGCTAGGCGGTGTGCCCAAGCCTCCATGCGCTCCCCAAGGGCTTGCTTGCGCTCCCCGGCTGTTTGGACGGCCCAGCTCCACTTGATGGCTGTGGCAACGAGGCGGTGGGTGAGGGCGGTGGTAATGCGCTTCATGGTGATGTCTCCGATAGCCCACTGTGGGCACCGAGACAATCACACGAGGAGGTGATGCCCGCCGGCGGCTGCGATCTCCAGGGCCCGCTTGGCGCTCTCCTGGCCCTTGATGTCGCGCAAATCGAGCGTGGAGGCGGCAGCCTCATGCACCTTCGGCGAGGGCCGCGACAGCACCTGCGTGCCCTTGAAGTGATTGGCGATCTGGATCAGCGAACTTGCGGCAATGATCTGGATGTCCGGGCTCGCCCACGCCGCCTCCGAGCCGCAGGCCGCCGGGCAGATCAGTCCTTCCTCGCGCGTATTGGCGCCGATCGCGGCGGGGAGAACGCCGGCAACCGGTGCGATCGAGCCGTCGAGGCCGAGCTCGCCGAGAACGGTAAAGCCCGTCAACGCATCGGGCGGAATCGCGCCGATCGCCGCCATCAGCCCGAGCGCGATCGGCAGGTCGTAATGGCTGCCTTCCTTGGGCAGGTCGGCGGGCGCCAGGTTGACGATGATGCGCCGCGCCGGCAGCGCCAGCCCTGAGGCGATCAGCGCCGCGCGGACCCGCTCGCGCGCCTCCGACACCGCCTTGTCCGGCAGGCCGACGATGGCAAAGGCGGGCAGGCCCGGCGCAACCTGCACCTGGACGTCGACCGCGCGGGCCTCGATCCCCTCAAAGGCGACGGTAGAAACCCGCTGAACCATGCCCGAAACCAAGCTGCCCTCTCGCACAATCGAGGGTAGCAGAGCGGAATGGCCGTGGCAAGAACAATACGGGAACGCTCCTTGGGCGCACCGAAGCCCTAACGAAGCGTAAACGCGGCCTCGACACTGCGTCTCGAATGCGAACGGCTGTCCTCAGCACATTCCAACGAATGTCCGCTACTCCTAGGGGTGCGGGATGGGCCGTGATCTAACAAGTGAACAATCAAAATGCTTGCAAATCGCCGGAGAAGCGAACGTCGGATGTGCACGCGGCTCGCCAAGATTCATTTTGGCGCAGGCTCGCTGCCTCGGGACTGCACGATTACCGACATCTCTGACGGGGGCGTGAAAGTGGTGGCGGAATTCCTGGAACTGCCGCCGCAATTCACCATCATCTTCGCGCCGGACTATTCCCGCCAATGCCGCCTGCGCTGGCGCATCGGCTGCGAGTTCGGCGCCGAATTCACCGACTAGACGAGCATGATCCGGACCCGAGGGGCCGCGCGATCGCAAAGTGTGCAGCGGTTTTCCGAAAGAGATCATGCTCAAACAAGAGACGCGCCCGCTTCCTTAACGGGACTTTAGCGTTAATCGGTAAGCATCTCTGATCAGTCGCCGAGTGATCAGAGTATGTCCAAGCGTTCGCCCCTCGCCTCCCCCACGGCGAGATTTCTGTTTCCCGCGCTCCTGGCGCTTGCCCTCGGCGGTTGCCAGACTATGAGCCTGGAGGACGTGACCGGCGCGCTCGGCGGCAAGCCGGAATCGGCGGGCAAGGCGGATGCGAAGCCGGACATGGATGCGCTTCGCGAGCGCTATCGCGCCAGGCCGAGCGATCCCAACATCGCGATCGAATACGGCAAGGCGCTGCGCGATACCGGCCAGCGTGCGCAGGCGGTCGCGGTGCTGGAGCAGGCCGTGCTTGCCCATCCCAGCAACAAGGCGCTGCTCGCCGGCTATGGCCGCGCGCTCGCCGATGGCGGTAATTTCCAGCAGGCCTTCGACGTCCTGAGCCGTGCGCACACGCCAGAGGATCCCGACTGGCACATCCTGTCGGCGCAGGGCGCCGCGCTCGACCAGCTCGGCCGCAACGAGGAAGCGCAGCAATATTACGCCGCCGCGCTCAAGATCGTGCCCGACGAGCCGCAGGTTTTGTCCAATCTCGGCCTGTCCTACATGCTGCAGAACAATCTGCCGAGGGCTGAGGAGACGCTGCGCCGCGCGCATGAACGCAGCCCCGCCTCCTCGCGCGTGCGGGCCAACCTCGCCCTCGTCCTCGGACTGGAAGGAAAACTGGCCGAGGCGGAAACCATCGTGAAGGGCGATCTGCCGCCGGCCGAAGCGGCGGCGAAAGTCACGGCGCTACGCCAGTTGCTGGCGAAGAAGCAGCAGCAGCGGGCGGAGAAGTAGCCCGCCGCTCTTAGACCTTATGGGATGAGACTCGCCTAGCGCCTCGCGGAGGTGCGTTCCCTCCCCCTTGTGGGGTAGGGCTATCGCATATGCCAGCGGGAGGCTGCCGGATGAGCTCGGCCTGCATGGTTCGAGACGCCCGCTTGGCGGGCTCCTCACCATGAGGGTCTAATATCTCGCCGCAAAACGCGACCTCATCCTGAGGGCCCGCCGTAGGCGGGCGTCTCGAAGGATGGGCCGCAGGCAAGCTGCCCGCCACGCTTCTCTTCATATGCGATCACCCTGCCACAAGGGGGAAGGGGACGGAGAGAGCACCGCTGTTGCGTCTACGAGGCCTTGCGATGCGGGGCGGGTCCTCGTCTCGTCCTGCCCTTCAGCTTCTTCAAGAGCGGTCCGAACAGCGAGCGCTTCGGCTTCTTTACCTCGCCGCGCCCGGCGAGGCGGTTCGCCATGTTCTGGAACAGCCCGGTGATGCGGTGGCTCTTCGAGACCTCCGCGATCATCTGGCCGTTGTTGGCCGCGGCAGAGAACAGTTTCGAATCGAACGGGATCACGGCGATCGGCTGGCTTTCCATGGTCTTGACGAACGCCTTGACCTCGATCTCCGCCCGCTTGTGCATGCCGACCTGGTTGATGCAATAGAGCGGCGGACGGTCGTTCGGCCGCGCCGCCTTCAGCACGCTCAGCATGTTCTTGGTGTTGCGCAAATTTGCCAAATCCGGCTCCGCCACGATCACGATGTCGTCGGCATTGACCAGCGCGCGCCGTGTCCAAGCCGACCATTGATGGGGAATGTCGAGCACGATGCACGGCGTGGTCATGCGAAGCGTATCGAACACCGCGTCGAATGCTTCGGCGCCGAAATCGTAGACGCGGTCGAGCGTCGCGGGCGCCGCCAAGAGGCTGAGGCGCTCGGTGCATTTGGCGAGCAGGCGCTCCATCAGCGCGGTGTCCGGCCGGTCCTGCGACAGCACCGCGTTGGCGATGCCCTGCACCGGATCCTGGTTGAAGTCGAGGCTCGCGGTGCCGAAGGCGAGGTCGAGATCGATCACGACGGAATCGAGCGCGAGGTCGCGCGCGATGGTCCAGGCGACATTGTGCGCGACGGTGGAGGCACCGACGCCGCCCTTGGCGCCGACCACCGCGATGACGCGGCCGGTGATGATGGCTTCGGACGCCGAGAACAGGCTGCAGATCGAGCGCACCACGTCGATGGTCTCGACCGGCCCGACCACGTAGTCGTTGACCCCGCGCCGGACCAGCTCGCGATAGGGGGCCGTATCGTTGGGATTGCCGATCACGACCACGCGGGTGCCGGGATCGCAGACGCCGGCGAGGTCGTCGAGGCCTTCGAGAATGTCCCGGGTGCCGTCGGATTCGATGACGATCACGTTCGGCGTCGGCATCGTTTCATAGACTTCGATCGCCGCGGCGAGGCCGCCGTCCTTCGCGGTGAGATGCGCCTTGGCAAGCCGGCGGTCTTGCCCTGCCGCGGTCACCGCGGCGAGCGTCTGCTCGGTCTCGCAAAAGGCCTGCACCGAGATCCGGGGAACCGGCGCAATGTGTTCCTCGGGGTGCTGCGGATCGTCCGCTTCTTCGTCGTTGACGCTTGTCATTTGCCGGTGTCGCTGAGTTTGGCCTTGTCAGCCTCGGGATAGGTGGTCGCGGTCGTCGTGCCCTTGCGGTAGCGCTCGAACGCGATGTCGCGCCGCGCGGTATAGGCTGGCGTCTCCGCGCGCGGCTGCTCGAGGTCGGCGGGATTGTCGATCATGGCCGCGAGATTGCGCTGGCTGGCGCAGCCCAGGTTGAAATATGGCCGGTTCTCGTTGTAGCCGGGGTCGAGGATCGAGGGTCCGACGTCTTCCGGCCATAGCCCGCAGGGGCCGGCGACCGCCGCGATTTTCGAATAGCTCAGCCGGATGGTGGGCAGCAGCCCGGGATCCTCGGGACGATAGGGATGCTGGACGATGGCGCGCGACGGCACGCCGCCGGATGCGAGCACGGAGCGGATTTCGTGATAGGTCGCCGCCGCAGCGCGCGAATTCGCGGTGTCGACGGGGACATCGACGACAACGGAGCCAGTGCCTTCGCGCACCCAGTCCCGGGCAATGCCGGAGACGTCCGAGAGCTGCGCCGCCGAGAGGCCGCCGCGAGCCTTGCCGACGAAGATCACGATCGAGCGCTTGGCTTCCTGCACCGCGATCGGGTGGCGTTGGCGATAATCGGTCGGCACCGTCTGCGTGACGATCTCGCCGGTGGTGTTGCAGGCGCCGAGCATGACGGAAAGTCCCGTCAGCGCCAACGCGACACGCAGGTTGCGACGTCGATCGGCCAAAGTCTTCGTCATCGCTTCATCCCCTCTTGCCCCGTTGATTGCCCCGTCCCCCAAGGCCGCCGTTCGTCTCAGTCGATGATGAAGCCGAAATCGCTCTCGGCGCCGTTGATGGGATCGACGCGGCGCGCGATGCCGTAGAGGCGGTTCATGCGGCCGAGCAGCGCCGTCTGCGCATCCGAGGCCGGCGCAAACCCGTCGTCGGGCCGCGACAATTCCTTCTGGGCAACCGCGCGCACCACATAGGGCGACACGATCACCATCAGTTCGGTCTCGTTGTTGACGAAGTCCTGGCTCCGGAACAGCGCCCCGAGGATCGGCACCTGATCGACTCCGGGCAGGCCATTGATCGCCTGCTTGGTCTGCTGCTGGATCAAGCCGGCCATCGCCATCGAGCCGCCGGAGGGAATTTCCAGCGTCGTCTCGGCGCGGCGGGTCTGGATCGAAGGAATGGTGATGGAGTTGGTCGAGGTCGAGGACAGCGCCTGCGTCACGGTGATGGCGCTCTGGCTCGACAGCTCCGAGACCTCGGTCATCACCCGCAGGCTGATCCGGCCTTCACTCAGCACGACCGGCGTGAAGTTCAGCGAGATGCCGAACTTCTTGTAGGTGATCTGGGTGGTGCAGACATGGGTGGTCGGATCGCAGGCGTAGCCTCCCGGGATCGGGAATTCGCCGCCGGCGATGAAGGTCGCGGATTCGCCCGAGATCGCCGTCAGGCTCGGCTCGGCCAGCGTCCGCATCACGCCCGCGCTTTCCATCGCGCGCATCGTGGCGTTGACCGTGGCGACGCCCTTGGCGAGCCCCGTAATGCCAAGCCCGTTATTGCTGACGATCGGCCCGCCACTGACCGCGAAGGGATTGGAATTGTTGAAATTCACCACCGCAGTGCCGGCGTTCAGGCTGGCGCTGAGATCGACGCCCAGCTGCTTGACGATGTCGCGGCGCACCTCGCCGACGACGACCTTGAGCATCACCTGGTCGCGGCCGCGCACGATGATGTTGTTGACGACCTTGTCCGCGCCGCCGACGAGCTTGGCCGCGACTTCGCCGGCCTGCTGGGCTTCGACCGGGCTCGACACCGAGCCGGTCAGCATCACGCTGTCGCCGATGCCCTCGATCTGCACGCCCGGCAGCGACTGGCGCAGCGCGGTTCGCATGCCGTTAAGGTCGCGCTTCACGGCGATGTCGTAGGAGGCAACCTGCTGGCCGTCGGCGGTGAAGAACACCACGTTGGTTTGGCCGACCTGGCCGCCGATGATATAGGCGCGCTGCGCCGAGCGGATCACCGCATTGGCGATCTTGGGATCGGCCACCAGCACGTCCTTGACCTCGCGCGGCAGGTCGATGACGACCGACTTGCCGACGCCGAGCGACAGAAAGCGCGTCCTCCCCGACGCGACGGTCGCGACTGGCGCCACGCCGAGATCCGCCGCCTGCAACGGTGCCTGGTCGCCGACCGGCGCATCCGCAGCGCTGACCCGGTGCGGCGCTGCGACCAGCCCCAGCATCAGCACGACCCCTGCCCAGAAGGTGCGTGCGCCATTCCCCCGAATGCGCAGCGCCGTCCGATCGTCCCCATGTCTCATCTTGGGTGTCTCATCTTGGGTGTCCCCATCACTTCTGTGACGTTAGTTGCCGCACCTGCACGCCGTAGCGGATCACGTTGACGCCTTCGGGACGTTTGACGGCCCGATCTTCGGAAGGATCGTCCGACGCCTTGGAATCGACGATGCTCCGCAATGCGAGCTGCAGCGTGCCGCCCTGGCGCGCCGTCGCGAGCACAGCGACCTGGTCGGGCCTGAGCTCGAGCGTGACGGTCTTGCCGAGCACGGCCGTCTGGCCGTCCTTTTCCTTCGGCGCCTGGTCGATCGCGAGCACGCGGATGTTGTTCAGGATGGTCTCGGACAGGATCAGATCGTTGCCGCCGGCCGGGCTGTTGTTGCCCTCAGGATTCTTCAACCGGCGGGTCAGGACGATGTCGACGCGGTCGTTCGGCAGGATGAAGCCGCCGGCGCCGGTCTCGGCTGAAATTTCGGTGGAGACGGCCCGCATTCCGGTCGGCAGGATCGCGGCCATGAAACCGGAGCCGTCGGCCCTCACCAGCTTCTGCTCGCGGATCGGCTCACCCTGCATCAACGGCACGCGCGCGATCGAGCCTGCGATCTGGACCTGCGCCTCCGGCCGGCTGTCGCGGCGAATGAAGGCGCTGCTGGCGGTCGCCGCGGGCCAGATCTGCCATTGCAGGTCTTCGGCCTTTACATACTGGCCGAGTCCGATGTCGGTCTTGGCGACGAGAACCTCGACCGTCGGCAGCTTCTCGGCGACGGGTGCGGCGGGAGCCGGCTTGTTGTCATAGCCGCTCGCCAGATACGCAGCGACGCCGCCGGCGCCAAGCGCGATGACGAGAACGACAATGCGTGCGGTATTCATACGCCTCTACTCTCACGCGGGGCACACGAACCGCACCTGGCGGGTCCCCCGCATCGATGAGTAGGGAGTAAAAGTATAAGGGGTGTTGCGAGGCCGAATGTGATGCCCGCTCACGGTGCCAGTTCTGGGCGCATGGTGAATGCCGCGTTATTCGGCCGGCCGCGGCCCCCCGTAGATTCACGTAAGGCGACAGGCGCGATCGGTGACGCGCGGCGTCATGGTGAATGGGTGGTTAGTGGCTTGTCCGCTTGGCGCCGTGTCGTCGTGGCAGCGAGAGGGAAGCAATGCGCCACATCTTCGGTGTCGTCCTGGCGAAGGCCAGGACCCATACCGCGTGATCTCTCGATCTTAGAAGATGGAAGTACCAACGCCTAAGTCTTCGCCAAACAAGCAGTCGGGGTAATGGGTCCTGGCTTTCGCCAGGACGACGTTGTGGAGGCTGCGAAGATTGAGCCCTACTTCGCCCGCTTGCGCTCGATCGCGTTCCAGATCTTGGCAGCGACGTCCGGTCCGCCGAGCCGCGCGATGGCGCGGATGCCGGTGGGCGAGGTCACGTTGATCTCGGTGAGGCTGCCGTTGATGACGTCGATGCCGACGAACAACAGGCCGCGCTCGCGCAGCGCCGGGCCGACGGTGGCGCAGATCTCGCGCTCGCGCGGGGTGAGCTCGGTCTCCTGCGCTGCGCCGCCGCGCACCATGTTGGAGCGGAGATCGTCCGCAGCTGGCACGCGGTTGACAGCGCCGGCGAACTCGCCGTCCACCAGGATGATGCGCTTGTCGCCGTGCTTCACCTCGGGGATAAACTGCTGGATCACCCAGGCTTCTTTGAACGTCACCGTGAACATGTCGAACAGCGAGCCGAAATTCATGTCCTGCGGCATCACGCGGAACACCGCCGCGCCGCCATGTCCGTGCAGCGGCTTCATCACGACAGCGCCATGCCGGTCGCGGAACGCGTTGATCTCGTCGAGGTCGCGCGAGATCAGCGTCGGCGGCATCAGCTGCGGAAAGTCCATCACGAACAGTTTTTCCGGCGCGTTGCGCACCGACGCCGGGTCGTTCACCACCAGCGTCTTCGGATGGATACGCTCCAGAAAATGCGTCGAGGTGATGTAGGCGAGGTCGAACGGCGGATCCTGCCGCAGCAGCACCACGTCAAAGCCGTTCAGCGCCTCGCGCCGGGGCTCGCCGAGGGTGAAGTGATCGCCGGGCTCGTCGCGTACGGTCAGGAGCTGGACCGGCGCGACCAATTCATCGCCGACCAGCGACAGCTTGTCCGGCGTGTAATAGGACAGGCCATGGCCACGCTTCTGCGCCTCCAGCAGCAACGCAAAGGTGGAATCGCCGCGGATATTGATGCGGGCGATTGGGTCCATCTGGACGGCGACGTTCAGTTTCATGGTCTGCCTTTCAGGTCGAGGCGTCGAATGCCGCCAACAGATGGCGCGGAAGCGACCGCGGCGCAATCAGCATGGCATCGAAACGCAGTTCAAATTCCGCATGCTCGGGATGCGCGGCAAGCCACCCTTGCGCTGCGTCGATGATGCGCTGCTGCTGGCGCGGCGTCACGGCGAAGGCGGCATCATCCAACGTCGCACGGGCCTTGACCTCGACGAAGGCGATCAGATTGCGCCGGCGCGCCACGATGTCGATCTCGCCATGCGGCGTGCGGTAGCGTTTTGCGAGGATGCGATAGCCCTTGGCCATGAGAAAGGCGGCGGCGCGGCTCTCGGCCGAGATGCCGGTGCGGAACGCGGCGACGCGTTCGGGCGAGGCGACCTTCGGTTCCGCCGGCGTGACGCCGTCAGTCTTCGCCATCGCCGCCCCGCAAATCCTTCGCCAGCTCGAGGGCGCGGGCATAGACCTCGCGGCGCGGCCGCCCGGACAGCTCGACCGCATGGGCCACGGCATCCTTGACGGTTTGGGTCGCAAGCTGGCCTCGCAGCAAATCGTCGAGCGCGTCCGCAGTCATCACCTCGGCGTCGGCCGCGGGCGGAGCGATCACCAGCACGAACTCGCCGCGCGTCTCCAGCGTGTCCGCCTCGCGTGCCAGCTCGCTCAGCGGCGCGCGCGAAATTTCCTCATGCAGCTTGGTCAGCTCGCGGCAGATCGCGGCTTCGCGCGTTCCCATGATCCCGGCGAGCTCGGCAAGCGTGTCCTGCACGCGGTTGCCGGACTCGAACATCACCAGCGTCGCATCGATGCGGGCAAGCTCGGCAAGGCGGGTCCGGCGCGCGGCCGATTTGGCCGGCAGAAAGCCCTCGAAGAAGAAGCGGTCGGTCGGCAGCGCCGCAACCGACAGCGCCGCCAGCACCGAGGACGGGCCAGGCAGCGCGTATACGGCATGGCCGGCCGCGCAGACCTCGCGCACCAGCTTGAAGCCTGGATCGGAGATCAGCGGCGTGCCGGCGTCCGACACCAGCGCGACCGAGCCGCCTTGTGCAAGCCGCTCCAGGATTTTCGGACGCGCGGCCTCGGCGTTGTGCTCGTGATAGGGCTTGAGCTGCGCGGAGATGTCGTAGCGCTCGGTCAGGCGCCGCGTGATGCGGGTGTCCTCGCAGGCGATGATGTCGACGCCGGCGAGCGTCTGCAGCGCGCGCAGCGTGATGTCGCCGAGATTGCCGATGGGGGTCGCGACCAGATGCAGCCCCGGCGCAGCCTTTGGCGCCGCCAGCCGATGGGCGTCGATGGAGAAACCGCGCGAGGCGGCTTCCGTAGTCTCAGGTGTATTTATCGGG
Organism: Bradyrhizobium hipponense; assembly: GCF_008123965.1. Taxonomy (GTDB): domain Bacteria; phylum Pseudomonadota; class Alphaproteobacteria; order Rhizobiales; family Xanthobacteraceae; genus Bradyrhizobium; species Bradyrhizobium hipponense. The sequence continues at coordinate 1,925 of NZ_VSTH01000017.1, read as the reverse complement.
GCCGGCTTTGCGCGCATAATGAAACGAACTTAGGCATGATCCGGAGGGCTGGGAACCGGTCCTGCGAAAAAGATCGGACCGGGGCGGGCTAACGGGCCAGGGGTACTGGCCAAGATACCGGTCATGGGGCGAGGAAGGACGGGAATGTGATCCATCCGGCATCACATTCGAGAGGGAGTGGGGTGCCGGCGCCATATTCGCGGCGGAAACGCCGCCTTGATGCTGGGGGAGTGACGGCGAACAGCTAGCCAGGACCTGAGGGGCGGCCGCATTAAGTGGTCATTATCCTTTTGTTTTGGTTAACTATTTGCCGACAATATGCCTGAATCCGCGGCTTCTGTCGCGGTAGAGTTGTGTGACGGGCTGGACGGCCGGTCGGAAGAAGAGTTGCCATGGTGGGCCCGCGTTATCCCAGATCCCCCTCTTCGGAGGAGCCGTCCTCTCCGGGGCCCCGATCGTCGGGGGCGACCCGGCGGAGCGCGCTTGGCCTGCTGCTTGGCGCGCCGCTGCTGTCGGCCTGCGCCGGCGTGCAGCAGAGCCTCAGCCAGTTCTCCAATCCCTTCAGCAGCTCCGCGCCCCCGGCCCAGCCGGCGGGTCCGCCGCAGCAAGCCGCCACCGCCGGCACCGGCGGGGTGAAGGTCGCCGTGATCCTGCCGCTTTCGGCCGCTGGCAATGCCGGCCTTGCCGCGCAATCCATGCGCAACGCCGCCGAGATGGCGCTGGCCGAGTTTCAGAATCCCAACATTCAGCTGTTGATCAAGGACGACAACGGCAGCCCGCAAGGCGCACAGGCGGGTGCGCAGCAGGCGGTCGACGAAGGCGCCGAAATCATTCTGGGGCCATTGTTCGCGCAGTCGGTGCCTGCGGTGGCGCAGGTCGCGCGCACGCGCGGCATCCCGGTGATGGCGTTCTCGACCGACTCTTCCATCGCAGGCCGCGGCGTCTATCTGCTCAGCTTCCTGCCGGAGTCCGACGTCAACCGCATCGTCGAATATTCGGCCAGCGTCGGTAAGCGCTCCGTCGCCGTGCTCGTGCCCGACAATGCCTATGGCAATGTCGTCGAGGCGGCGGTGAAGGCGGCCGTGCCGCGGCGTGGCGGACGCATTGTCGCGTTCGAGAAATACGGCGCCGATCGTGCCGCGCCGGCGCGGACCGTGGCGCAGCAACTCGGCAGCGCGGACGTGCTGTTCATCGCCGATGACGGCGACGCCGTCGTGGCGGTGGCGGATGCGATGACTGCGGCGGGCGCGAACTTGCGCAACATCCAGTTGCTCGGCACCGGCCTGTGGGACAATCCGCGCGTCTATGCCAGCTCGAACTTGCAAGGTGGCCTCTATGCCGCGCCCGATCCGGCCGGCTTCCGTGCTTTCTCCGGCCGCTACCGCACCAAATACGGCGCCGAGCCGATCCGCACTGCAACGCTTGCCTATGACGCGGTGGCGCTCGTCGCCGCGCTCGCGCGCACCCAAGGCACCACACGCTTCTCTTCTGATGTGCTCACCAACCCCTCCGGCTTTGCCGGCATCGACGGTCTGTTCCGCTTCCGCGCCGATGGCACCAACGAGCGCGGGCTGGCCGTGATGAAGGTGACCACCGGCGGCGGCGTCGCGGTCGCGGGCTCGCCGAAGAGCTTTGGGGCGTAGCCACACCCCTGCTGTCGTCCCGGACAAGCGCGCCTCAAGCGCGCGCAGATCCGGGATCCATAACCACAGTGCCGTAGGGTGGGCAAAGCGAAGCGTGCCCACCAATCCCCTGCGAATTTGTTGAAAGATCGTGGGCACGGCGCAAAGGCGCCTTTGCCCACCCTTGTATTAGCGCGCCGGACTATGATGGCCTCGTTCCGTGAGGAATGGCCCAGCCCGGGTGGCCGCCCGAGCTGGGCCCTTCCTCACGGACCGAGGCCATCATAGTCCGGCGCGCTAATA
>NZ_VSTH01000169.1 GCF_008123965.1 Bradyrhizobium hipponense | reverse complement strand
GCTTTAATGGTTGCTACGAAAGTTACTCCGCAATGACGTGATCGTCGATCTCGTCGATCCGGTTGACGCCGCACAGGCCCATGGTCGTGAGCAGTTCCTTCTGGATGATGTCGATCGCCTTGGCGACGCCGGCCTGGCCGGCGGCGCCCAGGCCATAGGCATAGGCGCGGCCGATCATGCAGGACTTTGCTCCGAGCGCGAGCGCGCGCATCACGTCCTGGCCGGAGCGGATGCCGCCGTCGAACATGATCTCCATCCTCTCACCGACGGCGTCGACGATTTCGGGCAGCATTTCGATCGAGGACGGCGCGCCGTCGAGCTGGCGGCCGCCATGGTTGGACACAACGAGGGCCTGCGCGCCGGTCTTGGCGGCAAGCTCGGCGTCCTCGACGTCGAGGATGCCCTTCAGAATCAGCTTGCCCGGCCAGATGCTGCGGATCCAGTCGATGTCCTTCCAGTTCAGCGAGGTGTCGAACTGCGAGTTGATCCAGGTCGACAGCGACGTGATGTCGTCGCTGATCTTCAGATGACCGGCGAGATTGCCGAAGGTGCGGCGCTTGCCCTGCAGCACGCCGGAGACCCAGGCCGGCTTGGTCGCGAAATCGATCAGCTTCGACAGTGACCATTCCGGCGGCACCGTCATGCCGTTCTTGATGTCGGCATGGCGCTGGCCGATCACCTGGAGGTCGACGGTGAGCACGAGCGCGCTGCACTTGGCCGCGATCGCGCGCTGGATCAGCTCCTTGATGAAGCCGCGGTCCTTCATCACGTAGAGCTGGAACCAGAACGGCTTCTCGACGCTGGCCGCGATGTCCTCGATCGAGCAGATCGACATCGTCGATTGCGTGAACGGGATGCCGGCGGCCTGCGCGGCGCGGCAGGCGTGGATCTCGCCGTCGCCGTGCTGCATGCCCAGCAGGCCCACGGGCGCGAGTATCAGCGGCATGGTCGAGGGTTCGCCGAGAATGGTGGTCGCGGTATCGCGCTTGGAGACATCGACCAGGATGCGCTGGCGAAACTTGATGGCCTGCATGTCCTCGCGGTTGGCGCGCAGCGTTTCCTCGGCATAGGAGCCGCGGTCGCAATAATCGAAGAACGCCTTCGGCACGCGGCGCTGATGCAGCGTACGGAGATCGTCGATACAGGTGATGTGCTTCATGAACGTTTCCCCGCCCCTCTTGTATCGAAAAGTCTTGCATCGGAAGATTTAGGGGTCATCTACCATGGTTGGACGCACAGCCAAATCGTTTGCAGATCCTCTGCAGGGAGGGCGCCATGACCAGACCGCGCAGCCAGCCGACGCCGGAAGAGATCAAGGAGAAGCTCCGGCTCGAAGAAGCGCTGGAAGAGGGACTGGAAGAGACCTTCCCCGGCTCCGATCCCGTCAGCGTCATCCAGCCGCCGCCAAGCCTTGGGGACAGCCACATCAAACGCACTGACTAGGCGGCGGGTTCCACTCCGTTCCGGCCGGCGAGCCGGAAATATAATGTTAACAATAAGTTATCTGGGCCGCTACCGCCCCGGTTCCGTAATGATTCATCATATTTTTTGAAGCCAAGTTAGCCGCAATGGCCTTATAAGACCCTCAGCAAATCAGGGATGCGGGGCCCGTTCGGGCATCCCGTGGTTGTAGTCGGGATCCCTGGTTGTTGCCTGGGGGACGATATGAGCCGCAAATATTTCGGGACGGACGGGATTCGGGGCCGCGCCAACGGACTGATCACGCCGGAGCTCGCGCTCAAGGTCGGCCAGGCCGCAGGCCTGGCGTTTCAGCGCGGCGACCACCGCCATCGCGTCGTGATCGGGAAGGACACCCGCCTGTCGGGCTACATGATCGAATATGCCATGGTGGCGGGCTTCACTTCGGTCGGCATGGACGTGTTGCTGGTCGGCCCGATGCCGACGCCGGCGGTTGCGATGCTGACCAAGTCGATGCGCGCCGATCTCGGCGTGATGATCTCGGCCTCGCACAATCTGTTCGAGGATAACGGCATCAAGCTATTCGGCCCGCAAGGCTTCAAGCTCTCCGACGACGTCGAGAAGCAGATCGAGCTGCTGCTCGACGAATCGCTGGACAAGCGGCTGGCGCAGAGCGCCAGCCTGGGACGCGCCCGCCGCATAGACGGCGTCCACGACCGCTACATCGAATTCGCCAAGCGCACGCTGCCGCGCGATCTGTCGCTCGACGGCCTGCGCGTCGTGGTCGATTGCGCCAATGGCGCCGCCTACAAGGTGGTGCCGGAGGCGCTGTGGGAACTCGGCGCCGACGTGGTGCCGATCGGGGTGGAGCCGGACGGCTTCAACATCAACAAGGAATGCGGCTCGACCTCGCCGGAAGCATTGTCGAAGAAGGTGCGCGAGATGCGCGCCGACATCGGCGTCGCGCTCGATGGCGATGCCGATCGCGTCATCCTGGTCGACGAGCGCGGCCATCTCGTCGACGGCGACCAGTTGCTCGCGGTGATCGCGCAGAGCTGGAAGGAAGACGGCCGGCTGTCGCGGCCCGGCATCGTTGCGACCGTGATGTCGAATCTCGGGCTGGAGCGCTTCCTGAACGGGCAGGGGCTCGAACTCGTGCGCACGCCGGTCGGCGACCGCTACGTGCTCGAGCAGATGCTGAACGGCGGCTACAATCTCGGCGGCGAGCAGTCCGGCCACATCATCCTGTCCGATTATGCCACCACCGGCGATGGGTTTGTTGCTGCCTTGCAGGTGCTGGCAGTGGTGCAGAGGCTGCGCCGACCCGTATCCGAGGTCTGCCACCGCTTCGATCCGCTGCCGCAGATCCTCAAGAACGTCCGCCACAAGGGCGGCAAGCCGCTCGACGATAAGGACGTCAAATCGGCGATCTCCGACGGCGAGAACCGGCTCAACGGCCACGGCCGGCTCTTGATCCGCTCCTCCGGCACCGAGCCCGTGATCCGCGTCATGGGCGAGGGCGAGGATCGCGTCCTGGTCGAGGACGTCGTCGACACCATCGTCTCCGCGCTCGGCCACGCGGCGGCTTAGGCGCCTGCAGCCCATCCTTCGAGACGCCCGCCTTTGGCGGGCCCTCAGGATGAGGTCTGCTGCTCGGCGAAATCTCAGACCCTCATGGTGAGGAGCCCGCCTCAAGCGGGCGTCTCGAACCATGCAGGCCCCGACGGGTTCACCGAGGTGGACCCGCAGCTCAAGGCGCATCCCAGCCATCGACGATTGGCGGTGGCTCGGCTGTTGCTTGCATCGTAACTAGCGGATGCGGCGGTTCGCCGCGTCTGCCGGGATCGAGCCTTTGAACAAGCCTGTCGTCGTCTCCGAGGAAACGCTGACCGAGCCGGTCGCCGTCGTGCCGGCCGCGACCAAGACGGCCGCTGCCAAGCCGGGCGCGGGGCCGGCCTATGTCGTGCTCGCCGGCATCAGTTTCTCGCACTTCCTCAACGACACCATGCAGTCGCTGATCGCTTCGGTGTATCCGATCCTGAAGGACACCTACGCGCTCGACTTCGCGCAAATCGGCATGATCACGCTGGCGTTTCAGTTCACGGCTTCGCTGCTCCAGCCGGTGGTCGGGCACTACACCGACAAGAAGGCGCAGCCTTATTCGCTGGCGATCGGCATGGCCTCGACCTTCTTCGGCCTGCTGCTGCTCAGCGCCGCGCACCAGTATCTCGTCATCCTCGTCGCAGCCGCGCTGGTCGGTCTCGGCTCGGCGGTGTTTCACCCCGAATCCGCGCGCATCGCGCGGCTTGCATCCGGCGGCCGCTACGGTTTTGCGCAGTCGGTGTTCCAGCTCGGCGGCAGCTTCGGCACGTCGATGGGGCCGTTGCTGGCCGCGCTCATCGTCGTGCCGTTCGGGCAGGGCAGCATCGCCTGGTTCTCCTCGATCGCGTTCCTCGCGATCGTCATCCTCTGGCGCATCGGCCGCTGGTACGCGCCGCAGATCACGACAAGGAAGGCGGCACCGGTTCATACCCAGCCGGGCGGGCCGAGCTCGCGCCGGGTCGTCGTTGTGTTGGCCGTGCTGGTGGCACTGCTGTTCTCAAAACAGCTCTACGTGTCGAGCCTGTCGAGCTACTACATCTTCTACCTGATCGACCGCTTCGGCGTGTCGACACAGACTGCCCAGATCTATCTCTTCATCTTCCTCGCAGCGAACGCGGTCGGTGCATTTCTCGGCGGGCCCTTGGGCGACCGTTTCGGCCGCAAGATCGTGATCTGGATCTCGATTCTCGGCGCGCTGCCGTTCACGCTGGCGCTGCCCTATGCCGGGCTTGCCGGCAGTGCGGTGCTGTCCGTGATCGTCGGCCTGATCATCTCCTCGACCACGTCGTCGATCATCGTGTTCGCGCAGGAACTGGTGCCGCATCGCTTCGGCATGATCTCCGGCGTGTTCTTCGGCGTCGCGTTCGGCATCGGGGGCTTAGGCGCCGCCGTGCTCGGCAAGCTCGCCGACCACACCTCGATCGCGTTCGTCTATCAGGTCTGCGCCTGGCTGCCGGCGATCGGGCTGCTTGCGGTGTTCCTGCCCAGCCTGCCGCGGCACACGCGTTAACGCATTCCTTCTCGCCGCGATGGGCTTCATCAATCGTTAGCAATTGCGGCGCGCGGGCGCAGCAGTTTTGCAACGCTCGCGGCGCATCCGCGTGTGCAGTGAGAAAAAATCAACCTTAAAAATTAGGGTTAAGCGGCGCTTAAACATTTGCTGCCAACGTCCGGGCCGTGAGTTTCCAGAACGTGAGGCGCCGTATTGCCTCACCGGCCAAAAGGACGAAGCCAATGCGTAGCGTTAAGTCTCTCCTTGCCGCGGGTGCGGCAACCCTGATCTCGTCGATGGCGTTCGCCGCCGATATGCCGATCGCGGCTCCGCCTCCCATGTACGCGCCGCCGGCCCCGCCCGCCGACTTCGGCGGCTGGTATCTCCGCGGCGACATCGGCATGACCAACCAGAGCATGAAGAGCCTGCACAGCGTGAGCATCGACAGGGTCAACACCAGCTTCCCTGGCTCGCTGCAGGACAACGGTTTCGGCTTCGACAGCTCTCCCCTCTACAAGCTTGGCGTCGGCTATCAATTTAACAACTGGTTCCGTGCTGATCTCACCGGCGAATATCGCGGCAAGGCGAACCTTCACGGTTCGCAGAACATCCCTGCGAACTCTGCCTATGCGGTCGCCAACAACCAGTTCCTTGTCGACAATTATTCCGGCAGCAAGTCGGAATGGGTGGTGATGGCCAACGCATATGTAGATCTCGGTACCTGGTGGTGCGTGACGCCCTATATCGGTGCCGGCATCGGCGGCGCATATAATCGCCTCAGCGGCTTCCGCGATGACGGCGTGATCTCGACCGGTGGCGTTCAGAGCAGCAGCGTCACCTATGCGGGTGACTCCGGAAAATGGAATCTCGCATGGGCCGTGCACGCTGGTCTTGCTTACAAGGTTACACCGAACGTGACGCTGGACCTGGCTTACCGCTACATCAACCTGGGGGACGCAGTGACAGGGCCCACCCACTCCTTCGACGGCGTCACCGTGGTGAACGGCAGCCCATTTACGGTCAAGGACATCACCTCGCATGACCTGATGCTCGGCGTGCGCTGGAACCTTGATCAGCCGACGCCGGTCTACCATGCGCCGCTCATCACCAAGGGCTGATCGACCGCTCGATCGCTTAAGACTTCTTAACGGCGCGGGATGCTCCCGCGCCGTTTTGCTTTGTGTATTTTTCATGGCCCCGGTGATGAAAGCCGCCGCCGCAACCATTGGTTAAGGTTAACAGGCGATGATTATCGGCGAAAGTTCGAGTCCGATTTGGAGCGTTGCGATGCGTAGGCTTTTGTTAGCGGCGGCGATGTTGGGGACGGTGTCTGCCGCACACGCGGCCGATATGCCTGATCTGCCGATCCTGCGCGGAGGGTTCACCGACGGACTGAGTAAATCCAGTGTCAATTGGCAAGGCGGCTATGTCGGCGGCCAGGCGGGCTACGGCGCGTCGGACGAACATTTCAACGGCAGCAACAAGACGATGCTGGACACCCTGCTGGACCACAATGTTATTCAGCAGATGGACGTGGCGAACTGGAATCTCGGCCTCGGCGGACAGTCGACCCGGTCGAGCGGCTACGGCGCCTTCTTCGGATACAACGGCCAGTGGGATGACGTCGTCCTCGGCCTCGAGGTGAGCTATCTACACGGCTCATTCGGTGGCACCTCACAAGCGTCCAAGGAACTTGTCAGTGGCAGCGCGCTGAGCGATGGTTTTTTCCACGATGTCAAGGTGACATCGTCGGCTGGAATCTCAATCTCGGATATGGCGACTTTCCGTGGCCGTGCGGCCTACGCCTGGGGCTGCTTCCTGCCTTACGTGTTCGGCGGTTTCGCGCTCGGCAAAGCCGACATATCGCGCACCGTCCTCGTAGAGGATGCGGTCAGCGCCACAATCCTGGGGCCATTCACGAGGCTGCAGCCGCTGAGTGCGACGGATACCGTGCACAATCACATGATCTACGGCTATACCGCGGGTCTTGGCGTTGACGTCAACCTCGTCGGCGGGCTGTTCGCGCGCGCTGAATGGGAATACATCCGCTTCACCACCAACATCGACACGAGTATCAACACCGTTCGAGCGGGTCTCGGCTACAAGTTCTGACGCACCGCTTCGCCTTGCGCTGGTTGACAGGTGCTTTCCGTCCTGATGCTCTGTCGCCAAAGCAGGGCGGCGGCGATGAAGATCTACGGCGACAGCAACTCCGGCAATTGTCTGAAGGTGAAGTGGGTCTGCGACAAGCTCGCGCTGCCCTACCAGTGGATCGAGATCGACACGCGCAAGGGCGAGACGCGCACGCCGCAGTTTCTGAAGATGAACGGCGCGGGGCAGGTACCGACTGTCGCCTTCGATGACGGCCGCACGCTGGCCCAGTCCAATGCCATCATCCGCTATCTCGCCCGCGACAGCGCGCTCATTCCGCGCGACGCATATGCTGCCGCCAAGATGGACGAATGGCTGTTCTGGGAACAGTACAGCCACGAACCCTATATCGCGGTGTGCCGCTTCCAGCTGGTCTATCTCGGCAGGAACGCCTCCGAGCTCGATCCGGACAAGGTCAAGCGCGGCTATGCGGCGCTCGACCGCATGGAACAGCACCTGGCGGTGAGCCGCTTCCTCGCCGGCGACGTGATTTCGCTCGCCGACGTCTCGCTGCTCGCCTATACGCGTGTGGCACATGAAGGCGGCTTCGATCTCGGTCGCTTTGCTGCCGTCCGCCGCTGGATCGGCGACGCCGAGGCCAATCTCGGCCTTCCGCCGGCACGTTGAATTCGAGAGCATCAGCATGAACGCCGAGCCTATCTCCATCCGTCGCGCGCGCCGCGAGGATGTTGCCGCGATCGTGGCAATGCTCGCCGACGATCATCTCGGGCGCTCCCGCGAGCAGGTCGAGGACCCGCTGCCTGCCTCCTACTATGAGGCCTTCGAGCGGATCGAGCGCGATTCAAATCTCCAGCTCGTGGTTGCTGAGAGCGAGGGCAGGGTGGTCGGCTGCCTGCAACTGGCGATCCTGCCCGGGATCAGCTCGCAAGGCGGCTTGCGCGGCCTGCTCGAAGATGTCCGCGTTGCTTCCGATTACCGCAGCCGCGGCATCGGCGAGCAATTGGTGCAATGGGCGATCGCGCAAGCCAAAGCGCGAGGCTGCAATCTGGTCGAGCTGCTGACGCATGCAAGCCGCGTCGATGCGCAGCGCTTCTACAAGCGGCTCGGATTCGCTGCGAGTCATGTCGGCATGACTGTTCGCTTTTGAGGCAGACCCTTACGGCCGTTGCGCAATCAGCAAATTCAGATCGCGCATTCGTTCATGTTAAGAGCCGGTAAACTACCCAGCCGTCGTTCACGTTGAACCGCGAACGAACGGTGCTACGGCAGCGTCGGACACCGAGCTCGGTCGGTTCGGGGATTTCGATGACAAGCTATTCGATGATCAAGGTCGGCAACGACTACGTCGTGCAGGCCAATGACAAATGCATTTTGAAAGTCGGCAGCCGCCGCAGAGCCGCGCAATTGATCAGCGAGGCCACGGACCTGCTGAATGCGCTTGCCGAGGTGGAATCCCCAAAAATCGCACCGGAAGCGCCGTCACTCCGCCGTGAGCCGCCGGAACTTCCTTGACTGGCCTACCCGATTCCCGTATCAGCCGCGGCGGGACACCTCCCCCCAACGGGAGGCTTACTATCTGGAAGGGTAGACGATGACTGTAGCGAAGCCCGCTTCGCGGCCGACCGTGCCGCACTTCTCCTCCGGCCCCTGCGCCAAGCGCCCCGGCTGGAACGCCCAAAATCTCAAGGACGCAGCGCTCGGCCGTTCGCATCGCGCGAAGGTCGGCAAGACCAAGCTCAAGCTCGCGATCGATTTGACGCGCGAAGTGCTTGAGGTGCCCGCGGATTATCGCATCGGCATCGTGCCGGCCTCCGATACCGGCGCGGTCGAGATGGCGCTGTGGTCGCTGCTGGGAGCGCGGCCCGTCACCACGCTCGCCTGGGAATCCTTCGGCGAGGGCTGGGTCAGCGACATCGTCAAGGAATTGAAGCTCAAGGACGTCACCAAGCTCAACGCGGCCTACGGCGAGATCCCCGATCTGTCCAAGGTCGATCCGAAGTCCGACGTCGTCTTCACCTGGAACGGCACCACCTCGGGCGTGCGCGTGCCGAACGCCGACTGGATCAGCTCTGCCCGCGAAGGCCTGACCATTTGCGATGCCACCTCGGCGGCGTTTGCGCAGTCGCTCGACTGGGCGAAGCTCGATGTCGTCACCTTCTCCTGGCAGAAGGCGCTCGGCGGTGAAGCCGCGCACGGCATGCTGGTTCTCTCGCCGCGCGCGGTGGAGCGGCTCGAGACCTACAAGCCGGCCTGGCCGCTGCCGAAAATCTTCCGCATGACCAAGGGCGGCAAGATCAACGAGGGCATCTTCGTCGGCGAGACCATCAACACGCCGTCGATGCTCTGTGTCGAGGACTATCTCGACGCGCTGAACTGGGCCAAATCGATCGGCGGCCTCAAGGCCCTGATCGCGCGCGCCGACGCCAACACCAAGGCGCTGGCCGACTGGAAAGCGAAGACGCCGTGGATCGACTTCCTCGCCAAGGACGCATCGATCCGCTCCAACACCTCGGTGTGCCTGAAGTTCACGGATCCCGCGATCACTTCGCTGCCGGTGGATGCGCAAGCCGACTTCTGCAAGAAGCTGGTTGCACTGGTCGAAAAGGAAGGCGCAGGATACGACTTCGCGTACTACCGCGATGCCCCGGCCGGCCTGCGCATCTGGTGCGGCGCCACTGTCGAGGCCAGGGACGTCGAGCTTCTCACGCAGTGGATCGACTGGGCCTTTGCCGAGACCAAGGCCGCGTTGCCCAAGGCGGCGTGAGGTTCTGACCCTCCCCTGGAGGGGGAG